>JBCBGC010000060.1:0-44795 GCA_038527215.1 Bacteroidota bacterium
TTTGCCCGACTGTATCGCAACGTACAGGGCTTGCAGTTCGAAGTGCGACAGCCAGAAACTCAGGCCCGGATCAGTGGAGCCGTAGCCAAGGGAAAATTTCATACCAATACCCTGGCCGGACAGGAAGGGATTTCCGGTCCCTATCGGTTGACGGGAAAAAATGGGGAGCGCTTTTTCATCGTGCTGGCGGGCCGTGAGCGGGTCTACCTGAACGGAAAGCTGATGCAAAGGGGAGAAAACCTGGACTATGTCATAGATTATAATACAGCCGAAATTACCTTTACCGCCCGGCATGTGATCACCAATATCACCCGGATTGTGGTGGACTTTGAATACAATGACCGCTATTTCACCCGTTCCCTGGTGGTGGCAGATCTTTCCCAGTCTTTTTGGGACGACCGTCTTCGGCTGAAATTTGCCTACTCACGGGATGCCGACAATCCCAATGCCCCCTTTGATGATGCAGAAGCCTTCGAACAAGCGCGGGACAGCCTGAGCCGGATTGGGGATTTGCAAGGGCTGGCCACTACCTCGGGCGTGAGTCAGTTAGGCTATGATGCAGACCTGCCCCGCTACGAGCAGCGCGACACCCTGATCAATGGGCAGACCATCACCTACTATGTCTATTCCAAGGACAGCCTTAGAGCTATTTATGGGGTGGTCTTCACCTTTGTTGGGCAGGGCATGGGATCCTATGTGCAAAGTCGGGCCGGCATCAATGACAATGTATTTGAGTGGGTGGCGCCGGATATTAGCGGAAGTCTTACCGGAGATTTTGCACCTGTACGCACCTGGGTATTGCCACAGTTGCTTCAAGTAGCAGAGCTGTCGGCCCAATTGAAGATCAGTGATAAATGGAAGATCACCCATGAAACCGCGGTAAGTTCGGAGGACCAAAACCGGCTTTCGCCCGTGGGAGATGGGGACAATGAAGATATCGCCACCCGTACGGCTTTGTCTTTTGAGCAAGTGAAGTTGGGGGATTCGCTTTCGCTGGCGGGGAGTATGAGCCATCAGTTTATCGGGCAGAAGTACCAAAACCTGGATCGATTATACCAGGCAGAATACGACCGAATCTGGAATCTGCCGCAGACGGAAGAGCGATTAGATGAGCAAATCCTTCAGGGTAACTGGCAACTGGAGCGGAGCAGGCTGTGGCGGATGCGCGTGGAAACCGGTCTGCGGCAAACCGGGCCCGGTCGCACGGCCAACCGACAGGTGCTAAGTCTGGATTCCTACATCCCGCGATTTCTGCAAGGCACCTATACCCTTACTCGCATTGAAAACCAGGATGATACCCTGGGGAGAAAAGCCAACTGGCTGAGGCAGGAAGGGGATCTGTTTCTCCCTTTGGGCAAAAAGCTGCGGCTGGGCAATGTCCTGTGGATGGAACAAAAAGAGGAAGAAAAGGCGGGCCAGAGGGTTGACGGAACGCTGGCCTTTTATGACCTGAAGCCCTATCTCCGCACCGTCAATACCAAAAGCTGGGAAATGGACCTCTCCTGGAATATCCGGCGGGACCGGGCGTATCTGGAGGGGGCTATGCGCGACAAATCCCTGGCTCAGACCTATTACCTGCGCACGGCTTTACGACCCAATCGTGCCATTTCCTTCCAGCAGATCACGGCCTATCGGTTGCTTAATGTACGAGATACGCTTTTTTATCAGACCGGCTTACAAGATTCCCGGGTGCTCAATACCAAATGGGAGGGGCGGATCAAGCCCCGGAATCGCCTCGTCCAGGCCAATGCCGTTTATGAGGTAAGCTCAGAGCAGGTCGCCCAGCGAGAAATTCGCTATATCCAGGTCAATCCTGGTCAGGGCCAGTATGTCTGGCTGGATTCACTTTTTAATCAGGATGGGATTCAGGATATAGAAGAGTTTCAGCTTGCCACCAATCCTCTGGTGGCAGATTTTATTCGGGTGGAAGTGCCTACTCGTGAGTTGTTTCCTTCCAGCCGCCTCAGCCTTACCGCCAATATGACCTGGAATTTCCGCCAGGTGATTGAGGCCCGGCAGGGAAGCTTAAAAGAGTGGCTCCAGCGGACCCGCCTGGTGACCTATCTGCAAATCCGCCAAAATAAGGTGCGGGACCAGAGCCTGGGAGGCTATTTTCTCAATGTGGTGGACCCTTTTTCGGATTCGACCTTGCTGGATGCTGCCTATCGCTTCCGGCAGGACCTGACTTTTTTCCAAAACAGCCCGGTCGGGGATATCCGTTTTTCTTACCTCGACAATCAGGTAAAACTCTTTCTTAGCACCGGAGATGAATTCCGGCGTCTACGCTTTGGGCGCTCTACTTTTCGGCTCAATCTTTCCGAAAAACGGAGCCTGGAATGGGAAAACCGGATAGGCGAAAAAACTACGCTGGCACCCGCTTTCCCCAGTAGGAACCTGGATATCTGGTATTGGGAAAGTTTCCCGCGCTTCAATGCGCAGTTTAGCCGCAAGGCCCGCTTATCGGTCGGCTATACCTATAAACTCAAACGCAATGAAGGAGATGCCCCGGAAAACATGGCGCAGGTCCATATGCACAAAGCCATCGTAGATGCCAAACTCAATTTAAAGGGAAGAAATAACATTTGGACAAAATTAGAATTGGTAAGTTTGCAACAAACGGGTGATCCTGGCTTCTCTGCTACCTACGAGTTGCGGGAAGGGCTGGAACCCGGGATGAATGCCATCTGGCAGGTCTTTGCGACCTATTTCATCCTGGACAACCTTGAGCTAAGTCTTACATATGACGGTAGGGCTTCTCAGAAGAACCCGGTTATACATACGGGACGTGTCCAAATCAGGGCGCTGTTCTGAGGTAGGGAAATCAGCCTTCTGATTGTATATTTGACGGAAACGCCCTGCCTTCGTTCTCTTTACATTTACCAAGCCATTTACCTCCAGTCTCACGCCTGCCCATTTGCTGTCAAGTATAGATGGAAATCTAACTTCATGCACGGATGGTCAATTTTTCTGACTGGTCGAATCTGTTAGTTTTAAGGAAAACAAACCCATATGAAGACCGTGCTTTTCCTGCTGGGAACCGTCGGATTTTCCTATCTTCTGAACCGCATTTTATTAAAATTCTCCTACAACTTCGGCGTGCAAAGCCGACAAGATCAGAAGGATCTGGTGCGTTGGAGCAGTACCACTAAACCTACCACAGGCGGAATTTCATTCTATATGACCTTCCTGGTTGGGGTGGTTGTACTGATGACGGTGCGTCCCTTTGTGGCCCCTTTCGCGGGACAAATGACGGCTTTGTTTCTTTCGGCAACCCTGGCCTTTCTGGTAGGCTTTGCCGATGACGCCTATGGTACCCATCCTGGCCTGAAGTTCCTCGGTCAGATCGGTTGTGGAGCGATCCTGATTTTTTATGGGGTCCATATTTCCTTTTTCTCTCTTTGGATGGCGGAATTGTGGTGGCTCGATTACGGCCTGACCATCTTTTGGGTAGTGGGCATGATGAATAGTTTGAATATGCTGGACAATATGGATGGGGTAACCACCTCCATTGCGACGACCATTTTGGTGGTGAGCATGGCCATGTTGATCACCATCGCAGAGGGCGTACCCAGCATGTTTTATGTCATGATCGCAATTTTGGGTGGATTCGTGGGCTTTTTGTTCTGGAACTGGAAGCCTGCCAAAATATATATGGGAGATACCGGCAGCATGTTCATTGGCATGGTGGTGGCCTTCATGGGCATTATTTATTTCTGGAATACCAAAAGCAGCCCCGATAATATTTCTCACGTTCGTCGTGCGTTGATCCCCCTCATGGTCTTTTTGGTCCCCATTATGGATACCACTTTTGTTACCATCGCCAGAATTTCGCGGGGCAGCTCTCCTTTCGTCGGGGGGAAAGATCACCTGACCCATAACCTCGCCCGGGTAGGCATTCCCGAACCCTGGGTACCTTTGACGCTCGGTATGGTCTCCTTGATCTCCGGATTCCTGGCCATTTTCGCTTTCCGATTGATCCCTGAGTGGACCTCCTTTTATTCCATTTTATTTGGCATTTATCCGGTCTCTGTTTTTGCCCTCTTTACAGTCTTGTATCGTCGGGGCACCCGGATTGGTAAAATGAAGGACCTCATACAGCAAAGGGAGCAAATGAGAGAGGAAAGGGCCAGTAGAGATGCGCGTGAAAGAGAGGTTTTGCAGGCGCAGGCCAATTGATGCGGCTGCTCTATCTGCAACAGATGCTCATCCTTCCCGGTCAGGCTGGCAATGGCCGTAGCTGGGACCTGGTCCAGCGATGGACTGCTCTGGGCCATCACATCACCATCGTTACTTCAGCCAGTTGTTTGCCGCCAGATCATCCCTGGCGCAGAGAATCCTTTCCCTTGCACAAAACCAAGGATGGGGTAGGGCTGATCATTTTTGCAGGAGATTACCAACACCAATATTCTTTTCCCAGACGGGTCTGGGCCTTCTGGCGCTTCTATCGCCAGCTTTGGCGATACAGGAAGCGATTTCCCTCAATCGACACCATCCTGGCCTATTCTGCCCCCCTCAGCGTGATTTGGGCTGGTAAAAGGCTGGCAGAATACCTGGGCAAGCCCCTCTTCCTCGAATTGGGGGATGTGTGGCCGGAAGTACCCATAGGCATGGGCCTGATTCGACCCGGCTGGTTGCGGAATTGGTTGCACCGCAAAACTGATGCAGTCTATCGCCGTGCCTCAGGTATTTTTCCCTTCTCCGACGACATGGCTCGGCAAGTCGAAGCGCGTGGGGTAGCGCCTAAGCAAATATATGTTTCCTATAATGGGGTAGATCCAGCCCGTTTTCCTAGGCATGCGAAGACCCCAACCCGCAAGCTGATCTATACCGGAACCTTTGGCCTGGCCAATGGGCTGAGCCAATTGATCGAAGCCCTGGCTTGGGTGCGAGATACCTATGGACAGGAAATAAGCTGTGATTTGGTAGGCAGCGGTAATGAAGAAGCGCTACTGAAAGCCTTGGCCCAGGAAAAGCAGCTGCAGCAGCTTAAGTTTTTACCTGCGGTGTCAAAAGAGGCGATTCCCGCGCATTTGGCAGGGGCTCAGATTGGCATTTCCTGCTTCGCTCCTTTTCCGGTCCTGCAAACCAACAGTGCCACCAAATTCTACGAATACCTGGCCGCCGGTCTGCCGGTGATCCTGAATTATGGAGGCTGGCAGGCAGGCTATCTGCGTAGTCATGACTGTGGGCTGGCGGTCCCCCAGGGGGATATACAGGCTTTCGGGCAGGCCATTTATGAGCTGAGCCAGGATGAGCGGCGCTGCGCTGAGATGGGCACAAGGGCTCGACAGTTGGCGCTGGCGCATTTTGACCGACAGAAACTAGCCGCGGAAATGATGGACAAGATGAAGGTAAATTAGGCCTACTCTTCTTCTTCGGCCAGGTAGGCCGAGGGCATCCACAAATGCTTGGGAATGATGCGGAGGAGAATGGGCAGGGTCAGAAAACTCCCTGGAAGCAGCAGAAAAGCAAAAGCCGGGATGGCTTTCAAGACATCTACCAGTTGGGTTCGCATTTTTTCCATTTCTGCCGGACTTAATTCCTCAATGGAATATCTACGGAGGAGGCCTACCAGCTCTTTACTCTGCTGAATCTCAACTTCAATGAGCCGCTGATTGCTTTTCACCATGCGGCGCATCCGTCTTAGGAACTGATCACTGACCATGCGATACTCCTGCCCCTTTTGGAGAAAATGCACCTGATCATAATACTGCATGATGAATTGCTGGACGGCCTGCATGCTGTCTGCGAGGTCGTGGTCCTGTAAATCAAGTTGGTGCGAAAGTTTGCGCAGGAAGATTTTCTCCTTTTCGCTGATTTTTTTGTTAGCCCAGGTAGTCATGATGGCCAACTCCAGGAAATATTTTTTCAAGGCCCGGTTTTCCAGGCTTTCCCATCCCAGATCCTCCAGCTTGATGCCCTTGCGAAAAGCTACTTCCGCCTTTTTTCTCATGGCAGAAGGAAGGTTGGAAGACTGAAGGAAAAAGCGGAAAATGGTTTTCTCCTCTGGGTGGACAGGTTGGTCCGCGTGGGCAGCGGCAGCAATCAGCATCACGATTTCAAAACGGAGATCTGCCCGGCGCTTGAGCATGTCTTCGTGCGCCCAGTCGGCTTTTTCTTCCATCCAGGACACAAAAAAGATGAGGTCGTAGAAAAGGAGGCTGTTATGGAAAAAATTACTCCAGAAGGTGCGCCAGTCATAACGGAGCAGGACCCTGCGATCCAGGGCATATTCCAATTGATCTAATTTTTCTTTTCGGCGTCCGAAAGGGGTTTTTTCCGGACGGGAGATGAGGACCGGATGCTGGGCATAAAAATCCCGCACATCTGCCAGGACTTTGGGGACGGATTTATTGAGTTCTTCGGAAGGATGATGATAAAAGTAGAGACCGACAAAAAGGAATGCCTCAGCGAAGAGGACCTTGATTTTTTCTTTCTCACTCCACTCATCCTGTTTGCGATGGGCTTCATTGATGGCCTGGACGGCCAGGCCGTACATCAAGCCTGTGGGCTGCAAGACCTCATACAGGAACGCGTAAGGGTCATCCTCTTCGTTGAAGCGGGTGGGCCAGGATTCGGGCCTTTCGCGTAACTGTTTGCGGAGGAAGCTAACGTACTTTTTTAGCCACCCTCTCTCGCCAGGGTTCATGTAAATGGGATTCAAAAAAACCTCTTCGCAAAGAAGAGGTTTTTTGGGGATATTTTATTACTCCGTCGGCTTTTCTTCTTCACCGGGCGGCGTTTCTTCTTTTGTTTCTTCAGGAAACCAGGTTTCGCCCAGGGATTTACCCATGGCAGCGCCTCCTGCGGCACCTAGCATACCCATCATGCTCCCTACCAGGAAGCCTGCTCCTGTACCCAATCCAGGTACGACCGAGCCTATCATGGCGCCAATGGCGGCTCCTCCGATAGCGCCTCCGGTACCGCCTACATTTTCTGAAGTTTTGACTTTGTATCCAGCATCCGTCAGGGCTCCCTGGCTCCATTGGTAGGTAGCCGTGCCCTGGTCCACGATGCCAAAGCAGATCGAGGTCATGGCGCCTCCGCGGACAAATCGCTTGAGGCTGTCTGAGCCCATCCGTTTAGCCACCGCTTTGGCCCCTTCTTTCAGGCCCATCGCCAATACGGTCTTGGCCCCGGTGGTAACGGCGGCCTGAGAACCTTTGGTGACGATGCGGTAGGTATATTGTTTTTGGTCTATGTTTCCGTTTTGGTATTCTTCAAGGCTTCTGGCGCCTTCTCTAATCATGCCATTGAGGCCCCCCATGATTGCGTTGGTCGCAGCGGCCAGTCCAATCTCCATAGGTGCAGGAAGCTCCGGCAATTCGGGGGGATTATCTTCCCCCTCCCAGGCGATAGGAATTTGAATGGCTTTGGGAAACTGCGGACTCCTTGCAAACTCTTTTTTCTCCATATCTTCTCGCTGTTTTACCGTGTATACGAATATAAGCATTCTGGGTTAGTTTTCTTAATGAATTACGCGGTGAAGCAACATCGCCTGATCAGTTGCGAAAATCTGTTCTTTCTGGCCTGCTTGTTGGGTATGGAGGGTAATATTCGGCTTTGGAAATTAGTTTACTGAAGTAGAAACTTAGTTGATAAAATCATGAAACGAATTATTTCGACCTCCTTCGTGCTCATGTGCTTGCTCGCCCTTTCCTCCCCCCTCATGGCTCAATCTTCAGCCGCCCAGGTGAAACAAGCACTGGATGAGGCCTTTGAGACGCATCTACAAAAGGTCTATCCTACCAAAGGCTGCGCCTGTAATGACTGTGCGCATTCTTATCGCAACAAAATGACCATCACCAAGAACCAGACCGTGGGCAAAACCCTGCGCCTCTGGGGAAAAGCCGGGGTGTATTACCGCAATGCCCGGATGGGAGGAGATGGAGCCGTAGAATTCTACGCGGAAGCGGTGAAAAGGAATGGAGAAGTGGTGATCACTAAATTGCGCTGGCGCAAGGATCGCTGCATGCAGTTCAAATACCTGATTGGTAACGCCAACTAGGTCTGGATGGCAGCACGAGAAAAACAAAGCGAAGGCGCATGCGCCTTCGCTTTTTCAGTATGATTCCCTTCAAAGGGAATCTGGTGGCTGGGTTCTCAGTAGCAGGAGGTTTCTGATCCGTTGAGGACCGATTAATTTGCGTGGTGCTTATTGAGGAAATGCCGGATGTTTTTCTTTTTGGCCTGGATTTTTGACTGGATGCGTTCTGCTTGCTCCGTGAGTTCGGGATTGTTCAGTTTTTTCCCTAGTCCGAGGCGTTCCTGCAGGGGTACGGTCTTGAAAAAACGATAAAAAGCATTGCGCGACTCTTCATCATCTTTTTGCTTTTCCATCGCTCCAGCGGAGCCAAGGGCGGCCACGAGTTGGAGAAAATCACCTGAATAAAAAGGGTATAACCAGTAGTAAATTTTTCCTTCTACCTTATCCATTTCTCCTCGAATACTCTCAAGGAGGGACTCACGGGCCTGGTTAAGCTGGTCTTTGGTGATGTGGCTATGGAGGGTGCGGTCGTGCGCTTTTTCAAATTCAACCAGTCGGTTGTAGCGCTCTTCAATGCTGAGTAACAGGGGCTCAGCTTGTTGGAACATATCCCAATTTTTCATTTTTCGGAAACCGTTAGAATTACTGATGGATTTGGGTTGGTTTCCGGTACAGAATGTTGATCCTCTTACATCCTGCCTGAAGGGAGAAAAGGCGTACGGAGCCTCAGGGCAGAACGGGAGTGAATATTGTTTCTGATTTGAGTACAATTTATGCAAAAAATATTACATGAGTTTATTTTTGCACTGATCGGTCAATATTCTTGTATGGATGGCGCTTAGGAAGCCTCCATCCCTTGGGTACTAAAAAAAGGGGAGAATTAGCCGTGCATCTGCGAAAGCAGGGAATGCACATAGGTCATCGCGTGGGAGCCATTTGCCTGACTAGGCTCAGGCGCAATTACATCAGGAGACTGAAAGATGATTTCTGCATCAGAATACGACAGGGCATGCACCGTCACCGCATGTGGTTGGAGTTTTTGATTGAAACGGTCTGAAAACTCCATGAGCAGGCCTTTGGTTTCCTGATACATTTGTTGCTGCCAGTTGGAATCACTGGGCCGCCCGGAAATAATGTTGAGGATTTCCCCGGATTTACCTCTGACCAAAGATTTGCTCAAGACTTTGTTCAGGGACATCAGGCTAAAAATATTCAGCTCAGCAGCCATGGCATTGGTTTCATCCCAAGGGTCATCCAGGGAGTCCTCGAGCTGCTGATCAAAATTGAGTACGTTGACGATGAGGTCAAACTCGCGGGGCGCTGCGCCAAGCGACTGATATAGCCAAAGGGCGTCCTCGATATTATCGGAGGTAAAGGGTTTGTCGAGATCCTCGACGATGGTTTTAATGGTCAGATGGTGGTATTGCTCAGTCAGCTCACGTTTCAGCTTCTCTAACCTACCACTTTCCCAGTCCACAAGGATCATGTTAATGCCATCCTCTGCGATCATTTTGGCAAATTCCGCTCCTATCTTGTGAAGAGATCCTACTATGATGGCATTTTTTCCTGACACGATATTATACCAGATTAAGGCCCCCAAAATAACCATAAGGGGGGAGTTTTCTTCATTTTGCCTTTGAGGGGGCCAAGATTGGCCGCTCAACTATGCTATATAGACGAAAATCCGTTCCAAAGGTCACGAGAAAAAATAGATTCTGTTTTCTGAGTATTCGAAACTGGAAACTCCTTGTTACGATCTTCTCTTCTGGGAGGTGGAAAATTGCCGTAAAGCTTCTATTTTCGACCCCTGAATGAATTCACCATTTCCATTTTCATACCTAAAACTTTATGAAAACCAACAGCAAGTGGGAACACCCTTATAAGTATCCAAAAGCCTATGATAAGCGCGTAGCTTACTTCAGCATGGAATTTGGCATTGATCCAGCCTTAAAAATCTACTCGGGCGGCTTAGGTTATCTGGCAGGTTCACATATGAAGAGTGCCTACGATCTCAAACAAAATATGATTGGGATTGGCATGTTATGGAAGCTGGGATATTATGACCAGATCCGGGATGCCAACAGCAATATGAAGGTTTTGCAGCGGGAGCGTTACTATTCTTTCCTGCAGGAAACGGATTTAATTTTTCCCGTAGAAATCAATGGACACCACGTACAGGTTCAGGCCTTCTATCTCCCCCCTGAGGTCTTCAATACTGTCCCAATGTATCTGCTGACCACGGATCGGGAAAACCTCAATGATTACCTTTCCTGCACCATTACCCAATCTTTGTACGATAACAATGCCGCGGCTCGGGTTGCCCAAAGTATCGTCCTGGGGGTAGGCGGAGCCAAGGTGGTAGAGGCCCTCGGAGGAGCTGAGGTTTATCACATGAACGAGGCCCACGCCCTTCCGCTGGCTTTTCATTTGTACCAGCAAGAAAAAAGTGTAGAAAAAGTTCGAGAGAAATTAGTCTTCACGACCCACACCCCGGTCAAAGCGGGCAATGAGGAAAGAGATATCAATTTCCTGGACAAAATGGGCTTTTTCTCTGGGCTGGAACTGGATACGGTGCGCAAAATAACCAAGCACGAACACCAGGATAACTTTGGCTATACCCCAGCTGCCCTGGCGCTATCCAAGCGGGCCAATGGCGTTTCTCAACTCCATGCAGAGGTTTCGGAAAAAATGTGGGCTGAAGTGCCTGAAAAGCCTGAAATCATTGGCATCACCAACGCTCAGAATCAGGCTTTCTGGCAGGACAAGGAGATCAAGGAAGCCCTGGATGCAGATGATGACAAAGCCCTGATGGCCCGTAAGCGGGAAATGAAGGAAGAGTTGTTTGAGATCGTGGCCGAGCAAACCGGCAAAATCCTCAATCCAGATTATCTGACCATCGTGTGGGCCCGGAGATTTGCGGCCTACAAAAGGGCGGATCTGATCATGCGGGATCATACCCGCTTTTATGAATTGCTGGGACATGCCTCCCAACCAATCCAGGTAATCTGGGCGGGCAAGCCTTATCCCAAGGACGAATACGCGGTAGACTTATTTAACCGGCTAGTAGGACTCACCCGCCTGAGCCATATGTCAGCGGTGGTTACCGGCTATGAAATGGATCTCTCTGCGGCCTTGAAAAAGGGCTCAGATATTTGGCTCAATACCCCTCGTCGGCCCATGGAAGCCTCAGGAACCAGTGGCATGACGGCTGCCATGAACGGGTCGGTCAACTTTTCCGTAAATGATGGATGGATCCCTGAATTTGCTAATCATGGGCACAATTGCTTCATTATTCCTGAAGCTGATGCCACCCAGTCTGCGGAAGTACAGGATGACCACGACTATCTTCACCTAATGCGGGTGCTGACCACAGAAATCATCCCTACCTACTATGAAGATCCAAAGAAATGGGTCAAGATTGTCAAAAATAGTATGAAGGAGGTGGTCCCCCAATTCGATTCCAACCGCATGGCGGATGAATATTATAAAAGAATGTTTACCTAAGGTTTTTCTGGCAGGAGTGTTACTCCTGCCAGTTTTCTTTTTCTCAGCCTGTCAGCCGGTGCCCCAAGAACCAGCTTCCTCCCAAAAGGAATGGCTGTATGAGCCCCAGTTTGCCCAGGGGTTTTTGTTGGAAAAAGCAGACTCCATTACCCTGCTTCACTTCCTGCGCCATTACGAAGCTCATCAGGATACCTTGAGTTATGCCCTGGTACCCCAGGGAGTAGCGGTGCCTTCGCAGTGGCAGGGCCTTCCTCACATCCAAACGCCGGTCCAGCGGATGGCCCTGATGTCTTCTACCCATACGGCCATGGCCGAGATGCTGGGGGCCAGAGAGGCCATTGTCGCTATTTCTCAAGCGGATTATATCTGGAGTGATACCCTTCGTCAAGGCGTAAGCTCCGGGAAGATTCAGGAAGTGGGCGGAGAAGACCAGATGAACCTGGAGCGGGTGTTGATGCTTCAACCACAGCTGGTGATGGTGTCAGCCTTCCCGCAGGCTACGCCCCGCGAATGGCAACCCCTGGCCGCAGCAGGCATCCCGATGCTTCCCAATGCAGAATGGCTGGAAGCTAGTTTGCTGGGGCGAGCGGAATGGCTGATGGTGATGGCTGCCCTGGTAGATAAAGTTGAAGAGGGAGAAACCTATCTGCAAGGGGTGATTGCCCGCTATCTGACCTTGTCCGAAAAGGCGCGGGCCGCCCAAACTAAGCCGCGTATATTAAGTGGATTGCCCTACAAGGGCCAGTGGGCCGTCCCCGGTGGAAATTCTTATATCGGACAGTTGTTTCGGGAAGCAGGCGGCACCTATGCCTGGGAGGATACCCAAGAGGGAGGGAGTATCCCCCTGGATTTTGAGGTGGTATACCAGGAAGGCTTACAGGCTACGGTTTGGCTCAGTCCTTCTTCCCTGACCCGTCTTTCTGAATTGGCAGGGCTCAATCCCCGTTTTTCTGATTTTCCCGTCTTCCAGGCAGGGGAAGTCTACCACAACTATCGCCGTTCCAATCCCGCAGGTGGGAACGATTATTGGGAGGCGGCGGTGATTCAGCCTGATCGGGTGTTAGCGGACATTATTTCTATTTTGCATCCCGAACTCCTTCCCGAACACGAGAGACGATTTTTTGCTCGCCTTACCCCATAAAAAAAGCCTGAATTCCTGGAGGAATTCGGGCTTTTATTCTTGACCATGAGCAATCAGGGGGTAGGTATTAGGCTTTGTCGGTCAGGTCATCAGCAGCTTCCTCTGCGGCCTCTTCAGCAGCTTCTGCTACTTCTGCTCCTGCTTCAGCCACCGAATCTGCGGCAGCTTCTACCTTCTCTTCTACTGCATCAGCCGCATCCGCAACCGTTTCGGCAGCTTCCTCAGCTCCTTCTTCCGCCTTGTCCATGACATTGCTGGCCATCTCTTTGGTTTTATCCCAGGCTTCATCCGCTTTGTCGGCGGCAGCACTGGCTAGTTCTTTGCCTTTTTCCATGGCATCACCGGCCATTTCTTTACCTTTTTCCACAGCTTCGCCTGCTACTTCTTTGGTTTTGTCCCAGGCAGCATCCGCTTTATCAGCGGCCGTACTAGCAAGCTCTTTCCCTTTTTCCATAGCCTCTCCGGCTACTTCCTTGGTTTTGTCCCAGGCGTCGTCGGCTTTGTCAGCCAGGTTCTCAGCCACGTCCTTACCTTTTTCGTAAGCCGCTTCGGCTACATCTTCAACGGTGTCTGCAACTTTTTCGACCATATCTTCGGCCTTATCAGCAGCGCTTCCGAACAGTTTTTTGATAGAGTTTAGGATTCCCATGAGTGAAATGTTTCGATTTCCCTGAAAATATGAAATTTTCCATTAGGACGAAATGTGCTCTGAAAGTCACCCTAGGAAAAGGAGATGCAGGTATAATTGATTTTTTTTCCCATTTCCAGAAAGGCCCTTTCGTAGGTGGTCAGCAGTTTGTAATGATCTGGAAGCGCATTTTCCCCATGCAGGTCAAAGCAGATTTCGTGGAAGTGAAGACCGGGTTGTCGGGCCCATACCTCCAGGGTGTATTGAAAAAGCTCCAGGTTATCAGTTTTGAAATGCAAAAAGCCTTCGGGGGCTAGCACCTTGCGATATTGGGCCAGAAAAGGAGGGTTGACCATGCGGTGCTTGATGTGCCGCTTTTTGGGAAAAGGGTCCGGGAAAGTAATCCAGATTTCATCCGCCTCGTTTTCTGCCACGTACTGATCCAGGTGGAGGAGATTGCCACATACCAGGGCAATGTTCTTTCTGCCTTCGGCCAGGGCATCCTTAGCGGGCTTCCAGAGGCGATCCGGTTTGAGGTCTACCCCAACGTAGTTTTTTTCTGGGAAAAGGCTACTCAGGGCATAGCTGAATTCAGCTTTGCCACACCCAAGCTCCAGATGCAGGGGATGATCATTTTGAAACCACGCAGCCCAGGTACTGGCGGTTTGGCTGGTTTTGGGAAAACAGTTTTCGAAGGACTCGAACTCTGTCTTTTTAAGGGTCTTTTTTCTTGCTGCCATGAGTAGAGTGCGCGCTGGCTGCAAATTTAGCTGATTTTTCGAAAAGGAAGGGGGATCAGCCTTCAGGCGTTTTTTCGAGGATGACGATTTTGCTCTGCTCGTCCCAGTAAGTGGTAACCCGAATAAAATAAAGGCCTTGGCGCATGCTGTTCATGCCCACTTTAATTTCGCGATGTCCAGCGGGGTAGCGAGCTTCTGAGGAGAATTTCAGGTGGCCCAGGGCGTTGATCACTTCCACTTTCACGTCCGATTCGGTATACAGAAGGACAGGAATGGCCACTCCTCTGGCTCCCATCTGTCCTTTATTGCCTCCCTGCCCCTGGCCTTGCCCTTTAATCGTAAGGGTCATTTCTTTCTGAGAATCGTGGAAAGCCAGCCATTGCTCTTGCGCATAGGAAGAAACAGGCAGATACATCAGCAAGCACAGGATGATTGTTACAGTGGGGAGGTGCATGGCAGCCCTGAGTTAAGAAATGGTAAAACGAATGTAAATTATTTTCTGCTGTAGTACAAGCGCAAACCTGCTTGTTACCAAACCAAAATGATGCCTTACTCTTCGTAAGTGACAAGATTTTCTAATAAAAAAAGCGGGAAAAGAAGCCAATTGTTTGCCAGCTATGGTCAAATGTCAGAAAATGAACACCTTCCCGTCAATTGGGTTTGTATTTTGGGAACCTGAAATGCAAATTTGCGCTCACATTCAAAATAAACCGTTAACGACATGCCGTACTTATTCACTTCCGAATCGGTATCTGAGGGACATCCAGACAAAGTAGCTGATCAAATCAGTGATGCTGTATTGGATGCTATTTTGAGGCAGGATCCTTCCTCCCGGGTAGCTTGTGAAACCCTGGTTACGACAGGACAGGTCGTGCTGGCAGGTGAAATTTCGACCGTTGCACAGGTTGATTTTCAGCAAGTTGCGCGTGATACCATCGAAAGGATTGGCTACACTTCGGACGAATATCAATTTAGTGCGGCTTCTTGTTCCGTGCTTTCGGCGCTACATGAGCAGTCGGCTGATATTGCCCGCGGCGTAGATCGGGAAAGTGGCCAGGAGCAAGGCGCAGGAGACCAGGGTATGATGTTTGGCTATGCGACCAACGAAACGGAAGAGTATATGCCGATGGCACTGGCTTTTTCCCATCGTCTGGTGCAGGAACTGGCCAATATTCGGAAGAATGAGGCGGAGAAGATGCCTTACCTTCGTCCTGACTCGAAATCACAGGTAACCATTGAATATAGCGACGAGGGTAAACCCCTGCGGGTGCATACCGTGGTCGTTTCCACGCAGCATGACGACTTTATCCAGCCTGATAATGATAGCGCGGAAGCCCTGGCTGCAGCAGATGAAGCCATGCTAACAAGGATTCGGGAGGACGTCATCAATATTCTGGTGCCCCGCGTCATTCCAGCGGACCTGCTCAAGGATACCATTTTTCACGTCAACCCAACCGGGAAGTTTGTGATTGGGGGTCCTCACGGAGACACGGGCCTGACCGGCAGAAAAATCATCGTAGACACTTACGGTGGCAAAGGCGCGCACGGCGGTGGCGCCTTCTCTGGCAAGGATGCTTCAAAAGTGGACCGTTCCGCTGCCTATGCCAGCCGCCATATCGCCAAAAACCTGGTTGCCTCTGGGGTAGCTGAAGAAGTCTTGGTGCAGTTGGCCTATGCCATCGGAGTGGCTGAGCCCGTCTCTGTCAACGTGAATACCTACGGGACTTCTCAGGTCAACCTGAGTGATGCCGAAATAGCCGAAAAAGTAAAAGCGGCTTTCTCCTTCACTCCTTCTGCCATTGTAACCCGCCTGGGACTGACGAATCCCATTTTCTCGGTTACTGCCGCTTATGGGCATATGGGAAGGACTTCCTATGATGAAGAGGTCATGGTGGAAACGGTCAAGGTAACCCATGACAATGGCAATGTGGTGCGTACCAGCACCCTGGCGCCCAGGAAAGTGAGTTTCTTCAGTTGGGAAAAACTGGATTTAGTTCCAGAACTCAAGGAGATTTTTGCGAATCATTATCAAAAGACCCCGGTCAGCTAGGGAAAGCTCACAGGATTGAATAAATTAAGGCGCAAGTTTACTTGCGCCTTTTTTAATCCCAGAAATATGAAATCATCCTGGATATGGATTCTCCTTGCCCTTGGCTTATGGGTTGCTTGTGGAGAAAATCAGGCAGAAAAGGAAGGAGAGGATCAGCCGGATATGGAAGAAGAATTCTTGCCGGACAGCGTTGATACGAGCGGGATGGTAGAAGCAAAATGCCTAACGCAGCCCGGCCAAATTTGCCAAACAGGCCTTTCTTTTGTGCAAGTGGGGACGTATCTGGCCGAACTGGATTTCTCAGAAAGTGGTGGCAGCGAGGGAGATGCTGAAATCGTGCATGAAGGGGGCTATGATCGCCTGGTCCGCACCTTGACCTTTCCCTCCGGGCAGGTGGTGATTGAGGGTAATTTTATTGACGGACATTTGACCAATGATAGCCTGATCTACGCCAGTCTGGTGAATCGTATCCGCATAGAAGCCGCTGAGTTCAAAACCTCGGATGGGGTAGCGGTAGGTAGTCCGGTAAAAGCAATGCTGGCACAGGAGGTAGATTCGGCTTGGTCCATTATCTCTTTTGCCCAATTTGATCTTCCCCAATATGAGATGCTGCAAATCCAACGTAAAGAACTGCCCCAACTGAGCTTTCTGGTGGATGATCCGAATAATCAAATAGGTCTGGCTGCTGGAGAGGCCTTCATCCAGCCCAAAGACTTACCGGAAGCTGCCCGCATTTCGGCTATCGTGATCGCGCTGTAGACCATTTTCTTTGTTGCTGTGAGGTGTGTAATTTTACCTTATGGCAAAAACCAAATCCGTGTATGTATGCCAGGAATGTGGTGCCACCCATCTCAAGTGGGCTGGCCGCTGTTCGGCTTGTGATAGCTGGGGAACCCTGGTAGAAGAGATCGAGCAACCTAAGCATCGCAAGGGCATTGCCCCGGTGGCGACCAGCAAAGCCAGTCATCCCAAAACGCTTTCTCAAATAGAAGCGGTAACCGAAAAAAGGCTGGTTACGCCTGATGAAGAAATGAACCGGGTGCTGGGAGGCGGGATCGTGGAAGGTTCGGTGGTGCTGATCGGCGGGGAACCCGGAATCGGTAAGTCCACCCTTTTGTTACAACTGGCCCTACAACTCAGTCCGGCCAAAGTGCTGTACGTGAGTGGGGAGGAAAGTGAGCAACAGATCAAGCTACGGGCGGAGCGTATTCCTCATCAAAATACCAACTTATACATCGCTTCGGAAACCCATTTGGAGCGAATGGTGAAGTTTTATGAGGAAATCAAACCAGATATCCTGGTGGTAGATTCTATCCAAACCATCTATACTGAAGCGCTGGAATCTGCTCCTGGGAGCGTATCTCAAGTACGGGAAAGCGCTGCCAAATTGATCCGCTTTGCCAAAGAAGTGAACCTGCCGGTCTTTATGATTGGGCATATCACCAAAGAGGGGAACCTGGCTGGTCCCAAGGTATTGGAGCATATGGTAGATACGGTGATTTCCTTTCAGGGAGATCGGCACAACAGCTATCGCATGATCCGAACCAGCAAAAACCGCTTCGGTTCGACCATGGAAATCGGCATCTATGAAATGATTTCCGAGGGCTTGCGGGAAGTAGCCAATCCATCCGAAATATTCCTTTCAGAGTCTGCGGAAGATTTTTCCGGGGTCAGTATAGCGGCGACCATGGAAGGCCTGAGACCTCTGTTAATAGAAACCCAGGCCCTGGCCAGTCCCATGGCCTATGGTACGGCTCAACGTAGTGCTACCGGATTCGATCTTAGACGGCTGAATATGCTGTTGGCGGTATTGGAAAAGCGCTGCGGCTTTAAGATGGGAGAGAAGGACGTGTTTATCAATATCACCGGAGGGCTAAAGGTGGAAGATCCAGCTCTGGACCTTTCGTTGATTTGTTCAGTGATTTCTTCTCTCCATGATTTGCCGATTCCCAAGGATACGGTCTTCGCGGCGGAGGTGGGCCTCTCCGGGGAAGTGAGAGCCGTTTCCCGTCTGGAACCCAGGATAGCCGAAGCCGCCAAGCTGGGGTTCAAGCGGATGTTTGTTGCCAAAAGTCAGGCCGGTAACCTTTCCCAGAATTTCCCAGGTATCAAGGTCGTAGGAGTGGGCAAACTTGAGGAAGTATTCCGCGCCGTATTTGGGTAGGACCAGGATTAGTTGGTGCTGGAAGCAATGCCGGGTTTGGCCAGCAGCTTCTTCAAAGGATTGCTCAGGCGGACTGGCATAGGCGCCCGATCCATGATCAAGCTTCCCCGGGGGTCTATCAGAATAGCCCGGGGGAACTTCAGCAGGCTGAATTCCTCAACAATTTTCTGCTCTGGCCCTGCCCAGTAATGCGTCCCGGCCAGGCTATGTTTGTGTAAGGTCTTCTTCCAGCGTTTGGCTTCCTGGTCTACGTTGACGGTGACGAACTCCACTGGAAAACCAGCGAATTGCTTTATTTGATAAGCGAGGGCAGGGAAGCAGTCCATGGCTTCATCCGACCAGCTGCTCCAGATCAACACATATACATATTTTCCTTCCAGGTAGTCCAATGACACCGATACACCGTCCTGATCCTGAAGGTTCAGATCGGGTAAAGGTTCCGGCCCTTGAGGGAGCGGATAACGCTGTCCGATGGCATAGGGGAGATTGATGAGGAGAAACAGGCCAAAAATGAACTTTCGCATAAGGTAAATATTGTGGAATATCCATTATGGTGAAAACTATTCTTGCTCCTTTTCCAACCTTATTTTTTCTGCAATATCCTTTCATACAAGACCCTTCCAGTGCTTTGAGCATCAGGGATATTTGGTTACATTTGACTGTTATGAGCGCGAACATTCCATTTCAACGTCTTTTTTTAACCCTGCTTACCGGCTGGCTTCTCAGTGGTTGTGGTGGCGGAAATGGGGTAGAGATTCATCGTTGGCCTATCCAGGAAAACGGATTGTACGGTTACATTGATGATGACGGGGACCAGGTGATTGCCTGCCAGTTTGCGTATGGCATGCCATTTTCCGAAATGATAGGCGGGGTCAATGTAGGAGGAACCGCCGTAAGAGGGGACGTCCCTACCGATGGGAAGTGGGGCTTCATTGATATGAATGGTAATTTTATCATCAACCCCAAATATGATCCCATTCCTAATGGAGCTGCCCCCTTCAATCTGAATGAGCTTTCCCGAAACGTGATGCATCAGGGATATATCTTTTCAGAGAAGCTGGCCCCGGTTTATAAGGATGGCCGATGGATTTATATTGCTTATTTACCCGAAAAAAAGAAAGATACGGTATATATAGACTACGCTTCTAAAGTCGTCGATGGGGTCAAAAAACAGTGGCCCATTCAATCAGCTCGTAGCTTTTCCAACGGATTGGCGGCGGTATACCTGGACAACAAATGGGGCTATATAAATTATTGGGGCGATATCATCATTGAACCTAAATACCTCTATCCGGTCAATTTTTCCGAAGGCATGGTCCTGGTGATGGATGAAGACCTGCAAACCCATGTCCTGGACACCTTGGGTAATGAGCGGCTCCCCTTTTACCATGTGGAGACCAGCTTTTTTGACAATACAGCTACCGCTAAGAATAAATTCAAGGGAGAAAAGGTACCGCTGAAAGAGGAACTGAAATATACCTTGATTGATACTGCGGGCGAGTTTTTGTTCGAAGCTCAGTTTGACTACATCGGCCCTTATCAGGATGGCTTATGTCCGGTCCTGATAGGCAGCCAACCCCAAGAACTGGTTCTATATCCCGACAAATACGAATCTTTGTCTGTCAAAGGAGGGAAATGGGGCTACATCAATCGCCTGGGCGAAATGATCCATAATCCGGTTTATGATAAAGCCCGTGCTTTCAAAGACGGTTTCGCACCAGTTCGCAAAGGCCAGCTTTGGGGGTATATTTCCGCTTCTGGCAGTATGCTAACTTCCTATGAATTCGTTTGGGCGGGAGATTTTCACGGTGGGATGGCCAAAGTAAAGCTCGGTCCTGCCCACAACACCTATGAAGGAAAATTTGCTTATCTCCATCAAAGCGGTTCTATCATCTATATTGCGCCCTGATCAGGGGGATTCGAACCATAAAGGGTAACATAGTTCGAAAATTAGTCAGATTGCGTCTTTTGACAAAGCACTGACATTCCAAATTTTCGTAAACGATATATTCCTTCTACTATATCTTGGTCGCCTTTTTGCTGATAATCAGAGCGAAACATTGGGGACAAAAAAAATATTTCCGGATTCGTAACATTTTACCAGGATGAAAGGTAGTTATAGTAGTGATTTCAACATCTTTAGCTGGACAGAAATCATCAAAAGAGGGGAAAAAACACTGGTAGCTAAGCTTACTTAACACTTTTGAGGGGTTGATCTTGGATAGAAACTCGCTTCTCAAGGCCTTAAGCTTGGCTATGTAAGCATGAAGGTGATCAGGCAAAACAGTGCTTCTTGATCTGAAATAATTGTTTTTGGAAATAAAATGCGTTTCGTTTGGGGACTTTTATCAGTTTTCTGTAAATTCGCAGAAAATACCAGAATAAGAGATCTTAAGATCTTTTTTGTTTGGGATACCAGCACTAAAAGTCACAATACGCTTAATAGTAATTTTCATCCTTCCCATCGGAGGATGGAGTATTTACGCGAAATGATGGAAAGAAATGTGCTTCCCAACTGCATGGTCAGGCTACAGGGTTCTCCGCTCTGGCGATATGCCTATATCCCCCCTCCTGCTTCACCTATCCGTGAATCACATTTCCCTCACCAAGAATCCAGTATTAAATCAGCCCTATCTAGGGTCCCCTAATTTAACTTTATACTATGATTAGTTTTTAATGCTCTGTAACTATGGTCAAGAATGCTTTTCCCGTATCGCTTTTATGTGAGCTCAGCACAAAAAGTGATCAACTAACCTTCCCTAATTTTCTCAAGGATCTACTCCGGCGAGGAAATGTGACTGATTACAGAAAATTAGAGGAATTTCTCATCGTGGAGCTGCAAAATGCTCCTTTACAAAGCCAGGAAACAGTTGACTACTACCTATTTATTGGTAGACAGTCATTATTATATGCCTTCTTTAGAAGAGACATTGAAGGATTTCAGCAGGTAATGGATTTGTTCAAACACCGCTTGGGCGCCATCAGAGGGCTCGACCAAATTGAGGTGAACTTTTCCGCCTGGGAGGCTTACATCCAGTTGCTGAAAGCTGCCCTGGAGCGCATGATCAAGCAAGCGCCCATCGAAGTCTTTGAAGCGCATGTCTCCGCCTTGCCCTGGGGAGATTTTGACGAATCTTTCGTTCCGGAGATATCTCGTTTGTTGGCAGTAACCTATCTTTTCGAAGAAAATGATGCCCAGGTAAGCAAAGCCAGACTTTGGTTGCATAAAAGCATTTCCGAAGGAAGCTGGGATACGAATCTGATCAATTACCTGTTTCAAGCCCATATGGTCTTGGCTGAAAAAGGAGCTGAGATTACGCGGCAGGTGGAAGATTTGGTCGATACCCTGGAAGAGGGGAGTTCCGAAGCGAATAGTCCTCTGGTGCAAGGGCTTTACCGACAATTTAGAGATGTGGTAAATGCGGCTAGCCTGACTGCCCATCTTCAAAACTTCGATGATCAGGTAGTCCAATTAGAACAGGGCCACCAACGGGTCAAAGAACTGGAAACCTATGTCTATAAGGAAGCCGACCAAATGGCTGGATTTTTCCTCAGTAGTCTTTACCAGGGGATTTCGCAGCAATACATTAGTCTGTTCCAAATTACGGAGGACGAAGTAGAGAAAGCGGCATTTGTCAAAGAAGCAGAGGCTTATCTGACGAAAGCCAGTGAAATTGCTGAACAATCCGGCGACCTCGCCCGGGAAATGGGCCTCCGGCACTTACGCACCCAGCAAAATGTAGCCATCGGAAATGGCCTGCCTGAAAAGGATGCCAAAGAGGTGGTACAGTATTACAAAAAATCCCAGGATTATCAGACCTACATATCGGCAGCTTCAGCTTATATCAACCTCCTCCAACAGCGGGACCAGGGTCAGAAAGGGTATGATCAAATCAATGACATTTTTAAACTGGGCCACCGCAAAATAGAGGAAGGTGGATTTTATTTGATTACCCGGGGATTTGAACTCTGTAACAAGACCTTTTTAATAGAATCTCGTAAGCCAGGCGTTTCCTGGATGGTGGATAAGCTGGAAGGCGTCTTTGAACAGATCGTGCAGGCGCTGGACTTGATAGAAGAACATCACGAAGCCTTCGGTCGAGACCTAATAGACCGGTTCCGTTCTGCCTTTATTAATTTTGAGCCGATTTCCCATTTCCAGATCAGGGTATACCTCGGGTATCAATACCAGGAAATAAAGGCGATGCGGATAGGGGCTTTATTGAACGAAGATCCTCTCACCTTGAGATTGGCAGAGAACTTACTGCGTTCGGTAGAGAGCAAAAACAATCCCTTGAACTTTATGCTTGCCGAGTGGGATGATTTCAAAAATGTCCCGAATCAGGTTCGCAATAATACCTTAAATAAGTGTATTGACATATCCAAAGGAGACCTTCCTTTGGCGGCTCAGCACCTGGATTTTTCCTACCGAAATCTCCGCTCTTATATCACTTTTAAGGAAGTGAACCGTTTGGGATTCTTCCTGGATATGCAGCAAACCAACAATAAACAGTTGGAGCAAGGCATCCGCTATATGTTCTATGATCTATACAAGAATGGGACGATCTTCGAAGTAGTGTTTGATATGCCCAAATTCCTGGTGGAGACTGCCCATGACGGATTTTTCTCCCAGGACCTGGAAGAAGCCTTGAAGATCAAGGGTACGACTGCCAAGAAGTACATCAAGATCATGATAGAGGTCGGCTTGATCAAACAAGAGAAAGGGGTAGGGCGCAAGCACTTCTACCGCCTAATCAGAGAGAATGTCATGACGCGTCTGGGTAAAGACCAGGCGACTCTGATCAAATAAAGGGCAGCTTCGGCTGAAACATGAAATACGGGCGGGCAGGTTCATCTGGACTTGCCCTTCCTTTTTTTAGCCAGAATTTGTTAATTTTGTTTCCCCGGGAAAGTCCCCCGGTTTATCCCAAAAGTTCGAGAAATATATGGCAGGTCACAGTAAATGGGCGAACATCAAACATCGCAAAGGCGCCCAGGATGCAAAAAGAGCCAAGCTTTTTACCAAGTTGATCAAGGAGGTAGCGGTGGCTACCAAAGAAGGTGGGCCTGATCCAGACGCCAATCCTCGACTGCGGATGGCCATCAAAAACGCCCGTAAGGCCTCCGTGCCCAAGGACCGGATTGATGGAGCGGTTTCTAAGGGCTCCGGGGCGGATGGCACCAGCTACGAAGAAGTTACCTTCGAGGGATATGCCCCTAACGGCATTGCGGTCTTCGTAGAAGCCCTGACCGATAACAATAACCGGACCGTGGCCAATGTCCGGTCCTACTTCAATAAATACAATGGCAGCCTGGGCAAAAGTGGCTCGGTAGACTATATGTTCGACCGAAAGGGGATCTTTATTTTCCCGGTAGAAGGCCTGGATGAAGATGAAATTACCATGGAACTCCTTGACGGAGGCCTGGAAGATATCGAGCAAAGCGACGGAAACTTTGTCGCCACCTGTGCCTTCGAAGACTACGGTAGCCTCAACGCCAAGCTGGAGGAACTGAACATTGAAGCGGAAAGCTCCCTGGACCGCATTCCGCAGAATACCATGGCCCTGGACGTGGAAAAAGCCCGTTCCGTGATGAAACTGATCGACGTGATCGAGGACGATGACGACGTGCAGAGCGTTTTCCACAACATGGAAATGAGCGACGAACTCATGGAAGCCCTGGCTGAGGGATAGCGGCCATTTACCTTACTCACCTATACTCACATACTCTCGGAAAGGCTTTTTACTAGAAGGGAAAAGATTTATCCGGGTTAATATTCCCAAGATTCATATTCTGGGGTCTCAATAATCTTGTTTGCATACTCGGAGATCCCGGATATGTCCCCCTCCTGTTAGTCGGAGGCCATTCCGGGATGACATGATTGTTGGAGCCTATTGCCCGGAAGGCAAGATCTTTAACAGATGAAGGCTGATCCCATTCTAAGTAAACACTTCATCCCATGATTGTCTCTCTCCTGACATTGCTCAGGCCTCTGAGGCACTAATTTTCCTTTGTGTATATTCAGGGACTCAAAAGACCGGGTAAGGTATACCCGGATGATTGATTACCCAAAACGTGAATAAGACATGGCTAAGACCTATTTTGACCCAGCAGACCTGGCCAAATTTGGCAATATTACCGAGTGGCAGGAGGAGTATGGAGAAAAGTTTTTTAATTACTATAACTCCGTCTTTCAGGAAGGCAATCTTACCGCTCGTGAAAAAGCCCTGATTGCCCTGTCCGTAGCCCATGTGGTAGCCTGTCCCTATTGCATTGATGCTTATACAAAGACTTGCATCAAAAAAGGCGTAGAGG
The DNA here is from genome assembly GCA_038527215.1 of Bacteroidota bacterium. Taxonomy (GTDB): domain Bacteria; phylum Bacteroidota; class Bacteroidia; order J057; family J057; genus JAWPMV01. The sequence goes on from JBCBGC010000060.1 coordinate 24,530, forward strand.
AAGGCGAGATGATGGAAGCGGTACACGTGGGCGCAGCCATCAAAAGTGGAGCGACCCTGGTCAATGCGGTTCAAATGATGAACCGGGCCGAGGAGATTATGATGTAACTCACAGCAAGGAATTTATGTCCACCAAATCATTAGCAAGGAGAAATCACGACCTGGCCAAGCCCAGTCGGCAAATAGAAATCCTCAGCGATGCGGCTGGCGTAGGCATTGCGCCTTTCTCAGACCGCCTCGAAAACCTGGGGCTTTTTCCCCTCAAACCCACCCAGATTGACATCTTTCAGATCAACGTAGGCAAGATGTGTAACCAGGTCTGCAAGCACTGCCACGTGGATGCGGGACCGGATCGCAAGGAAATCATGACCCGGGAGACCATGGAATACTGCCTGGAAGCCCTGCGCAATTCCAGCATCAAAACCGTGGACCTGACCGGAGGCGCGCCTGAGATGAACCCGCATTTCCGCTGGTTTGTGGAGGAATTGTCAGCTTTGGGCAAGCACATCATCGTGCGCTGCAACCTGACCATCATCGTCGCCAACAAGAAATACCACGACCTGCCGGCATTCTTCAAGCAGCATAAGATAGAGGTGGTTTCCTCTCTGCCGTATTTTTCCGCCAAAAGAACCGATTCCCAGCGAGGAGAAGGCGTCTTTGAAAAGTCTATCCGGGCCCTGCGTATGCTCAATGAAGTGGGTTATGGGAAAGCAGGCTCAGGCCTGACCCTGAATTTGGTCTATAATCCCTCCGGAGCTTTTCTGCCCGACGACCAAATGGCCCTGCAGTCCCAGTTTAAGCATAAGCTGAAGGATGGCTACGACATCGACTTTAACGAGCTTTTTGCCATTACCAACCTCCCCATCAGCCGCTTTCTGGAATACCTGGTGCGCAGTGAAAACTATGACGATTATATGACCGAACTGGCCAATGCCTTCAATCCTACGGCGGCTGGCAATGTGATGTGTCGCAACACCATTTCCATTAGCTGGGATGGCTATATGTACGACTGCGATTTTAACCAGATGCTGGAAATGAAGGTGGCTACGCCTGGAAAAGAGCATATCAAGGACTGGGATGTCAAAGCGCTGGAAGGCCGCGATATCCTGCTCAATCAGCATTGTTACGGCTGTACAGCTGGCGCGGGTTCCAGTTGTGGTGGTCAGGTAGCCTAGGCAAATGTCCCTATCAGATAAGCGCCCCTTTTTCTTGCGAGAAAAAGGGGCGTAACTGTTTCAGAGACTTGGGAGAGAACGGCTGGCTGTTTACCTTTGAGATTAGCATTACCCACGCCTATGGACAGACAAGAAGCCTTTAACAAACTCGCCGAAAAAAATGCCGAAGCCCTCTTAGGAGGCGGCCAAAACCGCATTGATAAACAACACGCCAAGGGCAAGCTCACCGCCCGGGAACGGCTGTCCTTGTTGTTGGACGAAGGCACCTTCGAAGAGATTGGCAAGTTTGTTACGCATCGTTCCCATGCCTTTGGCCTGGAAAAACAGCAAATTTTGGGCGATGGGGTCGTAACGGGCTACGGGAAAGTAAACGGCCGACTGGTCTACGTCTTTAGCCAGGACTTTACAGTGCTGGGCGGCTCCCTCTCCGAAACCTATGCGGAGAAGATATGCAAGGTGATGGACCTGGCCATGAAGACCGGTGCCCCGCTGATCGGGCTCAATGACTCCGGCGGTGCGCGTATTCAGGAAGGGGTAGTGTCTCTGGGGGGCTATGCGGACATTTTCTACCGCAATGTGCAGGCTTCCGGGGTGATTCCTCAAATCTCTGCCATCATGGGGCCTTGTGCCGGAGGGGCCGTTTATAGCCCGGCCATGACGGATTTTATCCTCATGGTTGAGAACACTTCCTATATGTTTGTTACGGGCCCTAATGTGGTTAAGACCGTAACCCACGAAGAGGTCAGTTCCGAGGAACTGGGGGGAGCCATGACCCACGCCACCAAAAGTGGCGTCACCCACTTTGCCTGCGCCAATGAAGTGGTGTGTATCCAACACATCAAGCAGTTGCTGAGCTATATGCCGCAAAACTGTGAGGAAGATCCTATTCGCTACGCTTCCAACCCTTCCAGCCATACCAAGGTGCCCAAGCTCAACGATATCGTACCCGAAAACCCCAACCAGCCTTACGACATCAAGGAAGTGATTGGGTTGGTTTGCGATGAAGGCTCCTTCATGGAAGTCCACAAAGACTTTGGGGACAACATCGTGGTGGGCTTTGCGCGTCTGGATGGGCGCAGCATCGGCATCATCGCTAACCAACCCGCCGTTCTGGCCGGGGTACTCGACATCAACGCATCCACCAAAGGGGCGCGCTTTGTACGCTTCTGTGATGCCTTCAATATTCCGCTGCTCGTCTTCGAAGATGTGCCCGGCTTCCTGCCCGGAACTGACCAGGAGTGGAACGCCATTATCACCAACGGGGCCAAGCTGCTCTACGCCTTCTCTGAGGCCACGGTACCTCGCGTAACCGTGATTACCCGTAAGGCCTACGGAGGAGCTTACGACGTGATGAACTCCAAGCACATCGGCGCTGACATGAACTACGCCTGGCCTTCTGCTGAGATCGCCGTGATGGGTGCCAAAGGAGCTGCCGAGATCATCTTCCGCCGCGAGATCGCCGCCGCAGACGATCCCGAAGCCAAATGGAAGGAAAAGGAAAACGAATACATGGAAACCTTTGCCAATCCCTATCGCGCCTCCGCCCGTGGCTTCATCGATGAAGTCATTTTACCCGAAGACACCCGCCTCAAGCTGATCCGCGCCTTCGAAATGCTGGAAAATAAGGTGGCGACCCTGCCGAAGAAGAAGCACGGGAATATTCCGTTGTAGGGGGGAAGTAGGAATATCGGTAGGACTTTTAAGCTGTCCGCTATCTCCAGAGGTATTTTTTCCGGTTCGAACCAGTAAGAGATTTCGCTATGCTTATCTCTCAACCAAGAGAGAAAAATGCGCATTTTTATGCTGGGCTAACCCTAAGACCAACCAACATGAACGAAATAAGAATGGTCGGAAAAGCTGACCTGCCTGCCCTAAAAGAAGTCCTCCATACCATCGAATTATTCCCAGCTGAGATGCTGGATGACATGATGGCGGATTATCTCACCAATCCCGAAACAGGGGATATCTGGTTTACAGAAACGGAAAATGGCAAGCCCATTTCCATTGGCTACTGTGCACCAGAAAAACTGACCGAAGGAACCTATAACCTCTATGCGATTGGGGTGAGAGGCGATATTCAAGCGAAGGGAACCGGCAGTCGCATGATGGCTTTCATCGAGAACCATTTAAAAACCGCAGGGCAAAGAATCTTAATCGTGGATACCTCTGGAACCGAGGCTTTTGCCCTGACCCGGAAATTTTACGAGAAGCTCGGCTACACCAAAGAAGCCGTCATTCGTGATTTCTGGGCAGAAGGAGATGATAAGGTGATTTATTGGAAAAAATTAAGCTGAATCCAGCCTCCAACTTTTCTTGAGCTACCAGCGTCTATCATTTAACCCAAACAGGGCTCTCTTTCATTTGTACACCTTACCTCCCTTTTCTCCATGAACACCTTCACTCCCAAAAACCAAGCAGACTGGCGAAACTGGCTAGCCGAAAACCATGTGAAGGAGGATTCTATCTGGATCATTTTCTACAAAAAAAGCTCTCCCCAGCATAACCTTAGTTGGAGTGAGGCGGTGGATCAGGCGCTCTGCTTTGGGTGGATCGATAGTACCCGGCGGACCATCGATGGAAAGAAATACCAGCAGTATTTTTGTAAGCGAAAGCCTAAGAGCAACTGGTCGAAGGTCAATAAGGAGAAAATTGAGGTCCTGATCGCCGAAGGACTGATGGAGGAAGCCGGCTACAAAAGCATGGAGATCGCCAAGGCCAATGGCTCCTGGACCTTGTTGGACAAAATTGAGGCGCTGGAAGTGCCGGAAGAATTGGAGCAGGCTTTGGCCGCGCATCCGGGCGCAACAGCCTATTTTGAGGGCCTGAGTAAATCCAATAAGAAGATCTTATTGCATTGGGTGATCTCTGCCAAAAGACCGGAGACCAGACAGAAGCGAGCCTCAGAGGTAGCCGTGAATGCCGCACAACAGACGAAGCCTAAGCAATTCAGACGCTAAGCATCTGTAATCAACCACAACAGACCTCATGAGCACAGTACCAGCATTATCCATACAGTTTCAGCTCTTCCAAGATGCCGGCTTAAATACAGGAGGGGTGTGGTGTGTGGTAGAAATCCCTAAAAAGAGCCAAACCGCCCGAGAAGCCCTGGTTGATCACATCCGGGAAGCTGAGGTGTACAACAATAAAGAAAAGTATGTCGCTTACTTTGGCCAGGCCTATCAATTCGAGTTATATGAAACCAAAAACCTGGAGCTCATTCCGCTGGAGGATTGGGAGGCAGCGTTTGAGGAAAGGGCTAAGCATTGGTCGGAGTATGAGCTGGTAGCCAAAGCGGAGAACCAACTGGAATTTGATCAGGCAGTATTCGAAAGCCAGTACCATAAATTCTCCCACATGCTACGGGCCTATTTGGAGCAGCACACTTTGCAGAAAGTATATAAAATCAATGCTGACACCTTTAACACCCGGAATACCGCCTGGGGCGATCAATTTGCCGAAGACTTCGTGTTTGAACTCGCGTCCAGCGTGTTGATCGTCCATTTTGGATGGAGTTCTTAGAAAGAGCCTAACATCCATACTGTGAAATGTATACAGGAATCCGGGAAATGTTTTCGATAGGAAATTGAGTCCCAGGTAATTTGCATTTTATTCAACCCATAAAATGACAAATGATGAAAATATGGAACTCCTTTGCCGGGAAAACGGTCCTCATAACCGGAGCTAGTTCTGGAATTGGTCTGGCTTTGGCGAACGAACTGGCAGATAGCCAAGCGCATGTGATCCTGGTGGCCCGCTCCAAAAATAAGTTAGAAGAGCTTGCCGCTGCTTTTCGCGAAAGAGGACAAGCGGCTACGGCAATTGCCATGGATTTAAGCGAACCAGCCTCCGCTGAAAACCTTTATACCACCGTGCAGCAAAAAGGCCTGAAAGTAGATTTGCTCATCAACAATGCCGGCTACGGTAGATGGGGGAAATTCGAGCAATACGAGCGCTCGGATTACAACAAAATGATCCAACTGAATATTTCTACCCTTACGGAATTGTGCCATTTATTTTTGCCGGAGATGATCCAGCAAAAAAGCGGGGGCATCATCAATGTTGCATCCGTGGCCGCCTTCGGTCCCGTACCCTTCGGCAATGTGTATTCCGCCACCAAATCCTATGTGCTGAATTTCACCGAAGCCCTCAATTATGAATACAAGGCGCAGGGCATTCATATCATGGCTTTATGTCCAGGCGCGACCGAAAGTAAGTTTATGGAAGTAGCTACCGAAAAGTCAGCCGAGGTGAGAAACAATGCCCGGCAAAGGTCAGCTTCTATGAATTATATACCCAGTGAAACCGTGGCTAAGGAATGCCTGGCTGCCTTTTTGAAAGGAAAGCAATACCGGATCACCGGCTCTAACAACCGCCTGATGTATGCCTTTTCCAAACATTTCCCTCGAAAAATGGTGTTGAATATGGCTGGAAACATTTTTGGAAGAGTAACCAATGGCTAAGCTATGAAGGGGAAAGAAGGCAATCCCATGCATATTAAGAGTATTTCGGAAGTCTATGCCTTGCTAGGCTATGGCCAGCCCTTACATCCCTTAATCGCCATTATCAGAGAGTTTCCAGAAATGGATATCTCCCAAACCAAACTCACGGGAGATTTATTCTTAATCGGTTTAAAAGGAGGAATGAATGGTGCCTTTAAATACGGTCGGAATTCTTATGATTTTGAAGCAGGCACCCTGACCTTTTTGGCCCCCAACCAGGCCATTCAATTTGACCAGACTTATGATAAGCCTGAGAATGATGATTCATGGACCATATTTTTCCATCCTGACTTATTTCTCAGAACGGAGTTTCATCACAAATTGAAGGACTATTCTTTTTTTGATTATGATATTCATGAAGGCTTACACCTTTCCGATAAGGAAAAACAGAAATTAGAGGTATTGGTGGATCACATTGATGCAGAGCTTCAGCAGAATATAGATAAGCACTCCCAACATCTAATTGTCTCCAACCTGGAAACCTTATTAGCCTATTGCCTTCGGTATTATGAGCGGCAATTCTATACCCGCACAAATCTGAATCAGGGCATTGTTTCACGATTCATGCAGTACTTACAGCAGCAATTTGAAGTTGAAAAAGAAATTCCCTCCGTGGCTGCCTGTGCGGAAGAATTGAGTATGTCGGCCAATTACCTTAGTGATCTGTTGAGGATTGAGACGGGAAAAAGCGCCAAAGACCATATTCACGATTACATTATCGAAAAAGCAAAAAACTTGTTGCTGGCCTCTACCCACAATGTCAGTGAAGTGGCTTATCATTTAGGCTTCGATTACCCCCAGCATTTCAGCCGCTTATTTAAAAGTAAGACGGGCATGAGCCCGTCAGAATTCAGAAATGTGAATTAGCAATCCATTCCTTCCATACCATCTCACCTCAATTCCAGGCCTGAGTCCTCCCGGAAGGCCTTAGAGGTTCTTCAAGGATCGATAAAGGTAATAGCCGAAGAAAATGGTTAAGAAGCCTCGGATGCTGTCCATCAGAAAGGCGGTTGGGTCTCCGGTATAGAGCCAGGACAAAATCCCGACCAGCAACAAATAGCCGCCTCCAATCATGCCGGTGATGCTTCCTTCCCATTTGTCCTTTCTCGTCCAATAAAAACTTAGGATAAACATCGACCCTAAGAATAGCATGGCCGTTCCTGATACCACCCCAAATATTAAGAGATTCTGGGAGTAGGGGATTTGGTTCATCTCGAGTACCAGCGGGAAATCTACTAGGGGTAAAAAACCAAAGAATAAGCCCATTACGGTGTTCAACAGCAGGAAGCCTAAGAAAATGTTTTTGTTCAGCTTAGCATTCATCTTGAATATCTCTTGGTTAGTATTACCGCAAAGATTGTGAAGGCTTGCCACAGGGATTTATACATTTCTCAGAATAACCAATACATTTTACTGGTAAAGGCAGGATTCAGCTGGTCATTAGTGGGGCTAAGACCTGAAGCCCATTCCTTAGCAGTAAAATTCCTACCTTACTTCTTGTAAGGCCTTTAACCCTGGCCTGGCTTCGATCAACAACCCAAAACAGGCATATGAGCAAAAAAATCATCCTCACCGGCGGTCATACGGGCATTGGTCTCGAACTAACCAAAAAATTACTGGCGGAAAAGCACCAAATTGGCCTGGTCCTCAGAAATGAAGGCAGAAAGCAAGCGCTCTCTCAAGTCCTGGATACCACAGGTATAGATTTTTTCTATGGGGATTTGAGCGTGCAGCAGGAAGTCAGACAAGTAGCCGACCAGATTATAGAAAAATGGGGATCTCTGGACCTCTTATTCAACAATGCGGGCGTGCTCCTGGACAAGACCTACCTTTCCGCTCAAGGCAATGAAATGCATTTGGAGGTAAATACCCTGGCCCCTTATCTGCTCGGCTCCCAGTTGCGGGATAAGATGCCCCAAGGTTCAGCCCTTACCATCATCAATACCGTTACCGACTTTTTACATCGGCAGAAAGCCCTCGATTCCCCCACCTTGCTCAATCCCACCAAGTACCGCAAACTGCTAGGGGCCTATTTGCAATCGAAGCTCGCCCTGGTTTTGCTCATGAATGATTGGGTGAAAAATCAGGAGAACACTGAAATAAGACATATTACCCCTGGCCCGAATAAAACCAACATGACCGCGGGTTCCGGCATGCCCTGGTGGATCAAACCCTTTCGCAACCTGATTTTTGCAGAACCGAAGAAGGGCGCTTCCTATCTGTATGATGCCGCCTTTCATGAGAAATTTGCCGGGCAGTCCGGCATCTTTATCCAGCGGACCAAAGGCCATCCCATGGCCTTTGAGTTAGATGCTTCTACCAAGGAAGCCCTTCTAAGTAGGATCAGGGACCCACAGACTTAATCAGGCAGGCAGTGTCCGCATCCTAGTGCCCTCTTCTCTAACCGTATAGTCCCTTCCAACGTGGAGGGAACCCATTATTTTTGTCCTAAATCCCTCCGCCTTAAATTATAAGACCGCTTCAATCGTCTTCCCCTATAGACACCTTTTTGGGTGCCTGACACTCACTGCTTCGCCTACCACATTTACTATGCACCCTAAGCTCCTCGCTTTTCTCAAAGCCCTCGGCTTCATTGCCCTGTACTTCGTATTTGGCATTTTTTTCTCTTATTTCAAGCATTTATTTCCGCCCCAATTTGAGCGCTACGCCCAGGGTATATTAGGCACCATCGGGGTGCTGATGACAGTGTTCATATTCCTCCGCGTAGAGAAGAAAACCCTCAAAGACTATGGTCTGAATTGGGAAAGTACTTCCCTGAAAAAATTTAGCTTGGGCCTCGGACTCGGTATCGTCCTCGCCCTGGTGATGATGCTTTCGCAGGTATTTTATAGCGGTCTGGAAGTGAGCTTAAATGAATCCGCTCAGTTACCTTCCTTTTTGTTTTGGGTATGCGCTTTTATTCCGTTGGCCTATATGGAAGAAGTAGCCTTTCGCTCTTATCCGATGATCCAGCTCAACCGGGCCTTTGGCTTGAGGATCACCCAGGTCATATTGGCTATTCTCTTTGCCGTCTATCATATGATGATGGGCTGGGATACCCAGATTGCCCTACTTGGACCCGGTATATGGGCCTGGGCTTATGCCTTAACCGCCATCTCCTCCGGCGGCATCGCCCTGCCTACCGGCCTGCATTTTGGCCTGAATGCGGTTCAGGCTTTCCTCGGCGGCAAAAAAGGGATGGAGCCCATTTGGAACCTGGATTACCCGGCTGATGTTTCTGAGGCTGCTATGCTCGCCAATGAGAACTATGGGATCGGGATTCAGATCGTCTTGCTGATCGTCAGTGTGGCTGCTACGGAATGGTATATCAGGAGAAAAAAGACTACCGAGGGGAATGTGTATTATGGATAGATCGCAGATTTGTGAAAATGTTATCGTAGGATGAGAATTCGGGAGCGGTTAATAAAGAGTGCTATGACCGGAGCCTACCGGCGATAAGTTCACTGAGCTTTTCAGGATTCAGTCCCCCATAAAGTACGGCTAGAACCTCTACGCGCTGTTGAACTTCATCAACTGTATAGAAAACCATGTATTTGTTAAATTTACCCACCGGTCTGGATTTGACGATGCGCCCCTTTTGATAAAACACATTGTTATTCCACTCTGTGAGGATTTTATCATATTCATAGAGTACATGTTCAGCAAATAAGTCTGCTTGCTGGGGGCTGTTTTGGTCAATAAAAAGGAAAATATCCATCACATCCTCTCCAACATGGGGATGGATATCAAGGGAAAAACTCATGAACGATGATCCTCAATCTTTCTGTACAAGTCTTCTTTAAATTGTTGGAGGTTCTGGGGCTTTGCTTCCCCGCTTTCAAGAGATTTTTTTCTTTCGAGAATCAGATTAACCATCGCCTCTTCGTCAAACCCGATTTGTGCTTCCGAAGGGGCTGAGGATGCTGAATGCTTATCCTGTGGCTGGACTCTTTGTAATATTTTTAAAGCAAAATAGAACTGTTGAGCAGGAGTCAGTTGCTCAATTAAGGCCCAGGCTTTTGATTCTATGTTACTCATAGCTTCAAGATACGAAAATTAGGGCATTTACGTTTTTTGGAAGCTTGGCGGTCCCTTTACTCAAACCGCAAATCGACCGGCACGCCGAGGCTATCCAACTTCCCCAAACTCTGCTCTAGCGCTGCATCCGGTCGGCCTTTTTCGCGAATCCAATTTTTAACCGCTTGGGGCTTTCCTTCCCATTGCAGACGTAGGAGCTTCCGGGTCAGGCTGTCGATAGCAGCGGGCATTTGTTCTGGAACCAGGGAATAGGTAGTGGTCGTCGCATCAAAGTTCAGGGCTCCTGCATCCCGGAAGTGGCGGTAGCGAAGCAGGTTCGCCATGGCATGATCGCTGCTCCCGCCAAAGCGGATGGAGCGCAACATGCTGACCATAAAGGTGGCGTAAAACTGCTCGGGCGCAAGCGAAAGCAACTGGTTTTCGGCTTGCCATGTATCCAGCAGGAAAAGCCCCAGCATATCTCCTTTCCCCTCTTCCAGAATGGAGGCATATTCCTGTAGGGCCAACTGTAAGGCTTCTCCCTCCTGCGTAGCTTCCAGACCTAAACCGTGGGCTATCTCATGAAAGAGCACCAGCCATTCATAGGCCGCAGGCTCTATCCAGGCTAGTTGGGTGGAATCCCAGACCATATCCGCCAGAGGCTGGACGATCAACTCAAATTTGGCCTGGGCAATATTAGTGAGGACGATGCGCCTGCGTCCCTGGCCAGGAATCTGTACCTGGGGGGCGTTGAGACCCTGGCTTTTGGCTCCGGTATTGAACAAGCCTCCTGCACAGAGCACCTGGTAACCGATGAGCTGATCTTCTTCCAGGGAGGAAGCAGGAGGCGCAAAGGGTACCCATTGACCTAACTGAGCTAGATAAGGCTTCAAGACCTGATATTTTCGCGTGGCCGCAGCATCTTTACGAAGGAGATAACTTTGGTGGGCTTGTTTTAGCCCGAACAACTGATCCTCATAGGCTTCCAGGGGCCCTATCAGGATATCTATTTCCGGGGCCTGCAGGTCTCCCCAGATCACATCGCTGGAGAGGTAATCGTCAGTCCGGAGCGCCTGAGCTCTGGCGCGAAGAAAATCGGCCAGCCCGGGTTCTGGACAGAGGGCCGCGGCTTGCTCCAATTGTGCAGCTACAGCTTGTTGGAGAGGATAAGCCTGATGATAGGCCAGCACTTGCAGCTGTCCATCCTGGGCGTCTCGTCGCAAGAGGGTGTAAGGACTCAGCTTGTCGGATGCCGTAAAGCGGGAAAATTCTGCTTCAAAGAGATTGGCTGGATAAAAATTGGCTCCTGCTTGCTTCGGGGCCAGCCCATGCCGCAGGGCTTGATTGGCTCCTAGTCGGTCGTACGGGCCAAAATTGAGGCGGTATAGCTGTCGCAGGAGGGTGTCTGAAGTACTCCCCAAAAGAGGCCCTGGAGGTCCATAGGACTGTAACCAGAACAGGCTGTCTGTGAGTTTGCAGGCTTTTTCCAGAAAAGGTAGCATGGCTTGATAAGCCGTGGGAACTTCCTGCTGAAAGGGCACTAGTGGAAAAGAAGCGTAGCGGGCTAGCTTGTGTTGCCAGAAGGCGGTACTGTCTACCAGGGTAGGGGAGGTCTCTGATACCTGGGTAGGTTCAGCCTTACAGGCCATTAACCCCAAAACCAAGCAAACCCATAGATACTTCATGCCCTCCATATGCAGCGCTAAATATAGGCCTTTCTGAATTATTTTCTTCGGGTGAAATAATAGACCACCAGGCCAAAGAGGATGATCCCCAGGGCAATCGCTGCGGCCTTGGGGGAATTCGCGCCCACATACCAGAGTGTCCAGCCCGTCAGGACCAGGAAGATGAGGGGACTGATGGGGTAGGCAAAAGCCCGGTAGGGGCGGGGAAGGTCAGGTTTTTTCCAGCGAACGACAAAAATGCCCGCCACGGCCAGCAGCGTATTCAGGCCAAGGGTAAAACCAAAGAACTCCAGAATAGTCTTAATATCCGTCATGAAAATAAACACCAGACTAATTCCCATTTGCAGATAAATCGCGATCGCAGGAATGCCTGATTGGTTTTTTTGTCCTAAGCGGGCAAAAAGCGGATAATCTTCCCCGATGACCTGTAAGACCCGTGGACCCGCGATCACCATCGCACTGACCGTAGAAATCAGCAGCAAAGCCAACACTACCCCCATGATATTGGCGCCACTGCTTTCCCAAATGTGGGTTGCCGCCACATAGGCAACCTCTTCTTTACCGACCATCTCTTCTATGGGAGCGGCATACAGAAAGGAGTAGTTCAATCCTAAATAAAGCATCATCACCAGCAAGGTGCCTCCCGCCAGAATCCAGGGCAGCATCTTTTGTGGATTATCAAGTTCACTGGTGAGATAGGTTGCGGCGTTCCAGCCCGTAAAGGCATAGGAAACATAAATCAGCGATACCGCAAAGGCCGGACTGAGCATGATGGCCCAATCCCCGCTTTTAGGTAAGATGGAAATCGGTTGAGGGTTTTCTACCAGGAAAAAAGCGGCCCCACAAAAACCGATGATCAACAGGACTTTGATTCCGGTAAACAAGCGTTGTACCAGGCTACTGCTTTGATGGGTGCGCGCATGTACGATGGAGAGCACCACCACCAGGCCTGCCGCTAACCAGGTTTGAGAAAGGCTGGGAAAGACCGAAGAAAGGTAGACCCCAAAGGTCAGCGCAGCCAGGGCCGTGGGACCTGCGAAGCCCACCGTAGCCGAAATCCAGCCGGAGACAAAGCCTGCAGCCGGATGGTAGATTTCGGACAAAAAGTGGTATTCACCCCCGCTCCTGGGCAGGGCAGAACCCAATTCCGCATAGGTAATGGCCCCACACACCGCGATGATGCCTCCCACTAACCAGAGCATCATCAAAGGGAAACCGGATTGAATGTCGATCAGTTGAAAGCCCAGACTAGTAAATACGCCTGTGCCGACCATATTGGCGACCACCACGGATATCGCGGCCTGGAAGCCAAATTTCTGTTTATTGCTCATGTCCTATCGAAACCTTAGCCGCTTTTCTACTTAATCGTCCAAACTGTCCCCAGAACAGCCCCTGCGCCCAGGTCCAGAAGCCTGCGATAAAGGGCTTTGCAAAGCTGTCAATCTGCACCTTTACTTCAGTTTGCGCTCCTTTGCCTTCCAACCAAAATTGCAGACGAGTGGGGCGAATCCAACGCATGCTCAGGAAGTAGCTCCCATAGAAATAGCGGATATCCCGATAGGTATCGGGCTGGATATCCGTCAAAACTCCGGCAAAGCTCATCAGCGGCCCGTGGTGCACATTGAGGACGCCCTGGCTGAAATCCGCTGGAATATGCACCGGGTCGGGTGAAACAAACTCTACGCGATAGGGCCAAACTTGTCCCTTGGTAAAGGTCTCAGGGGTATTGAGCCAGATCCAGACCTGTTCCTGGGTGGCTTTGACGATGAAAGTACGGCTGTACTGGTGAGGCTCAAAGCCCTCAGGGGGACTTTGCAAAACAAGTTGATCGTATAGCTGTGGGTAGCGCATGATGATGGGTTGAGCAGAGCTCAAAGATACCAAACAAAAAAAGCCGGCCAAAAGGCCGGCTTTACGTGCGTAAATGCCATCATTTCTTTTTTCTACTGAAGGTAATTCTCCGGGTCGACACGACGACCGTCAAAGATTACTTCGTAATGTAGGTGAGGGTTGGTACTCATGCCTGTACTTCCGACAAAGCCAATGGTATCACCTTCTTCTACAATTTGTCCTTGTTTTACAACTAGACCGGAAAGGTGCGCATAAAGCGAACTATATTCTTCATCATGTTCTATGATGATGTGCTTTCCGTAAGAGCTGCTGTCTGATTTAAACGTCGCTCTTGAGATACGGCCTGTAGCGGTGGCCAAAACCGGGGTGCCCGCAGGAGCACCGAAGTCAATCCCTTTGTGCATCCGGTCTACTTTCAGAATCGGGTGCTTACGCATCCCAAACACACTGCCCAGCGGAAAACGATCCGGAATCGGGCGGCTGGTGGGCATCACGTCAATATCAAAGGGGTCAATGGTCCGCAAGTGAGCCTGCTGTGCTTTCATATTAGCAGAAGACTCGTGCGGATTTGCAAGGAATCTTTCGGTTTGAGTGTTTGAAAAAAGTTGATTGAGGTTCTCAGTAAATATGAAAAAAGTACTGATGGCTAGCACGATCACACTCAGAATGTAATTCTTCATAAACTACTGATTACAACTCGCAGACAGTGTTGATTAGTTGAGTCTTTGAGTTTTATACTGGTTTGTTTGTCATCAGTTGAGACGGCTTAGGTCTCGGAAATGCATTTTATCATTTCGGCAGGCAAATTAGCCAATAGATAAATCCATTTCACCCTGATGTGAGCAAACGAGATATTTTGCTTCGTAAATCGAGAATAATTCGACCTAAGAGGTATTTGATCATGGGCGAATTGTACATCCTTCTAAAATTGAATGATTATACAGTAAACGCCTGAATAACAGAATTTTCCCTATTTAGGAAGCATATGTTTGAATGAGCTTTTTCCTATATTCATCCTCTCTTATTCCCTCAATTTTGAGGAAGAGGATACGTTTTTGGTCATTATGTCAAAGAACAGATGCAGTATACGGTGTAAGAATTAAAAAGGTTTTGAACAGTTTTGCTCAAATGAATATTTAGAAAGTTCGAAAAAGGGGATAAATGGTAACAGATGCAGCCCCTGAAGGCGGATTTCTTGTGGACAAATGGTACCTAACTAAGCGATTTACGATGAATGATTACGTGATTTTTCGAAAAATATCCCTCCTTTTTTGGCTGACCGGAGTGGTCTTTTCCCTTCATGCTCAGCCCAGTACCGACATCTGGATGCTGGAGTTACAGGAGAAGGAGGGCAAGCTCCATGCCAATCAGCCTCGCAACCTTACAGACCGCGATGGATATGACAACCAACCCTCCTTTGGCCCTCAAAGTGAGCGCTTATTTATTTCGTCCATTCGGGAAGGGGGACAGTCTGATGTCTATCAGTATGAGCTGGAAAGTAGACAGTGGTCCCGCTTGATTCACACGCCCGAAACCAGCGAGTATTCTCCCACTGTGCTCCCCAATGGCAAGCATATCGCGGTGGTACAGGTCGAAGCAGATGGCACCACCCAACGCATGTGGCGGTTTAAAGCAAAAGACGGCAGCAAACCACAACTGATGATGGATGCCGTACAGCCCGTGGGCTATTTTACCTGGTATCGCCCCAAAGAAGTGGCCATGTTTATCCTTGGGGAAAAATTTACCCTGCAGACCACGCAATGGAAAAAACAAAAGCTCTCCGTTCAGGCTTCTGATATTGGACGTTCCCTGCACACCATCCCTGGCACCGATAAGGTCAGCTACGTGGATAAATCAGACAGCACCGACTGGAAGATCATGTCCTGGGACCCGGCCACTGGAAAGACCGAGAAGATCGTTTCTACCCTGGCAGGTAGTGAGGACTATGCCTGGACCCCTTCGGGACGCATATTGATGGGGAAAGACAAACTGCTGTATAGCTTTTTGCCCGGAAAAGATAAAAGCTGGCAGGCAGTAGGCGACTTGGGCGTAGGCAACTTCTATCGTCTTGCCGTCAGTCCGGATGGAACCAAACTGGCCGTGGTGGCCTTTAGAGAATAAAGATGAGAACATATTTCCTGCTGATTCTATTTTTATCCCTTAGTTGGCTGCCTAGCCAAGCCCAGGACAAACCTTTTCCCAACAGCGCCTTTCTCACGGTTGATGAGCTTAGTCTCCATCATCGGCAATGGAAACAGCCGGATTCGCTCCGCAGAGGCTACGTATTGCTGGTCCACGGTTTCTGTGGCTCCACCTTTAGCTGGCGCAATACCGTGCCTGCCTTGCTGGAACAGGGCTATGAGGTGCTTGCGGTGGATGTACCGCCTTTTGGCTACAGCGACCGCGCTACCCGGGTCAATCACGCCCCGAGCTATCAGGCCAAACTTCTGTGGGGCCTGATCAAGCAGCTTTATCCAGCGGATGAACCCAAATGGCATGTAGTGGGTCATTCCATGGGAGCCTCCATCGTAGGGGCCATGACTTCCGCCCGGCCCGCTAAGGTACGAGGCTTGATCTTGGTGGATGGCACCATTACCTATGTAGAGGATGGGTTGGAAGGCTGGCGGGAAATGCTGGTCCGGAGCCGTATCGCCAAAGGCGGAGCCGAAATCGCGGGTAGGCTGTATTTTTTTCACTACGGCCGCATCAAGAAAATCCTCACCACTGCCTACAGCCAGGAACCCGACTCAGCGGCCATCGTCGGCTATCTCGAACCCCTCAAAATCAAAAAAACTGCCAGTGGCATTTTTGACCTGACCGGCTACAGTGAAGATATCTTCCCTTTTTCCTACCTCGACATCAAGCAACCCGTCCTCATGATCTGGGGGGAAAAAGACCAATGGATTCCTATCGGTCAGGGAAAAAAGCAAGCTGAAAAAATGGAAACCGCTGACCTGGTGGTTTTGCCCGGGGCCGGGCATTGCCCCATGGAAACCCATGGGGATACCTTTAATCGCTTTGTGTTGTCCTGGTTGAAGGCATATCCGTAGGGATAGCTGAGGTAGGGAATCTTCAACCCTTCATTATCTCGGAGACCCCGGATAAACCGCTTTCGTCCCTCAGCGTTTTTCCGGGGTGACACGCATGTTGTGTGATTTCTTTTTTTACTTATATGTCACCCCGGAAAGACTTTGAGCACCAATGAAAAGCCTTATCTGGGGTCTCCATGATCATGATAGCGTCTCGGAGACCCCGGATAAACCGCTTTCGTCCCTCAGCGTCTTTCCGGGGTGACACGCATGTTGTGTGATTTCTTTTTTTACTTATATGTCACCCCGGAAAGACTTTGAGCCCTAGCGAAAAGTCTTATCCGGGGTCTCCATGATCATGATAGCATCTCGGAGACCCCGGATATGGGCTCCTACCAAATAGAGGAGGATATTCTGGGATGAAAATATGAGGGTGAAGAGATCAGATCACCAGCACATCGAATAATCAAGAAATTCCCTACGAAAACAATTCCTCCTCCTCAGCATAGGCTAGAATATGCTCCCTGAGTAAATGTACCTGAGAAAACATATCCTGATGGGGGAGGGGTTTAAGGGCTTCCCAATGCGGCCAGCCATCCTGGTCCAGATAAGCCAGCTTATAATAGCCAGATTGAGAGAGGAGTCTGCACAAGGCAATGTGCATCAAATCGACCTTTTCTTCCTTGGTAAATTCCCGGTGAGGAGAAGCCCCCAACTCGCGAACCCCAATCAAAAAGAGGAGGGCCTCCATTTTCAGAGGCTTGCCAAATCGCTCCACGATCTGCGCCTCAAAGGCTGTCCAGCGTTGGGTGATGTCCATAGGGAAGGCCTACTTCACGTATTTGGTACCGATACGGCTCCAGCGTACCCCAAAATCCGCTTCATAAGAAAAGAAGACAAAGAGAGGTTTCCCTACAATATAGGTCTCAGGCACAAAGCCCCACCAGCGAGAATCCTGGGAATTATGGCGGTTGTCGCCCATCATCCAGTAGTAATCCAACTCAAAGGTGTATTCCTTAGTTTCTTCCCCATCGATGAAGACTTTGCCATTCTCTTCCATCAGATCATGGTCTTCATAGACATCGATCACCCGCCAATAGACCGAGAGGTTCTCTTTAGTCAAGGGGATGGTAACTCCTTTCTTGGGAATGGTGATCGGACCATACTGGTCCATGTTCCAGGGGAAAAGGGTGCCTTTATCGTTTTTGATGCGGGGATAAATCACCCCACTCAAGGGATCGACTTGCTTGTTGGTCTTATAGACCTGCTCCATTTTTTTGATCACGCTCACTTTCTGCCGCATTTCCTCCGCCACATACTCCGGCATGAACATGGTGTAGTTGTTATTATTCCGAGCCAGCCAGTTGGGATTCTGGGTCGCTCCATTCAATGCCCGGAAACCGTAGCGGTTCATGGCTTTGTCCCGCAGTTTAGTTCCGTCTGTCTGGACGATGTACTCATACTGCATGTGTTCCGGATTTTCTCCGGTTTCACCATTGATATAGATTTGCATGTCCCGCACTTCCAGCACATCACCGGGCATGCCCACACAGCGCTTGATGTAGTTCTCCTTCATGCTGATTTCTTCTACTTTCCCGGCCCCATCGCCGAGATCATGTATATCATGGGCGGGATAGTTGAAGACTACAATGTCATTGCGCTCAACTTTCTCCAATCCAGGCAGGCGGTAGTATGGCAACTTTACGCCCGGCACATAGGAAGGCATGACGAAGTCCCCGATTTTGATTTTGTTATGGACAAAAGGCACGGAGAGTGGCTGCATGGGCATCCGCGTGCCGTAATGGAACTTGCTGACAAAAAGAAAATCTCCCGCCATGAGGGTACGCTCCATCGAGCTGGTGGGGATCATAAAGGCCTCAATAAAGAAGGTCCGGATGATCAGGGCTGCGACTCCTGCAAAAAGCAGGGCATCTCCCCATTCCCGTCCCTGGCTTTTGGCCGGAATATTTTTATGCTCATCTGGTGGGCCGAGGTATTTGACGGATTGGTCGAAGCCAATCTTGGGCAGGTACACGAATCCCAGCAGCAAGGCTGCTGCGTGATCCCGAAGTTTGTATTTGCCATAGGCTTTGACAAATTCGATCACCATGGCCACCCCTACCAGGGTTCCCACCACGGGGATAATGAGTAAGGCCGCCCACCATACGGGTTTGCCGATGATTTTCAACCAGACAATCCAACTATAGACCGGGACGAATGCTGCCCAGCCCGGTTGTCCGGCTTTTTCAAATAATTTATACTGGCCTATACTAATGGCTACCCAAATGATAGCGAAGAGAGAGATCCAAAATATTCCTCCAAATTCCATTGCACACACTGCTGAGTTTGAATTCGCAAAGTTATAAAATCCCCGCTCTCAAACCAGTTTTTTCCCATACATAGATCAGCGGAAGGAGCGGGAGATACCCTATAGGTCAGCCCTGGTCCTGAAAAATTACAGCTTCAGCTTTTTTTCTGGAGAAAAATTATCGTCCCGGACCTGCATAGAGACGTCCGGTATTGCGATCCTCATAACCCATAAAGGCCTCCCGGGCTGCTTCATAGCCTTGTTCGATACGTTTGGCAATTTTTTTCGGACTAAAATCAATGATAGAACCCATTTGATCCTGGGGTTCAATCAGGACAGTTTGAAATTGCTTTAATTCCAATCGCTTGCCGGTGCTTACTGAGCGGCGGTAGAGTTTGACGTGTGGGGCCTGGGCTTTGGCCTGACCTACCAGGTCATTGATGGTGAGGAACTCACGCAGGTCATTGATGAAAATTTCGTCAATGGCGATGTCTACCAGGGAACGGCGGGCAATGGAGAAAATAGAGCTGCCGGAGTTCTCCTCTTTGGGCAGGGGTAGGCGACGAGAGGTACAATTGATGATGATGACCTCATCCGGTCTGTCCTGAATAACCTGGCCCAGAGGGCTGGTATCCCGGATACTGCCATCAACCAGGTCTTTGATCACCCGATCTTTGGTTTTAATCTGGTCGACCGGCTGCCAGAGGATGGGAATGGAAGTTGAAGCTAAAATGGCTTTCTGGAATTCTTCATCCTCCTCAAATTGCTGGGGGCGAAAGGCATAGAACTTGCCGTCTTCCAGGGAGACCGCGCCCACCCGCAAGTCATATTTATCATAGCGGATGTCTTCCAACTTGACGTAGCGCCGCAAAAGTTGGAACAAAGGATGATTGTCCAGGATGGAGCGTTCGCGGCTGACCAGCCGCCAGGTGATGTTGAGCAGTTCCAGTTTGCCTCGGTAGATGAGTTTATCCAGGGTAGGAGAGTTCCAGATTCTTTGCAGGTAGGCAAATTTATCCATAGCCATCATGGTGCCATTGATCGCACCTACCGAAACCCCGGCAATGATATTGTAATGGAAATCCGGAAAGCGAGGTTTGATTTCCTCTTCGATATATTTTAGCGCGCCAAACTGAAAGGCTCCGTTGGCCCCTCCTCCGCTTAGCACCAATGCGCGTTTCATACGGGGATTGTTTGTCGCAAAAAACGAAAAAAAATCCAGACTTACCTGGAGAAATCAAGGGAGAGCGGAAACCGGGAAGCGATAAAACCGTATATTTGTGTAGAAAATACACAAAATATGAAAACACTCATCATCGTAGATATTCAAAATGATTTTGTACCGGGTGGAGCCCTGGCAGTGAAGGAAGGGGATGAGATCGTGCCGCGCATCAACGAATTGCAACCCTCATTCGATCTGGTGGTAGCTACCCAGGACTGGCACCCGGCTGATCACGGGAGCTTTGCGGTCCATCACCCCGGAAAAAAACCGGGAGAATTGATTGATTTACATGGGCTGACACAGGTGCTCTGGCCAGTCCACTGTGTGCAGGGGACGGAGGGTGCTGCCTTTGTAGAGGAATTGAACACTGATCAGGTGGAAAAAGTCTTTGTCAAAGGCACTGATAGCTCGGTGGACAGCTATTCGGGCTTCTTTGATAATGGTCGGAGAAATAGCACTGGATTGGGTGACTTTTTGAAAG
>JBCBGC010000061.1:0-44376 GCA_038527215.1 Bacteroidota bacterium
TTCCATGGGAGAGTTTACCGGGGAGTTAGGAGAACTGCGCATCGATATTCAAATAGACGCTGAGGCCAAGACCCTGACCATTAGTGACCGGGGCGTGGGGATGAGTGACGAGGAGGTGAAAAAATACCTGAACCAGGTAGCCTTCTCCGGCGCAGAGGAATTCCTCAAGCGCTTTAAAGATGCTGAAAGTACCGAGGATATTATCGGAAAATTTGGCCTGGGCTTTTACTCTGCCTTCATGGTAGCAGACGAAGTTGAAGTGATCACCCAAACCTATCAAGAAGGCGTGGAAGCGGTTCGATGGACCTGTGATGGCTCTACGGCTTATACCTTGGAAGCCAGTGCCCGTGAGCATCGGGGAACGGATATTATCCTCCACATCAGCGAAGACGCCAGTGAATACCTGGAGACCGCGCGTATCCGGGAGATTCTCAATAAATACGGCAAATTCCTGCCCGTAGAGATTTACTTTGAAGACCAGCTCATCAATAATCCTAATCCCCTTTGGAAAAAGACCCCCACCGAATTGGAGGACAAGGATTACCTGGAATTTTTTAAAGAACTCTATCCTTTTGCGGAGGAACCCCTGTTCTGGATTCACCTGAATGTAGATTATCCCTTTAACCTCACCGGGGTACTCTTCTTTCCGAAAATCCGCCAGGACATCGATCCCCGTAAAAATAGCATTCAGCTGTATTCTCGTCAGGTGTTCATCACCGACGAGGTGAACCAAATTGTTCCGGATTACCTGATGCTGCTCCAGGGGGTGATTGACTCTCCCGATATCCCGCTCAATGTTTCCCGGAGTTATCTGCAAGGCGATGCCAATGTGCGCAAGATCAGCGGATACATTACCCGCAAGGTAGCAGATAAGCTGAACGAAATATTCAAGGAAGACCGGACCAAGTTTGAAGAAAAATGGCGGGATATTTCTGTCTTTGTCAAATACGGGATGATGTCTGACGACAAGTTCTACGACAAGGCGGAGAAGTTCTGCCTGATGGAGAATGTGGACGGAAACTTTTTTACCCTGGATGCCTACCGGGAAAAAATCGCGCCTACCCAAACGGACAAAGACGAAAAGGTGGTATACCTCTATACGACCGATCCTGCAGGACAAGATATGTTCATCCAGGGGGCAGCCTCAAAAGACTACGATGTGCTGATCATGAATGGCGTCATCGACAGCCATTTTATCGGGATGCTGGAAAGCAAAGTAGAAAACTCCAGCTGGCAGCGGGTCGATGCCAATACCCTGGACAAGCTGGTGCAGAAAACCGAAGAAGCCGAAGACGTCGTCAAGCTCGACGAAGAAGCTGAAAAGAGCCTGAAAGCCATCTTCGAAGGGGTGATTGATAAAGAAGGCATGATCGTCCAATTGGCGAATCTGGGCAAAACAGACCAGCCAGTGACCATCGTCCGTC
Source organism: Bacteroidota bacterium (assembly GCA_038527215.1). Taxonomy (GTDB): domain Bacteria; phylum Bacteroidota; class Bacteroidia; order J057; family J057; genus JAWPMV01. Next base: position 1,425 of record JBCBGC010000061.1, read on the forward strand.
CGGAATTTATGCGGCGCATGAAAGACATGGCAGCCATGGGCGGTGGCATGGCCTATATGGGCCAAATGCCTGATACCATGAATGTGGTCGTCAATACCCAACATAGCCTGGTCAAGCAACTGGATAAGCTCGAAGATCCAGCTGAACTAGCCAAACAACTCATTGACCTGGCCTTACTCTCTCAGCAAATGCTGGACGGCAAAGACCTTACGCAATTCATCCAGCGGTCGGTGGGCATGTTGAGTAAAAAACGTTGGAAGAAAAAGGGCGCCTAAGGGCATCCTCCGAACATAGAATAAATCCTGAAGGGGTTCACATACGGGTGAACCCCTTTTATTTTTTAATCACCGAACCGGTCACCGAAAAAACCCTCCGTATAAATACGAAGGGTTTAACATTATATGGCGGTTGGCAAATTCCTTAACGTACCAGAATGACTTCACCTTGCTGGCGAACCACTCTTCCTTTGGGATTCCGGTATTCCAGTTCCCATACATACCTTCCCTCTCGGGCGGGTCGACCATTGACACGGCCATCCCAGCGATTTGAGGTGGTAGGGCTGACGTGGATTTCCTGTCCTTTGTGATCTAAAATTCTCAGGACATATTCGGTAATCGCACAATCTATTTTTATTTCAAAAGAATCATTGATGCCGTCTCCGTTAGGAGAGAAAGCAGTAGAAACATATTGGATGCAGGCATCCTCGTTATGGGTATCGGGTGTTTCTAGCTGCCCAAACAGGAAGGAAGTCGGTAATAACAAGAGACAAAGAACGAAGAGAACAAAACGTCTTACGGACATATCAAAAAACAAATCGAACGTTCTCGGTGGCGATTCTTTCCTTTCGCCGGTAGTAATACGTTCCAAAATCGTGGCTACAGTGCAATGATACGGAGGAAATGCCTTGGTGTAGGGGAAAATAGAACGAATGTGCAAAAAGGTTGCGTGAATCAGCGGAACCACAGCATGGGCGGGAATTTCAATAAATAGGAATATTTGGGATAATGGGGACCCTAGCCCTTTATGGTCAATCAGTTGGCAGAAAGGCGGATTCTGGAAAGCGCAGGATCGCTTCAGTCCCGGTGCTGTTTTGATCCGGACTAAAGGTCTGTCGAATGGAAAAAGATGCCTCTGGGGAAAAATAAGTAAGGCGATCTTCAATCAATCTCATCCCCTTGGATTGGTGATGTGGTTTGCGATGGTTCCTTAAGGACTCATCCAGTCCTATGCCATTGTCAGAAACTTTGACCATCAACCAGTCCCCTTCCTGAAAAATCTGGATGATGACCCGGCCCTCTTCATTTTTGGGAAGAATCCCGTGCCAGATGGAGTTTTCCACCAAGGGTTGGATCAGCATAGGCGGCAGGAGGATTTCATCCGGATCCAGATCGGGCGCGACTTCGATTTGATATTTCAACCGGTCTCCGAACCGCAGGACTTCCAGGCCTAAATACAGTTCCAGGCGATCCAGTTCTTCTTCCAACGAGGCCAGGGGTTTGCCCGCTACATCCATATTGGCCCGAATCAAGCGGGCAAACTCTGAAAGATAATTGTTCACCGCTTGCTGATCGTGCTTGTGTAGATAATGTTGAATAGCATTGAGGGAGTTGAAGATGAAATGTGGGTTCATCATGGCCCCCATAGCCTGCTGCTCCAGGAGGTTCACCTTTTGTTGCAGTTCCCTTTTCTCGGCTTCCCGATTTCTAATCCGTTTAATCCGGACTCGGGCTCCCAGCAGGATGCCCAGGATGATCAAGAGACCCACCACGGTAACAAACCAGATCGTCTGCCAAAAAGGAGCAGGTAGATAGAAATCCATTTCATAGATTTCTCCCCATTCCCCTTCAGAAAGGCGGGCTTTTAACTCGAAAGTATACGATCCATAGGCCAGGGAGGATAGTTCCAGGTTGCGGTTGGTGGTGTATTTCCAGTTTTCCTCGCCAGGGCCCAGACGATAAGCAAATTCCAGCCGCTTGGGCATGCTAAAATTTGGGGCAGTATAAGAGATTCTCACATTCTTCTCCCCTACCGGGAGGGTCAGCAGATTAGGGAAAGAATAGGTTAAGGTATCCGTCTCCAGTCGGGTTACATATACTTCAGGACTGGCAGGGATGTGATCATTGAGATTTTCCGGGTCCACTCCATAAAGGCCATCGTTGGTGCCAATCCACAGGTATTGTTTTTTGGGGTCAAAGGCTAATGCCGTCACTTCTTCCTGACTTAAACCATCCAGCCTGCCATAGGTAACGATGGAAGAGCCATTGAAACTGCTCAAGCCATTTTTGGTCCCAATCCAAAGAACCCCTCGGTGGTCTAGCGCCAGGGCGGTACAAAAATCAGTTCCCAGGCCATCCTCTTTTCGGAAATAGCTCCAGCTCTCCTCCTGGTAAATGCCTAAGCCTGATTCCGTCGCAGCATAAACCGTTCCATCCTCCCCTTCCAGCATCTGTAAGGTCCAGGGAGCTCGTTGAAGGTCAGTAAAAGGAATAGAGTCTTGCCATTGGTCTACGGGTACCTCCAGGCTGTCCCATTCAATCCTCCCCAGATAACCCGTCCGGGACGAAAACCATAAATCACCCTTGCGGTCTTCAAACATATAAGGATTTTCCCACATCTGGTCGACAGCCCGGTTTGGTTCCCCTAGGACGGCGGTTAATTGCCATTCTTCCGGCCCGGTCTTTTTAAAGAGCCTGGTGGTCTGGGGCCTGGGCATACCCAAGGCAAAAAACAGCAAGTGGGATTCGTCTATTTGATAGCAGCCAAACCCCCGGTAAGGATTCCAGCCTGGTTTTAGCTTTAGGCTTAGCGGTAAGGTTGGTTCCAGACTCTTGGAGTAGCCCACCATATTGCGGCCCCCAGATAGCTGTTTGATTTGATAGATAAAAAAATCTGAATTGCACGCCATCCCAGGGTAATGCTCGAAATGGCCGTCTTGAAAAAATGTCAGTCCTTTGGTGGTCCCGATAAATAAGTCTGATTCCGGGCCAACAGAAAGCGCCGTGATACTTTTATTACAAAACTCATCTCCTTCGCCATCATACCGATCAAAGAGGGACATCTGAACCCTATACACCCCGCTTTCGTTACTTCCGACCCATAGATTGTCCTCCTTATCTATATAGAGATAATGGATGTTCGTAGAAAGAATGTCTAATTGCTTACCCATAAATTCCGGCTGTGCCATCTGCTCGTCCCAGCAAAAAAGCCCTGCTCCTTTGATGGCCAGCCATAAATTCCCCTTTTGATCGAAGACCATCCGGTGGACATTTCGTCCTTCCGCTCCAGGAATGGAGATGGTTCGCAAGATCTGGCAGTCCTTGGCGATATGAAATTCACCTTTGCCGCCAATGAATAAGCGGTTTTCACTATCCTGAATAATTTCAAAAGCGGCGAGTCTTCCAACCGAGCCAGGACAATACGGGATAAGCTGATGCGTCTCAGTGATTTCGAACAAGCCTACGTTATATCCCATCAGGAGCTGATCCGTGTCCTCTTTGACCCAAATATTGGCGTCTGTAGCCGAACCGATACTAGGGACCATATAGGGAGCCACCCTCAATGCTTCATAGAATCCGAGCCTCCGCATAGGCGGGTCATGCTGTGGATCCAGGATATGGAATATGCTGTGTTTTGACTCGTAAAACCTGCCATGAAAGGGTACCAGATCATACCCCATGATGAAGTACAGGGTGTCTTCTGGTAGGAACTGAGATTGCTGGTTTCGGATTCTCGTCAAGCCCTTTTTGTATCCTCCCACCAGCAAGTCTCCATTGTTAGGATCTTCGCAGAGTGAAAGCACACTTTGGCCCAAGATATCTCTGCCCGGCTCAAAATTGAGGAACTGCTGTCCATCAAAACAGCTCAGCCCATTGTCTGTACCAAACCAAATAAACCCCCGCTGGTCTTGGTAAATGGTATAGACTTCAGGATTGATTAGCCCATCCACCGTATTAAAATTCTGGACGATAAAGGACTGCCCAAATGCCGGAATACAGCCAGATAAGAGCAACCAGAAGATGATACCGGGTGTTTTCATGGGATTAGATATCCATGGAGGGACCAACTTTGGAAAGAAAATCACTCAGCCTGCGTCTCGAAATCGGGATTCGGGTTTTGTCCGACATGATCGCGTATCCTCCATCAATCTTAGAAAACGATTGGAGGAATCCCAGATTGATGATATGGGAGCGATGGGTCCGGAAAAAAACCTCCTCATCCAGAATGCCTTCCACATATTTGAGGGTTTTAGGCATGTGGAGGAAGGGTTTATTCTGGATAAAAATTCGGGTGTAATTGTCGTCAGCTTCCAGACGGATAATCTCTTCCATATCCACCAGGGTAAATCCTTGTGAATGAGGGAGGGTAAGTTTTTTGGGACGTTGGTTGGAAAGGAGGTTTTGCAGCAGCTCGTCCAGCGATTGCTGATAATTGGCCTGGCTTTCCAGGTTTTCCAATTTGATCTGATGGATGCGATGTAGTTTGTTGACCGCTGTTTTTAACTCTTCGGTGTGGATGGGCTTAAGAATATAATCTACGGCGCTGGCTTTTACGGCCTGCACCCCATATGAGTCATGTGCGGTAACAAAAACGACGGAAAATTGCTTTTCAGGAATAGACTCCAGGAATTGAAAGCCATCTTCCTGTGGCATGTTGATGTCCAGGAAAACCACTTCTGGCTGATGTTGGCGGACCAGTTCCCTGGCTGACTGAGCAGAGTCGGCAATGCCTACAACCCGAATACTCGGGCAGTAGGAAGACAACAAGAATGCAAGATTTTCCCGACCTAGCCTTTCATCGTCAACGATGATAGCGCTGAGTTGCTCAGACATATAAAATAAACAAACCTTTACGCAGACGTAAATTAGGAATTTTTTGGTCAAAAATGATAGCCTATGCTACCCAATTGATATTTTCTCCAGCTGGGCTGTTTCTTTATTAGGCAATGCAGGGGGCAATCCTTTATTTTGTAATGGCACTAATCGAATTGTATGGCTTCCAAGGTTTCAAACTGGGGAAACTACCCACGTATCCCCGCACCTGTTACTTCCTACCGTCCCGGCCAGGCCTTATCGGACCTGCCAGCGACCTCCTGGATTCCCAGAGGCTTAGGGCGGTGTTATGGTGACGCCTCTTTGGGAGACCAAATGCTTTCTTCGGAGAAGCTCAACCGCTTGTTGTCCTTCGACGAAGAAACAGGCCTACTGGTCTGTGAGGCAGGGGTAAGTTTCGCAGACCTTCTGGAGGTTTTCGTGCCCAAGGGTTGGTTTCCCCCGGTTACGCCAGGGACCAAGTTTGTGAGCATGGGGGGAGCCCTGGCTTCAGATGTCCACGGGAAAAATCATCATCTCGAAGGAAGCTTTTCACAGCATGTGCAGTTTTTTGATTTGCTGTTGCCCGATGGCAGAGAAGTGAGGTGTAGTCGGGATCAGCATCCGGAATTGTTTTTGGCTACCGCAGGCGGCATGGGCCTGACAGGTATGATTCTCCGCCTGGCCCTCAAGATGAAGCCTATCCAATCCTCAGCCATCGCTTTCAGCTCAGTCAAGGCGCGCAACCTTTCCGAGATCATGGAGCTGATGGACGAATATGAGAAAGCCACCTATACCATGGCCTGGATTGATTGTCTGGCCAAAGGGAATAAACTGGGCCGGAGCATCCTGATGAAAGGAGAGCACGCGAGTCTGGAAGAAATCAGAGGCAGTAAGTGGGAAAAAGCGCCCTTAAAACAACCACAAAAGCTGAAGCTCACCGTTCCCTTTTACTTTCCTTCCTTTACCTTGAATCCGCTGACGGTTCGGGCCTTTAACTTTGCCTACTATCATAAACAGCGAAAAAAGCTGGTAGAAAAGCTGGTGGATTACGATAGCTTCTTTTATCCCCTGGATGCGATTCACCACTGGAACCGGATCTATGGAAAAAAGGGCTTTACGCAGTACCAGTTGGTGGTCCCCAAAGAGGCTGGCGCCAAGGCGATTCCTGAAGTCCTGGACCGGGCGCGTCAGGCGAATTTTGGCTCTTTCCTTTCGGTACTAAAACTCTTTGGGCACCAGGAAGGCATGATGAATTTCCCCATGCGCGGGTATACCCTCACCCTGGACTTTCCGATCAGTACACGCCTGATGAATTTTTTACCTGAACTGGATGCCCTGGTTGAGCATTATGGAGGACGGGTTTATCTGACCAAGGATGTCCGTATGAGCCCAGAAATGCTGGCCCGCACCTATCCGGGATTGGAGGACTTCAAGCAGGTCCTGGCTAAAGTTAACCCTGATGCCAAAGTGGATTCTTTATTGGCTCGTCGCCTCCATCTTACGCCCTCTTCCCCACCTGCCTGATCCATGCCAAAACAACACCGTCCTTCCTGGGAATCCAGAGGCGATTGCCCTGCTCCCTACTTCTATGAACAGCATCGGACCTTCCCTTCCTTTCAGCAGAGCAGTACCTATGTAGAAATGCCGGACGGGATTAGGCTGGCGGTTACTTGTCTTTTACCCTCTCCTTTAGGCAAAGCCCAACAAATTCCCGCCTTGCTGCACCAAACCCGTTACTGGCGGGCTGCCCAGTTGCGGCCTCCTTTTTCCTGGATTTCGAATGGCTTATTGGGCAAAGAGGGCAAGATGATTCGGGAAATTCTGCGCCAGGGATATGCCTTTATCAATGTGGATGTGCGGGGATCGGGCGCCTCTTTTGGGAGTCGGGCCCATCCCTGGACGGAAACAGAAGTATCCGACGGACAACGAATCATGGATTGGCTGGTGGAGCAACCCTGGTGTGATGGACGCGTAGGAACCCTGGGCATTTCTTATAGCGGGACAGCCGCTGAATTTTTGATTGGGGAGGGACATCCTAACCTCAAAGCAGGAGTATTCCTTTTTTCCCTGTTTGATGTATACCGGGATATCGCTTTTCCGGGTGGAGTGCCCTTCCGCTGGTTTATGGAAGAATGGGGCAAAGCCAATCGGGATCTGGACCGCAATCAATTACCCGCCAAAGAGAAACTGGGGCGGCTGCTGGTAAAAGGGGTGGCTCCTGTAGAAGGAGAAGAGGCTTTGCTTCAGCAGGCCTTACAAGATCACCTTGGCAATGTAGATATTCAGGCGGCCGCTGCGGATTTAGCCTGTAGGGATGATGTGTTTGAGCCGGATGGGAACAAAACCATGGATGTCTTCAGCCCCCATACACGCATCGAAAAGCTAAACCAAAGCAAGGTGCCCATATATGCCTACAGTGGCTGGTGGGACGGGGCTTATCAGGCCAGTGCCATTCGGAAGTATTTGAATTACGATCACCCGGACCGCAAACTCACCATCGGTCCCTGGGAGCATCGAGGGCATTATTGTATAGACCCGCATCAGCCCGGGCAGGTTCGCTTCCACCATCTGGGAGAAATTCTCAAATTTCTGGACCAGTATGTGAAGGGAATAGATACGGGGATTCGGGAAGAACCTCCCATCCACCTCTTTAGCATGGGCAAGGGATGGCGGGCCTTTGATCAATGGCCAGATAGCGCCTCACGGATCAGGAAGCATCATTTTTTCTCCGAAACCGAAATAAGCACAGAGAATCCCTCCGAAGTCGTAAGGTCCCAATTTCTCCAAATCGTCCCTGATTGGGGGGCAGGAACCTTGACGCGCTGGCGGTCTATGACCTCCCAATTACATCATCCCCGGGCTTATCGAAATTGGGGGGATCGCCTGCGCCCCCTTTCGTCCTGGAAAACCCAACCTCTATCAGCGCCTCTGGAAATCGTGGGGACCGTACAGTTGCACTTATACCTGCGCACCAATCAAGTGGATGGCATGCTCATAGCCTATCTGGCGGAGGAAAGCGCGGACGGAAAATGGCAGTACATTACGGAGGGATTACATCGTTGGTCGCATGGTGGGGAGACGGATGGGATGCCGTATAAAGATGATGTAGAATTCCTTTCCTATACCAAAGCAAAGACCAGGACTGAACCTTTGGGCGGAGCAGTTGCTATACAGTTCCCCCTTCTGCCCATCGCTTATCAGGGTAGCCCGGGAAGTCGACTGGTTCTGGTGCTGGGGACCGCAGATATTGACCACTTTAGCCCCCTGACCCAGGCCGATGCAGAAATAGAAATATTTTGGGGAGGAAATCGGGCCTCTTATGTAGGCTTGCCTGTGCTTCAAGCGCGTACCTAGGCAAAAGAAATCAGCAAGGCGTTTTTTTCTACGGAATCACTCGGCTGGATGTGAATATTGGATACTTGCCCATCCGCGGGTGATTTGATCACGTTCTCCATTTTCATGGCTTCCAGGATCAACAAAGGATCGCCTTGGGCAACTTCCTGTCCGGATGCTACCATTACGCTATGGATTAAGCCGGGCATGGGGGCCCTGACTTCGCTGATCTTTTTGGTCATGACGTCCTCCATACCTAAGGCGGAGATCAGCCGATCTGCCCGGTCTCGTAATTGTACACTGGTAGGCTTTCCATTGATCTTGAGATGGAGGATTTTTTTGTCAACATCCATGCCCTCCAGAAATACCCGATAGGCCTTTCCTGCCAACTCAAAGGACCAAAGTTTGGGTCCCAGTTCGGTGAGGCTCATTTCTTGTTCGCTTCCCTGAGCATGATAGGTCTGGGCCTGGGAGGCTATGGCAAAAGAAAATGATTCCAGGAGTGCTTCTGTCATGGGACTACATTTGAGGGGTAAGCGTTTGGTCTTCTGGTTCTTGGTGCTTGTCTTTATCGAAGGTGATCAACAAGGCTGGCAAAAACAGCAGATTGCTGAACATGGCAATACCCAGGGTAATGGAAGTGAGCAGCCCCAGGGCTTTGGTACCCCCGAAATCAGAGGCGGTGAAACACACAAATCCGAAGAAAAGAATGATAGAAGTATAGATCATGCTCACGCCCGTATCCTGAAAGGAATTGGAAACGGCCCCTCTTACACTATCGCCTAACTTGCGGGCAAGTCGGTATCGGGCCAGGAAGTGAATGGAATCATCAACCGCGATCCCAAAAGCTACCCCAAAGACCAGGGCCGTGGAAGGTTTGAGCGCAATACCAGTAAAACCCATCAAACCGGCTACCATCACCAGGGGTAAGAGGTTTGGGACCAAACTGATCAGCACCATCCTCATCGACTTGAACAAAACCCCCATGATGATGGCGATGACAAAAAAGGCAATCACCAAACTCCACAATAGGTTTTCGATCAAGGCATCGTTGGCTTTGATGAAAATCTGAGTAGTGCCGGTTACGTAGGTCTGATAGCGGGTGGTATCAAAAATTTCGGCTACATCCTTGCGAACGGAATCCACCAGCTTTTCCATTTCCAGCGAACCTATGTCTCGCACGGAGGCTGAGATGCGCGTGACCGCCAGACTGGAATCCGTCAGAGATTTGGATAAGGCGTTTTGTTCCCCGAAGAAAGCCGTTTTCCGCACGTAACTCAGGATGGCCGGACTTTGATTGCGGGAAGGCAACTCATAGAAGGAAGGGTCTCCATCAAAAAAGCTCTGGTTGAAAAACTTGGCAAAGTCAGCCACACTGATGCTGCGGGAAAGATCGTGATAGGTTGCCAGGCTGTCCTGCATGCGGCTGATATCCATCAGAGCTCGTCTGCGAAGGACACCATTTTTCTTTTTGGTGTCGACCAGGATTTCAAAAGGAAGGGCTCCATTGAACTGGCCCTCGATATGTCGAAGATCGGTAAGGAGTTTGCTGTCCTGCGGGACATCATCCACGATATAAGCCACTGGTTGTACCATGGTCATCCCATAGATAGAGGCTAAGCCCAGAAAGGCTGTAATGGTATAGATGGCCCAGCGGTGATGGCTAACGGCCTGTTGCAGACTTTTAATAGCAAAGCCCAGGCCCCTGCGATCCAGATGTTTGGTTTGGGAAGGCGTTGGTGGGGGAAGGAAGCTGAAGAAAATGGGGATGAGCAGCAGAGATATAAAAAAAGCGGCCACTACACTTAGCCCCGCTACTACACCAAATTCTTGCAAAGGTTTGATATCGGTAAAAGATAGTACACCCAAGCCTACGGCAGTCGTGGCATTGGTCATGACGGTAACGATACCGATTTTTTCAATCACCAGAATCAAGGATTTCATCTTGTTTCCGGTACGTCGAAACTCGATATGATACTTGGTGATCAGGTAAATGGAATTGGGAATACTGATGACGGTGATCAGGGCCGGGATGACGCCGGTAATCAGGGAAATTTTGAAGTCAAACAGCCCAATCAATCCCATCGAAAAGACGATCACCGCCAGAACCACCACCATGGGAGCAATCATGGTATAAAAAGAGCGGAAAAATACAATCAGACTAAGGGCGGTTACGACCAGCGCCAGCAGCAGGAATTTGTACAACTCTTTTTTGACACTGTCATGCATATTGACCCGCAGGACGGGCATGCCAGCATAATGGGGTTCTATGTCGAAGCGGTTGGCAAATGCCTCGATGGGAGCCTGGCCAGCTGCCAGGAGCGGAACTTTTTGATCGGTATCCAGCAAACCCGGATTAAAGGAGACTGCGATGAGGGCGGTACCCGTTTTTTCATTGAGTAGCAGCCCTTCATAAAAGGCCAGATCACGGACCCGTTTGCCAATGCTGTCTACTTCCGCTTGTGAGCCCGGCCGCTGACTGACCAGCGGTCGCAATTGAAACCCTTCCAGGGTATCGTCCCTCACTACATCATAGAGTCGGGTCAGGCTGATCACACTTTCCACCCCTTCGACTTTTTCAATCTCCTCCGTGAGATCGTAAAGACCCGTAAAAAAGTCATAGGAAAATACGTCTCCCTCTACGGTGGCGACCATGACATTGGCATCATCTCCGAATACTTCTTTGAACTTGAAGTAGCCCACCAATTCTTCTTGATCGGTGAGGAGAAGCTCAGAGATTTTTTGCACCAATTCTGTCCCCCTTACCTGCCACATATACGTAAGAATGACTCCTAACACGATCAGTATAGGAATCCTCTTACGTATAATAAATGTCGCAATCGCCTGCCAAACGGGGTTCATAGGCTGCAAAGGTAGTAAATAATCCTAAGTGGGGAAGCCTTGAGCGCTTTTTGAAATACACGCTGTCCGGACAGCTGATTTATGGGTTGGCTTTGGGCGAAATTGGGGTAAGAATAATCTCCACCCGACGGTTGGCAGCCTGGGGGGCTGGAACCCTGGGCTTGAAGGTTCCTCGGCCTGTAGCCATCAGGAAAAATGGAGACACCCCCCTGGCAACCAGATAGTTGACGATGGTGGTGGCTCTGAGGGTACTGAGAGACCATGCGTCCTGTACCTGACCCAGGCTGAAGTTCTCTCCTTTATCCGCATGTCCTTCTACAGTAATCATGTGGTTTTCCTCTCCCGTCAAAAATACGGCTAAGGAGTCAAGCGTTGGAATCATCCGGGGGTTGAGCACAAAACTTCCAGGATCAAATATCTGGTCCTGTTTGAAAAGCATGACGGTGCTTTGACCGCGACTCCGCAAATGCATATTAGGGGACTTGCGGGGGGCGCCTTCTCCCCCACGACTGGGGATTTCTAATTGGTTGATCACACCGGGATCAGGCGTGGCGGGAGCAGGAGAGGAAGTTTCGGTTGTCGGTTCGGGCGTGGCGGTACTCGGTTGAGGCTGGGGCTGAGGGCTAGGCTGGATCACCTCGTTCTCCTGCCGCTCCAGATACTTAAAAAAATCCTCCGGTAAAGGAACGGGGGTTCCGGATTGCGCGGAAGGTTGAATCTGGGCATAATAAATCTGTTCGAGGTATTCCCGATATCTGTCGAGGGTCCGATCCTTTATTTCAACAGAATCCGTCATTCTCCGCAGGCGTTCATTGGCGTCTGCCGTACCTCCGTTACAACTCGTAAGTAGGCTTAAGCATAATGCCAGTACAGCCAGGCCCCAAAGTGCTGATTGCCTCATGAAAACCAATTATTCAGTGATGTTTTAGGCCTTCAAAATAGCCATTTTCTGTGAATTGTAAGGATGCCGAAGCTTCTGCCCTTGCCTCGGTTTCTTTTACCACTGATAGCGTGTACCTTTGGACTCGTTATAAATTGCAGCATGAAAAATCAGGATTTACTCAAAGATCTTTGCCTTTTGCCTGGTGCACCGGGAGATGAAAAACTTGTTCGGGCTCGGGTGTTAAAAGAGATTGAAGGCTATGTAGATGAGGTAAGGGTGGATAATATGGGCAATGTGATTGCCTATAAGAAAGGTCGGGAAGCCAAAAAAGTCATGGCTGCGGCCCACATGGATGAAATCGCCTTTATCATTACCCATATAGACGATCAGGGATTTGCCCGCTTCCATACCCTGGGAGGTTTTGATCCGAAAACCCTCACTGCTCAACGTGTGATCGTGCACGGAAAGGAAGATGTGGTGGGCGTAATGGGGTCAAAACCCATTCACATCATGACCCCGGCGGAAAGAAACAAAGCCCCTAAAATCAACGATTATTTTATTGATTTTGGGATGAGTGGAGAAGAAGTAAAAGCCCTCGTTTCTGTGGGAGATAAAGTGACCCGGGAGCGAGATATGCTCACCATCGGGAACACAGTTTCTACTAAATCGCTAGACAACCGGGTTGCTGTTTTTATCCTGATCGAAGCGCTGAAAAAAATGGGCCAACCTGCCTATGACTTTTATCCGGTCTTTACGGTTCAGGAAGAAATTGGCCTCCGGGGCGCCACGACAGCGACCCGCCAAGTCAACCCTGACTTTGGGTTTGGGTTGGACACCACCATTGCCAATGACCTTCCCGGAGCAGGAGATCACGAAATGATTACCCGACTGGGTAAAGGGACTGCGATCAAAGTCATGGATTCTTCTGTGGTCAGCGATACCCGCATGGTACGCTTTATGGAAGAAGTGGCCGACCGCCACAACATCACTTATCAGAAAGAAATTCTTACGGCCGGAGGAACTGATACCGGGCCTCTACAACGAGCCGGTGATGGCGCGATTGCCGGTTGTATTTCCATTCCCACCCGCCATATCCATTCCGTAGTAGAAATGTGCCACAAGGAGGATATTCAGGCCAGCATTGATCTACTGACACGCTGCGTAGAAGAAATGGACCACTTCGATTATAATTGGTAAATACATGTTAGAACAACTTCAGGAGGCTTACGAGTATATCCGTAAGCAATTTGACAGACAGCCCCAGATCGGTATTGTATTAGGTACTGGATTGGGAGGACTCGTCAATGAGATTGAGGTAGAAAAAGAAATTCCCTACAATTTTATTCCTCACTTCCCCATTTCTACCGTTGAGAGCCACTTTGGAAAACTCATCTTTGGTAAGCTGGGGGAAAAACTGGTGGTGGCTATGCAAGGCCGCTTTCATTATTATGAAGGCTATACCATGCAGGAAATCACCTTTCCCATTCGCATCATGAAAATGCTGGGCGTGAACACCCTCTTCATTTCCAATGCGGCCGGAGGGATGAATACTGATTATAAATGTGGAGATCTGATGGTCATTGATGATCATATCAACCTTCAGGTTTCCAATCCGCTGGTCGGGGCCAATATGGAAGAATTTGGTCCCCGGTTTCCCGACATGAGTGCGCCTTATGATGCGGAACTCATGGACCGCGCTCAGACCATAGCCAGCGAAAAACAGTTCCGTGTACACAGAGGCGTCTATGTAGGCGTTACCGGACCTAACCTGGAAACCCGCGCAGAGTATCGATTTCTGCGTCTCATCGGGGCCGATGTAGTAGGGATGTCTACCGTGCCGGAAGTCATCGTGGCCCGGCACATGGATATGCGGGTATGTGCGATTTCGGTGATTACTGATGAGTGTGATCCGGACAACCTGCAGCCTATTAGTGTGGAGGAAGTGATTGCGGTAGCCATGGAGGCGGAACCCCGCTTGACTTATATGCTGGCCCGTCTGATTCGGGAACTGTAGAAATTGCCGTTGGGGACCAACCTTTTGCCCAAGCCCGGACACTTTGGTTCGAAATACCGGTACATGCGTCTGATAAAAGGAATATGGATGACAGGGCTAGCCCTGTTTTGGCTGAGTGGCTTTATGGCTGCTCAGGGAATCCCTAATCTGAATACGCGGACGGGCACTGGAGGAGGAGGCTTGTTAAATACCGGTAGTGGCGGCGGCGGATTTGGTGGCGGCGGCTTCGGAGGAGGAGGCAGCCAAGGCGGGGGTGGGTTTCAGTTCCAGAATTCGAGCCCGGATTCTGTCTCAAATGTCCCGAAGATCAAACCCGACGCAAAGCTAATCAGCCCTCTGGGGCTATTTCGGCATGCGGATGATTATAAGGTAAAAGCTTTTTTCCCACTTTCAGAGGTATATAAGTGGGACGAGCTGGAGCGGGTGGAGCATGGCTTCGTCCAAAACCTGGGCCAGATTGGTAAGCCTTATATGATCTGGCGGGATGGCCTGCCAGAGCGCTATAGCGACCAGGAATTCTGGTGGAACAGCGCCATGGGCCGATACAACCGCTACTTGCTCAACCCCCTCAGCCAGGTCAAGTATTTTGATACCAAAACGCCCTACGTAAATGTGAATTATGTGCAGGGCCAGCGGGAGACCCAACTGGTGGATGTAACCCTATCTCAAAACTTTGGGCCCTTATGGAATACCACCATATACCTTCGTCGTAGACAAGCGATCGGCGCCTACCGCTCAGGCGTAACCGATCATACCTCTCTTTACCTTAGCAACAATTACCATACCCGAAACAACCGCTATCATCTGTTCTTCAATGTTACCTATAATCGGATCAGTGATGAACTAAATGGAGGGGTACCCAGGGACATCAGCGGCAATATTCAGGAGGTAAATGGGGTACTGGTGGACGACGTGAGCCTGTTTAATCAAAGTTTTTTCAAAAGCAATCGCTCTCCCCACCTGAGTACTGCCCAAAGGGGCCGGGTCAGCCGGGCGGTGTATGCCGATCAGTATTACCATTTGTTCGGCGTAGATGACAGCGTGAAAAAACCGCATAAGCTGACCCTGCGCAATGCGCTGTTTTGGGAAACCGGCTACCAGCGCTTCGTGGCCAGCAGCCTGAATACCTCAACCTGGGCAAACAACATCGTCCCGGTTATTCCGCATTTAGATCCCCGCAATACAGCCCTGATCGATACCTTCACCAATCCTCGCTTTTTTGTCCTGGGAGAAGCCAGTTACACCTTAAAGACACAAAGAGGTTTCCGGGTCCACGTGGATGGAGGGGTGAACTACGAAAGGGTAGAATTGAACAATGAGGCAGCCCAGATCACCCAGAACCTCACCGATCAACGGGTCCGAGGGGAAATCAGTTTCCCCTGGCTCACGGCTGAAGCGACCCTTAAACAGCGGGTATCGAATTTGCTGCCTGCGGCCCGGCAGGTATCTATCGGAGGAAGTTTACTCCCCTTTCCCTATGCCCAGGCCTATAAAAACCGCATGTCCCGCAAGGCCAGAAAAGCGCAGGAGAATGCGCCAGAAGATAGTGTAGCGATGGAGGATTTGAAGGCACCGCCGGTGTTACGCATCGATTCTACCCGTTCATCAAGCGATTACCAACCCCTGCGGGTATCGGTCCAATACGACTTAAAAGACATCAACCCTACCCTTTTTCAGACCTTCTATCAATGGCCGGATGGGAGTACCTATGAAGCTAAGCCAGATCTGGGTAACCAAAACCTTAACCATCTGTCAGCGACCTTAAGGTGGGAACCCGCCCGTCCGATTTTAGATGGAGACACCTTGCTGGCCAATTATTACCAGCTCCGCGGTTTCTTCTCCCGTATGGGCAATATGATTTACTATACCGACTCCATGGAAGTCCAACAGGCCCCCGAAGGAGACATTCTTAGCTGGGTAGGCGTGGAGGCAAGCCTGCGCCAGCGATTTCTGAAGCGATTCCATTTTGAAGGGAAACTAGCCTGGCAACGTGCTACCGCCCCTAGTACTTCCTTTCTGAGCTTATATGCCCTATCTGTACCGGATTTTTATGGACAAAGCGCGCTCTATTATGAAAGTGATCAGGTGAAAATTGCCGATCAACTGCGCTTTGGGGTCCAGGTTTCTTATCACACCCCTTATTTAGGGCAAACGGTAGATCCCAGTACTGGAGAATTTTTTCCTACCAACTACCGGATTTATCCCTACGCCCAGGCCGATTTGTTCTTCTCATTTCGCACTAAAAACACCCTGGTGTGGGCGAAATATTCTCATGTGAACGAATTCCTCCTCACCAATGGGTACTACACGACCCCGGCCTATCCTATGCTGGAACGCACCTTTAGCTTTGGGGTGAACTGGACTTTCTTTGATTAAGCGTCTCTCCTGGCCTTTAGCAGACTGAGTGCATATAGCGCGGCTGTTTCTGTGCGCAAACGGGTGGAGCCCAGACTTACCAGTTGGAAATCTTTTTGCTGGGCTTGCTGAATTTCTTCCGGACTAAAATCACCTTCGGGACCGATCACTAGCAGGGTGTCGGCAAAAGGGGCAGCCTGGACTCGTTCGGAAAGGGGTGCTTCTGCTTCACACCAGGCGAGATATTTCTGATTGGGGAGGCTGGGTTGATGCGCTAGAAATTCCTGCCAGCTGAGACGATCGTGGAGGAGGGGAAGGCGGGAGCGCTTGCACTGTTTCATGGCGGTAACCATGATGGTGCGTAGCCGCTCAGGTTTAAATTTACTTTTATAAGGATCCACCCTTTGGGTTTGGATGGGATAGATTTCGGTGACGCCCAGTTCTACAGCTTTTTCTATGGCCCACTCGAAGCGATCCTTGAGGCGTAAGGGAGCAATGGCCAGGACCAGTCGGCCGGGAGCTTCTCCCCAGTCTTTTTGATGTTCAAGGATCTCGAGCTGCGCTTGCTGATCGATCACTGCTTTCAGTCTGGCCCGATAATAGTTGCCCTTTCCATCGATCCCGTGAATCTCCTCTCCTATCTGATGACGGAGAACTTTCAGGCTGTGTCGGGTCTCTCCGGCGGATAGTTGGCCCTGCTTATGATCGGAAGAGCTGATCAGAAAGAGTTGCATAGGAGACTAAAATCTAGCGGACAAATATCTGGTGAATTTGCGTAATTTGTGGAGAATTCCAACGAAAATATGCGATTGAAGCGGCATTGGATAGAACGGATTAGGTGCAGAGGCCTGACATTTATGCTCGGTTTATGGAGCTGTTACCTGGCAGGACCTCTCGCGGCTCAGGTTCCGGATCTGCCCGATACTGTCTTGGCTGCTGCTCCTGCCCCTTTTGTCTTAAATCTTGAAAAAAGCTGGCAGGCCGCTGAATCAGGGACGCGCTTTCCCATTCCCTTCCAGGATGTTGAAGCTGAGCGAATCGCCTTAACGGCTCATTTTTCTCTTACCGATAGCCTGATTCCGGATAGTCTTTATCTATACTTTGAGGGGGTGTCCTGGCGGGCAGAATTAGAATTAAACGATGTGTTTCTGGGGGTGCATCAGAATCCCTTCCAGGACTGGGTCGTGCCGATCGCCCGGAACTGGTTCCGACCAGGAACCAATACCCTATCTTTAATATTGCAGAGAGGCGCTGCTCTCAAAAATTATCCTGAACCTTTTCTGGGTATTTTTCGACCTAACTACCTCTTTACCGAGGCCCAATTAGAGGCATATCGTAAAGAAGTTTTGCCGCAAGCCAGGGAGGCCAGCAAGGTTGCCTTGATTGCGCCCTATTACCGTTCTGCTGGCTATATTTTTGATAGCTTTGAGGCAGCCAGAAATCTGCTGCCTTTGCGCCAAAAAGGCATTACCCACCTGAGTTTTATATTTCCTCCGGGAAGAGAAATGCGGGAGATGTGTGCCCGGCTTGGCTTTCAAGAAGTTCGGGAGCTGACCCAGGCCGAATCGGTAGCCCCCATCAACGCTTATCCTTTTGACAAATTCAATTTTGGCGTTCCAGGCAGGTTTTGGTTGGATATGGAGGCTTACCGGACTGCCAACTTCGGGGATTTCACGCCTCTGAAAAAGAATAAGCGCGCTGCGGCCCATCCTTACTGGTCCTATTTGCTGGTCTTGCTGGCCTGGTTTCCTTTATTAAGTATGTATGCCGTAAAAAGCCTTTCCCCTGGGTTTTTCATGGCTTTACCCAGCATTCTGGTCAATCCCAAACTATTCATTGATTCGCCTTCGGAGTCTGCCTTTAGCCAGCGAGGCCTGGTCTACCTCTTATTGGTGGTGAAAGCTCTTTCGCTAAGTGTATGTCTCGCCTTGGGGGTCTGGTATCTGCAATCTCAGAACCAATGGTCATTGCTGGCGACAGGTGAGACGGAGGGATTATTGCAAATATGGTTTGGAGGCATCACCAGCCTTTCCTCCTTATTGATCCAAACGACCCTCTTGTTCTTGACCTGGGTTTTCCTGAAACTGATTTTATTCGAAATCCTGGGACGATTCTTTCGGATAAAAAACTTCGCTATGGGCCTGTTTAGCCTGGAATTGGTAGCCTCTTACCCGCTGGTTCTGGGAGTCAGTATTCCCTTGGCCCTGCTTTATTTTCAGCCAGAAATATGGGGAGGATGGGTCATTTGGGGTTGGCTGGCTTATTACCTGCTCTACCTCTTGCGTAAGATATATGTGATGTATATCGGCCTGGAAAGGGTTTTCTCCTTTTCTACAGCATTGAATTTTTTGTATATTTGCACCTTCAATATTCTGCCTTACCTATTTCTGTTATGAAAATCCGAGTGAGAGATGCGGGTGAAAGTAGGGTTTGTGGATCAAAAAGCAGGACTGGCTCAGGCGCTGAAAGTCAAGGAAGCGCTGGTTCAGAATGAGATAGTGGTGGAGCTGATTGAATGTAAAGAAAAGCGCGCAAGCCTTTTCTCGTTCCTGGACATAAAGACGTCTGAACTTTGGGGAAAATTAGACCGTGCTGAGGTGGACCTGGCTCTATGGGATGGCACAGATTATGTACGAGCCGGGTTGGGTCAATTTTATCGGTTGGCTACCCTTAAGCGCCAAGACCCCCGGGATGTCCTGATCAGTCTCGATGAGACCTATGATCTCGACAACTTTGCAAATCCCTGGCGGATTGAGCTTTGCGCTCGTCGGCAATCCCGGATGATGAATCGATATTTTCCACACCTTATTCAGCACGTCAGGGATGAAGAGGTGCCTTTGAAATTTGAAAAACTGAAGAAGAGATTTGTAGACGGGTTACTTCTGCCTTACTCGGTAGCACAGAACCACGGTCTGCAGTCATATATTTTGCGAAAGATCAAACCACATATGTTCACGCCTGCATTGGGGCAAGGGATTACTGTAGTGACGAGCCGGAAGAATATGCCGCAACGTGATGATCTTCAGTTAATGTTACACCATCCCAGTACTGATTACGCCCTCCAGGCTGAAACAGCCTTCGGTCAAGCTATACAGGCTACTGAAGCAGACGATGTTTTAGGTTTGGCAACCGTAATAAGCGATACGATTTCCCTGACGGCAGGGCTGGCCAACCCTGCCGGGGATATTTGGATAGATACCCTCTCAGGAAATGTTGCTGAGGCAGCAGATTTAGGAGAGAAAATGGCCGCACAAATTAAAAGCAAACTAACAAACTAAGGCTGCATGAGCGAGAACAAAGTCATTACCAAGCCTGTAAAAAGTATTCTCATTTCTCAACCCCCTCCTTCTGATAAAAATTCGCCCTATTTCAAACTTGCCAGGAAATGGGACATCAAAGTAGATTTTCGAAAATTTATTCAGGTAGAAGGTGTCTCGATGAACGAATTTCGTAAGCAAGGCATCAATCCCCTGGATTTTACTGGTATTATTTTTACCAGCAAGGTAGCGGTAGACCATTTTTTCCGTCTCATAAATGAGATGCGCGTAGAGATGCCTGCTGATACGAAATACTTTTGTGTCAGTGAAGCCACCTCTAAGTATCTCCAAAAATACATCGTGATCCGCAAGCGTAAACTGTTTGTGGGCGAGCGCAAGGCCATGGACCTGGTGCCTTACCTGAAAAAACACAAAGACGAGAAATTTTTGTTTCCATGCTCCAATGTGCATCGGCGTGAATTGCCGGGGCATATGCGGGATCAAGGCATGGATATTACCGAATCGATTATCTATCGGACCGTGGTCTCAGACCTGTCTGATCTGAAGGATATATACTACGATATGATCTGCTTTTTCTCCCCTTCAGGGATAAAGTCTCTGTATGAGAACTTTCCTGACTTTAAGCAGAACCAAACCCGAATTGCAGTATTCGGAACGACGACGGCGAAAGAAGCCCTTAAACATGATCTTCGATTGGATGTGGAAGCCCCTAAACCGAACATGCCTTCCATGACCGCTGCCATTGAAAAATACCTGAAAAGTATTGGGCAGGAATCGACCTTGTAACTTTTTGAAAGGGACGCATTATGAGGAAGTCAAGTGCAGTCAAAATGACCCTTGATTCGATTCTTCGTAATTTGGTGAAGTTTGGTTAATTAGGAGAAATTTGTGCATCTTTAATTCGACTTACCATATACTTAAGTGTTCACCATGAAGAATTTCTTCTTTGTTGTTTTTTTGATGATTGGCTTTGGATTAGAGGCCGGGGCACAGGTGTACTTTCAGAATACCATGTACTCTTTCAACCGATTCGTCTATAATCCCGCAGCAGCTGGCATACAGGCGCCTGGGACGGATTATACGAACACCCTGACCCTACTGGGAAGACAACAGTGGGTGGGAATTGAGGGAGCCCCTCGTCTAATGAGTGCCTCTTATAATACCTATCTGAAAGATCTTCAGAGTGGTGTAGGCGCTTACGTAATCCAGGACAGACTGGGACCGATCGCGACTACTGGCCTGAATGTGGCTTATAACTATCGCATAGAATTGAACAGTCCTTATTCCGGGACCTCTGCTGCTCCTTATATCAGCATCGGAATCAATGGGGGATTATTGCAAAAATCGCTCAATGGAAACTTTGTTTATAACCAGGACAACGGACCTGACCCCCTGGTACCAGTGGGTTCATTTTCGGCTAGTGCCTTAGTGCCAAGTCTGGGTGCCGGGGTCTATCTCCGCGGCGCCAATGACCAGTTCTTTGTCGGACTTTCTGGCCAGGATCTCCTGGAACCATCTTTGGAGAGCATTTTGCTTACCCAGGGAGTAGGAGAGGATACAGACGTAGACCGCAGCTTCATGCTGATGGGCGGATACCGTTTCGAACTGAATACAGACATGAGCCTGGAGCCTCAGGTCTTTGTCCGGACAGATGGAATTTTCCCTCCGCAGGTAGATGTAAGTGTATATTGGCGGTATAAGCCGGCAGTTTTTGGCGTGAATTACAGATTCTTCAATGATTCTTTCTCCGGAATTTTCGGTTTTAATGTGTTGGATAGAGCCTTTATTGGCTATTCATTCGACTACGGCCTAAACGCGCTTAACGCGCTGGGAGACGGGAATTCCCATGAGATTATCGTTTCATGGTCCTTTCCTTCTTCTGATAATACGCCTCGACGCGAGACAGATATTAAGTCCGGAAACCCTGGCGACATAAGATAAAGGAAAATAGTAGGGTACATGCTTACAGGGTTGTATAGGTGTTACATATATTGGAAAAAGACTTTTTAAGTAACCAATATTCTGTTTAAAATAGCGTAATAAATGGCGGGTGTAGGATTCTCAAGCGGCTTTTATACGAGATTTACACTCCCTTTCGTTAGAATAACTGTTAATCGATTCTCTGACTGACTTACTTATTGAAATTTAGTGCAGATATGAAAAAGGCATTCTTCTCACTTATTGCCCTGGCTATGCTAGCTTCGGGATGTGGATTGCTCGGCGGCAAAGGCACCGGACACCATGGTGAGCTTACCGGCGTAGCTGATCGCCCGGAGTGGGACCAGTACCAGCCTATGGGCATGGTATACATTCCACCAGGGTCATTCCACATGGGGCAAAATGATCAGGACGTTCCCTACTCTCAAATTGCCCACAATCGTCAGATTACCATCAGTGCATACTTCATGGATGAGTACGAGATTACCAACAATCAGTACCGCCAGTTTGTATATGGTCCTTCTGCCAATGAATCCAATGCCTTTCAGCAAAATGGGGCGCTCGATACCATTGACCCTTACCTGGCTGAAATCATTATCCCTGACACCGGGGTTTGGATTCGCGACATTGTTTATGCTTACAATGAGCCTTTGATGGAGAACTATTTCTGGCATCCGGCCTTTGATAACTATCCAGTAGTAGGCGTAAACTGGTACGCTGCGCAGGAATTTTGTAAGTGGAGGACCCAACACCTCAATCAGTACAGAGAAGAAAAAGAACTTTCAGATATCCCTCGTTTCCGTCTCCCTACCGAAGCTGAGTGGGAATACGGTGCCCGCGGTGGATATGAGCATAAGATTTACCCCTGGGAAGGTCCTTACCTGAGAAACTCAAAAGGATGTTTCCTCGCCAACTTTAAGCCCGGTCGCGGTGATTACATCGCTGACAACTTCGAATACACTTCCCCCGTTGGCGCATATTTCCCCAATGATTACGGTTTGTTCGACATGCCTGGCAACGTAGCCGAGTGGTGTGAAGACGACTTTGAAGAAACAGGTTACCGGTATGCACACGACCTGAACCCTGTCTACAAAGACGTTGAGAAGTACAAAGCTGAAGACCGTGTACCTGGAGGAGCTAAAATTCGCAAGGTGATTCGCGGAGGATCCTGGAAAGACATAGGATACTTCCTCTCTTGTGGATCTCGTTCCTACGAGTATGCTGACACCGCTAAGTCCTTCATCGGATTCCGTAGTGTAGTTACAGTGATTGGTCGCTCTGGGGCAGCAGGCGGCTTCTAAGATCACCCAAAACCAAGCATACAATTCAAATTAACATTTTATAAATCAACTAGTTGGATATCCGGGCTTGCTCAACGGTAGCTTGCCCCATTATATCCTACTACTCATCATCAGGCAATTTAAGGAAAGACTAACATGGCAAAGAAAAAAGGTTTTCTGAAGTCCTCCTCTGGTAAATGGATCATGAACTTCATTTATGGAGCTGGGGCTGCGGTTGTAATAGTCGGTGCTCTCTTTAAAATCCTTCACCTTGAAGGTGCCAACCTCATGCTCATCGTAGGGATGGGAGTAGAAGCTGGAGTATTCCTGATTTCTGCTTTCGACCCACCAGCAGATGACTATGAGTGGGAACGTGTGTATCCCGTTTTGGCTGACGACAACTTTGTAGCAGAAGAAGCGCTGCTGCAGGATCCTAATAACTGGACCAAGCAATTGAACCAGGTAGATGGAAATGTCTTCGGGGAACTTAGCACGACCTTGGCAGGCTTAAACGATAACGTAGGGAAACTCTCTTCTGTTACCGATGCGGCCGGAGCAACCAACGAGTATGCCTCTAAAATCAAAGCTGCCTCTGACAAAATCGAAAGCCTCAACCAGAGCTACTCTGTAGCGGTTGACTCTATGGCTGGTTTTGCCAACGCCGCTACTGATGCCCAGGCATACCACACCCAGGTTCAGGAAATCACCAAGAATCTGAGCTCTCTTAACTCTATTTACGAACTCGAACTGCAAGACGCTAAGACGCACCTGAAGTCGCTTAACCAATTCTACGGTAGCATGACTGAAGCTATGCAAAGCATGGCCGAAGCCAGCAACGATGCCGAGCAGTACAAGCAAGGAATGGCAGAATTGAATCGCAACCTCGGCCGTCTGAATACGGTCTATGGCAACATGCTGTCTGCCATGTCTGGTAGCGTAAGCTAGTCATTCGCATTTTTCCAATTTATACCACTAGTTTTTAATCGGAAATTAAAGCGTTATGGCATCAGGAAAATTATCACCCCGGCAGAAAATGATCAACATGATGTATCTCGTCTTGTTGGCACTGCTGGCTTTGAATGTAAGTAGAGAGATCCTGGATGCATTCTCCACCTTGCGGGAGAAACTTGCCACCACTTCGGTGAATTCCTCTGAGGATATTAACCGCTATGTGGCCGGGATGAACGAAAAGATCAACGACGAGATCACCAATGAGAATAAACTGATCAACAAAGGCCTGCTGGACACCATTCCTGCAGTCCAAGGTGAAGCAGGAAAAATCATTGAGCTCATCGAAGGATATGTAGTGAAAATGGAGGAGATCGCTAAAAAGGACCCCCAGACGCAAAAACTGCAATCTATCGATGAAACGGAGAAAAATCTCCAATACTGGATGGGAGAAGGAGCCGCTCAGGAATCTAACCCTTTCCAAATCTCAGGTAGCACCGTGTATCACGGAG
The DNA here is from genome assembly GCA_038527215.1 of Bacteroidota bacterium. GTDB lineage: Bacteria > Bacteroidota > Bacteroidia > J057 > J057 > JAWPMV01. The sequence continues at coordinate 25,639 of JBCBGC010000061.1, forward strand.
GCGGTGAAGCGTATAAACTTCGCCAGGAACTGGAAAAGTACTATAACTACATCGTAGACATGTACAATTCTCAGATCGGCCGCTCTCCTAAAGATTCCGCTGCGACCCCTCTGAAAATTAACGATCTTCCATTTCCTGCGGACCAGGGTTCTGGTCAGGGAAGCAATGACGAAACCGCTAAGTCCTGGGAAAAGAAAACCTTTGACGGACCGGTAATTGCCAACCTGGCTCAGCTGGAAGCTTTGAAAATGGATGTATTTGACGCTGAGCAAAAGCTCCTCGAAAAATTCGGAGAGCGCCTCGGTCTGGCGAAATTTAAGATTGACAAGTTTACGCCTGTCATCGCTGCCGAATCCGAGATTGTCCCTGCCGGTCTCCAGTATCGTGCGAGGCTCTATCTCATTGCTTCCTCCAGCCAATTGAAGCCTAACTTCACTGGTAATGGTGTGAAAACAGATGAGACCGGAGACTTCGGTGTACTGACCCTGCCCGCCAGTGGTTCAGTGATTCCAAGAGGCAAAAAAGAAGGTACCCAGTCCTTCAAAGCTAATATCTCTATGAAAACTACCTCTGGTTCGGTTGAGAGCTATCCAATCGAAGGAACTTTCAAAGTTCGTAAGCCAGAAGTTGTTGTGAACTCTGCTGCTATCCAGATCTTGTATCAGGAATGCGGTAACGATGTAAACATTGATGTGCCTGCCTTAGGTGATCAGTACAATCCTAAAATCGCTATCGATAAAGGACGTGTGATCACCAACAGCAAGTCTCGCACTAAGTTCCGCCTGGTACCTACCGGTCGTACTGCCAAGGTAACCGTAAGCAGTGTAACCAACGGTCAGACAGTGAAAATTGATGACGTGAACTACAAAGTCATCAAGCCACCCAAGCCTACCATCGACATGCGTGTCAACGGTAAGAAGGTAACCGGTGCGCCTGTTTCGAAGACCTCTCGGGTACAGGTAAAACTTGATGCAGACCCAGATTTCAAATCATCTCTGCCACAGGATGCCCGCTACGGAATCCAGGGAGTAGAAGTGAAAGCCCAGCTTTCTCTCGGACCTCCGGTAACCGTAAACCGTATCAACACTGCTGGCAAAGACGCTACCAAGGCCATCTCTGTAGCGATGGGAACGAGAGTAAGACAAGCTCGTGCCGGAACTACAGTCTATATAGTGCTTAACGATATCTACCGGGTGAACTTCCAAAACAAGAGAATCGTCGACAGAAGATTCTCTGAGGTTGAAAGAACGCTCTCCTTGGTGGTAAAATAACCATTCATTCTTTAGGAAAATGACCAAGTACCTAATTGCCAGTATCCTTACTTTGGTGTTCTGCTTAGAGGCCTTCAGCCAGACCTACGTTCGTCCGGAAGATCACTTTTGGCGTCGTAAGGTGGTGAATAGAATTGATCTGAACGAAAAGATCAACGCACCATTAATCAAACGTGAAAGTCCGTTTTATACCAAGGACAATAGCCAGTACACTGAAAAAGATGGATTGGTGATGACCTTATTCAACGGCTTGAAGCAAGGGAAATATGTGGCTTATCACCCAGATAGCCTGGACTCTCCACTCGGGTATGACGAAGTACTCAAGCGGATTCAGGAATTTGAGGGCAGCCTCACCGGTGAAGAAGACTTTGATTCCGAGTTGGACGAAGGATTTGGAGAGGGCGGCGACGCTTCTTTCGATGACTTCGAAGGAGACTCTGAGTGGGGCTTTGGAGACGAAGGTGGCGATGATGGTTTTGGTGATTTAGGAGATGACCTGGGTGACCCTACCGCCGACGCTGGCGATGGGGGTGCGTACATGGGCGACTTTGACTCCGGTCCATTCGAAAACGTGATTCAATTCGTTGAAGACCGCATCTTCGATAAGAACCGCTCCAGCATGGTGTATGACATTCAGTTCATCGAGATCATCTGGACCGATCCGGGAGAAGCCCTTCCAGAAAAGAAACTGTGTACCTTCCGCTACAAAGACGTGCTGGAAACCTTAGACCAGGCGCAGTGGAAAAACCGTTTCAACGATGCCGAGTACAAAACCCTGCGGGAAGTATTCGAACTCCGACTGTTCCACAGCTTTATTACCAATATCTCCGGCGAAGGTCTGCGTACCCTTCAGGAAGCTGAGTACCGCCGTCAGAAAATGGTAGAGTTTGAGCATCACCTCTGGAGCTACTAAGCCCAGGAGAATAATATATCCAGCGGCCGCCTCTTATGAGGCGGCCGCTTTTTTATGGGTTCAATTCCAGGCCACTGGCCAGTGCAACGGATCTCGGCCGGCCCACGGCCAGCACTGTCTGTAACATCGGCTTCCAGCCGGTCTACACCCAAGTCGCTGGCTTTTCAGCCAGTGCAAGGCTCCAACCGGCCAGAGGCCAGTGCAACGGATCTCGACCGGCCCACGGTCAGCATTGCCCGTAACACCGGCTTCCAGCCGGTCTACTCTCAGATCACTGGCTTTTCAGCCAGTGCAAGGCTTAAACCGGCCAGAGGCCAGTGCAACGGGTCTCGACCGGTCCGCAGCCAGCACTGTCCGTAACCCCGGCTTCCAGCCGGTCTGCTCCAGATTCGCTGGCTATTTAGCCAGTGCAAGGCTCCAACCGGCCGGAGGCCAGTGTTACGGATTTTGACTGGCTCAAAGCCAGTGCTGCGGACCCCAACCGGCCAGAGGCCAGTGCAACGGATCTCGACCGGCCCACGGCCAGCACTGTCCGTAACATCGGCTTCCAGCCGGTCTACACCCGATTCGCTGGTTTTTCAGCCAGCGCAAGACCCCAACCGGCCAGAGGCCAGTGTTACGGATTTTGACTGGCTCGAAGCCAGTGCTGCGGACTCCAACCGGTCGGAGGCCAGCTCGCTGGCTTTTTCCCCGCTCTCCCCTCCCCTACTGTAACCTTTTACCTACCCTGCATTATGAGGGTGTAAAATCAATATTCACATACACTCGAGAGTAAGCCTCCCTTCCCGACTGGCAATCGGGAGTCTGGGTCATGTCCGCATGACCCGGAAGGGAGAGGTTTGCTCACTCGGGCGTAACAGCAAAATTTTTCACCATTATGGCAAGTAAAGGGAACCCTACCCGTCAGCGGATGATCAACATGATGTATCTCGTCCTGCTGGCAATTTTGGCGATAAACCTAGACCCAGAAGTCCTGGACGCCTTTATTCGAATGAAAAAGGACTTCCAGGCTACCTCCCAGGTAGTCAACCAGGGCTCAATAGATTTTGTGGCGCAGATGAAATCTGAGATTCAGCGGGAGATGGAGAAAGAAGGCAAAATGACCAATGAAGGTCTGTTGGACACGCTGGACCAGATTCGTGGGAAAACCATGGCTTTTACCCAGGTCATCAACGCCCATCTCGAAGAGATGGAAACGCTGGCTGATTGGGATGAAGAGAAGCAGGAATACACGGCAAAAGATGAGTCAGAAAGGAATTATCAATACTGGATGGGGACGGATGACATGGCTGAAGATCGCAGAGGCAATGGCGCCGCCTACGACCTTCGAAATACCTATGACGAATACATCCGCTACCTGCACGGGATGTATAATTCTCAGGTGAAGGGGGATTCCCTCCAAAAGGAGTTGGTGCTTCTGCCTGACCCAGGCCGGAGGTCCGATCCGGATGAGCGCTGGGAAGAGTATACGTTTGAAGGGCCAGTAAGTGCCAACCTGGCTACCCTGGAAGCCATGAAAGCCGATATCCTGCGGAGAGAAAAGGAGGTCCTGGATATCCTGAACACCCGCCTCGGAGGCCGTGTATTTGTGGTGGACAAACTGGTGCCAATCGTCGTCCCGACCACCCAGGTGGTCGCGGCTGGTTTGCCCTTTGAAGCGCAGCTATATGTCGGCATGAGTTCCTCAGCCGTAAAGCCACAGTTTTCCGCAGGCAATGGCCGCATCAGTCCGCTGGAAGGGGGAAGCTCTGCCCGCTACCAGGTCATTGCTGACGGCAGCCGAATCCCACAAGGAAAGACCGAAGGAACCCAGACCTACAGCGCAACCATTCGCGTCCCCAAAGCTGACGGGACCTTTGAAATCCTAAACGTGAACCAGCAATTCACCGTGCGGAAGCCAGAAGTGCAGATTTTTTCGCTGGCGGTCCAGAACCTCTACCGCAATTGCGGCAATGAAGTATCCATTGACGTACCAGCTTTGGGAGAATACTACAATCCCAAAGTAACGGCCAGCAGGGCTACCGTACGTCAGAGCGATCGCAGCATCCGCCGCTTTGTGATCATTCCTACCGGAAGGGAATCTATGGTTACCGTCATGTCTGAAACCAACGGCCAGTTGGTCAAAGTGGACGATATCAAATACAATGTCATCAATCCTCCAAAGCCAGAGATATTTGTGAAAGTGGACGGCCGCCCCTTTAACGGGCTCAATGCCGTCAAAGCTACCCAGCGTTTTGCCCTGCATGTAGAAGCGGACAAGGAATTCAAACGCCTGCTGCCCAAAGACGCTCGCTATAAAGTCGGGCAGGTAAAAATTCTGCTCAAAGATCAGTTGGGCCCTGCGCGTCCGGTCAGGACCATCAACACCAGCGGTCAGAATCCTGAAAATGGCATTCGCATTACTTTGCCACAGGAAGTCCGTCAGGCCGGTCCCGGTATCAAGTTCTTCCTACAGTTGGAAGATGTCTATCGGGTTAATTTCCGAGGCCAGCGGGTAGACCTGGGCTTAAGTGATTATGAACTGACGGTTCCCTTTACGCTGAGACGATAACCTAAGCGTTAGACCTGTAGCCAACCTGCATGCGCCCCGCGTATGCAGGTTTTTCCTTTTTTGCATCTACCCCCGCCAACCTTTTTGCCATCCCGGATCATTTACATCATGGAGACCCCGGATAGCCTCCTTCACTTTGCTCAGGATGCTTCCGGGGCGACAAGTGCTTGAGGTGGGCTTGCCTCAGATGGTATGCACTTCCGTAAGAGTTGACCTGTGGGTCAAACCCGTCTATCGTAGCCGCAGCTTGCAGCTGCGGGATGGGGATTGATCGGAGATCATGCAGAATTTCGGCAGATGCAATCTGCCGCTACGGAGATAGACTGGGAACCGTCAAATGGTGCCCGCCTGGATGGCATCCAGGATCAATTGGGCTTTTTTCTCACCTAGTTTGGCTTTTAATTCCTCTGGGGAGGCAGCCTTGAGCTTTTTAACCGACTTGAAGGTGCGGATAATTTCCTGCTCGGCTGAAGGACCAATCCCTTTGATCTTGGTCAGTTTGGAGCGCTGCCCTTCAGCTTTGCTGCGTCGGTTGCGGTGGTGGGTAATGGCAAAACGGTGCGCCTCATTCCGCAATTGTTGGATGAGGTATAAGGCGGGGCTTTTTTTGTCAATATGTAAGGGAATAGGGTCCCCCACGCGATAAATCTCCTCCAGCCTTTTAGCAATCCCTATTATGGGGATTTTATCCAACAGGTCCAGCTTTTGTAAAGATAAAGCCGCACTACTAAGCTGGCCTTTTCCTCCATCAATCACGATGAGTTTGGGCAAGGGCTGTTTTTCTTCCATGAGACGTTTATACCGACGTTCTACGATCTCTGTCATAGAAGCGAAATCGTTGGGCCCTTCTACCGTCTTGATATTAAAGTGGCGGTAGTCCCGCTTGGCGGGTTTCCCATTTTTAAAGACCACCACGGATGCAGTGGGAGAACTTCCCTGGAAATTGGAGTTGTCAAAGCATTCGATATGATCCGGTAACTCTGGCATCCGTAATTCCTTCTGTAGCTCTTCCATCATGATCTCCCCCTGGGTTTTCCGTTGCCGGAAGTTCTGGTTGTAGAGCTTTTCGGTGAGCAGGGCCTTCCCGTTTTTCAAGGAAAGCTCCACCAGATGTTTCTTATCGCCTACCTTGGGGACGGTGAAAGTAACATTTGCCTCCAGCCCTCCTACCTGTACCGGAATGTTGGTTACGATCTCTCCTTGCAATTCATTGCCTTCTACCATGAGTTTGGCGATGGTGGCACCCAGGATTTCGTCGTCTTCTTCCTGCAAGGTTCGTTTCATCTCCCAGGCATGGGTTTGGACGATGGCCCCGTCCGTAACCTTAAAATGGTTGACTACGGCCAGATGTTCCTCCGTGGAAATGGTCAGTACATCCAGGTCTTTTATTTTTTCAGAAACCACCGTAGAACGCCGTTTATAGGCTTTGACCTTGGCTAATCTCCGTTTATAAAACTCCGCTTTTTCAAATTCATAATTGGCCGCGGCCTCTTTCATCAGCCGTTCGAGCTCCTGAATAATGGGACTGAGCTTGCCCTTGAGGATCAGCTTGATCTGGGCAATCCCTTCCATATATTCTTCCTCAGCCTGCAGGTCCACGCAAGGCGCGGCACAGTTGCCGATTTGATATTCCAGGCAAGGCCTGAATTTACCCCCTTTAATATTGGCCTCGGTCAGGTTGAGGGAGCAGGTACGCAGCTTGATGAAGCCTCGGGCCAGGCCTAAAATGGCCTTCATCGCCGCTACATTCGGATATGGGCCATAATAGGTAGAACCATCTGAAATTTTGGTTCGGGTGCTGATTACCCGCGGGAAACGCTCATTTTTGATGCAGATGTACGGGAAGGTCTTCCCATCCTTCAAAAGGATGTTGTACTTCGGCTGGTGGTTTTTGATGAGGTTGTTTTCCAGGATCAGCGCCTCTACTTCACTATTGGTGAGGGTATAGGCGAGGTCCTCAATCCGGTCTACCATGTGCTGAATCCGGTAGCTGTGTTTACGGCCGGACATAAAGTAGCTGCTAACCCTTTTTTTGAGGGCTTTGGCTTTTCCTATGTATATGATTTTCCCCTGCTTGTTGAGAAAGCGGTAGACCCCGGGGGATTCGGGTAGGTTACGAACTTTTTCCTTAAGCGCTGAATCCATTAATCAAAACTATCCCAATCGTCTGCACTTTGTGGTACGCGATTTTCCGGGTTAGGGATTTCGTCCTGACTGGCAATAACGTCAGAGCAGTCCACTTTTTTGTAATAGCCTCGCGGACGGGTAAAGCGGGTCTGGCTTAATTTGATCTCAGGATCCTCTTCCAGTCGCTTCATGTAGTGGGCCCAAATCGGTAAGGCCATGTTGGCACCCTGCCCATTTTTGATATCGTCAAAATGCATGCGGCGGTCGGCACAGCCTACCCATACGCCAGAAACCAGTTCTGGAGTGATCCCCATAAACCAACCATCAGAATGGTTCTGCGTGGTTCCGGTTTTGGCCCCGATGTCGCCTTTGAAGTTGTATTTGTACCGCAGGCGGCTAGCCGTGCCACCTGGCTCATCCACTACCCCTTTGAGGAGTTCGAGCATGGTGTAGGCATCGCGTGGATCGAGGGCCCGGGTGGTATTCTGAGGAAACTCTTCCAGGATGTTCCCTTTATTGTCCTCAATACGGGTGATATAAATCGGCTTGATGAATACGCCTTGGTTGACAAAAGTGGAATAGGCTCCGGTCAACTCCAGGACAGAGAGGTCGGTGGTTCCTAAACAAAGAGAAGGCACCGCTTCCAGCTTGGAGCCAATCCCCATTTTGGTGGCAAATTTCACAACGGTGGAAGGCGTCAGTTCCTTCATCAACTGGGCCGTGATCAGGTTGGTAGAAGTGGCCAGCGCGGTGCGCATGGTCATTTTTCCACCATATTGCCCATCGGAGTTTTTGGGTTCCCAGCGGGTCCCTTTTCCATCGGTATCATCAAATACCACGGGCTGGTTGAGATACAAGCGACACGGCTCATAGCCAGCCTCAATGGCGGCTCCATATACAAAGGGCTTGAAGGTAGAACCTACCTGTCTTTTACCCTGAGAAACGTGATCATATTTGAAAAAACTAAAATCAATGCCACCCACCCAGGCTTTCACATAGCCCGTCTTGGGATCGATGGAGACAAAACCGGTTTCCAACACCTTAGCCATATACTTCAGGGAGTCCATGGGCGAAAGGGTGGTATCAATGGGGCCGCTCCAGCTAAAGAGCTTCATGTCCACCGGCTTTTCAAAGCGGGCTTTGAGTTCCTTTTCAATTTCTTTTTCGCTCAGACCTTTTTTCTCCAACGCCTTATATCCCCGCTTCCAACGGTCGGTCGAGGCCATCAAATCCTTGACCAATTTGCGATCATAGCGGAAGGGCCGCTTGCGCTTCATGGCATCGTTAAAAGTTAGCTGCAGTTCTTGCAAGTGTTGCTGCACCGCAGCTTCTGCGTGTCGCTGCATGCGCGAATCAAGGGTGGTATAGACTTTTAGCCCGTCGGCATAGAGGTCATAGTTGGTGCCATCGGATTTGGTGTGGGTGCGGCACCACTCTTTCATATAGTCGCGGATTTTCTGGCGGAAATAAGGCGCAACGCCCTGCACGTGTTCGTGCTTTTGTTCCACGACCACCAAAGGCAGCTCTTTGAGGCTATCCACATCTACCATGGCCGAGTCCAGGAACCCGTGCTTCACCATCAGATTAAGGACGATATTCCGGCGCTTCAGGACATTCTGAGGTTTTCTGATGGGATCATATACCCCCTGCCCTTTCAGCATGCCTACCAATACGGCGGCTTCTTCAATATTGAGCTCTTTGGCCCGCTTGCCAAACAGACGCTGGGAAGCCATCTCAATTCCGTAGGCGTTCCCGAAGATGTTGACCGTGTTCAGGTAGGCCTCTACGATTTCCTGTTTGGTGTATTTTTTCTCCAAAATGGTGGAGACGATGACTTCTTTGATCTTACGGGTTACCGTGCGATCCTTGCTAACCTGGTTGAACAGGTTACGGGAAAGCTGCATGGTAATGGTACTGGCACCGGAAGTCGTTCCGGAAATGTTCCGCTTAATCAAGGCAGGAATAGACCAGTAATCTACGCCGGAGTGCTCGTAAAAACGGGCGTCCTCGGTAGCGATCAAGGCATCTACTACGTAGGGAGAAATCTCATTGAGCCGGACATTTACCCGGTTTTCAGTCGCATAAAAGTTATCCAGTACCATGCCGTCATCTGACAGCAACTGGGTAGACAAGGTAGAATTCGGGTTCTCGATCTCATTAAGCGGCGGGAGGTCGCCCACTGTCATCAGGACAAAGCCACAGACAATCAGCGCTACCAGGCCGATCAGACCAAAGAATATTTTCCGGGGAAGATTATAGTTGTCATTCCAATCTGGTTTCCACTGGGGATTCCAGTTGGGTTTCCAGTTAGGTTTCCAATCAAAATTGGTCAGGATTGGCGCCCGCTGTTTTACCTGCTCCTCGGTTTTCGATTCTTTTTCTAGAACGGAAAGATCATTCATGAACAACAAGATTAGGCCAGTATGCCCACAAAGATACCACGAAAATCATTCATGTGATAAATTATGGGGGTATTACCCCTCTCCTAAAATTACAGCTTTGGGAAGGAGAATTCAAGGTCAAAGACGCAACATAGGCCCCATCTCCCGTCGGAAGGAGGTTTTTAGGCTCCTAACTGTTGATTATCAGTGGAAAAGCCTGTGGATAAAAAGGAGGAGATCGCCTATTTACTAAGAATATTTTCGAAGTATTTGATATAGTCAGTCATCCTTTTCTGCCCGTAAGCTACTTTGAAGTTGGTGTGAGAAATGTAAAACATCTTCTCATCATTGCTTTTAAAGATTTTGCTGGCTTCGGCAGAGGTGCGGAAGGCCTGAATATAGGCTTTGGCTTCGTCTACCGTTTTGAAGTTGGAAATGTAGGGCAAAATATGGGTCTGCTTATACAGGAAGGTGAAGGTTTTCAGCTTCTTGTTGGCAAAAGTGGCTTTGTTGAAATTATTGAAGATGTTATTAGCCTCGGTCTTGGAGATCTGGTTTTTGTCGATGTATACCAGGACAAAAATCTTATCGGTTGGCTTGACCTGGTCGGTAAAACCTTTGTACATGGCATTCTGCGCATCTACCAATTCCGGAGAGGCAGTCGGCTTGGGCGTTGCCGCAGCCGCCGGCTGGGTTTTGTCAGGAATGCCATTGCGAAGATATTCCAGGGTTTTCTTCGCGACCGGGGTTACTTCGTGTTCGGGATAAACTTTCACTACATAGCTCAGGATGGTTTCTAAACTATCCTTTTGTCCGACATACCCATAAGACATCCCGCGAATATATTGCAACCGTGCCATGTCAATGTCGGGCTTGTCATGGAACTGTTCCTGGGCCAGCAAAAACTCACTGAAGCCAAGGGAGGTCTCATATTGCTTTTGCGCATAGGCATTAAACAGGCCATTGTAGGCAAATTTATAGTCCTCCTCATCCTTGCGAAGTTCGTTGGGATCTTTGCCCAGGATCAGGTAGGCGTATACGGTATTGGGAAACTCAGCGAGGATTACGCTCCGTTGCACATTGGCCAACCGGCTTTTTTGATCAGTATACAGCTGATACAGGGCGTAACGTGCCTGAAGCGTAAATTCTGAGCCTTCAAAGCGGTCCAGTAGGCGTTCGAAGAGGGCGATAGCGGAATCGGGCTCCTCCAGCTTCTGATAGTAGATTTGGCCCAATTTGAACATGGCCTCTTCGATTTGCGCCAGGGCTATTTCTTTCTCCTCGTCCGTCTTGGGGATATCCTTATAGTAGTTGTATTTGTCTCCGTATTGCTTGAGCAAGGTGCTGTCAACCGCTTCTGCTTCCTGGGCTTGTCCCTGACCAGGATCCTTAGGATTTTGGGGAGTACCCGGGGCAAAAGCCATGGTGACTTTTTTGCTTCTGCGCCAGTCATCTTCATTGCCTCGCTGGCCCCAAATCTGTTGGAACTGCATCCGTCCGGATGACATAGCATTGGGATTGTCAAAATACCAGGTACCGCTTCCTGAATTCCGGTTGCGGTTCCGCTCCATCTGCTGCAGTTGAGGATTGAAGCGGGGGTCTCCATTGAAATTCTGGGACTGCATTTCCGCCAGTTGCGCTGCCAATTCTTCCTCTTTACGCTTTTTTTCGGCTTCTACCAGGATATTCACGATGCTATCCAACTGTGCCTGGGGGAGACTGGCGAGGTAGAGCATACTATCCTGATATTGGATGGTCTCCAACTGGGTGATATAGTCCTTGAGGGTTGAGGCGAGTTTATTGATCTCGTCGTATTCCGGGGCGTCCTTGTTGATCGAAGTGGCGGCACTGTCATAGTAAAGCTGAGCGGAAGGGTAATCCTGCAGCTCATAGAAGTAGAGCTGACCACTTTTGAAATAAGAAAGGCCTTTTTGCCGCTGATTTCCCTGACTGACCCGAACGGAAAGGTTTAAGTTTTCCAGGGCACCGGGAACATCCTTTTGTTTGAGGTCCAATAAGGCGAACTCGTAATATATCCGGTCCTGGTATTCTATATTTTTCTCATCCTTGAGGAGTTTGGTCAGATAATTAAAGACTTCCTGATCGTCGTCCTGCCCTTCCTGAAATTCTACGAAGAGGCGGGCAATGCTAATTTTGGACAAAAAGGAAAGCTCATAATCCAGACTGACCTTTTCCACCATGCTAAATTGCTCCATCGCCTTGGGGAAATTGTCAATCTCAGCATAGAGCTGCCCCAGGAGAAAATGGGAGCGGGCCTGACGCATCCGGCCCTTGATCAGGAAAATATTGTCGGACAAATAGCGGATTGCCGAAGGAAATTCTTCGTTTTCTATCGCCAGTTCTGTCCGGAATAAGGCAATGTCCGCCGCGAGGTCATCTGTGATGACGAGGGTATCATTTCCCAGAATTTGCTCCTGAAGGATGTTTTTGGCCATCTGGAAGTTCTCCATTTTGTGGAAGGTCTTGGCAATCCACAGCCATGATTCAGCCATCAATTCCGTTTCCGGGAAGGAGTCCTGCACCGCTTCGAAGTTCTGCATGGCCACCGGATAATTCTTGCGGTAGTACCAGGATTTTCCGTTGAGGAGCCGGCAGTCGTCTACATAATTGCCATTGGGATGTTTGAAGAGGACTGCGTCATTTTTCTTGTTGATGTTTTCAAAGTCAGACTTAAAGCCCTGAATTTCAGCCTCTGTACCCTCATAAGCGATCTGCATAAATCCCTGCTCCGGGAATTTATATTGTTCTTCCAGTCTTTTGACGGTCTCGTTGTACAAGACCTGGGCATTGTAGTACCAGTTGAAATAGGAGGTAGTACTATGGTACACCCGGGCAGGCAAGGTGTCTTTTTGCTTGCTACAAGCTGCGAGCAAAAAGAGCGCGATAATTAAAAGAAAATTCGTAAGTTTGCTGTTACCCAATGGCATCATGATCTCCTGTATTCTTTGTGGCTGAAAAACAATCAAACAGCCAAATATATTCAATTCCTGTAGTAAGGTAAATGCAATATGCTGCGACTATTATACAAGCGGATAAAAGATCGGGTGACCAAGCGATACAGAGTCGAGCTAATCGATGATGTTACCCTATCTCAATCCCGTCAGTATTTTGTAAAGCCGATCTCTATTGCCTTGCTGATTGGCGTCTTGTTCATTGGTATTGTGGGCGGCACCATCCTGACATTCGTTTATACGCCGAAACTCCATGCTTTGATTCCGAATTATGAAAATCCGGAAGTGATTCAACAGCGGGAAGACAGTATGTCTATTTTGGTTACCGAGCTGGAGCGGAAGTTTATGATGATGGAAGCTTATGGGGGAAGTTTTAAAAAAATAGCTGGTTTTGACCAGGATTCCTTGCCTGAGTTTGATGAGGCGGCAATCGAAGAGGCCCGCATAGACCGGGGAGAAATGACGCAGGCGCAGCTGGAAGCCGCTTTTAAAGAAAAAGAAAGAGAATTACAGGAAGAAGACCAGGATCTGGTGTCCTCTGGAGTAGGCACCCCTTCTTCGGTGGTTCGGGTAGCCCAGAGGAAATCTTCCTACCCGAAAAACAGCGAAATGGTGCTGGCAAAACTTTTTCCTCCCCTCATTGGACAAATTAGTAATCCATATGATGAGGGAAGTCTTCATTATGGCGTGGATATTGTAGCAGATGAGAATACATTGATAAAGTCAATCGCAGATGGATTTGTGGTCATCTCAGAGTATTCCAACGAAAATGGTTGGATCATCGGGGTAGCCAGTCCAGGCAACGTAGTCGCGTTTTATAAGCACAATAGCCGACTACTGAAAACCGCCGGGACTTACGTCTATGCTGGTGAGCCGATTGCAGTGATTGGGAACTCGGGAGAAAATTCTACCGGAACCCATCTCCACCTGGAAATCTGGCGAAGGGGTAAGCCGCTAAATCCTGCGGACTATATCAATCTCGATTAATAACCTATTCCACATGTTCGGAACCAAAAACGAAACGAATCGCCCGAAAGTGAAACCTACAAGCTCTAATTCAAAATCAGAACTCCGCAGAAATATTATTTCTGAAGGAACCGTTGTTGTTGGTAACATCAATGCAGAAGGAGACCTCCGCGTAGAAGGAAAAGTGATCGGTACCCTCGTATGTAACTCCAAGCTCGTGGTAAGCGGCACTGGATACATCGAAGGAAACGTTGATTCACGTGTGGCTACGGTGGAAGGCGAAATCAAAGGAAACGTCGTTACCCGCGAACTCCTCACCATCGATAAAACCGGCAAAATCTACGGAGACATTTTCACACAGAAGTTAGTTGTGCAAATGGGAGCCGTCTTTACTGGTAGCAGCAAAATGGCTGAAGCCGCTAAGGACATGCTGACCAAAACTCCAGAGAGAGCCAAAGACCTTCTGGCCAAGTCCAGCAGCCGGCCTATTCCACAGTCCGGATCCAAAGAGCCAGAAAAAGTCGGAAAAGCTAGCTAGGAAGTTTCGGGCAGAATATGTGGTTGGGGAAGCATTTGCTTTTCATCCCAATAGGTTTCGGATAAGACCTATTACTGTTGTTTCCACGTTTCGCCGGGACTCATGGAAAAAAAGAAAAACCCCTTACACAACTACTTAAAGTATACGGGCCTGGGATTTGAATTCCTGGCCTGTATACTCCTTTTTGTAGGTCTGGGCTATGGCCTGGATCAATGGGTAGGGACCCGTCTTCCCCTATTCATGCTATTCCTTTCTTTGATAGGCTGTGGACTGGCTATATATTTGCTGGTCAAAAGGCTTACGAAACCCTGAATACTCACAGGGGAGTAAGCCTGGATTAGAATTAGCCTATGCGTATACCCCAATTTATTCTCTTTTCCAGTCTCATCCTGATCAGCCTCTTATTAATAGCCTGGCTGGTTCAGCAGTATTGGCTAACCCAAACCAGCTTTACTGCTATGGGCATCGCTGTAGGGGTGAGCTTTTTTACCGGACTGATGGCCTACATGCTGGTGTACTTCGGACTGGAAGCTGGCACCCGGGTCTTCATGGCCAGACTGGTTCTGGGCATGGTCATCAAGATGTTGATCGGGGTGGTGATTGTCCTGGTTGTGGTGATTGAATTTAAGCCTGTAGTAAAAGAGTACGTAGGCGCTTACTTCATTGCATATTTTGCTTTCACTGCGTTTGAAGTTTATGGTTTAATGCGTAAATTGCGCGCCTAATCTAGAGCCCCATATACAAGAAATCGAATGATTCTTCGCAAGTTATTCATTTTCAATATCTTACTAGTTGCTTTTGTAGGGTCGGTTTTCGCAGATGACGAGGGAGAAAAAAAGGAGTTCAACGCCGCTGAGACCATCCTGCACCACGTACAAAACACACACGATTGGCACCTTACGGATTACTACGGTACCGACGAATCCGGTAAGAAGGTAAAGAAATCCGTCGCCATTCATTTTCCCTGGTTTTTTTACAGCAGTAAAACCGGTTTCGAATTCTTCGGTAGTACCCATGCTATGCATGAGGATGGAAGATTCGTTGCCTATCACGAGCACCCCAAGGCGCTGGCTGCTGGCATGAGTATTCCGGAAGACTATCATGGTCATGGAGACTTGCCAGAGGAAACCTTCGAAGCAGACCATTTTATCCTGGATCTCAGCCCCTCCAAAGCGGTGGTGCACATGATTCTGGTGGGGATCGCGCTAATGCTGATCTTTATCCCGATAGCGCGTGCTTATAAGAAGAATGAAGGCAAAGCGCCCAAGGGCATGCAGTCTTTCTTCGAGCCGCTCATCATGTTTGTCCGGGATGACATTGTAAAAACGTATTTACCTGAAAAAGCCGTCAATAAATACCTGCCGTATTTGCTGACGCTTTTCTTTTTTATATGGTTCTCCAACCTCTTTGGCCTGATGCCACTGAGCTCTAACATCATGGGTAACATTGCCGTTACCGGAGCCCTGGCCATCATGACTTTCATCATTGTACAGGTCAACGGAACCAAGGATTACTGGACGCATATTTTTGCCATGCCAGGAGTACCTAAAGGCATGTTGTTTTTGCTGACACCCATCGAGATTATCAGTTTGTTCGTCAAGCCGATCGCCTTGATGATTCGACTGTTTGCCAACATCTCTGCCGGGCACTTTATGATCCTCTCTCTGATCTGTTTGATCTTCATCCTGGGTAAAGGAGGAGAAAGCGTTGGAGGAGCTTTGGGAATCATGCCGATTTCAATTGCCTTTACCATTGCCATTTTCTGTCTGGAAATGGTGGTAGCAATTATTCAGGCATACATTTTCACCCTGTTGACTTCGGTCTTTCTGGGCGAAGCGATGGAATCACATGATGACCATCATTAAGAGACTATTTTTCACACTTAATTTTCAATAACTATGGAAGGTGTAGATGGTAACATTGGCGTGATCGGTGCTGGTATCGGTGCAGGACTTGCTGCAATCGGTGCTGGTATGGGTATTGGACGTCTGACTGCTTCTGCAGTTGAGTCTATTGCACGTCAGCCAGAAGCTACTGGAGACATTCGCGGCGCGATGATCCTGATGGCTGCCTTTATCGAGGGGGTTGCCCTTTTCGGTGAGGTAGTTTGTCTGCTCGCCGTATTCGTCTAATGAAAAAAGCCGGGGGAATGCCCCGGCTGCTTTCTTTTCCTGATTTTCTCTTAGACCACACAGAAAAACTATACATATGCCAGCGTTTATTGCCCCAGATCCGGGCTTATTTCTTTGGACTGTTCTTCTCTTCCTGGTATTCTTTTTCATCCTGGCGCGTTTTGCCTGGAAACCTATCGTGAATGCCCTTCACGATCGCGAAAAGAGTATCGAAGATTCCTTGCAGCAGGCTGTCTTAGCTAAAGAAGAAATGGCTAAGCTCAAGTCTGAAAATGAAGCCCTCTTAAAAGAGGCCCAAAAGGAGCGGGAAAAAATCCTTAAGGATGCCAACCGCATGAAAGACCAGATCATTTCAGATGCCAAGAAAGCCGCTCAGGAAGAAGGAGCCAAAGAAAGAGAAAAAGCTAAGCAGCAGATCGATGCCGAGAAAAATGCTGCCTTGGCTGAAATTAAAAATACTGCTGCTACCCTGGCAGTAGAAGTTGCAGAACGTATCCTGCGTAAGGAATTTGACGACAAAGGCCAGCAGGAAAACTTCGCTCAGCAACTCATCACTGAGCTTAATCAAAACTAAGCCTGATCTTCAGGACCATTCATAGAAAAAACTCATGGTAGAAGATCGCATAGGTTACCGATACGCCAAATCCCTCTTTAGCCTCGCTGAAGAGAAAAATATGCTCGATGCCTCTCAGGAGGATATGACGGTACTGACTGAGACCTTTAAAGGAAGCAGCGACCTGGTTCGTCTGTTGGAAAGTCCTCTGGTTAGTGGCTCCAAAAAGCAAGCCGTGCTGGATGCCGTATTCGGTGGAAAATATAAATCTGAGCTGACCGAAGCATTGGTAAAAATGATCGTCAGCAAAGGACGGGAACAATTCCTGCCCCTGGTAGCCAAAGGATTCGTCGAACTCTATGATGCCAAGAAAGGCATCGAGCGCGGCCTCCTCACTACCGCCACTCCGCTTTCTAAGAAGCAACTGGAGGCTATCCAGCAAGGATTGGAAGAAAAGAGTGGGAAAAAATATGATCTCGAAGTAGCCGTTGATCCAGACCTAATCGGGGGATTCACCCTGAAATTAGGGCATACATTATTTGACGGTAGCATCGCTTCTTCCCTGAGAAAGGTGAAGAGAGCCTTTCAGAAGAATTAGCATTTGCATAGCATACATCATTAACATCTCGAATACTTAACATATGGCAGCGGTTAGACCAGATGAAGTTTCTGCAATCTTAAGAGAGCAGCTATCCAACTTCAAAACAGCCACCCAACTAGAAGAAACCGGCACCGTGCTGCAAATTGGTGACGGTATTGCTCGTATCTACGGCTTGACAAAAGTACAGGCCGGTGAATTGATCGAATTTGAAACCGGTCTCAAAGGCATGGTGCTGAACCTCGAGGAAGACAACATCGGGGCCGTACTCTTCGGTGATTCTGAAGGAATCAAAGAAGGCGACAGTGTCAAGCGTACCGGACAGATCGCTTCTTTGCCCGTAGGTGAAGGCCTCCTTGGCCGGGTTGTAAACCCCCTCGGTGAGCCCATCGATGGGAAAGGACCTATCACCGGCGAACTGTACGATTCTCCTTACGAAAGAAAAGCCCCAGGGGTAATCTTCCGTGAGCCGGTAACTGAGCCGCTTCAGACGGGTATCAAGGCGATTGACTCTATGATTCCGATTGGTCGTGGACAGCGAGAGCTGATCATTGGCGACCGTCAGACGGGTAAAACTGCCATTGCGATTGATACCATTATCAATCAGAAAGAATTTTATGACCGTGGCGAAGCGGTGTACTGCATCTACGTAGCTTGTGGTCAGAAGGCCTCAACTGTAGCTCAGGTGGTAAAAGCCCTGGAAGATGCAGGTGCCATGCCTTACACCGTGGTTGTAGCGGCTCCGGCTTCTACTCCCGCTCCGCTACAGTTCTTCGCGCCTTTCGCAGGAGCAGCCATTGGTGAGTTTTTCCGCGATACCGGAAGACCTGCCCTGGCCATCTATGATGACTTGTCTAAGCAGGCGGTAGCTTACCGTGAGGTATCGCTGCTGCTCCGTCGTCCTCCTGGTCGTGAGGCTTACCCTGGAGACGTATTCTACCTTCACTCCCGTCTGTTGGAAAGAGCGGCGAAAGTAATCGGTAACGATGACCTGGCCTCTCAGATGAACGACCTGCCCGAGGCTTTCAAGGATAAAGTAAAAGGAGGAGGGTCTCTGACCGCTCTGCCGATCATTGAAACCCAGGAAGGGGACGTTTCTGCTTATATCCCGACCAACGTAATTTCTATTACTGATGGTCAGATCTTCCTCGAGTCTAACCTCTTTAACTCTGGTATCCGTCCTGCGGTAAACGTAGGTATCTCAGTATCACGGGTAGGTGGATCGGCTCAGATCAAACCGATGAAGAAAGTTGCGGGTACCTTGAAGCTGGACCTGGCTCAGTATCGTGAATTGGAAGCCTTCGCCCGTTTCGGCTCTGACCTGGATGCAGCTACGCAGCGTCAGCTGGAGCGTGGTAAGCGTTCTGTGCAGCTGCTGATTCAAAAGCAGTACAGCCCGGTAAGCGTAGAAGAGCAGGTTGCTTCTATCTTCGCGATCTCCAAAGGCTATGCTGATGACGTACCCGTAGAAAAAATCGACGTCTACGAGGAGCAGCTGATTCAGGAACTCCGCATGAACCACGCTGACACCCTCGAAGCAATCCAGAAGAAAACCTGGAATGACGATGTACAAAAGGTATTGGCTGACGTAGCGGCCAAAATCGCTAAAGCAATGTCTTAATGGCCAATCTTAAAGAAATACGGCTCCGCATCAAGTCCGTTAAGAGTACGCAGCAGGTGACCAAAGCCATGAAAATGGTAGCGGCTGCAAAACTGCGTCGTGCTCAGGACCGGAT
>JBCBGC010000062.1:0-44188 GCA_038527215.1 Bacteroidota bacterium
TCTTTTCCGTCAATGGTGGTGAGGTTTTTCTTTTCCCAATAAGCCTGCACTTCCTCCGGGCCTTTTTCATCCGCCCATTTTTTTAGAATGTCCCGATCTTCTTTATAATCATATAAGGGCACGGCATAGCCACAAGAAGTCTGCACCAAATCGACCTGGAGGTCGAATATTTGCCTCCTGCCCCCTTGATCCGGAAAATGGGCATATAATTCATCCCAGCCATCTTCCCCTACATGAACGGGCCTCGCTTTACCGTACAGGCGTAGGATCATGGGCTTTCCTTCAAAGGCACAAAACATGATGGTCATGCGCCCATTTTCTAGCACATGAGCAGCACTTTCGTTCCCACTTCCCGTGAGATTTAGCCAGATAATCCGATTCGGACCTAGCACGCGAAAAGAATCCATGCCTTTAGGGGAAACATTTACCCGGCCGTCTGCGGCGGCGGTTCCCACAAAGAAGATTTTTTGCTCTTCCATAAAGGATTGGAGGTAGGGACTGATTTCAGGGTATTGAGTAGCCATAAGGGGGGTGATTAAAAACCCTTGTACGATGGAGATCGGGAAGATGTTTACGGGTTGTTTGAGATTTAGAAAAGAAAGCCCTTTTCCGCTAGTTCAGCATATTTAGCCGCATCAAATTGGTATAAACGGGCGGCCCGGTGGGCTACCCCTTTTTGAAATTCTTCCAAGGGGATCAGGTAATCCAGCCGGTTTATTTTTCTGCGAAAGTTGGACTTCTCCAGGGGTTCGCCGGTGATGGCCTCGTACAATTGTTGCAATTGCCAAAGGGTAAATTTTTCCGGCAACAACTGCAGCCCCACAGGCTCATGAAGCGTCTTTCTTTTGAGGGTTTTGACCGCTTCTCCCAGAATCTCGTCGTGGTCGAAAACCAAAGGCGGACAAGAAGATAATTCCTGCCAGATAGCTTCTGAGGCTTCTGGTCCAGGCTGAATGTGGATGACATCCGGGCGCACATGGGCATGATAGGCCAGGGTAATGACCCGCTTTCCCGGGAACCGATTTACCCGTCCGAAGGCTTCCAGTTGTTCCAGGTAGATTTCCTCGGCCCCGGTGTGTTCTTTCAACACCCGGCGAGAAGCTTCATCTATATCCTCATCGTCATAAACGAAGCCTCCGGGCAAGGCCCACTTACCCCTTTCCAATTCTTGATCCCGTTTGATCAGCAAGACACGCAGATTCCCTTCCTTAAAGGATAATATAACGCAATCGACAGAGAGGTCAGGAATGATGGTACGGTTTGAAAGCTCCATAAATGAGAAATATGCCTGAGGAGAGGCGGCAGGGAAAAGCCCTTTAAAATGGGCAAAAAAGGCGATTTCTAAAAATCTGACGTTCTTTTTTTGGAGGGATTAAAAAAAAGATTTACTTTTGGTCAAAATGACAATAACAAAGCTAGTCATGAATACTTCTGCATCGTCTATACATTTTGGAAGCCCTCTGATCGGAGAGGTGGAATATTTTCCTGGAATTGGAAAAATTCCTTTTGAAGGACCCCAGTCCAGGAATCCTCTGGCCTTTAAATATTATGATGAAAATCGGAGGGTAGGGGATAAGACGATGCGGGAGCACCTCCGATTTGCAGTGGCTTACTGGCACAGCTTCTGTAACACCGGAGACGATCCCTTTGGTTGGGGACCTAAAAGCTATCCCTGGTTGGCGGAAAAGGATGCCGTCCAGCGAGCTAAAAACAAAATGGACGCTGCCTTTGAGTTTTTTACCAAACTCGGGGTTCCTTACTACTGCTTTCATGACGTGGATGTGGTAGATGAAGGAGAGGGCGGTTTGTTGGGCTTCGAAAAAAGGCTGATCAGCCTGACAGAATATGCCGCAGAAAAGCAGGCCGCTTCGGGCATCCGTCTGCTTTGGGGCACCGCGAACCTCTTTTCCCATCCGCGGTATATGAATGGAGCCGCGACCAACCCTGACTTTCAGGTGGTGGCCTACGCCGCAGGACAAGTCAAGCAGGCATTAGATGCCACCATCGCCCTGGGCGGAGAGAATTATGTCTTTTGGGGCGGTAGAGAGGGATATTTATCCTTGCTGAATACTGATATGAAACGAGAGTTGGACCATTTGGCTCGTTTTCTTCATATGGCGAAAGACTATGCCCGAAGCCAGGGATTCACCGGGACCTTCTTCATTGAACCCAAGCCCATGGAACCGACCAAACATCAATATGATTTTGACTCGGCCACGGTCCTTGGCTTCCTGCGGGAATATGACTTAATGGAGGATTTTAGCCTGAATATTGAGGTGAATCATGCGACGCTGGCCAGCCATACCTTCCAGCATGAACTGCAAGTCGCCGCCAATGCTGGGAAACTCGGGTCGATTGATGCTAACCGTGGGGATTACCAGAACGGATGGGATACAGACCAATTCCCGATCAACCTCTACGAAATCACCCAAGCCATGCTGGTCATTCTGGAAGCCAAAGGCATACAAGGGGGCGGCATCAACTTTGATGCGAAGACCCGCCGAAACTCTACGGATCTGGAGGATTTATTCATTGCACATATAGGGGGGATGGACGTTTTTGCCCGGTCCTTGCTGATCGCTCATGCGATCATGACAGACTCTCCTTATCTGGCGAAAAGACAGGAGCGCTACGCATCCTTCGATGCGGGCTTGGGGGCAGGATTTGAGCAAGGGAAGCTCAGTCTTCAGGAGTTGCGAAATGTTTCCCTGGAGCTTGGCGAACCGCAGCAGAAATCCGGAAAACAAGAATGGTTCGAAAATTTGATCAACCAATACATCTAAACTGCTAGTAAGTAGTTAGTTGCTTTTTTGTAGAGGCTGCCTGTAGGGGCAGCCTTATTTTTTTTGTCCTAATAACAAGCTCTTAGTTCCCTTTGCCAATTGCTTACATAATCTGCCAACAAATTTTTAATTTGAGCCAACAGTCTTTTCCTGGGATCGTTTTCTAGATAGACACTGAACACCATGCTGAAACTTAAACTGAGCGTGAGCCTGCTAGGGCTCCTGATGATGGGGCTGGGCCTGAGCCTGGCCCAGGATACTGAAAAACAAAGCAAACCTGGCGCCTATGAAGGCTATTCTCAGGAAGCTTATAAGGAATGGAAACGGATTTCCACCTATGTGACCATGTCCGATGGTACCCGATTGGCCACCGATGTGTTGATCCCTCAGATCGGTCCGCCCAAAGAGTCTTTTCCGGTGGTTTTTCAATTTACCCCTTACGGACGCTCCTACATGCTGCCCAAAATGGGACCAGTTAAGCATTTGGTTTCCAAGTCCATGGGCCTGGGATGGGGGCCAGAATATGACCAGGGTATCATTCCCTATGTAGAACGCTTGCTCAAGCATGGGTATGTGGTGGTTACTGCAGATTTGCGGGGTACCGGCGCTTCTTTCGGTTCGAATACGCCCCTCATGCCTCAGTTTGGGCAGGATGGGAAAGAACTGATTGACTGGATTGGAGAGCAGAGCTGGTGTGATGGCAAGGTAGGCATGATGGGGCCCTCCTACCTGGCCTGGGTCCAGTATTTTGTCGCTGCCCAACGTCCCAAAAACCTGGTGTGTATTGCTCCGGAGGTGATGTTTTTCGATGTATTTACCGGGGGCTTTCGACCCGGTGGCATCGCGGCAAAGCGGTGGGTACAAGGTTTTAGCGATCACTTGTTCAACATCAACTCCAACCTGTATAAGCTCAAAGATAATTTGGTGCCGGCTCTTTCAGTCATTGATGAGGACGGTGATGGAAAACTCAATGACGAACGCCCCAAAATGGATTCTGCCTCTCTGGCCCAAGGGCTTCCACCGGTCTACCGGGATGGCAACACGCGCCAGGAAAATTTGTACTATCAGGCCACGCTGGATCATATGAACAATGTTCGGATCAGCCAACTGCTGGATTTGGAATATGCCTATTTCGATGTGAATGGTCCACCGCCCCTAGACAAGCAGACCTATATGGAATCCAGTCCGGGTTATATGGCTCAGGAGCTTGCCCAGGCCGGCATCCCTATTTACAGCATGGGAGGATGGTTTGATGGATTTGCGAAAGGCTCCGTCAAGATGTTTGCCACCTTGGATCATCTGGACCTCAATTATAACCGCCTGCTGATGGTTCCGCGTTTTCACCTGCCAGGTGTTACGAAGGAGTATCGGAAATATACCGGGTTTCCGGATAAATATATGCCCATGCATGGCGCGGAATTACACCGGTTTTTTGATCATTACCTCAAAGGAGTGGACAACGGCTTTGATCAGGAACCTCCGGTTTGTTTGTACGTGATGAACGAAGGATGGCGCTTTGAAGAAAGCTGGCCGCTGGAAAGAGAAATTCCGACAGATTTTTTCCTGGGAGAAAATCAAAGATTGAGCCTTCAGGAAAGTCCTGAAGGTCAGGATGCCTATCAGGTGGACTTCTCTCACAACAACCATTTTGGAAAGGATTCCATCAACCGTTGGACCATGACAGATGGTGCGCCGGATGATGTGATGAACCGGACCAAAGCAGACCGCAAAACCCTGGTGTATGAAACCGCAGCCCTAACCCAGGATGTGGAAATCACCGGCCATCCTATCGTACACCTTTGGGTGAGTTCTAATCAGTCCGACGGGGACTTTTTTGTCTACCTCTCCGAAGTAAATGAAAAGGGAGAAGCGATCTACATTACGGAAGGTCAGCTCCGGGCAGGGTATCATGCCTCCTTCCCTGATGATGACCAAATCGGAGGGAGAGTAGATGTAAAGCCGGATCTACCCTGGCATGGATATAAAAAGGATGATTATCAGGCGGAGCCGCTGGCAAACGGGAATCTGCTGGAGCTGGTGTTCGATCTACAACCCACCTCCTGGAAGGTTCAAAAAGGGCGAAAGATTCGGATTTCCATTGCCGGAGCTGATGCTTCTACGTTCGAAAAGAATCCTTTTTTATGTCCGGATGGCAAGTGTCCTGAAACCGAGATCAAGGTGCATAGGGGGCCAGAGACGCCTTCCAGAATTGTGCTGCCGGTGGTTCCCGCCAAGCAGGTAATCGCCGAAGAGGAAGATAAGGAGATTCCTGCCGCTGGGCTTGGAGGAGAAGAAAACAACTAAGCGCAAGTATGGATACCCTCAGTCTTTTTCACCTCTTGCTATTGGTTGGAGCCGTTCAGGGGATTGTTATGGGGGGTAGTTTATGGTTGTACAAAGGAGAAAAGCAAAAGGCGAATCGGCTCCTGGCGTTAATGCTTTGGTTTCTGGCTTACCGGCTGGTCGTGCTGGTGCTGTGGGACTTGAATATTGCCACCCAGCAATCTATCTGGTATCATGTGTTCCTGGAATACAACTGGGTATTTGGTCCTTTGCTATTTTTCTATGTCAAAGCCTATCTGTGGCCTGATTTTCGGATTAATCGGAAAGATTGGCCTCATTTCATCCCAGTCATCCTCGAATTCTGTTTCAGCAATTTTATCAAGACCCAGAACTTTTTTTGGGACGGAACCCGGGAAAGCCTGAGCTGGGCCGGTTATTACGGGTACTACCTATGGATGCATACGCCCTTTCAGTTGATGGTGGCTTCTGGCTTGGTGTGGTGGTATGTCATGAAATCCCGCAAGCTCATCAATACCTACACGGCTTCCGAAACGCAGTTGGTCGAAATCGATCAGGTAAAGTGGCTCAAGAAAATCCTGTTCGGATATCAGATGTTTGTCGGGCTGATGGTACCTATCGGACTGGCAGATTATTTCTTTTTTGACTACGCTTTCAATCCCTGGTATATCTTTCCCCTTTATGGTGGATTGGCCATCATTACCTATAGCCTGGGCATGCAGGGATTTGCTCGCCGCAATGAAGTCTACCTAAAGGCACCGGCTGGGCCCGCCACGACGCAGCTCCCACCGACCAAACTTCCTCCTCAGGAGCAAGAGCAGATTGACCGCTTGTTGCGGAGCATGTCTGAAGAAAAATTATTTACCAATTCGCAGCTCTCTTTGGCGGACCTGGCCGAAGCCAACCACCTCAAGCCCTATCAACTCACCCAGATCCTGAATCGTCATTTGGAGAAAAATTTCTCCGACTTCGTCAATGCCTATCGGGTAGAAGAGGCGACCCGATTGATGAAGGACAAAACCGGCCCGCCTAAGACCTTGCTGGCCATCGCATTTGAGGCTGGTTTCAATTCCAAGGCATCTTTTAACCGCATCTTCAAAAAAATTACGGGTCTTTCCCCCCGAGAAATGAGAGAGCAGGCCTATCAAAACGGCTCAATTTCCTAAAAAAGGACTCAATTCGTCCAAAAAAGGACTCAAAAAAAGAATTGAGGCGCCTGAGCCGTGATCGCTTCCCACCTTGAGGAAAATTAATCCTCATGAAAAATATATTAGCGATCTTATGTTGGTGCTGCTTCGGAGGGGCCTTACTGGGGCAGGAACTCACCCCCCAGACGGCTCCCCTTCCAGAAAAATTCCAGGGCCTGGAACCCTTGATTGAAGTAACCCATTTCCCCTCGCCCGTCAAGGCCTCCGTCGATCCCGATAGACCCGGGTCCTATTTTTGGAAACATACCACCACCTTGTTCTCCGTGTCTGAAGATATTCAGATAGAGGAAGGCGGCGCCTATCTCTTTTACAACCAGCAGTGGAACCTTCGGATTACCTACGCTGCAAAATCCTTCGCCAAATTGTTCGGCGTGAAAAAGGCTTTCTTGAAAAAAGGTCAACCCTATTCCTTTGTGGATAATTGGCGGCGTGATAGTCGCTTGTACGGTGGCTGGGCCATGTGGTATGTCATCGGCACCACGGCGGATGGAAAGCGGGTTTACGGAGTCGGCAAGTTGGATACTGTCGGTGAACTCTACCCAGGCCATTCTCAACCATAATCATCTCTCACCATTAATTTTGAAAAAATGAAAACCATCCAAATATTTTTTGCCCTGTTTTTCTCTTTAGGATTGGCACCTGCTCAAACCTGGTTGCTGGAAGTGAAGCAAAGTCAAGTCGATTGGACTGGAAAAGCTGCCTTCTCTGCTTATAGCCTTTCCGGTACCTTAAGCCCTGCCTGGGCGAACTTTACCCTGGCCGACGGGACCATGACTTCTGCCCAGCTGACCATCAATATGAAATCCCTGGCTGCCTCGGATAAGGACTTACAAAAGCACCTACGCTCCAAGGATTTTTTCGAAGTAAAGAAGTATCCCAAGGCATCCTTTACCCTGACAGAACCGGTGAAGCTAGCACCTGGAGAAGCGAAGTTAAGCGGAAGGTTGACCATCAAAGGCGAAACGCATCCCATTCAGTTTACGGCCCTTATGGCCAAAGAGCAGGGTCAATGGAGCTTGAAGGGGAAGATGGTGATCGATCGTACGAAATATGGAATCTATTACAATAGCCCTAACTTTTTTGACAACCTGAAAGGGCAGGCCATTGCCGATGAATTTGAACTGGCGTTTGATTTACGCTTTTCACCGAGTCCACAACCTTGAAAGTGCGCAGTATCTCTTAGTTCGTATGGGGAGAGGAAGCCTAGGCCGTTCGAAGGTTGATAATGGTGATCTCAGGCCAGATGCCTACCCGTCCAGGGAAGCCCAGAAAGCCAAAGCCCCGATTGACATAGAGGTACTGCCCTTTTTCTTGATGTAAATCCGCCCAGCGGGGATAGCGGTACTTGACCGGACTCCATCGCCAACCTGGAATTTCGATGCCAAATTGCATCCCGTGGGTATGGCCGGACAAGGTCAGGTGAATGTGATCAGGGTGGTCGATGATTTCTCCATCCCAGTGGGAAGGATCATGGGACATGAGAATTTTGAAGGGCACTTCCTCCGTACCCTGCAAGGCACGTTGCAAATCTCCGTGCTGAGGAAAAGGAGGTTTGCCCCAGTTTTCCACCCCGAGCAAGGCAATCTTTTCCCCATCTTTCTCAATGATCTGGTTGCGATTCAGCATCAGGTTGAAGCCCATGTGCCGATGGAAGTTTTTAAGCTGTTGCAGGTTGGTCTCTTTGGCATCTTGAGATTCCCAACTCACGTAATCCCCATAGTCATGGTTCCCCAGGACGCTATGCACGCCGTAAGGGGCAGATAGCTTGCCAAACTCATCCAGCCAGGGTTCCAGTTCAGCGGCTCGGTTGTTGACAATATCCCCGGTAAAAAGGATCATGTCTGCTGCCTGCTCCATCAGCAGGGATATGCCTTTTCTTACCCCGCTCAAACTATCAAAACTGCCTGAATGGATATCGGAAATCTGGGCGATTTTGAAGCCATCAAAAGCCTTGGGCAGGTCTGGAAAGTGTAGACTCAGTTCCCGGACCTGATAGGCGTATTTTCCTTTGGTTATCCCGTACAGAATAGAAGCAAAGGGAAGCCCCAATGCGATCACGCCCAATTGGCCTACAAATTTCCTCCTGCTAGGTAGCAAGGGCTGATCAGGCTTGCCTTTGCCTCTCAACTGCTGGGTGCCCCGAATCCCTAAGCCCAGGAGTCGGAAGATGTCTTCTATCAGGAAAACCACGGCCCCAAATATCTTGGGAATGAGAAAAAGTACTGATCCCATCATGGCCAGATTCATGACGCTTTGAATCCGCATGGTGCGGAAAACAAAATAAGCCAGGATGATACCTACGGATAGGTAGGACAGCACGGCACTGGCTATGAATATGCCCCGGGCCGTTTTTCTCAACCAGGCTTTTTGAATGCCCCGAATGCGTGGTTTTAAGGCTTGGTAGAGATAAGCATCCAGACTGATGAACAGTAGCAAAAGAAGGGTTGGGAACAAAAAATTCATCGCAGGCAGCGTTGGATTGTTAAGTCGTTTTTAATTGCATTTGCTCCGGCATGGACCGCAGGGTCTTCATGACCAGGAAGTAGGATACCGAACCTCCTACCAGAAAGGCCAGGGCTTGAGCGCCAAAAATCCCGTGTAGACCGAAGAGGCTCGAACCGAGATAAGCCATAGGCAGATATACCACAAACATCTGGATGAGGGTAATTGTTGAAGCCAGCAAAGGTTTGTCCATGACATTGAGAATGGTATTGCCGATTGCATATACGCATCTGGCGGCATATCCGAAAGGAACAATCGCCAGATAAAGGGTGATCACTTCCACTACTTTTGGATTATCGGAAAAAATAGGCGCAATCCAGGGGCCTAATAAGCCTATCACCACCAGCATGCCCAATCCCCAGAATATGGAGAATTTTTCTCCGAGGGTAACTCCTTTGCTGAGGCGGTCCAGCTGGCCCGCGCCGATATTTTGTCCGACAAAAGGACCCATGACTGAGGACAAGGCCACCACCACCATGATGGCAAAAAGGTCAATTTTAGCCGCTACCCCCAGGGCTCCTACCGCGGCTGAACCATGCTGAGCCACCAGATTCGTGATCAGAGCCGTGGTAAGTGGCACTACCAGGTTTGTCGCGGCAGCCGGCAAGCCAATATGCAATACCCCTTTCCAGGATTGTAACATCTCCTCCAGCGTGGGGATGCGGTTGGTGAGCATATTCATCCGCTTGAGCACATAGACTGACAATACCAGCGAGATGAGCCGGGAAATCAGGGTAGCGAGGGCCGCCCCTTCCAGCCCCATACTTGGGACAGGCCCCAGGCCGAAAATCAATATTGGGTCCAATATGATATTCAAGCCCACCATGCTCATCATGATCATGGCTGGCGTTTTGGTATCACCATTGGCTCGGATGGATGAATTGCCCACAAAAGGCACGATCACAAACGGAACGCCTATATACCAGACCCGCATATAATCTTTGACCAATTCCAGGACTTCCCCTTCTGCTCCTAATAGCATAAATACCGGGTCCATGGTAAATAAGCCCACAATCACAAAGAGCAAGGCAAAAGAAAAAGCCAGACTTAGGCTATCCACGGTTAGCCGCTGAACCTTCGTCTGATTCCCTTCGCCAATCGCTTTGGCAATGATGGCCGAAGCGCCCATGCTAAAGCCCATACCCATGGCTCCCATGATCAGCACGACGGGCATGGTGAAGCCCAGGGCATCCAGGGCGGAGGAATCTTCTCCGGTACCCAGTTTGCCGATGAAAAAGGCATCCACCAGGTTAAAGGCAATCATGCCAAATAACCCGAAAATCATCGGGATGGTGAGACGAGTAAGGACTTGAGGAATGGAACCGGAAGTGAGCGTGGCCTTAGATTGTGGAGCCATATTGTCAATAGATGGAGGTCGAAGCTTATATTCCGGCCAGAATTGTGTGGAGAATGAAACCCAGAAAGAAGGGTTTGTTTCTTTTAACCCCAAAAAGGGAAAAAGGTGACAAAAAAAGCTGCTTTTTTTATCCTAAGGCTTTATCAATATGTTCGATAACCACCTGTAAGTCCTCTGATCGAGATACATAATCCAGGTCATCTACGGGTATGACCAACAAATTCCCTTCCTTATACTCGCCGATCCACTCTTCATAATGACGATTGAGATCCTCCAGATATCGAATGCTGATGCTGCTTTCATAATTCCGCCCACGCCGGGCGATCTGGGAAATCAGGGTCGGAATACTAGCCTTCAGATAAATCAACAGGTCCGGGGCTTCAATCATCCGGGTCATGGACTTAAAGAGGGCAAAATAGGTTTGAAAATCTCGTTCATCCAATTGCCCGGCTTCCCGTAGGTTTTTGGCAAAAATATGAGCATCCTCATAGATGGTTCGGTCCTGGATAATGGTTTCATGGCTGTGGCGAATTTCCTGCACCTGGTTGAAGCGGCTATTCAGGAAATAAATCTGCAAGGGGAAAGCCCAGGCAGCCATATTTCCATAAAAGTCTGCCAGATAAGGGTTGTCATCTACGGCTTCCAGGTGAGGAATCCAGTGGTAATGCTCTGCCAGTTTTTTGACCAGGGTCGTCTTGCCTGCGCCGATGTTGCCTGCAACGGCAATATGCTTAAGTTTCTTTTTCACAAGTGGATTAGCTTTGGTCCTGCAAAATAACGCCCCTATTCTTCAGGCATTGTCTGCAAGTTAAGGATTAGCCTGTATATTTGCTGTATGGCCTTAGGCCTCATTTTTTACTCAACTTACATGTCCAGTACCCTCATTCAAAACGCCCGCCTCGTAAACGAAGGCACCATTGTGGAAGCGGATCTGTGGATCAAAGATGGCCGAATTCAGCAAATCGGTCAACAGCTCTCTCCGGTAGTCGATCAGAAAATAGATGCTTCCGGCAAATATCTGCTCCCAGGCGTCATTGATGATCAGGTTCATTTTCGCGAGCCAGGCCTGACCCACAAAGCCGATCTGTATACAGAGTCCAGAGCGGCGGTGGCCGGTGGGATTACTTCTTTCATGGAGATGCCCAACACCAAGCCTCAGACCCTTACCCAGGAGCTGCTCCAGGCAAAATACGACCGGGCCGCAGCGGTTTCAACTGCCAATTACTCCTTTTTTATGGGGGCCTCGAATGACAACATCGAGGAAGTGCTCAAGACGGACCCCAAGCGAGTCTGTGGGGTCAAGGTATTTATGGGCTCGAGTACGGGGAATATGTTGGTGGATGATCAGGCTGTGCTGGATGGCTTGTTCCGGCAGGTTCCCATGCTGATCGCTACCCACTGCGAGAAAGAGGAAATTATCCGGGCAAATCTGGCCAAATATCAGCAAGAATATGGGGACGAAATCCCCGTCGAATTCCATCCGATTATCCGCGATGTAGAAGCCTGCTATGCTTCATCTAGTCAGGCCGTGGCTCTGGCCAAAAAGCATAGGACCCGCTTACACATTCTGCATATTTCCACTGAAAAGGAACTGGCCTTGTTCGAACCTGGCCCCCTGGAAGACAAGCGGATTACCGCTGAGGTCTGCATTCACCATCTTTGGTTTACGGCGGATGATTACGAGAAAAAAGGAAAATTCATCAAGTGGAATCCAGCGGTCAAAGCACCTGCCAACCGGGAAGCGCTCCGCAAGGCCTTGATGGAAGATCGACTGGATATAGTGGCCACCGACCATGCGCCCCATACCCTGGATGAAAAAGCCCGTCCCTACACTTCTGCTCCCTCTGGCGGCCCTTTGGTACAGCATGCCTTAGTAGCCATGCTGGAAATGGTACATCAGGGCGTTTTTCCGCTTGAACGAGTGGTGGAAAAAATGGCCCATGCGCCTGCTCAGTGTTTTCATCTGGATAACAGAGGCTATATCAGAGAAGGCTATCAGGCGGATCTGGTGCTGGTAGATATGCATCACCCCTGGGAGGTGAATCGGGACAATGTCAGGTACAAATGCGGGTGGTCGCCCTTTGAAGGACAAAGCTTCCAGTCCCAGGTGTTGAAAACCTGGGTAAATGGAGACTTAGTATTTAGTGATGGTCAGGTAGACGATCAGGTCAGAGGGCAAAGGCTGAGCTTTTCACCACCTATTTAAACAGGCTCTTAATCAGGGACTGGCTTCCCGCCAGCTGAAGTTGGCTTCCCAGTTCAGGTTTTCTTCCTGATACTGATGGAGACGTGGTTGGTAGGTGACGCGGCGGTGTTGGGCCACGCGGAAGGGCGTTTCGCCATGGTCAGCCCGGAAATAGATTTCCCCGCTGTGGACGCTCACTTCCACTTCGGTGGCGTCTCCGGATTCAAACATCTTGAATACGGCTGCATTGGCTTCAATCTCCGCGCCTTTCGCATGGATGATCAAAGGAGCGTCGATGTTTCCGCCCACTTCAAAATAAGCAGAGCCATCCAGATAAGCA
Organism: Bacteroidota bacterium; assembly: GCA_038527215.1. Classification (GTDB taxonomy): domain Bacteria; phylum Bacteroidota; class Bacteroidia; order J057; family J057; genus JAWPMV01. The sequence goes on from JBCBGC010000062.1 coordinate 12,677, forward strand.
TGGCGATTGCCGGCTCCAAAGCTCTCAGGGTAAGAAATGCTGGAACCGCCAAATAGGAATACCTTGGTTCCATCCGAAAGCTGGACAAGTTTTCCTTGTCCCTCAGGCGCCCGCTCAGCCAGGCGATCCGGACTACTGGCCGCAACTACGGCCATGAACTTCTCCTCAAAGAGGAAAAAGATGGCGGTGAAAGCGACCGCGGTAATGGCTACCCGCATCCCCAACATGGTAAATCCACGCTTAAATGGCTTGGGATCCCAGTCATGAGCGACATACTCTTCCTCTTCCTGCTCATACTTATGAGGGAACAACCACTGATCGAGCCAGCGAAGGATTAAAGCCGCATGTTTAGGATTGTCTTGCTTCATAGTCCCTAGGGGTAGTAGTCATTTGAAAAATGGCAATCGCCTATCTGTATATATAAATTAGTAAAATGTTTGGATAAATGCACGCGTGTCAAGCACTTAGCATAAATTAGTTGTACAAAATCTGAATTTGTTGAAGAAGGGGGGAGGCAAGGGCTTTGAAAAATTTATCAGATTTATCCTGCTTTTTGCCAAAATGTTACCATACTGAAAATGGAGGTGTGGTTTTTTTATTGATCTTGCAAAAATGGCCTACCGAATTATTTTTTCCTCATGAATATTCCTTCCCATCTTAAGGCTTTGGTTTTTGACGCATACGGAACGCTGTTCGATGTGCAATACCTTAACCAATTGCTGGTCAGCTTTTTCCCGGAAACTGCCATTTCCATCAACAAAATATGGCGTCAAAAACAGTTGGAATATACCTGGCTGCGCGGACAGATGGATCGCTATATTTCCTTTTCAGATGTGACAATGGATGCCTTGTCTTTCGCCTTGGAAAGTCATGGTCTGGCATTACAGGCTGAACAACGGGAAACCCTGGCGCAGGGATACCAACAGTTGCGCGCTTTCCCGGACGTAAAGGAGGTGCTCAGCCGCTTGAAAAACCATCTTCCCCTGGCTGTCCTTTCGAATGCTGATCCGGTCATGCTTCAGGCGGCTATTGCCTTTAACCACTTAACCCCTTTCTTTACCCATGTCCTCAGTGTGGACGCCGCCCGACAGTTCAAACCCCATCCATCCGTTTACGCCCTGGCTCCGGAACATTTAGGCATAGCTAAAAATGAAATAGGGTTTGTTTCCTCCAACCCTTGGGATGTAGCAGGTGCCAAAACCTTTGGGTTTTTCACCTGCTGGTTAAAACGGACTGATAGCCCCCAGGAAAAGCTGGGCGTAGAGGCGGATTGGGTGCTTTCCGGACTGTCTGAATTAATTTAGAAAAGTTCTAAATAGTCCGAAAGACCATTTTACCCTTTATTTGGAGGATATTCCTATGTTTTGGAGGAAAAACACCTTTTTTGCAGTAAGGAAGAAATTGTGGGTGGGGTAGGGATTTCTAATCCAAAGTTCCTAACTTATCATTCACAAGGGACGCCATTTTAATACATATTTTTAGACTACTGCTAAGCTTTTTTGTATGCATTTAGAAGGCACGCATACCCTTAAGGCGTCTGCCAAAGACATCTGGGCGATGCTGATGGACCATCAGACCCTGGCCAAAGTTACGCCCGGAATCAAAACCTTAGAACCAGCTGGAGACGGAAAATTTAAAGCTGTATCGGACGTGAAACTCGGCCCGGTCAGTGGCTCCTTCAAGGGAACCATGGAAGTGGTAGACCCCAATCCTCCCCAATCCTTCACCTTGAAAATTAAGCAAAACAGTAAAATCGGCAATGTAGCCGCCGAAGGCTCGATTGCCCTGAATCCCACGGGAAGTAGAGAAACGGAAGTCGTCTTCTCTGGGGATGCGAAACTGTCCGGAACCCTGGCCCGGACAGGTCAGCGCGTTTTAAGTGGCGTAGCCAGGACCCTAACCAATGAGTTTTTCCAGGCCTTAGAGGACGAAATTGCTTTGATGGAGGGGCAAGAGGTCAAAAAGGAAAACTTTTTCCAGAAAATCTGGAAACTTATTCGCAACATTTTTTCTGCTACATAGCAATCAAAAACACGATCAACCTAACCATTTCTTTATCATTAAAAAGACTACTAACTCATGGGAATTCCAATTCAAGTAACCGTAAATGGGACCTCCTATCAGCACGAAGTAGACTCGCGCATGCTTTTGGTTCACTACCTAAGGGATGTACTTCGACTGACGGGAACTCATATTGGCTGCGATACAAGCAGTTGTGGATCCTGCACCATCATGGTAAATGGCCAATCGGCCAAGGCATGTACCATGCTGGCTGCTCAGGCCGATGGCCTGGAAATAACCACGATTGAAGGCCTTGCCTCTAATGGAAAAATGCATCCGGTCCAGGAAGGATTTAAAGAGATGCACGGTTTGCAGTGCGGATTTTGCACCCCAGGAATGGTCATTGCAGGCGTTCAATTGTTGGACCGAAACCCTAATCCTTCAGAGGAGGAAATTCGCCATGCGTTGGAGGGGAATTTCTGTAGATGCACCGGATATCATAATATTGTTAAATCAATTCAGCATGCCGCTGAGAATGCTTAATCTTTCTAACCTATGGCAACATTAATTGGACAATCGGTCAAAAGGGTGGAGGACAGAAGGCTCCTCACCGGACAAGGAAAATATACGGACGACATCGTCCTGGAGGGCATGCTGTATGCGCATGTGGTACGCTCTCCTTATGCCCACGCTACGATCACCAGCATTGACACCGCTGCTGCTTCAGATATGGAAGGCGTGGTGGCAGTATATACAGGAAAAGACATCGCCGAATCAGGCGTAGGCGGCGTACCCTGTGGCTGGCAGGTAGACTTCAAAAACGGAGATACCATGAAAGAGCCCCCACACCCTTTATTGGTTTCAGAAAAGGTCCTGCACATGGGAGATGGGGTGGCAGTAGTGATTGCTACCGATCGCTCTATTGCTCGCGACGCTGCCGACTTGGTAGAGGTGGAGTATGATGAGCATGACGCGGTATTTGACGCGGCAGAAGCAGTTAAAGAAGGGGCTCCTCAGGTACACCCTGACGCACCTGGCAACCTGGCTTTTGACTGGGAATTAGGGGATAAAGCAGCCACTGACGCTGCTATGGCTGCTGCCCATCATGTTACTACCCTGGATTTTGTGAATCAGCGGGTGGTTCCCAATGCGATTGAACCACGTGCGGCGATCGGGCATTATGAGGATGCTTACGACCGCTACACCCTGTATACTTCCACCCAGAATCCTCATCTGACCCGCCTGCTGGCCGCGGCTTTTGTCCTCGGCATTCCCGAACACAAACTACGGGTCGTTTCTTATGATGTCGGCGGGGGATTTGGTAGTAAAATTTTCCACTACACCGAAGAAGCCCTCATGTTGTGGGTAACCAAGCGCGTAGGTCGTCCGGTAAAATGGACCGCTGATCGCTCGGAAGCCTTTATGACGGATGCGCACGGGCGCGACCACGTAACCAAAGCTGAAATGGGCTTTGATGCGGAAGGAAATATTGTTGGCCTGCGCCTCAATACCCAGGCCAATTTGGGGGCCTATCTCTCAACTTTTGCGCCTGCCGTCCCTACTTATCTACATGGAACCCTCCTACAGGGACTTTATACGACACCTGCCATTCATATTGACCTGCAGGGTGTCTTCACCCATACCAATGCCGTTGATGCCTATCGCGGAGCCGGTCGTCCTGAGGCTACCTATCTTCTGGAACGCTTGTTGGATACCGCTGCTTTGGAAATGGGCAAAGACCCCGCTCAATTGCGCTTCCAGAACTTTATTCCCCCCTTCGACGGCGTAAACGAGCCTGGATATCAGACCCAGGTGGCCCTGCAATACGATAGTGGGAATTATGAGCCGGTGCTACAGCGCGCCCTGGAAATGGTAGGTTATGAAGATTTCCGGACCGAGCAGGCCGCAGCCAGAGCTGAAGGTCGCTATCTGGGAATCGGATTCTCTACCTATATCGAGGCTTGCGGCATTGCGCCATCTGCTGTAGTAGGGGCCCTGGGTGCCCGCGCAGGTCTGTTCGAATCCAGCCAGGTAAGGGTACAGCCCACCGGAAAAGTCAGTGTCTACACCGGTTCCCACTCCCATGGGCAGGGGCATGAAACGACTTTTGCGCAGGTGGTAGCGGATAAGCTGGGCATTCCCCTGGAAGACGTGGAAATCATTCACGGGGACTCTGAAGCTGTGGCTTTTGGCATGGGTACCTATGGTTCTCGATCGCTGGCCGTAGGAGGTTCTGCGATTGTAAAAAGTGTAGAAAAAGTCCTGGATAAAGGGGCTAAAATTGCTGCCCATCTACTGGAAGCCAATGTGGACGATCTGGAATATGCTGGTGGCAAGTGGACGGTCAAAGGTACGGATAAGTCCGTAGGCTTTGGGGATGTATCCCTGACCGCTTATGTCCCGCATAACTATCCGGAAGGATTGGAGCCTGGTCTGGATTTCTCCAGCTTTTACGACCCGACCAACTTCACCTATCCCTTTGGGGCGCATATCGCCATTGTAGAGGTAGACGCTGAAACCGGGAAAGTATCCCTTAAGCGTTTTATCGCCTGTGATGATGTCGGAAACGTAATTAATCCGATGATCGTGGATGGTCAGATTCACGGAGGATTGGCCCAGGGAATTGGACAAGCCTTGTTTGAAGGAGCGATTTATGATGAATCAGCTCAGCTGGTCAATGGTTCCTATATGGACTATACCATGCCGCGGGCGGATGATCTGCCTTCATTTGAAATTGACCGTACGGTAACCCCCTGTCCTCACAACCCATTAGGGGTAAAAGGTGCAGGTGAGGCCGGAACCATTGGTTCTACGCCCGCCGTGGTAAATGCGGTCATGGATGCCTTGTCTCCTTTCGGAATTAAAGACATCCGTATGCCGCTTACGCCTGAACGTGTATGGAACGCCATGCAGGAATAAGGCTTTTGTCCAAATTCTTAACCTACTTAGAAAATGATACCTGAAAAATTCACATATCATAGAGCGTCATCCGTCAGCGAAGCCCTGCAAATGATGGGCGCGCATGACGACGCCAAAATTCTGGCGGGCGGACATAGCCTCTTGCCTGCAATGAAACTGCGACTGAACGCTCCTGGCAACCTCATTGATATATCTCGCATTGCTGAATTACGCTATGTAAGAGATGGGGGAGATCATATCGCCATTGGGGCGGGAGCTACCCATTACGACATCGAAAGCTCCGCACTGGTGCAGGCTGAAATGCCCATGATGTCTCAAGCTGCTGGTTTGATTGGCGACCCCGCGGTACGCAACATGGGGACCATCGGGGGCAGTATTGCCCACGCTGACCCAGCGGCTGATTGGCCTGCTTCTCTTCTCGCGGCCAATGCATCGGTGGTGATGCAAAGTGCAGGCGGAAGCCGTACCGTTACTGCCGGGGATTTCTTCCAGGGCTTTTATGCCACCGCTTTAGAGGATGGAGAGCTGATTACCGAAATCCGCGTACCCAAAGCACCCGGCATGTCCTCGGCTTACGCCAAGTTTATGCAGCCAGCTTCCCGCTTTGCCATTGTCGGCTGTGCCGCGATGCTCCGCATGGAGGGTGGAAACTTTGGCGAGGTACGGATTGGTTTTACCGGGGTGGGTGATGTGCCTTTTCGGGATGCAGGCATCGAAGGAGCCCTGGCTGGTCAGGCTGCTAACGCAGAGAACATTGCGGCTGCCTGCGCCCAGGCTGCCGCTGGACGCGACATCTTGAGTGACCATTTTGCTTCGGAGAAATACCGGAAGCATTTGGCTGGTGTGTATGCCAAGCGAGCCATCATGGCTGCTATGGGCTAAGGCCCTGCCGATAAAACAACAACATGAGCCATCCCGAATTTTGGGATGGCTTATTTCTTTTTAGGCAATTTTTGAGACGGACAGGAAAGGGCTATTGACTAAATGGAGATAAGCTGTCGGGGTCGTAGACCCCGGCATTTATTTCTTCGAAGGTCTCTGCGATCTATATGTAATCATGGAGACCCCGGATAAGTCATTTTCCCTGGTGGTCAAATGCCTTTCCGGGGTGACAAAAAAAAGGTGTCGGTTGTGTGGTTTGGTAGCTATCCTGATCTCCTGATGATCTCATTCCTTTTCCCCCCTTTGTCACCCCGGAAGCTCCTCCGACTGTAAGGAGGTGAGCTATCCGGGGTCTCTCGCTCCGGTACCGTTTTCTGCGATCTTTATGTAATCATGGAGACCCCGGATAAGTCTTTTCGCTAGCGCTCAAAGTCTTTCCGGGGACATATTGGTGAGTGGTTAGGGTTCCAACAAGCGTATTGATGTAATCCTGGCTTATGCAAAATTCGGGATGCCCCTTTTTTTATGCCTCTTCTTCAGGCTGCTATTTCCCTGGCAGAGGGACTTTTTGGTCCAGAGGCAAAGGCGATTCATATTTTTTGCCCTGGCTTTTTTCCTGAAAATAGGCCTTGGCAGCTGCCAGCAGTTCTTCGTCCATCAATAAATCCACTCCGGTAGCGGCGATCACCTGGCTGGCAATTCTGGCTCCTTTGCGTCCGGCGGTCGTGCCATGGCAGGCACTGGTGGCCCAACTATGCCAGGGAACATCTTCGGCAGCGGTGGTGATGGAAAAGCCCGCCGTAGGCGTAATCCAGCTTACTTCGGCTACATCCGTGGAACCCCCACTGACCGGCCCTGCCTGATCCGCTAGCGGGGCAATTTCGGTACTGAAACCGGTTTGAGGTTTGTTGACAAAAGCCTGCAGGGTCCTGCCGAATCTTTGCTCTTCCTCGGTGAAGTCTGGCGCCCCGATCATCACCATATTTTTCTGCAGGGCTTCCTGCATGGGACGATTGAGCAGGTATTCGTGAACCCCGGTAATCAGAAATACCTTATGGGTAGTAGCTGTAGCCAGGGCTGCCCCTTCGGCAATTTTCAGAATGCGTTGGTAGTAGCGATTTACTTCGTCTCGGTTCACATCCCGGACAAAATACCAGACTTTGGCGTATTCAGGCACGACATTCGGGGCGTCTCCGGCCCGGGGGATCACATAGTGGATGCGGGTAGTAGGTTTCACGTGCTCCCGCATCAGGTTGACCCCATAGTTCATCATCTCTACCGCGTCCAGGGCGGAACGTCCATTCCAGGGATCGGCAGAGGCATGAGCGGCTTGCCCGAAAAATTCTATTTCGAAATTGTTCATGGCCCGGCCGCTTTGGTTTTTGACCGAGTTGTCGGTGCCGGGGTGCCAGTCAATGACCGCATCCACCCCATCAAAAACGCCTGCCTTGGCCATGTATACTTTCCCAACTACGGTTTCTTCCGCTGGGGTACCAAAGAGCTTAACCGTCCCAGACAGCTTACGTTTTTCTATCACCTGAGCCAGCGCCAGGGCTCCTCCTACCGAAGCTGCCCCAAAGAGATTGTGGCCACAGCCATGTCCGGAAGTGATGCCATCTTTCCGCGCCTTTTTTTCGGGTACGGGTTCATTGCCTACTCCTGGAAGCGCGTCAAACTCTGCCAGGATCCCAATGACCGGGGAGCCTGAGCCATAGGATGCCACAAAAGCCGTAGGCATACCTGCCACATTGCGCTCAAGGCTAAAGCCCGCTTTTTCCAATTGCTCCATCAGCAGTTTCGCAGACTGATCCTCCAGCAAGGCGGTTTCGGAATACTCCCATAATTTCTCTGACATCATGTCCACCTGAGCTCCCAATGCTTTAGCTGCTTCAATAGCTTCAGCCTTTACTTTCTCTAATTTTTGGGCTTGTAGAGAAAATCCGGGAAACAGGTAAAATAGTCCAGCGAGTAAAGCCCAGCTTAGGAGGATTTTACCCTGAATGTTTAGCTTAATCATAGTAGTTTCGAGTTGATTTTCTGTAATTTTAGATGGGCAACAAACAAATCTGCTTGCCACTTACTTATAAAATAGGCATCATCGCCCATATTTCCGCTAGTTTTATCAATCTCCTCCCGTATGAACCAGTCCGAACTCGCCCGAATTCAGCAGATGTTGGCAGAGCAGGGTTACATTACTGAGGCGCCCATTGTGATGTCTGTTTTTCTGGCGATGCAACTGGGCAAGCCTTTATTGATTGAAGGTCCTGCTGGGGTAGGTAAAACGGAAATCGCCAAAGTCATGGCCCGGGCCCTGGATACAGATTTGATTCGGCTGCAATGCTATGAAGGCCTCGATGCCCATCATGCTCTTTACGAGTGGAACTATCAACGCCAACTCCTGCACTTGAAGATGGAGGAAGGCAGTGAGAAAAGCCTGAAGGAAAAAGAGCAAGATTTATTCAGCGATGATTTCCTCTTAAAAAGGCCCCTGCTACAAGCCATTACCCATCATAAACCTCCGGTCCTGCTGATTGACGAGATTGACCGGGCAGAAGAGGAATTTGAGAGTTTTTTGCTGGAAGTGTTGTCGGATTGGCAAATCAGTATCCCCGAAATCGGCACGATTCACGCCACGCATAAACCTTATGTGGTGGTAACCTCCAACCGAGTGCGGGAGCTTTCTGAGGCTTTGCGCCGCAGGTGCCTGTACCTTTGGATTGATTATCCGGACTTTGAAAAGGAAGTGGCCATTGTCAAAGGAAAGGTCCCGCATATTGACGGACAGTTGGCAGAGCAGATTTGCCGCTTTATGCATGAGGTAAGAAAAATGCGGCTGGAAAAGGTGCCTGGCGTAGCAGAGACCCTGGATTGGGCCACCGCCCTGGCTTCCCTGCACATTGATCATTTAGAACCTCAACTGGTGGAAGATACCCTGGGGGTAATCCTCAAGGATTGGCAGGATATCCGGGAAACCCAACTTTCTCTTTCCGAATTATTGGAAAAAGTAGGCGTTAGCTCAAAATTGGAGGAACTGTAAGATGGCAGAGGAATCTTCCATGATCCGTCGGTATACCTCATTGAGTCATAACCTCATTGCCTTTGGCCGTTATCTCCGGGCCAAGGGACTGCCTGTCAGTCCTACGGACATTGCCGATGCCATGACCGCCCTGCAATTATTACCTCCGGACGATCCCGCCCGTTTTCAACTCATGCTGCGGGCTAGTCTTACCAAATCTCCCCAGGAGCAAGCGCTGTTTGATTTGGTGTATGAAGATTACTGGCGTCAGGTCCAGCGAGCGGTCGACAGCAAGATCAAAACGGTAGAGGTGGAAAGCGAGCAAAAACCCAAACGGAAGAAACCCGAGAAAAGGCCGGACTTGCCGAATCTTCATGCCATCAAAGATTGGCTCAAAGGAGGGCAGGAATCAGAGGAAGAGGCAGAAATGGCCACCTACAGTGCGGTAAAGGTGCTGGGCAACCGGGATTTTTCCTCTTTTACCGAAGAAGAACTATCGGAAATCATGGAAGTGGTGGAGGCCCTGGCCCGTAAGTTAGCTACGCGATACGACCGCCGTTACCGCAAAAGCCCTCGTAGAAATCAGCTGGACCTGAGGGGTAGTATTCGCAAAAACCTCCAGTATGGAACGGATATCGTGGACCTGACCTGGCGGGATCGCAAGATGCGCCGCATGAAACTGGTGGTGCTCTGTGATGTGAGTAAATCCATGGAGCTTTACAGCCGCTTCCTGGTGCAATTTATTTACGGTTTCCAGCATGTGTATAAACGGATTCGCAGCTTCGTATTTGGTACGGAAGTGCATGAGGTATCGGAATCTTTGCGGGACAAAAAATTCACGGCGGCTCTACAAAAGATGGGAGACCAGGTGATGGAGTGGGGGAGTGGGACCCGGATTGGTCATTCCCTCCGGCAGTTCCTGGAGACTCCAGCAGGAAGGAGGCTGGATCATCAAACTATCGTGATGATACTGAGTGATGGGTGGGATACCGGAGAGCCAGAAGTTCTGGAGGAAAGCATGAAAGAAATCCATCAAAAGGCAGCTGGCGTTATTTGGCTGAATCCCCTGGCGGGTAGCGCGGCCTTTTCTCCGGAAGCTAAAGGCATGGAGGTTGCCATGCCCTATATTGATGTTTTTGCCTCGGCTCACAGCATTGGAAGCCTCAAAGAAATTCTCCGCCATCTTCGCAAAGTAGAGAAAGGACGCATTCGCCGCCGCCAGGCCGTGTAAGGATCGATCCAAATTTTCTGCCTTTTTGCTTTCATTCGAGTCTTCTCCTCACTTATTTTGCCCATTCGAATAGCTAAGCACCACGGGATGATCCTTCATCCCGGAAATATGCCACCTTATGAAATCTAAACTTGCTCGCCTGGGAGATAAGCAGTTTTTTGCCCTTTGTGGCAGTCTCCTGGGGCTGGCGTTGGTCGTAGGCGTGATTGAAAAATCTTTTTTGCCCAGCACCACTCCCATGCTTTTTCACCTCAGCCTGGTCTTTGGACTGATGCTTACGATCTGGGTACTCAGTCTCAGAAATGAGGAAAAGCGCCAGAAATTACGGAAGCAAATCCGCGGAGACTATCAAAATGTAGAGGCCCTTTTTTCCCTTTACCAACAAATCAACCCCAGGCTACCCTTACCCATCATGCGGGGTTGGGCAGCCTCTCCGGATTTCCTCAATGTGCTGGTAGAACTGGTGCGGACCCGGAAGCCCAAGGTAATTGTAGAATGTGGTTCTGGTACCTCCAGCCTGGTTTCCGGATACCTGCTGGAAGAACTCGGGCAAGGAAAGGTATACTCCCTGGACCATGAGGCTTATTATGGCGCCGAAACGACGCAAAGGCTGGCCCTGCATGGGCTTTCGGAGCAGGTGGAGGTCTTTCACGCCCCGCTCATCCAACACCAAATTGAAGGCAAATCCTGGCAATGGTATGATTTCTCGGCCCTGCCTGCCGAGGTGCGCATTGACTTGCTGGTGATCGATGGCCCTCCTAGTTCCATTCAGCATCAGGCGCGATATCCTGCTCTGCCCTTACTGGCTGGGAGGATGAGTGCTGAGGCCACCATTTTGCTGGATGACTATGACCGGCCGGAGGATACGGCCCTCGTCAAAAGATGGGTAGCCGAATTTGAGGGATGGACCTTGAAAGAAATAGGGACCGAAAAAGGGGCCGCGGTGTTAACCAAAAAATAAAGTCCCGACATCCTGGATGCCGGGACCTGATACGAGAAGGATCAGCTACTTAGAGCTTGTTTGGAAATTTCCTTTTGTCTGAGGATTTCGTTTTTGGAACCTGAATTCACCTTTTTTCCTCAAAATAGTTTACTATTCTGAGGAAAAAACGCTCTTCAGAACCCCAAAATCGTTCCTCTCATCCTAAAACGCCAAAATCCGAACAAGCTCTTAATTCTTGTCAATCTTCTTGAGGTGCTCAGAACCTTCGATCTCGATATCGTCGAGCAAATCTTCTAGTTCATCTTTATGGAGGTTCCCCATGATGGTCATAATGGTAAATGAATCGGGTTCGTTTACGACCATGAGCAATTCCTTGATGAGATCCCCTTTTTCCAGCACCATAAAATTTATCCGGGTATCCTGGTCCCTGATCGTAACCAGGTCCTCATAGTCCACCTGCTTGATAGCATTGGTGAGACTCCGGATGTCAGAAGCTCTCAGATTCCCCTTGTCTTTAGGCGCAGAAAGCAGGCGGATGTGCTGAATCTTGGATTTTTTCTGCTTCATCTCCTTGTCGGAAAACATGTTGAACAGGGAACCATGAATGTCGATCAGGGTGTAATCTTCCTCGTCCCGGTAGGTATCAAAGAACTTGCTGATAGCTGGGGACTGAGCGAATGCGCCCAAGGGTGAAAGCGCTACAATGAGAATCAGCGTTTGAATGTACTTGTGCATAATGATAAAAATAGAGCCAAGCGTTCCCCAGGACAGAATATCTGTCCCATCAAAGAGATCGCATGTGCTTGGTTATTAGTCGATTAGAATTATTCCTTTTTGTCTTCTTTCAGGCGTTCCAGTTCGTTGAAGCCATCAATGTCTACCGATTCACCGATCTTGGCGATGGTTTCCAAATCGAGGTCTCCAATGATACTGAGCATGAAAAAGCTGTTTTGAGCCCCGATGAGCATCAGCAATTCGCGGATTTTGCCCTCAGAAGTTTCCTGAATCATAAAGCGCATATTGCCATCTACATCCTTGACCCGCATCAACTCTTCGTATCGGTTGAGTTCTAGTTTCTTGATGGCCTGATTATAGAGCTTCATCCCGGGGATAGAGTCAGCCGTCAGGATTCTCAGGCCGCCCAGTTTGTTGACCGTCCTATCTAGGGCTTCTTCTCCTTCCTTTTTGTCCAGATCAGAGATGAGCTTGAACATTCTGGGAGAAATGTAAATACTGGTAAAAGCTTCATCCTCTATATACTGCTCAAACAAGCGAGCAATCGCGTCATCCTGTCCCCGAACCGAAGCGGGCAAAGCCAGGAAGCCAGCGAGGCAAAGGCTAAAGATGAGTTTGGTAAATAAATTCTTCATGATCACTAATCGGTTTTGCTCCCTAATACTGAAGGAAAAAAGGCCGTAAGTTTCTGAACTTTGCTAAGCTGGCTGCGATGGTCGGCTCCTTTATTGAGCTTTTTGGATACGAGTTGCAAGGCTTTTTTGGTCTCTTGATAGGCTTCCTCCGGATTGGAGAAAGTATCCTCATACAGGGCTAATTGAGGGTCCTCCTGCGCAGGTTGACTCACATAGATAGCCAGGGGAATCACCAGGGCCGCCGCCAGGCTAGCCGCCCACATCCAATTTTGGAGCTTTTTTCGTTTATAAGGCTGCACGACTTGCTCAGAATGAATGGCCTTCTGGGTGTCAAAGTAGCCAAACAAGGTTCTGAAAGGCGTCTTTTCCTCGGTAAAAGGAGGACTTTGCGCCCAGGCACGCAGGGCTTTTTCCTCTTCCAGGCTGGTCTCACCGGCCCAATATTTTTGTTGTATCTCCCGTATATTCATGAGCTTCCTGAAGTTGAGGTGAGATTCACACCGAAGGCTTGTTGCCGGGTCAAAGCTTCTTTCAAGGCTTTGCGAGCCCGAAAAAGACTGACTTTCACCTGATTCATAGATACCTCCATGATATCTGCAATTTCCTGGTAACTATAGCCTTCTATATCTCTGAGTTGGAGAACCATTCTCTGTTTCACCGGCAGCTGTTCGATGAAACGGTTCAGCTGTTCCATCATATCCTGCTGGGCGGTGGTTTCGTCTGGAGTAGGGGCGGCTGAGGGAAGCGGCAAATCTGCCACCTCTGCATGAGGCTGATGTTGGGCGGCCTTGAGTTTATCCAAAGAAATATTTTTCACTACCCGCATACACCAGGCTTCCAGGTTCTGGATGTGCCCTAGCTGCTGCCTTTTTCGCCACACCTTTTCAAAGACTTCCTGCACCACATCCTCTGCTTCGGCATCGCTCCCCAAAAGACGGAGGGCAAATCGATAGAGCTTTTGCTGTCTATCCAGGAAGTAGGATGTTATCTCGTTGAGGTGCATAACATCTGCAAGACGAGTGATGATCCCTTTTGTTACAGGCGGTCAGAAAAAAAATTAAGGAGAGGACTGAATATACCTTCCGGAAGGGATTCTTTTGTGTGCGTAGGTAGGTCGGTTGTAGATATAGACCCAGCATTCCAGGGGTTTTTCTTCGAAATAGATCACATGCTTTTTCCGGACAAAAAGGCTGCGCTGAGGAGCGTTCGAGTCGTATCCTTCATAGTGATCCAGCCGGTGAAGCAATTGCTCTGGTTTGGTGATCTCATACACATCTCCATATACCCGATTATTGCTTTCGCTTTCGAAAACTGCGCCCGGGTACTCGCCGATTTGATAGAGACTGCCGCTCATTTCTCCTGGTCCAATAGGGGTAGCATTTTTTCGCAGGAGCTTGGACATGGGATGCCCGCTCGCTTGCTGCAAGGTGCCATAGACAAAGAGGTATGTTATGTTGTCTTCCACACGCTTTGAAAATGTAGGCTTTTTTTTCAACATTCCAAGTGCAGCGTTTGGCTTTTTCGCTGCGTTATCCGGTAAAACAATCCCATGAAGAATTTTTTACCCACTTTCCTATTGACCCTCGGATTGCTGATGCCTGCGATGAGTGAGGCGTGCAGCTGTATTTACGATCCTGAGCAAGGGTTCTGCGAAGCTTTTGGCTATGCGGATATCGTGGTCGTAGCAGAAAAAATAAAGGAAGATGATCGGGGCATGAAGGCTCGCATTATTGAAGTCCTTTCTGGCAATCCAGGTCAGGAGGAAATCCGGCTTTGGACGGCTACGGCAACCTGTATGGCCACCACCCATATGTTGGATATCGGGAAAACATATGTGATGGCCCTCGGTCGGGTAAATCAGGGATTCAATGATATTAAGGCTGGGGATTATTATTTACCAGCCTGTGGGGTGTACCACCTGGATTATGAAGGCGGCAAGGTAAAAGGGCGAATCCTGAGAGGAGAAGATAATAAGATGAGTCTGGAAGAATTCCGGGAAGTACTAAATAAACCTGAATGTCCAGGTAGCCTGACCTTTGTGGAGTCCTATTTCTCTCAAGCTGAGCAGGTGTTAAATCTATCCGCCTCTGTCAACCTGAGCGAAGATCTGGTCGTGGAGGTCATGGATATGAATGGCCGAAAAGCTGCCCGCCAGCAGTTCCAGACCGGAGATGCCGCAGCCAATCGCTGGAAATGGGAATTGGAAAGCCTGAAACCCGGGCTCTATATCGTGCGCATTACCTTGCCTTCCGGCTATCAAAAGGTGCAAAAAATCCTGATTCAACAGCCCTACTAACGAAGCATTTGATCCACTAAGCTATAGATCGCATCTTGATCCTGAAAATCGGGTATGAGGGGGAAATTCACATCTGATGAGAAGCCTCCTCCCAGCCCGATAAAGCCCACGCTAGCCTTCTGACTGGCCTCCCAATCAAGGAGAGTATCCCCAAAAAAGACCACCGCTGCTTCAGGATGACTTCGTTTGATGTCTTCCAGCACCTGGGATTTGATGGCGGGATAGGCATACCAGTCTTCCAATAAGCCCATCAAATGGTGGCCATGTAGATGTGCTTTTACTTCATTGGGTAAGGCCCTCGAACATACATACATGGGACAGGGTGCTTCTTCCATAAACTGACGGATGCCGGGAATGAGGGGCGCTTCTCTTAAAGGCCCCTCCAGCTTTTCTTCTGAAAGGCGGGTAAACTGCTGGGCTTTTTCTTCCGCTTGAGGCAAGAACAATATCTGCCCAAAAATATGACGAAACCGAAGCTCCCTGGCCAACCCCTGAGAGGTGGCAAGGTAGGTTTCAATTTCTGATCGCTGGTCAGGGTAGTCGGCAAACATGTCCAGGAATACCTGGAGCTTGATGCCCTCGGTATCTACGATGACCCCATCCTTATCAAATACAAAAACGAAATCCCGCATAGTGGGCTTTTTTTCTTGAGACGACAAGCTCCTGCTCAAGTTTCTGCTGCGCTATTCTCCTAAAGACCAGCCTTTGCGATAAGGCCGCTGCACATACTGATTGGCTGGCGCAAAATTGGTAATGCGCATGTTTTTGCCGTCCCACAATAATTTTTTCCGGCCGGTGAAGCCTCTTTGATTACGCCCATTCCGCGTAAACTCTCCCAGATGGAAAAAGGAACGAATCCCCAGGTTCCCCATCAGCACGGTTTCGGTCAATGGCCCGGCATAATCAAAGTTTGAGCTAGGCTGTTTCCCGGTTTTGCAGCCTTCTACCCAGACTTTCTGATGGTCTTGATCCGGAACCCTTTCCAGCGTAGGGGTAGGTTCTTGAAGATCAGACATTTTTTCCAAAGGCAAAAGCCGTGGGTTACGTCCGTAGGTATCGCACATAAGTTTGCCTTTGCTGCCAATGAACAACACACCACCCGCATCGTCGCCCATTTTTTCGCCTTCTTTCAATTCGGCAGGGCGCCAGGGCATCAAGCCTCCGTCATACCAGGTAAGGCTGACGGCTGGCATCTCATCTCTGGCCGGAAATTCATAGCGTATTTGGGTAGAAGGAGGCGGACTTTCCTGGAAGCGAGACTGCTCCCAATTTCGGACGTATAAAGTCGAAGCCTGGGCTTCTATACTATCTGGATAGCCTAGTTTTAAGGCCTCAAAAGCAGGGTCTATCACGTGGCAGGCCATATCTCCCAGGGCTCCGGTGCCAAAATCCCACCAGCCTCTCCAGGAAAAAGGCAGATAAGTCTCATGGTAGGGTCTTTCCGGAGCGGGTCCCAGCCATAGATCCCAGTTTAAATCCTTGGGAATGGCTTGTGATTTGGTCGGTCTGGTTAGCCCCTGCGGCCATACCGGACGATTGGTCCAGCAGTGAACCTCCGTAACCTCCCCAATCAGGTCCGCCCAGATCCATTCGCAAATCCGCCTGATATCGTCTCCAGAGTTTCCCTGATTGCCCATTTGGGTTATTACCCCGTAACGCCGGGCGGCTTCGGTCAGGGTCCGTGCTTCGTGCACACTATGGGTGAGCGGTTTTTCCACGTAAACATGTTTGCCCATCTGCATAGCGGCCATGGCAATCACCGCATGGGTATGGTCCGGCGTTGCAATGGTCACCGCATCAATATCGTCCTTCATCTCCTCCAGCATCACCCGAAAATCCTCATAGCGTTTGGCTTTGCGGAACATTTTGTAGGCATTGGCTGCTTGGCGTTGATCGACATCACAGAGGGCTACGACGTTCTCCTTTGCACCCCCAACCGGCCGCCAGCCACTGGCGCCTCTGATGACCCCATTCCCTCGCCCGCCCACTCCGACCGCGGCGATGTTTAATTTATCGCTGGGCGCAGTATATCCAGGTCCTCCCAATACATATCTGGGTACGATGGTGAAGCCAGCGGCACCTAAAGCGGTTTTTTCCACAAAAGCTCGTCTGCTGAGCGTTTTAGAAGTCTGATCTTTTGCCATGATTTGCTTGGGAAGTTTTGGGTTAAAGGAGAATAGTTTTGCCGGTTTTGACGGATTCGTCAGCAGCCAGAACAATTTTCAGGCTGTTGATGCCATCCTGTATATGAGTGGTCAGGTCCATATCCTCTTGAATCGCTTTTAGGAAAAAGGCCTGCTCCCGGTCGCATAAACCCTGATGATCGGGCTCGTCTGAGGTATCAATGATCTCATCTGGCCGGGTAAAGTTGCCTGCCTGGTCCAACTTACTATGGTGTAAGCGTAAGGCGTTGGTTTTACTATGCCCATCTACATCATCCGATTTATCGCCTATTTTTTCATCAAGAATACTAACACAGCCTTTGGGGCCGATTACATCTTTGACAAAAAAGGCCGTCTCACTCATCATGGGGCCCCAGCCTGCTTCGTACCATCCGACTGAGCCATCCTCAAAGCGAACCTGCAGCTGACCATAGTTGTACATGCTGTCTGCGATTTCCTCGCTCATTCTTACACCAATGGCGCTGACGGAAGTAGGTTGGGCCTCGGTCATTTGGCACATGACATCTACGTAGTGTACCCCGCAATCCACAATGGGGGACATGGATTTCATCAGATTTTTGTGGGTATACCAGGTATCCCCTGAGCTTTGTTGGTTCAGATTCATGCGCATGACCAGAGGTTTCCCCAGGCCCTGGGCCAATTCTATGAATTTTTGCCAGGCAGGATGCACCCTTAGGATGTAGCCGATGACTAGTTTTCGGTCATGTTTTTGGGTAAGGGCCAGGATTTCCTCGGCTTCTTCCACCGTTTCCGCCAGGGGTTTCTCCACAAAGATGTGAGCCCCGGCTTCCAGGCTAGCTTTGATATAAGCGGCATGGGTATCTGGGTAGGTGTTGATGGAAACTACATCTGGCTGGGTGGCTTGCAGCGCTTCATAGAAATCCCCATAAGTGGCGATGCCTCCCAGCTCTTCGGAAAGCCTTTCCCTGCTTTCCGGTCCCCGACTGACCAAACCTACGATGTTAAATTCTGGCATTTTGTGATAGGCCCGGGCATGGGAGGCACCCATGTTGCCGCATCCTACTACCAAGACAGAGAGTGGGCTGTTGTTCATGCGAAAGTCCTTTTTATGTGAAGACTAAACTTAGGAAAAAAAGCCTAATCCGACCGGAATTATCCGGCCTTTTGGTAGAGAAAATAAGCAAGGTAAAATAAAAGCTGAGGATCTGGTTAGGCGGCCTGGGCACTTACCTGGAAATAGGATGCCCGCCTAGGATAAAATCCTTCCCACAGGATTAAGACCGGGGCCTCCAGCAGTAGGGACATGCCGATCCCGATTAGCAGGGCAAAGGCAAAGTAGGCGCTTTCTACCAAAAGGCAGGATCAATCTTAAAGCCTCTTCGAATCAGGAAGCGGCATGTTTACTTTTTCGGGCTAAAGATTCTTTGAATAAGCTATGAGAGACCAAAAATCCGCTCAGGAGAAAAAACCGGGCTACCCCTGCCTTGACCAGCGCATGATCCCAAGTTGAATGTCGGAACAATACGTTCTAAATGGCGAGCGATCGCAGAAAATCAAAGTCTTTGAAGGGCATAGGTAAGCGGGTTTCAGGCCCAGACCTGGGTACCTTCCGAGCAATTCTGGCAAATATCTATTTCCCGCCGTGAAATAAGTAGTTTTTGCCGGAAATCCCGATAAGCAGGGCTATGCCAAATCTCTGCAAAAGGCTTTTCTCCCATCCGACCCATTTCGTATTGCGCATCCTTATCGAAGCAGCAAGGCAACACCCGGCCATCCCAGGTAACCTCCGCCCCATGCCACAACTTCCAACACTGATTATCCAGGGGATTCTTGATGGCGTAGGTCCCATCGGGCTGCTGCTTGTAGCGGGCATATTTTTCCTGGGTAGGAATCAGGTCATTTCCTGCTTTAAATTCATAAACCTGGGCAGTTTTCAGGATTACCTGATCTACCTTGAGTTCTTTCCCTAACTGCATGACCTCTGGGACCTGATGCTCATTGGGGCGAACCACCAGGAATTGGAGGATGATGGTAGGCCAAAGGCTTCCGGCTTCTTTCCTGGCTTCCACCAGATTTTTTACCCCCTGAATTACTTTATCCAACTTTCCGCCCACCCGATAGGCCTGGTAGGTTTCCTGGGTGGTTCCGTCTATGGAAATGATCACCTCGGAAAGCCCGCTTTCCACGGTGGCTTTCGCTTTCTCAGGCGTCAAGTAATGCCCATTGGTGCTGGTAGCGGAATAAATCCCCTTTTCATGGGCATATTTAGCCATGTTGAGAAAGTCGGGATTGAGGTAAGGTTCCCCTTGAAAATACAGCAGCAAATACACCAGCTTGTCGCTGAGCTCATCAACGGCTTGCTTAAAGCGAGCCTGGGTGAGCATGCCAGTGGGGCGGGTAAAAGACCGCAAGCCAGAGGGACATTCTGGGCAGCGTAGGTTGCAGGAAGTAGTCGGTTCAATGCCGATTTTGATGGGCATGCCCCAATGAATAGGCTTGCCTCTCCATTTTGACAGGAAGAAAGAAAGGTAGATAAGGATAAAATTCCAGACTTTCTTCCTACTCAGCGTAGAGAGCAATAATCGTATTTTTCTAGGGTTATTCAAGCGATGCTTTCTGGGCAGAAAATTAAAGTCCTCTCAGGCTTTGCGCAAATCATGTAAGTTTTTCCGAAAAGGAACCGTAATTTGCTTAGGTAGCCTTCCCTTTGATGGCAGGCACTCAGCTATTTCGGTGCCATATTGCTTTACCCAAACCCAACCGTTTTGAAGAAACGCTTATTGCTTCTTTGGCTGGCTTGCTCTTGCTTTACCCTTACCGGGTGGAGCCAAACCACCAATATATCCGGCCAAATCAATGACTACGCGATCGTTACTCAGGCCAATATGGTCGCCAATGAGTTTACCCTGGGGGTAGGCAGCCCTGCTTTTGCGCTAGATGATCTGGTCTTGATCATCCAAATGCAAGGGGCCACGGTAAGCACCAGCAACAACAGCACCTTTGGTAGCATCACCGATTTGGGGACCACCGGTAATATGGAAATCGCAACGGTATGTGATTTTACGGCCAACGTCCTCTCTTTCCAGGAACAATTGGTGAATACCTATGATGACCCTTCTACCACGGATGCGGTGATTCAGATAGTCCGGGTTCCGCAATATGTTGACGCGAATGTCAATGGCACATTAAGTGGGCAAGCCTGGGATGGTGCGACAGGCGGCATCCTGGCCTTTTCGGCCTCTGGAACGGTTACCCTCAATGCTAACCTGGACATGGATGGCCTGGGCTTCCGGGGACCGGCTCATGAAGAATCTATGTTTGCTTGTGTCCCTTCGCTTAACGGGACTTCAGCTGCTTCTAACAGTGTAGCCTTTTTTTATGATCAGGCTTCGGGTAGAGCAGGCAAAAAAGGCGAGGGGATCGCGCCCTATCCGACCAATCAGGATTATGGCCAAGGAGCCCTGGCCAATGGCGGCGGCGGTGGCAATGAGCATCAGGCTGGTGGTGGAGGGGGCGGCCACTATTTAGCAGGCGGCAATGGCGGACAAAAAGTCAATGGCATCTTTAACTGTTTTGGCCTTTTTGAAGGCATAGGCGGCTATGCGCTGCAGACCCCCGTCAACAATGGCAAGGTATTCATGGGAGGGGGCGGTGGTGCTGGTCATGATGACGATGACGATGGTGCAGATGCTGGCAACGGTGGCGGCATCATTTTAATAATCGCTGATCAAATAGATGGAAATGGCTTTGGGATCTCAGCCAGAGGCACCGATTCAGAAGATGCGCTCGGCGATGCCGCCTCAGGCGGCGGAGCGGGTGGAACCGTATTGCTCAGTGTGAATGGCTTTAGTGCCAATCCGCTAACCATCTCCGTGGATGGCGGAGATGGCGGTCAGGCCGGTGTAGGCAGCAATTGCCTGGGACCAGGCGGCGGCGGGGCCGGTGGGGTCATCCGCACCACTACCGTCTTTCCTGCCAACGTAACCAGTTCAGTAGCGGGTGGGGCAGCTGGCGTAGTCAATCCTGCGGTAGCGGGCTGTGGCGGAAATACCCAGGGAGCCGCGGTTGGAGGCAATGGCATCGTTCTCAATACTTTTTCTTTAGCTGCGGGTACCACGACCTTGCCCTGTGTATTGGGCTGGGAGGAAAATCCCTGGCAGGAGGAGAATGAAGACCTTGACCCTAGCTTCAAGGCTTATCCTAATCCAGTGGTGTCTGGAGAGAGGGTGCACATTGAATGGGACCAGCCGGAGGCTGGCCGGGTGAAGTTAGCTTTTTATAATGCCGTCGGCCAGGAGGTTTGGGCGAATGAAGGCCTGCTTGATGCCGGTCCCCAGCAGGTGTCCGTGGATTTATCCCATCTACCCTCGGGACTATATCTGCTCAGAAAGTCCTTTCGCGGGCAATACCATCCTTTGACGATCCAATTAGGAAACTAGGGCTTGTTTTCGATTGCGGAGAAAGGCAAAGGTTCCGATGACTCCGGCCAGCCCCAGCAGCAGGTAAAGCCAGTAATTAGGGCCAGAGACTTTTCCTAAATCAATGGGCTCCATTTTTCCAAAGGGCGTATAGGCGGCCCAGTAGTAAGGCGGTAGATTTTGTTGAATCATGGCCATTTGGGCTTGCCGGACCGCTTCGTCTTTCCCCTTTTCATCCTTAAGATGTTGGTAGAAATCGGTCATCCATTGGTAGGAAGATTGGTCATTGATTTCCCACAACGTGGTCAGGGTACTCTGGGCACCAGCAAAGGCAAATCCTCGCGACAAACTGGCCAGGCCTTCTCCTACCTGATAATTGCCCAAGGCTGTTTCACAGGCACTCAATACCACCAATTCGGCTTTGAGACGTAAACCGTATAGCTCTGAAAGGGTGAGGAGTTCCGGTGGTCGCTGTTCGGTGGAGGAAAAAGCAAGAAAGGATAATCCTTGATAAGCATGATTTACTTTTCCATGGCCTGAAAAGTGGAGCAGATAACTTTCTGGTGCTTCTTCCAGGAAGGTTTTTTTCTGCGCGTATTCATTGTAGAAAGCTTTGCTCTTCATCAAGCTTTCCAGCTCTTGAACTTCCTGCCGATTGTATTCAAGTGGGCTCAGTTGAGGGCCACGGGGACTGGTTTGACCATCTGCTAGTAATTCCATCGGGGCTTCCTTGTAAGTGGGCGCGAAGGCGACTAAGCCTTGCCCCATTTTTTCGGGCCTTTGATCCTGAAAAGCCCAATCCAGGCTATGGTCAAAGCTGATGATATAGTCCTGTAGCAGATAAGAGGTGCCAGCATAGGTAGCATCTAGATCCTGCTGATAGGGGAGGGCAGCGAAGGGAAGATAGGCCAGGGGGCCATCAGGGATGATGAGCAGTTTGCCCAGGCTAGATTGCTTCCCGATTCCCAAGGGTTGGAGGAGGCGTGAATAGAGCTGGGCTCCAGCTTCCCGCCAGGTGGTATTTGCTTCCTTGACCGAACTGCCCAGGGCGAGGTAAGGATCATAAATGCCATGGCGGAATTGATTCACCAGGCTGTCCAGGATTTCATAGCCTTCAAAGGCGTGCATTTCTACGCCGCCTGAGCTAAGGGCTAACACATAGCTTTGGTCCAATCCGGTATAGAAGGTCAAAACCTGGGCATCATTCGGGATTCTGTTCTGAATGTCGTGGAGAGCAAGGGTTTTACGACCGACCAGGAGAGCCTGATACTGAGGGGCAAACTGGGCAATTTCCTGTTCCAGGGAATCCCGCTGGTCCATCAAGGATTGAAGATAGACCCTCATTTCCAGGCTTTCCGCACGTACCTTGCCCTCCGTTTGGGCCATCCAATAACTCAGTTCCTGTTGGGCTTGGGACAAGCGCAAGCGATTGCTACGAATGGCCCGATGTAAAGCCGGAGGAAGATCCAGGCTTTCAGAAGCCAGGATTCTGGAGAGATGTTCCTTGAGCAACACGGACTTACTGTCCGCCATGATCTGGGCAGCGGTCTGCGCAAACTGCACATCCCGGCTTTGCTCAAACAGCTGATAGGCAATAGCCAGGGCGGCTTCATGCTGAACCTGGGAATATCCCAAAAGGTCCAGTTTCGCACCTTCAGCGCCATAACTATCCAACATAAATCGTTCAAACTGCATGGCTTCTTCATGCATGGCCAGGGCCTTTTTCAAGCCTGTATGATCGTTCTGCGTTTCCGCCACCATGGCGAGGGCTTTGGCCTTGCCATACAAGGCTTCCCACATCACATTTTCATTGAAATACAAAGCGGCGGGTAAGCCCGCTTCCGGCTTATCTTCCTCATATCCGGGTTGGACAGCCTGCAATGCTTTATGATAAGCTTCCAGGGCCTGTTTCGGCTGCTGCTGCATCAGAGAAACCGCTCCAATTTGGGTATAGGTGTAGCCTACTTCTCGGGAGTGAGGTCCCAAATAGGCCAATTCCCACTGTAGGCCTTCGGCTAAGATAGCTTCTGCTTTTTCCCACGCTCCCTGTTGAATATAAATGCCCGCCAGCGTCCTGAAGGTCTGGGCATAGGTATATGGATCGGCTTGTACCGTTAAAGCCTGACTTTCCAGCACGTAATCCAGTGCGATATCCAGCGAACCCAAGGTCAGGTAGTAATTTGCCAAATTGGCTTTTATAAATCCTTCTTGTTCAACCGTCACCTCAGGTAGTTCCAGGGCGCTCTTGGCAAGGTCAATCGCCTGCCCAATGTCGCCGTTGGTCTTGAGCGCAGTGGCATAATCTACGTAAAAATCTGCCAATTTTGCCGTAAAGCCAGAGTCCTGATATACTTCCAGCGCTTCTTCGAATAGTAATATGGCTTTATCATATTCCCCTCTACGGGTATATAGGTTGGCGAGCGGCTTGCAAATATAGATCAGGCTACTCTGGTCTCTGATCGGCTGCGGGCATAGTTGATAGGCCTCCAGATAGTATTGAAAAGCATCCTCGGAAAGGCCCTCATTCCATGCCAGAAAACCGAGATAATTCATCAGTCCACGGGCAAAGCGTGCTTCTTTTTTCCACCAGATATCCTGATTGATCTGCTCCAGGGTTTCACTGATTTGGGCGATGTCTCCCAGATAGGCCACTTGTTTACTGTAGGCCCTGGTCAGTTGAACCCAACCACTGGTGTCTTTATTCTGCTCAAGGATAGGAAGAAGGGAGTCGGCCAGGCTTATCAAAGCATCGAAGTCTTTGATGGAGGCCATGCGAGCCTGCTGTTTGGTTAATTCTTCCTGGGGACGGGCCATGGTCCCATTCATGCCTAAGCATAGCAAGGAGAGGAAAAGGAGAAAGGACCCACATAGGGGATATTTCCTGGACAAAAGCATAGGGGCGGATTAATGGGTTTGTGACAGTAAAACGAAGAAAAGAATCCGCTAGTACTTTCAGCTCAAATCGGAGCAAAAAGAATCCCGGAAGGCAGGCCTGCCTTCCGGGATAGCATGAAGGCATTATGCCTGGTTTTGTTTCCGAATCACGGTGAATACCATGACAATGATGATCAGGAGCAGGATGATAAATATGATGGAGAAGCCGATCATCAGGTAGTTGTGCTGTGGATCAGCCGCCGCTGCTTCACAACAGCAACAATCTTCGGATGGGTCATCCTTGCAATCGGAGCATTCCGTAATGGCTGGCTCTGTCAGCAAAGGATCATTATTGTCAAAAATGATGGAGGTCTGGGAAATCACTCGTTGACAGGTTTTGAGGTCATCCGGGTCATGGGGTTGGATCCGGAATTTTACATAACCTTGAGAACCATCTCCCACCATGTTGGCCGCTACGCCTGGCGTTTGGGCGCTAACCAGTTGGATGCCGCTGGAAAATAGCCAAGTGGCAATCTGGCCCGCAGCGGTGGGGGTAGCCTGAGGATCGTTGACCAGGGTAGATTTTAAGGTATCCAGGCCTACGACCACTTCAAGTACGTTGATGGTAGACAGGTCGAGCTTATTGTCCATGGTAGCATCTAACTGAACAGAATTCACCGCGCCTGTTCCGACATTCTCAAAGTTGATAATGTATTCCAAAAAAGTAGGAGGATTGGAGGTACAAATGGGGTTAGGCGAAACCAGCATATTGTTGGGATCACGTCCTTTGATCAGGCGAATTTCCTTGGTTGTACTCGAAGTGATCTGGGTACCAGTGGCATCCAGGTAGGACATAACCAATTTTAACTCGGTACTTAAGTCTTGTTCAAACCAGTCTTCCGGCAAATCTTCCCTGATTTTCAAATCCGAGAAAATAAGGTGGGTTTGGTTGGGGTCCATGCCAGATAAGGCCCAGGATTGTCGGGCATTGTAAAAATCTGCGTCATATTCAGGATCGCTCGTCAAGGGGGGATTATTATTTACCGTTTCGTTTCTGTAGGTGCGCGCATTCGCCGCTGAGGTAACCTCCTCGATAAATGACTCATCATAAAAGAGGCTTACTACCACATTGTTGATGGTCGCAGTGTCAGATCGATAAATGTTGGCTACCGTGAACGTATCTCCATCCGTCAGGATATCCCAGGATAGGTCTATTTTTACCGGCTCAGTGGAGGCCTGGGCAAAATATGTTTCCAAAGGATTGAGCACGCTCCCCGTGGGATTAGGGCCCGTAATCTGATATTGTGCAGGTGGCTCGTCATTTTTACTGTAAATGGGGGTAGCGATGGAGCGGGCTACCGGAGCAGGTCCGCTGCTATAATTATGTGAAAAAGAGACGATCACAGGATTGCCTGGATTAACTGGGCCTGGGGCGGTAGTTTTTCTTTGAAAATGCCCATCCCCAAACTCAATCAGGATTTCATAATAAGGGCCGGATACATAGGCGCGGGAGCCCTCAAGCGGGTCCAGGGTAAGTTTATAGACCACCTGGCCCGGGGTGCCAGGAGGGGAAAAACTTAATTGACCGAAACTTATGCCGGGCAACAATCCGAGAAACAGAAGGGCAAATAAGCTAATTGCAAGGGGCCAAAAAGCCCTCCTTCCTGGGGAAGAAAATAGTGTATTGCGCATGATAGGTAGATATGCCGGGGAAAGCCTTCCCCGGCGGTGAAAATCATTTCTTTCGGCTTCGCAACATAAATACGATCAACAGGATCAATAGCAAGACCAGAAAAGCGATCAAGATGATCATGCCATCAGACATTCCGCCGGGACCAGTACCGCCTCCGGTATTGTCATCATTGCTGCCTGAGCCTGCGGTTTCATCATCTTTACAATCCACGCAATCAACCACCTCTGCTTCGGTTTGCAGGGTGTCAATATTGGTGAACCGAATCTCGGCCAGGGAGGAAAAACTGGAGCAATCTGCGAAACTCACCCCTGCTTTGGGGCTGATCTCAAAGGTGATATGACCCCGAGACCCAATTTCCTTCATGGCCACGTCCACGCCTTCTTCCTGCGCCCCAACCAATAAAAAGCCTGAAGCATCAGAAGTAAAGGTCCATTCCACCTGCGCCGGATTAAAGACGGAGGGGTTCTTTTGGGGAGAGATAATTTCGGTCCCTCCTATCACGATTTCCTTGACCGTCAGGGCTTCCCGGTCTAACTGGTCGTCCAAAGTCGCTTCCACCTGAATATCTTTTACCGGGCCGTTTCCTGCATTTTCAAAATTGATGGTGTAAGTCAGGACGGTCGGAGGATCGTTTTCACAAATCGGCTTGGGGAAGGCTACCATATTATTGGGATCCCTTCCTTTCTGAATTTTTATCCGTACATCTCCACTCTCAGATACCTGGCTGGGCGGTCCTCCGGCGGCTCCCGGAAAAGCATAGCCTAGCTTGACGTAGGTGTTCAAAGTTCCTTCCTCTTCAAGGGGCAATTCCTCATTGATGACCATGTCTACAAACATGATGTTAAAGGTGCCATTATCCATGCTGCTGGAGGAATAGGTTTCTTTGGCGGTATATCGGGGATTTGCCAGGATGTCATCTGGTTCAATGGGCGTTCCCGCTTCCTCATTATTATATGACCGCAAACTTCCTTCTACCGGAGAAACAAAATCCTCATGGTAATACAGGCTTATCGTTCCAGCCGGTGAGGGAATTTGCTGATCGCTGCGATAGGCGATGGCCACTGTAAAGGTATCTCCGGGTACCAGGACGTTCCAACTCAAGTAAGGATGCACCAGGGTGGAGGCTGGAAATCCCTGGAAATAACTTTCTTGAGGAAAGCCAGAGAGGTTGGTAATATTGGTATTCCCAGAAAGCATCGTCAGGGATGGCGGCTCGTCATTCTGGCTGTAAATAGGGGTTACCCGTACGCGAGGCGGGCGTTGGGGAGGCTTAGAAGAATAACGGTGGTCAAATACAACCGTGGTAGCCCCTTCAGCGGAAGGACTGGAGATTTGGTTAAAGTGTTCATCCCCATATTCTATAAAAACCCGATAATAAGGAGAATTTTTGTACAGTTCTGACCCTGGTAAGCCGGGTAGATTTACGGAAAAGCGGGTGATGGTTTCGGTCCCGTCATTGATCTGGGTCTGGGTTAGGCTTTGACCCAATAGGGATAAGCCGCCAGAAAAGCCTAGCAGAATAGTCAGGATATACGTCTTCAAACGTATGGGCAAGCGTGCGTTCGTAGGTTTCACAGAATATGGGTTAATGGATTGGCAGTTAGCTCATTATTGACAGGTGATTAGCCTGGGTATGGGTTTAAATTTATTTTTTATTTGGCAGAAGGCCAACTTTCGAATCTATGAACTTTCCTATTATTCCACTTTTCCATGAAGACGCTTGAGGCGAAAAGATTGCATGTGACTTCCTGGATTTTGGAAAAAAAACCAAAAATTAAGTGAGGAGTGGCGAGATTTTTCCTTGGGCATTCCCGCAATTTTCTGGAAATTAAGAATTGTGTTATACCATGATCCGGAAGCATACGTTCTATCAACGTCCTTTGATTCATATGTATGAAACTACTGCCTGGCAGCTTTTGCTTGCTTATTCTATTTCTCCCCCATTTTGTACATAGTCAGGTTCTTCATGGCACCGTCACAGATGCCCATACCGGTCGGCCGGTAAAAGGGGCGCGTGTATACCTGAAAAATGGTGTCGAAGAAGGCGAAAGTAACTATCGTGGTGTATTTAGTCTTAAAGGTCTCGATCCAGGGGTCAACACCTGGGTGGTGCTGCACCCGAATTATGAACCGGTGGAGCGGGAGACGGTATATCAGGAAGGAGGGGACAGCGTTTTTGTCTCCGTCAAAATTAAAGGTAGTATCCGACTCCTGCACAAGGATGCGGTAGAATCTACCGCCAGAAGACCGCGAGCAGCTTTCTATATACCGGAAGCTGTTTCTGTTTATAATGCCCAGCAATTTCGCCATCTGGCCCCCGGTAGCACTTATGATGCCTTGATGGATATGCCGGGAATGTGGGGTACGCAGACCCAGGCCGCGGGGGGTAATCCCATTATTCGGGGACTCAGCGGCAACCGGACCCTACTGTTGGTCGATGGCATCCGGGTTCACACCCAGTCCATGGCTAATCAACTCGGTACAGGATTGGCCTTGCTTGATCCTTTGGGGATCGACCGAATCGAGGTCAGTCAGGGCGGAGGGAGTGCCCAATATGGCTCAGGAGCCATGGGAGGAGCGATTCACCTTTTTTCTCAATCACCCCATTACAACGGAAAAGGGCTCAAGGTAGGCGGAGAAGTGCTGGGCCGTTACCGCAGCAGGAACCTGGAGCGATCCCTACGGACCCAGTTATCCCTCAGTAATAATATTTTTGCCCTGAGTGGAGGCTTTACCAATCGGCAAATGGGCCATGTCTTTGGTGCTGATGGCACACAAATTATCCCTTCAGATTATCAGCAACGCGCCTTTGATATAAAAGCCAAAACCAAGCTAGGGAAAAGGCATGAGGTAAGCCTGGTCTACCAAAGCGTAGAAGTAAAAGAACTGGATGAAACGGCTAAAGTTGCGGTAGGAGAGTACCTCAGTGATGTATGGGGGCCTATGGACCGGAAACTGGCCTATGCCCGCCTCACCTCCTACTTTGACAATCCCTGGGTGCGAAGGGTACGCCTCACCGGGGCTTTTCAGCATACCGCTTATGAGGAAAACCGGAAGTTGCCGGAATCTCCCTGGCTCCCTACCTTCCAGGATCAACTCGATACCTGGACGGGGACCCTGGAAGTATATACCCAGCCCAATTTGTATTGGAACATTGTCTCCGGTCTGGAATTCTACCAGGATGAGTTACAAAGTCAGGCCTTTCAGTTGCATACCCAAAACGGGGCAATAGAAGCGATCAGGAGCAGGTTTCTGGATGGAAGCCGGGGCCGGAACATGAGCATCTACAGCATGCATACCCTGGACATTGTCAAACTCCGTTTATCGTTCGGAGGCAGGGCCAATGCAAATATGATTCAGGCCAATGATCCTTTATACGGCGACTATAATCTCCAGGCCCAGGCCGTAGTAGGCAATATTTCTGCCCTATACCCCCTTAATCAATACGTTCACCTCACTTCCTCTTTTAATACCGGATATCGTTTGCCGGATATTGCAGATTTGAGTGGATTTGGGGACCAAGGGCAGCATTTTCGTGCACCGTCAGATTCCTTACAAGCTGAGAGGTCATTTTCTTCTCAGATCGGACTCAAGGCCCAAACCTCCCAATTCTCCGGCAGTGTGGTGTTTTACAGAACCCAATTGACGGATTTAATTGATGAGGTGCCCGGTACTTTCCAGGGACAAAGCAGCTATCAGGGATTGCCTGTTTTCCAGCAGATCAACATTGCCCAGGCCTATGTACACGGAGTAGAGGCGGCTTTAGAAGTGCCTTTTACGCCGGCCATCGCGATTTATGGCACCTTGGTCTATACCTATGGAGAAAGCCTGACAGATCGGGATGCCTTGAGCAGTATCCCGCCGCTGAACGGAAGACTGGGCATGCGTTACCGCAATAAACATGGATTTTGGAGTCGATTGGAATGGCTGAGATCAGCAGCTCAGTCCCGCTTATCCCAGGCAGATCGGGAAAATCCTTTCATCGGACCTTTGGGCACGCCTTCCTGGAGTGTTGTTAACCTGCACCTGGGGTATGACTTTAACTGGGGCTATGCAACCCTGGGCTTGCAGAATGTATTGGATGAATCTTATCGAATCCATGGTTCGGCGCTACCGGGTCTCGGTAGGACCGTTCTGCTCTCCATGCAACTAGGCTTTTAAGGCAACCACGGGGAGCTATCGAGGGTTTTTACATTCAAGGTAAGGGCCCGCATAAGGTCATCCCTTATGTGAAGATGATTCTTCAATTCCGCTGCATTTTTCAGGCTGCCCACTTTACTCGGGTCTTTCAAGGTAAAAACCTTTCTCACGCGTCTGAAACTGTATTTATCCAACCATTTATGTTCTTCCAAACCTGGTAGGGAATAAATGGGTTGGAGGACAATGTTTCCATCAGGACCATAGACCGGCAAAAAACTCAGCATTCTTTCCAACCAATCATCCGCTATGTGGAAGGGAAGGTAGCCATGCTCAAAGTAAAACAACTCTTCGTTGATAAACTCCAGATAATCCAGGCTTTGTTCCTCCGGGGAGCTCTCCGATAAGTCTGAAAAATCCTCTCTGAAGCGCCGAATGCAGCTTTCCAAAGCAGAGAAATTGAGCTGCTTTTGGCTGACGCTATAGCTCCTTACTGCAGCTACAATCGCGATGCCCCCAATAATCGTGGCGATAAAGGAGAGTACTTCGAGAAAGTCTTTTAGGTTGTCTATACCCAATTCCATGCGCAAATGCTGATGTTACTGCTCTTCTTTGTCCTTCATGTTCCAAATCTCATACATGATTACTTTTTCTTTTTCCCGGGCGTACTGTTCCGGATTAAAGCGGTATAACTTGGCTGGCCGGCCCGAACCCTGATGTTTGCGATGTTCCTCCAACTCCTCCAGGATGCCCAGGCTCAGTAATTTTTTCTGGAAGTTTCTCCGGTCAATCTTACGGTCCAGCAAAGTCTCATATAAGTGTTGGAGCTCTACAAAGGTAAATTTCTCTTCTAATAACTCGAACCCGATCGGCTCATAAGTTATTTTATTTCTTACTCTTTCGAGTCCTTTGTCCAGGATATCTGCATGATCAAAAGCCAATGGGGGGAGATGTTTGATGCTAAACCAGGCCGCCTCACTCGCGTCTGAAGCTGCCTGCACCTGGAATGCGGAGGGTTTTACCAAGGCAAAATAAGCGATGGAAACTACCCGACGCCGAGGGTCTCGGTCAGGATTTCCAAAGGTGAAGAGCTGCTCTAAATAATGAATGTGAACCCCGGTTTCTTCCGCTAATTCCCTTTCAACCGCCACCTCTATGGATTCCCCTTCTTCCACAAAGCCGCCAGGTAGCGCCCATTGACCCTGAAAAGGGGGATATTTTCTGCGGATCAACAAAACTGAACACTCCCGTCCGGGGTTATATCCAAGCACGACGGCATCTACTGCCAATAAGATGTGGGGTTGGGGCATAACTAAATCATTGGGCGCATGTAAATATAAAAATAGTTTGTGTAATTTTGACACAAAAGGCCTAATTTGCTCGTATCAGGAAGAAAAGACTTATTAAAAATTATACCAAAGCATTTAGATAGATCAGCATGAAATATATTCGGCTGGCAGGAGCTGCCTTGAATCAAACTCCCATGGCTTTCGGAAGCAACTTGGCGCATATCCGTAAAGCCATATCCCTGGCCCGTGAAGAAAAGGTACAAATTCTTTGCCTTCCCGAAATGGCCATCACCGGCTAT
>JBCBGC010000063.1:0-42364 GCA_038527215.1 Bacteroidota bacterium
GTCTCCGCGATATTTATGTAATCATGGAGACCCCGGATAAGACATTTTCCCTGTCGGTCAAATGTCTTTCCGGGGTGACACAAATAGGTGTGAGGGTTGGAGGGGCAGACACTGGGTTCTGCTCGACATATTATCTCATGCTGACCGCATGCTTTTTCCGACAGGCTGTCACCCCGGAAAGAGGCCTCGGGTACCGAGGCGGTTTATCCGGGGTCTCCGCGATTTTTATGAGATCATGGAGACCCCGGATAAGGCATTTTCCCTAGCGGTCAAATGTCTTTCCGGGGTGACAAATTCGAAAGGCGGAGGAAGTCCCTCCGCAATGCTAGCTTATATCTGGATTCCCAGGGCCTGAAGGGTTTCGTAGTTCAGGTTGCCGATCGGCAGGGTATTGTCAGACTGATACTGACGCAGAGCCGTCTGAGTTTTCACCCCCAGAACGCCGTCAATCGGACCCGGGTTGTAGCCTTTGGCCAAGAGGGCGCGCTGCACGCGCTGCACGGTATAGGTGGTGGTTTGAGCCGCGCAGAGGATTTCTGTCCACTCGGTGTAGCCCCCTTTAGCGATCAGGACTTTTTCATTGTAGGTCTCGTACTGAGCAGGAATGTTGATTTCCTTTTTCTGGGCTGGGGTAACCAACACCCGCTTGGTGATGGTTTTATATTCCGCAGGAATCTGCACCGTTCTCACCGTGGCGGGGGTTTTCAGCACTCTTTTGGTCAGGGTTTTGTACTCAGCAGGAATCTCCACCGAGCGGGTTTTGGCGGGTGTAACCAGTACCTGCTTAGATACCGTGCGATAAACCGCCGGTTTTTCTTCCCAGCACAGGATATAGCAGTCCTCGGGATTGTCAGAAAAACAGTTTTTATCGTCTTTTTTCCGTACCCACTCTCCACGGGCCTTTTCTACCAATTCTTGGTTAGACTCCGAGCGATAGACCGCAGGAATCTCTTCGACCCGGCTGGACGCTTCTTTTACCATCACTCTTTCACTGGCATTTTCGTAAACCGCAGCGACGGGAATTTGCTTGGTGGAAGCCTCTTTTACCAGCACGCGTTCTTCAACATTGCGGTAAACGGCGGGAACAATTTCATAGCGGGAAGAAGCCTCTTTGATCAGTTTTTTCTTTTCTACCCACTCATAGCGGTCCGGCATTTTGCATTTTGCGTAGCATTTTCCGTATGCAGGCGTTGGGGGCAAATCTTCAAAAGGAATCTCTTCTTCGGTTTGAGCCATGCCCGCAAAGACCAGGCCCATTAAGGTAAGCAGCAATAAGAATTGTTTCGTGCTTTTCATATACTTGTTAGGTTAGATTATACACAATATGATCCGTCCAGGGCGTGGCGAACATGCTGATAGCACACTGGCTAACAGTTAGTTAAAAATGGCGTTTTGAAAAAGGCTAAAACGGGCGGGATTACAAGAGGCTGGTCAATGGTTATGACATGACCCCTGCTATGAGGTCACTTTCAGGCTGGAAAATATGGAAAGCTTAGCGCCTGGGATAAAAGCGCCCATTGCGCAGGAGGTAGGTGGTCCCGTGGATACGGATGGTTTTTCCTTCAAGGACCCGACTGAGGTTGCCGATGTCATCTTCCAGGGTATGGATAGAACCTCCGGTCTGATAAGCCAGGGTCAGGTAATCTGCTTCTATGCTTTGGTCAAAATCCAACCCACACAGGATGATGTGTACCGGCTTACCGATCCTTCGGGCCAGGCTGATATCCCTTACGGGACTGAAATTGTCGGCAATCAAGATGATATGCTCAAAATCCCGACTTCGTTGCATCCCAAAAAGAATGGCTTCCACATCATTCTCAGGGGTGTCTCCCCCTTGCCCGCGCGCCATCACTTCCCGCATGGCCATGAGGACATCTTCAATGCTGCCCGCTTCATACAGATACACCCCTCGGGTTCGGCCCAACCGCTTTTGGCGGTCGGGGGTGAGATCGCCGTCGTTGAAGAAGACATAATTGGAGACGGAAGCATCGGCTAAATTCAAGCTATGCCAAAGCAAGACCGAAGCACCATAGGGGTACATGGACCCAGTCCAGTCCATGACGATCAGTTTTTTCTTCCATTCCGGATGCCGCTGAAGGATATTAAAAGCGGTGGAATCTTCCAGGTATTGCTCCTGGGTAGCGATTTTTTCCACTTCTTCTGCCAGGGCTTCAATCGGGGGACGGGTATAAATGACAAAGCCATGAAACATCTGTTCCGCCTCCTGACGGCTGTTATGAAAACTTTGTCTTACCAGTCTCCAGCTAATGCTACTATCGGCCAAAAGATGGGGCGCCAGCCTTTTTAAGGCATTCATGCGCCGCTGGAGCAAGCGATCATAAGGAATAATCCAATCTTTGGGGTCTACCGGATGTTGGGTAAAAACCAGGTCTATCTGGTGGATTTGACTTTTTTCCCAGCGTTGCCATACCTGAGGGTTCTGAATGCGCGCCCCTGCGTAGCTCATCTCCAGCTTGAAAAAAGGGCGGCTCCGATCCGGAACATAGACTGGGACATCGGCTATCTCAAAGGGGGGTAAGGGACTTTGAGCAGCTGCGGAGAGAGGGAAATAGAGCAAGCCTAATAGGAGTACAAAGGGGCGTAAGTACATCTATTTTAAGGGCTAATTGGGCGACCGTGGGCGTTTCGGGGGAAGGAAATTTACGAAATTTTCGGGGGCTTAGCGCATAGGGGAACCTCAATGGGTAGGGAAGCGGCTTTTTCTGGGGTATAAGGAGCATAATCTGTAATTTTGTCGGCCAACGGGCAAAATCTGTATTCTATCAGATTATTTTCTACTTTTCGTCATTGCTTCTTAATCCCGCATATGCTTAAATCCCTACACTACTACCTCTTCACGGGCTTCATACTCCTGTTTTTATACCCCGCTGCTGCCCAACAAACCCCCCTCAAAAATATCAGCGGGAGCTTTCAAACGGATGTGCAGCTGCTTTTTCCTGACTCTCTGATCGGCGCAGAGGCAGTGGATGAAAAAGTCCTGTCCAACTCTTATCTGCAGCTCAGTTATCAGCAGGGTAATTTCTCTGCGGGATTGCGCTACGAAGCCTATCTCAATCCTCTTTTGGGATTCGACCGTCGGTATGAAGGGCAGGGCATCGCCAACCGTTTTGCCAGCTACAATACGGACCGATTGGAATTAACGGTAGGGAACTTCTACGAGCAGTTTGGCTTCGGTAATGTCTTTCGGGCCTATCAGGAATGGAGCCTGGGAATCGATAACTCGGTGGACGGGGTGCGCATGCGCTTTAAGCCAGTAGATGGACTGGCGATCAAAGGCATCCTGGGCCGTCAGCGGAAATTCTGGGAAACCAGCGAATCTTTGCTCCGGGGAGGCGACCTGGAAGTCAACCTGAATGAACTGTTGCCTTCCTGGGAAGAAAAGACCACGCAGATTACCTTAGGCTCCTCCTTCCTCAATAAATTCCAGGCGGATGACGACATCAATCTCATCCTGCCGGAGAACGTCTCTGCCTTTGCGGGTCGCGCTTCTATTGTACATCAGGGCTTTAACCTTGATGCGGAATATGCTTACAAAATCAACGACCCTTTTCAGTTGAATAAGTTTGTCTACAATCCGGGCCAATCTATTTACCTGAATATGGGCTACGTACAAAAAGGCCTGGGCATTCTGGTAAGTGCGCGTCGCATGGATAACATGGATTTCAGGTCTGAGCGAAGCGTGAGTTTGCAGGAATTAACCCTGAGTTTTTTGCCGGCGATTTCCCGGCTCCATACCTATCGGATGACCACCTTATATACCTATGCCACCCAATTCAATGGAGAAGTAGGCGGACAAGCTACCCTGATCTATACCATTCCCCGCAAAACCAAGTTGGGCGGTAAATATGGCACCCGGATCCAGCTCAATTATTCTCGGTTTCATGGCCTGGATACCACCTTTACCGAAGCCCCTTTTCTGTATGAAAGTAGCTTTTTCGGAGACCCCAGCCTGATTTACTTTGAAGATGCCAACATTGAAATCACCAAGAAATGGACCCGAGAGCTAAAAACGATCGTCTCCTACATTTATATGCGCTATAATGCCGATGTCGTACAGTTGGGAACCCGCAGTACCAATATTGGCGTGGTTACTACGCACCTGGCCATTGGGGAAGCGCAGTATAAGTTCAATCGTAAACTCACCTTGCGAAGTGAGCTACAATGGTTGCGAACCAAACAAGACATGGGCAGTTGGGCCATGGCCCTGGCAGAGCTCAGTGTGTCCCCCAACTGGGTCATTTCTGTCTTTGACGAATATAACTATGGCAACCCTGAGCCTGACAAGCGGGTTCATTATTATACAGCCAACATCGCTTACGCCTTCGGTCCGAACCGGATGACCGTAGGCTATGGACGTCAACGAAGTGGTTTGCTTTGTATTGGCGGAATTTGCCGGGAAGTACCGGCTTCCAATGGCTTTAGCTTTAGCCTGATGAGTACATTTTAATGTATCTTTATCGTAGACACGTATTTATCTCGAAATCTCTTTCCTGGATTAGCGCCAGATCTCATGAAAAATTTTTCCCGCCTCAGTAACCTGATCTTGCTAGCCTTCTTTTTTGCTAGCTGCGACATCATCGAACCCCCTTTTGTAGAAACCATCAACCAGATCCCTGCTGATGAGCAGTGCCTGGAAGATGCCAAGGCCACCGATCCTTTTGGACCTTCCAGCCCGGCGATTACCCGCAAGGTGCTGTTTGAAGAAATGACCGGACATAAATGCGGCAATTGCCCCGCTGCTTCGGAAACCGCGGTTTCCCTTACCGAAGGCAAGTACGCCGGACAAATGATCCTGGTAGGCGTCCATGCTGGCCCTCTTTCTTTACCTGATGGCAGCGGTAAATACGAAACCGATTATCGTACCTCAGCTGGGAATGAGCTATACAGCGAGCTTAACGCGTTTGACGCCGTTCCTTTTGGGGCCATAGACCGGGCTTCTTTTGGGCTGGGGGCTTCCACCTGGGACACCAAAATCAGCCAACGATTGCAGGTGCCTCCTAAAGTTGGTCTGCGGATTTTCAATTGCTATGATGCAGACAGCGCGGCAGTTACGACTGTCATCGATGTAAAATTCCTGGAGGCTGGTACCAATCAGGAATATCTGGCCGTCTACCTCGTAGAAGATGAGGTGATTGACTATCAGAAAGATTATCGCCTGGCTGATTCAGACATTCCGGATTACCACCACCATAACGTCTTACGTGAGGCTATTAACGGTACCTGGGGCGTTCCCCTGACTACTGAGACGGTAAATAAAGATGATCGATTCACCGTGAGCTACAGCTTCAAGCTCAGTGATGATTATGATCCTGCTCACTGTAGAGTGGTGGCATTCGTCCATCAGTTTGATACCTATGAGATTCACAACGCGGAGATCGCGGAGATTCAGTAGCCTTACGGTAAAAAAATCTTCCCCTGCCAGGAGCTATGTCTTCAGGCAGGGGGATTTTTTTTGGTAGAGGGATGGAGAAAAGCCGAAATGGTTTCCACATATTGTTCAAACGCATCTATGCCCTTGGGGGTGATTTTGCAGGTAGTCAGCGGATAGTTTTTGTGAAAACTTTTTTCTACAGAGAGATACCCGGCCTCCTTGAGTTTGGTGATCTGTACACTGAGGTTGCCGCGGGTAGCTTCCGTTTTTTCCAATAAAAAAGTAAAACTGGCCGACTCCAGGCTCACCAGGAGAGACATGATCTTCAATCGAAGCATTTGATGAAGAAACTGGACCGGATCTACTGCTTTGGACATAAATTCAGGTGCGGGCTTTCAGCATATAGCCAGGAATGAGGTACGAAATTACAATAGAAAGGGCAATGAGCAGTAATTGATAAGCAAAAGGCACGAAAAAAGCCCCGATACAAATCAGCCAACTTCCTATACCTCCCCACATGAGCGGCCGGAACCGCACAATCTGTCCACTGAGAAAAGTTCCTAGCCCATAGAGCATGATAAACAGGGGATAGGCCACCTGGAAATCGATCAATCCGGCCAGAGCTACGCCCAAAATCAACAAGAAACAAACGCCTATTCCGGTCCAATTCTGAGCGATTACCCGGCCGAGATGGGTTTGGACCTGCGCCGATTGTTGGTGCTTTTGCCTGATTCGGTAGGTCATGGGCAGACCAATGAGGGGCAGCCCAAGCCACGGCAGCGATTCCAGCCCATTCCTGATCTCCAGGGGGACCAGCAAAACAAAATGGGCCAGGCTGGCAATTAGGACCAACCATCCCCATAAGAGCAAATATTGCCCATTGTCTTTGAGGGCTCCCCGGGCTGTCTGTATCATGTCCCGGATGATATCCAGGCTGGCTTGTGGAGGAAGAGATGACATAGGCTTAGGGTTATTGGTCTTGGGGTTCGCGTTCTTTATCCTGGAGTTCCGACATCTTGATGACGGCCCGCAAGCCCAGGCCTACGCCCATGCCGATAAACATGCCCGGAACCAGGTAACCCAGCCACATACCGATGCCCATTCCGATAAACATACAGCCTGAAAAGGCGAGACCTGCAATTTGTGATTTGTTCATAAAAGTTGGATTTGAAGTATGTAAACATGTTTACGATATAAACTTAATTTTGTTGCAAAAGCAAATGCTACACACTTTTTCCTGCAGGAGAGAGGAATTTAGGAGGAAAGGGGGCGATCGGCCACCTGAAACCACTTGGCCAGGACCATGGCCACCCGAATCAGTTGGATGGGTTTGGTGATATAATCATCCATACCGGCGGCCAGACAACGATCGCGGTGGCCTTTCATGGCGTTGGCGGTCATGGCGATGATGCGCGGATGGTGGGTGAGCTGTTTAGGCAGGGCCCGAATGCGCTCAGTCGCCTCAATGCCGTCCATTTGGGGCATTTGCATATCCATGAACACCAGGTCAAAGGGTTCCTGTTGCACCATGGCCAGGGCCTCTTTCCCATGATGGGCAATTTTGGCGTTCAAGCCGAGCTTTTGGAGAATCCGCAGAGCCACTTTCTGGTTGATAGGATTATCTTCTGCGATCAAGATCCGCAGGGATTTAGGTACATCCTGGATGACTTCCCAGGGGTCTTGGTTCAGGTCAATTTCCTGGGTAGTCTCCGGCTGACTCTCTTCCGCCATGATCGTAAAGTAGAAGCTGCTACCGTGTCCTTCCAAACTGTCTACCCAGATGCTCCCCTGCATCAACTCTACCAGATTTTTGCAAATCAGTAGCCCCAGCCCCGTGCCTCCATATTTACGGGTGGTACTGGCATCTACCTGGGCATAGGACTGGAAGAGTTTGCCGATTTTATCCTGAGGAATGCCAATCCCGGTATCTCTCACCTCAAATTGGATCTTCCATTTTCCTTGTTGGGGCTCCGCACTCAGGTTTACCTCTACGCCCCCCCGACTGGTAAATTTCAGGGCATTGTTGATGAGATTGATGAGAATCTGACGAAGGCGCGTAGGATCTCCGAGAATGGCCTTGGGCATTTCTTCCGTCAGGTTGGATCGAAGAAATAATTCTTTTTCTTTGGCCTTGAGATCCAGGAGCGCGAAAACTTCTCCCACCAACTGAGCGGGGCTGATACTTTTTCGTTCTAACTCCAGTTTTCCGGATTCTATTTTTGAAAAGTCCAGAATATCATTGATGACGGTCAGCAGGTTTTGGCCACTGATCCCCACGATATTCACGTACTCTTGTTGCTCTTCATTCAGGCTGGTTTCTTCCAGGAGGTCAGCCATCCCAATCACGGCGTTCATGGGGGTGCGGATTTCGTGGCTCATGGTCGCCAGAAAGTCTGCTTTAGCTTTGGCTTCCTGTTCCGTTTGGCGTTTGGCTGCCAGTAAGCTAAGCTCCGCTTCTTTGCGGTCGGTGAAGTCTGCAAAGCTCACCGCCAGCCCATCTCCGAGTTTCACGGCTACGGTATGCAGCCAATGGGTATCTCCCGACCGAGATTTGAGTTGGTGCTCTATGCTCAAAGGTAAGCCCGATTCGACTACTTCTTTGTATTGGTGAAAAAGCCCGGCTGGTTTGACCTCAGGTAGGGCCTCTAACAATCTTTTTCCCGTGAGAGAGTCGATGGGTTGTTGAAAAAAGGCTTCGGCTGCTTCGTTGGCCATGCCCAGCACAAAATCCTTAATCTGACCAATTTCGTTACGTACGGCATTCAAGACAAAGATGCCGCTCAGGGAGCTTTGCAGGACACTTTCCAGGATCGCCTGGGTTTTTTTCTGTCGGGTGATATCCTTTACAAAGATCGAAGCCCCAATGACCTCTTCTCCTTCTTTGACCGGATTAAAGGTCAATTGGAATACCTGATATTCCCCTTCTACGCTTACCACCGATTCATAGGTGATCAGTTCTCCGCTGAGGCAGCGTTGATAGAAATGCTGCCACTGGGATTTGGTTAGAAAGTTGGGATTAAACAGCAGGCGGGTAGGGGTCTCATCTTTGAGCTTTTGTCCGGTATGCTGGTAGTTGCGAAATTTAAAACGATGATTGGAGACAATGACCTGTTCATCCTGGTTGATGACCCAAATCCAGTCATGACTGCTTTCCAGAACGGATTTGAAGGTCGTTTCGCTCCGACGAATTTGTTGTTCTTTGAGCTTATACTTAGAGATATCGGTCAGGCGGAGTAAGCGGAAATTTCGCTTTTCGCCTTGAATGGGACTAATGGCGATTTCAGCAAACACGGGGGTCCCCTTTTTGGTCTGCATGAACACTTCTCGACTCTGCCCTTTTTGCAAATCCGCCAATTGTTTCAAATCCACAAATTGCATGAAAGATTCGTTGGAAAGCTCTTCCGGGGTGGCTGCCTCAAGGAGCTCACAAGCCCTTCCATTGGCCGATACCATTTGGTTTTTTTCGTTTAGCACCACCATGCCATCCGCAGTTTCTCCCAGGATTTCCAGCATAAATGCCAGATTGATTCCATGCTTCTGCTTGAGACGATAGGTGAGGAGTGAAGTCTGATAAGCAATGGCAAAAGCGATGAAAAAGCTCACCGCCAACCCGAGCCGGGAAAACCATGGCAATTGAGAAATCAGAAAAATGGCACACAATAAAGTAACCAGCCCCGTGAATAAGTAATAAAACAGGGTTTGCGGGTGGGCATAAGCGTGGGAAATCGACAGCAGGACAATGAGGTAATACACCAGGTACAACATGGAGAAATCATGATGTATGACCTCGAATAGCACCACTGCGGTGTATAAGTAGCTGAAGCCCAGGAGGCTGATGTTGAGCACATCTTGTCGGGCCCCAGACTTGCGACTGAATACCCAAAGTCCCAAACAGATCACCACCGTCATAGCCCGGATTATCCATAAAACCAGCCCCGCTTCATCTTTTCCAAAATGGAGCAGACTCATCGATAGGATGCCAACCGCCCCCCAAAGGACAAGATCACTAAAAGTACCGACAGGGTTTTTTCGATTGATAAATGGTGGAGCCCAGCTCAACATAGTACATTGCTTATGAGTGTACAATGTATCGCTTTGTGAATAATACAACTGATAAATTACATCTGAAAACTTACCTATGTTATGTTTTGTCCTGAGCTGGGGAAGATTCAGCATCCACGGTTTCCAGGTGGGTTAGGGAAAAAGCCATAGGTTTTCCGGCGAACAGGGCCTTGGTTTTTGGCCAGACCTGTCCAAACAGCTCGCTATTCCGATACGCATTCAAAGCTGCCTCATCGGTCCATTTGCTGTAGGTGTAGCGGACGTGCGGGAGATGGGCGTCCTGATGCATTTCCAGGTGCAGGCAGCCCGGCTGGGTACGGATGTGGGTTTTGCTGGAGGCAAAAAGGGTTTCAAAGGCAGGAATATGCTCAGGAGCAAATTCCATACGGACGATGCGGATGATCATATCATTTTTGGCATTGAACTGGCAGATAAAGCGCTAACATTGGGCGGCTTGTTGACAAAGGTCGCAAGTTTTATTTTTTTTCTTTGTAGCCAAAGCCCTACCTTTAATTTCAGCCAATATTTCGTTGGCACAAATTAAGTACTAAAGATGAAGCATGTTTTTTTAGGGGTGATCGCCCTTTTATCTGTACATCTGTTACCTGCTCAGGAAAAAGCCTGGGTGTTTCTATCGGACAAGGGCCCTGACGCTGCTTGCCAGCTTACCGCGCCTACCAACGTAATTTCTGAGGCTGCCTGGGCACGCAGACAAGCCAAAGGGATTGGCCTTTCAGAAAGCGACCTCCCCGTATATCAGGCTTACCTCAGCCAACTTAGCCAGCAGGCAGAAATCATTGCTTCTTCTAAGTGGTTGAATGCCGTAGTCGTCGATCCTGCCCACTGCGATATGGAAGCCTTACTGGCGCTGCCCTTTGTTACGGGAACCCGCCCGGTAGAAACCCTCGTAGGGGCTGCCGCGCAGGCTGCACCCGCTACGCCGCTGGCCCCCCTGGAAAACCTTAGCCCCAACCGAGCCTGGGCCAAAGACTATGGCCGAGCCGCTTTTCAAAATGAAATGGTCAATATCCCGGCCTACCATGATCAGGGCTTTACGGGCAAAGGCGTGCGGGTCGCAGTATTTGACGGTGGATTCATCGGAGCAGATACCATTGCCGTATTTGATACCCTCAGAGCCAGAGGGCAAATCCTCTTTACCTATGATTTCGTAGAAAATCAGCAAGCCGTATATCATACCCATCCTCACGGAACGCAGGTGCTTTCTACCATTGCCGCCAATATTCCCGGCAAAATGGTGGGCTCCGCGCCTGACGCCAACTTTATCCTTTGCCGGACCGAAGATACCCGCTCAGAAACCGAGAAGGAAGAATACAACTGGCTGCGGGCGGTAGAATGGGTAGACTCCATCGGGGTCGACATCATTCACAGTTCGTTGGGGTACACCACCTTTGATGATCCTACGACCAGCCACAAATACGAAGACCTGGATGGAAACTCTACCGTGATTACCCGGGCTGCTGACCTGGCCGCCAAAAAAGGCATCCTCGTTTGTACCAGTGCAGGCAATGAAGGCGGGGGATCATGGCGGTATATTGCCGCTCCCTGTGATGCCGATAGTGCGCTTTGCGTAGGAGCCGTAGACCGCTATCTCAAGCGCTCCTTTTTTTCCTCTGTGGGACCTACTTCTGACGGTCGCACCAAGCCAGATGTCGTGGCTATGGGTACGCGGACCACG
This sequence comes from Bacteroidota bacterium, assembly GCA_038527215.1. Lineage (GTDB taxonomy): Bacteria > Bacteroidota > Bacteroidia > J057 > J057 > JAWPMV01. The sequence goes on from JBCBGC010000063.1 coordinate 11,151, forward strand.
GTGGCTCACCCGAACAACCGCATTTACGGCGGCAACGGGACCTCCTTTTCTGCGCCTATTATGGCCGGTTTTGCGGCTTGCCTGATTCAGGCCCATCCCGACAAACCTTTCATGGAAATCATCCGGGCCATTCGCCTGAGCGCTGACCAGGCCGGACTGCCTGATACGGATTATGGCTATGGGATACCAAATGCGGTTAAGGCAGATTCTCTGCTGAAAGCCACCGAGTATCTTGCCGCCGTAAAGATTGCCATGGCTGAGAAACCCTATCGGGGCCGTAAACCCAAACCTAAGCCAGCGGTAGAGAAAAAGCCCGCCCAGCCTGAGACCCAGCCCGCTGTAGCAGTAGAGGAGGAATTCCCCAATTACACCCGGACCGAAGTAGGGAAGGTGGTCAAAATTACCGCTACGAATGCTGCCCGTATCAAAAAAGCCGTGATCTATCAAGGCAAAAAGAAGATTACCTTTGATCCGGATGATCTGGTTAAAGAGGGTTCTACCCTGACCATCAACACCGAATACCTGCTAAAAGGCGATTATGAGATCAAATTTGTGACGGACAAATTCAAAGAGCGGATTCCGTTCTCTATCAAGTAGCCTTTCTGGATAAAAGAAAAAAGCCATCCTGTTTTTGACAGGATGGCTTTTTTATATCCTTTGGTTAGGGGGCGCTTAGTTCAACACCTCCGGGTTAATGATGGCTTCAAAATTTCCCTGTTGAAAGGCCAGAATGTGTTGGAAAGCGATAGAAAAATAAAGCTCATAGCTGCTTTTTTCCGCATAACCCAGGTGAGGGGTACAGAGGACATTGGGAAGTTGAAGTAAGGGATGCTGCGGATCAAAAATCGGTTCTTCCTCAAAGACGTCCAGAGCCGCAAAGCCCGGTCTTCCTTGTGGCAAAGCCCGGGCCAGGGCCCCTGGCTCTACTAAGGCAGCTCTGGCAGTGTTGACGAAAAGAGCAGTGGGCTTCATCAGCCGGAGGTCTGCCTCCCTAATGATCCCTCGGGTCGTCTCTTTGAGGCGAAGATGTAAACTGACCACGTCCGCAGTTTGGAAAAACTCTGCCTGGTTGCTGGCAGCCTGAAAACCGTCCGCCCGGGCTTTTTGTCTCGAAGTCTCACTCCCCCATACCAAGACCTCTGCCTCAAAAGCCTGTGCATAGCGGGCTATGCGTTGGCCGATTTTGCCGTAGCCCCAAATTCCGATCCGCTTGCCATAAACCCTGCGGCCGAGGTTGGTCTGCCAATTTCCCTTTTTCATGCCTTCTATGGCTTGGGGAATCAGCCTTAAACCGTTCATGATGAGTGCCCAGGTAAGTTCAGCCGTAGCGATGGGGTTGCCGCGGCCTTCTGCTACCGCGACTCCGTGGCGGGTACAGGCTGCTACATCTATATGCCTTGCATTTTTTCCCGTCTGAGAAATGAGTTTGAGGTTCGGCAAAAGCGTAAGCAGTTCTTCGCCAATAGGGGTCCGGGTGCGGGTCAACACCAGCGCTTCCGGATCCTTTAACAAAGGAGCAAGCAGGGCAGGGTCGGGCTGATATTGGTGGACTACGGTAACCTGCTGTCCTTTCAGGAGGGAAAAGCAGTCCAGGTGTTGCATGACCTTTTGATAATCGTCAGGTATGGCAATCCGCATGACTAATAATATACCTGCCCTTCCATGAGTTTACGGCAGGTCCGTAAGGTGCCTGCTTTCACCACCGTGAAGGCTGCCCCCTCTCCGGACACCTCGATTTCCACGGGGATTTTTCCGGAAGGATGCTCGACTACGATTCGTTCCGCTGCTGCCGCTCCTACTGCGGCCAGTTCCGAAGCGATGGTTCCCTGGGCTTTGGCCGCGACTCCGATGCAGACCGCACCGCTCACCGCGTGGGCCGGATGAAGAGAGTGGGGGGTAAGGTACTGGGATTTGATGCTGCCTCCTGCAATGGGGCGGGAGAGCAAGCCCACCTTAGGAATGACTGAATCAGATACGTCTCCCAGGCCGCTCATGCGACCCACTTCTAACCTGATCGCTTCAATTTTTTCCATGAGAGCCTTATTTTCCTGGAAAAAAGCCTTGTCTTCCAGGCCATTGAGTCCCAGGTCTCCCGCCTTGAGGAGCATCATCATATTGCCCGCATCCACCACGGAAACCTCTACGCCCTGAATGGTATCCCGGCGCTTGCCTGTGGGGAAAAGCGAACCTGTAGCCCCCCCCGCAATGTCGAATAAGTTCATAAGAACGGGAGCTCCGCTACCGGGCACGCCGTCTATTTGAAAATCCCCATCTGTATAGTTGACTTTGCCATGGGGCGTTTGTACCACGATATCGATCAAGGAGTCGGTATTGAAATTATAGACCCTGACGGTAGTTTCCGGGCCCTGAGCTTTGACCCAAGCTTTTTCGATGGCAAAAGGCCCCACGCCGGTCATCATATTGCCACAAGTAGGCTTGGTGTCTACTACCGGGCGGTCGATGATGACCTGGGCAAAGAGGTAATCTACGTCTATCCCTTCCCGCTCGGAAGGTTGCACCATCACTACCTTGCTGGTGACAAAAGTAGCACCTCCTATGCCATCAATTTGGCGCTTGTCCGGTGAGCCCATGATCTTTAATAAAGCCTGGTCTCGTTCCTGGGGATCGGCCGGTAAATCACGTAGATCGAGAAAAGGACCCCGTGAGGTTCCTGCGCGCATAAACAGACAGGGAATACTTTTTTGCATGTGATTAAGTTAGAAGAATCCCGCTGGGGAATTCAAGGTTGAGAAAATAGCCGAACAGTAACAGAACCCCTACGCCTCCGGCAGTAAGCAGGGCCGTTTTGAGCATATTGGTTTTTGCTTTTAGGGTAAAAAAGCTCACCATAAACAAAACAATCGCAGGGATAAAGCCGATCAGGCTGCTAACCACATAGAGGCCGCCTATCCAGAGCATGGGTTCCAACCAGGAGGCTTTGTAGGTGCCTTCTTCCACGGCTTGCTCGGCATCAAAGACCGCACTATGCGTTTTTTTACCCCGTATAAATACCCAGGCCAAATACAACCCAAATGGTAAGATAGCAGCAGCAATGGCCAGCGGGAAGATACCCCCCAGGAAGGATTGTTGGTTAGAATCAAAAATGGCCACCAGAATAAAGGCCAGGATCAGCAAAAGAAAAGCCAGCTGGGGCCCAATGGTCAGTTGCTGAGTACTTTCTTTTTCCATCAGTTCGGCATTTTCGTCCACACTCCCTTTCCGACTAAAATAAATCGAGATAAGTGACAGCACCATGATGATGATCACGCCTGGACGGATAAACATCTCCCATCCGTAGAACTGCACGGACATATTCAGATAGCTTTCTGCCTGGGTAGCTAAGACGAAGCCAATCAGAAAGGCCGGTCGGGACCAGCCAAAACGCTTCATAAAGGTGCCTATCACCCCGAAGATCAGGAGCATCCATAAATCAGTCATGTCTTTGGTGGCCTGGAAGGCAGCAAAGCTGATGACCATAATCATAAAGGGCGCTAGCAGGCTAAATTTTACACGGGTCAGTTGAGAGATGGGACCTGCGAGAAAAAGGGAAAGCCCAGCTCCCAAAACGTTGGCGATGGCCAGGGACCAGATGATGGTATAGGTGAGGTCTACATCGGTGGTTACCATGGACGGCCCAGCTTCGATCCCGATGAGCACCATACCCCCCAAAAAGACGGCCATGGAACCTGAACCAGGAATGCCAAATAGCAGGGTAGGCATGAGCGCTCCCCCTTCTTTGGCATTGTTGGCAGACTCAGGGGCGATGACGCCCCGGATGTCTCCTTTTCCAAACTTGGATTTGTCCTTAGAACTTTGAACCACGTGGCCATAGGCAATCCAATCCACCACACTACCGCCCATGCCAGGAATGGCCCCTACAATGGTACCAATACCGGCGCATCGGATGGCCAGCCATTTATTTTTAATGAGGTCTTTTACCCCATCCAGCCAGCCCCCTTTGCCAAGCTCTGCTCCCTCAGAGATCGAGCTACCTTTGCGGAAAAGTTCCGAGATTTCCGGGAAGGCGAAAATCGACAGGGCGATCACCACCAGCGGTAGGCCGTCGTAGAGGTAATTGATGCCGAAGATCATGCGAAACTCTCCCGTGGCGGGTGCCGCACCGATGCTCCCTACTAGGATCCCAAACCCACAGGCCAGAATGCCTTTGGTGAGGCTTTTTCCCGAAAGAGAGCCCACCATGGACAAGCCAAACAGAGCCAGCATAAATAGCTCTGCCGAGCCGAAAAGCAAGATCATGGGCCGGGCAATCTGGACGAAAAAGGTCAGGATGATGGCTCCAAATAAGCCCCCGAACAGGGAGGACGAAAATGCTGCCCCCAGGGCACGACTGGCTTTCCCCTGTTTGGCCAGTGGGAAGCCATCCAGGACCGTAGCCTGGCTGGAACTGGAGCCCGGAATGCCCATCAGAATGGAGGTAAAGGTGGCAGAAGTGGGAATCACCGCGACCAAGCCTACCAGGGTAGCCAGGGCGGATACCTCGTCCATGCCATAAAGAAAGGGCAGGAGCAGGGAAAGGCCGGCTATCCCCCCCAGACCCGGGAAAACCCCGATCACCAGGCCCAACAGCACCCCTAACATCAAATATCCAAAATGGGCGGGGTCGAAAAGGGTCGTAAATGCTTGCAGTACCAAATCTATCATAACCACTCCGTTTAGATATTCAGGTCATAAGTGTCCCTGAGCCATTGCTTCATATAATTTTTTTCTGCGGTGCCCACCTTAGTCGCCAGGTCGAAGATTTTCTGGGCCTTAAGCCCAATGGATTGCTCATACAGCCCGAGGGCTTTGACTTTTTTCTCCTGGTATTCGGGGTCCTGCTTCATGGCCGTGATGGCGATGCGGAATTGCTCGACGATTTCGTCAGGGGTTTCATGGGGGGTGAGGAGGAGTTTCATACCCCCAAAGCCTGCCGCCATAAAGGCAAACCAGGTATCCCATTGGATGCCTTCTTTTTGAAAGCCAAGCTGCTCGTATACCTCCCCAAAGTGAGGTAAATCGGGAAAACTCGGATCCCGGATCAGGGCCCCATTTTCATCCAAGGCTCCAAAACTGAAGAGGGGAATGGCCTCCCCGGATTCTACCATGGGAACTACATTTTTCAGGTAGGCAGAGGAAGTTTGATAATCGATAAGGACCTCGCCCCGTTCGAAGGCCAGGCGTCCGGCCCCGCGTCCCCGAAAGCCAAAAACGGCTTGCACATCCAGCCCCAGCAGGTCAAAGGAAAACATAGGCACAACATCCAGGGAAGTGGGTCCCTGGCTGGCGTATTTGAGCGGTACTTCCATGAGCTTGCCGATGTCTGCGGCTGATTGGATGCCCAGGCTAGGGGAGCAATACACCACCCCTCCGGTAGGGTAGGCCATGATCGGCTTATAATTTTCGTAGTTGTAGCGGACCCGGGGATCATCCAATAGGTAGGGCATCTGGGTGGTGCCGGAGGTACCCAGAATCATAATGCCATCTGGTTTTACTTTTTCTGCAAATAGATTCGCTCCTTTGATGGAGCCTCCGCCCGGAATATTATTGATCATGAGGATGGGGTTTCCGGGAATATGTCGCTGAAAAAAAGGCGCATTGAAGCGAGCCCAGGTATCCCCACCACCCCCTTCTTTAAAGGGGATGATCCATTCGATGGTTTTCCCTGCGAAATAGTTGGTGGCGGTTTCTGCTCCGTCTTTTCCTGCATCATGCTGCAGCAAGGATTGCTGAGCGCCCCAGTTCATGAGGAAAAGTAACCCCAGAAATCCCCCGCTCAGAATGAGGATTTGTTTCAATGCTCCTTGTTCCATGAGTAGTAGTAATAGCGAAATGATAATATAGGCCTTCTTTCCTTATTCTGCGGCTGCGTAGCCAGCTAGCCTGCCGAACACGGCACCAGAAGTTAGGCCAGAGCCACCAGGGTAGCCATGATAAAATACCCCTCCAACGAGTTCGCCACAGGCAAAAAGGCCAGGGATTCTTTGGTCGGATGCATTGAGAACGGCAGCCGACTGGTCTACTTTAAGGCCTCCATAGGTAAAAGTGATGCCACAGGTTACCGGATAGGCTTTGAAAGGAGGCGTATCCAGTTTATTGGCCCAATTGGTCTTGTTCAGTTCCAAGCCCTGGGTTCCTTTACCATCCAGGATTGTAGGGTCAAAAGGGGTAGCAGGGTCTACAGCCTGATTGTAAGCTTGTATGGTTTGCATAGCCTGTTGCTGATCTACCCCATCCAGTTTGCTGACCAGTTCTTCCAGTGTATCAGCCTGGACAAAGCTGGCGTCCCAGAAGCGGTATTCACTGTAGAGCAGTTCATCGACTTTTTGATCGAAAATCTGCCAGGCGAAATTCCCAGCTTGGTGGAGGATGGCCCGGCCAAACTGGGCATAGGTGTAGTTCCTGAAATTTTTTCCTTCATCCACAAAGCGATGCCCTTCTGCATTCAGCATGATGCCCAGGAAATAACAAATCTTGCGGTAGTGCTTTCGCTCGATATAAGGGATGTTCAGGTTGCCATTGTCCGGCATATGCAGGTCCATGGGGACCGCATGGCACCCATCCGGAATGCCATGAAAAACCGCGCCCGCCTGTAGGGCCATCTCAATGCCTTGTCCGGTATTGTGAGGGGTGCCGCGTACTTTGGACTTTGCCCAGTGTTCTCCCATGAATTTCTTACGCATGGCTGGACTCGCTTCAAAGCCTCCGCTCCCCAGGATAACGGCATCCGCGGACAGGGTGATTCTTTCTCCGTTTTGAAGACAACGCAGGCCGCATACCTTGCCTTGCTCGAGCACCAGCTCACGGGCTTCGGTTTCATAAGCCACTTGCCCGCCTAGTTGGAGAAATACCTGCATTTCTGCTGCTACCAGACCTACGCCCTCTCCTTCGGCAGCCAGGGTAAGTCCACCCCAGAAGATGTATTTGCCGTCTTTTTCAAAACTTTGCCGGGAATAGATCGGCTCAAATTTCACCCCGTGGTCCGCCAGCCATCGCATGGTTGGATAACTCTCCCGAATCAGGATTTGCTGATGCAGGCTCAGGGGACGTCCATCATTGAAATTGAGGAGATCCTGGGTAAAAGTTTCTGCCGGGTAAGCCCCGAATTCAGTGTGGGGTATCCGCTCGTCATCGGGCTGGAGTAAGAGCGGATGCAACTCCTCATTAGACTGGTAGACAAAACGCATGGCCCCAGCGGTGTAGCGGCTGTTCCCACCTGCTTCGGCTTCCGGGGCTTTTTCTACCATGAGCACTTCGGCTCCTTTTTCCAAGGCAGCAATACCTGCGCAAAGGGCGGCATTTCCACTGCCTACTACGATTACTTGTTTGGCTGTCATAAGTAAAAAAAAAGCGTCCGCCCGCCAGAGCGGACGGACACTGTAGGCGTTAGAGTTGTTTTTATCTCCAGTTATAGTTCAGCGAAAGGTTGAAGAATCGACCTTGAGAACCGAACTGATTCGTTCTACGGGAATAGATCACTTCCCCACGTACGTTAGGAGAAATCAGCATGTCAGGATACACATCGAAGAGGTTATTGGCGCCGAGCGTGATAGAGAACTGCTGGCTGATGTTTCCGGTAACAGAAAGGTCAGTAAGCGTACGCGCTGGGAACACCTGGGCTTCGGTAGTTTCGGGATCTATTTCACGAGAGTCTTGTACTTCGCCAAAGTTGGTTGCCCGAGCCAGGAAGCTAAAAGCTCCGATTCGGTAGGTGGCGGAGAAAATAATCTTGCGGGTAGGGGTACCGTTGGTCAGGAAAACGATATCGCGATTGTCAATCAGGTCATCTTCTCTCCCTACGAAAGCAGCTGGCAAGTTGAAGCCGGTTACTTCCGTGCTGTTGAAGTTGGCCGCGAGGGTCAGCGCCAGCGTTTGCGTTTCAGAGAAGAACTTCTTGTAGTTGGCTACGAAATCCAATCCCTGGGTACGGGTATTAACCGCATTGGTAAAGATGTTGATTTCGTCATAACCTGCATCCGCAAACTGGGCAAAGTCAGCCGCAGGAATCCCGCCGGAGACGATCACCCGGTCATCAATGTCAATCTGATATACGTCAAAGGTCAGGGTCAACTCAGGAGACAGCTTAGAGGTCAGCCCCAAAGCGATGTCGAAAGAGGTTTCCGGCTTGAGTTCGGTGATCCCGAAGGCCTGCTGGGCCAGGGCATCCCGCACGGGTAGGAAGGGGGTTACGACAGAGTTCCCGTCATCATCGAAAGCAATCTGAGAGAAGTTGCTGTAATGCAACTGGGCCAGAGACGGCGCTCTGAAGGAGCGGTTAACCGAACCACGGAAAGCCAACTGATCGACGAATTTGTAAAGGGTAGCCACTTTCCAGGAGAAGTCTCCCCCAAAGTCGGAGTAGTTTTCGTAACGAAGGGCACCTCCGAGCAAGAAAGCATCGGTAATATCACTTTCGACTTCTGCATAGATACCGGTGTTGTTCCGGAACCACTCGCCATCAGTCCGGTCAGAGTAGCCCTCACGACCGGAAGAACCTACATCTTTGCCATCGGCGGCCAGCGGACCAGCAACCCATGATTCCCGTTCTCCCTGAGACTGCTGGAAGGACTCGAAACGGATTTCGGTACCAAAGGCCAGAGATGTGTTGCCGAGGTTTTTGGTGAGGTCGGCATTGATCAGGGTCTGGGTAACGTTGAGGCTACCGGTATAAAACTGGGTCGGAGAATCGTCTCCTAAACTTGGATTGACGGTATTGCGGGCGTATAAATCGAGATTATTGCCGCTATACCCAAGGCTCATATCCAATCCCCAGTCCCCGCCTAGGTCGCCTTTGGCACCTGATACGACCTGATAGTCGGTCAGGACAGAAGGTACTTCAGGATTATATCCATTGGGGAAAATGCCCAGTGCGTTACGACTGGTTCGGGTCGGTGAGCGTGAAAAGACGCCCCCTACGATACGCTTGCGGGAAGCACCGCCAAAGATGTAGTAATCCCAGTCTTCGCCCAGAGCTTTGCCAGCGTTGACGAAAATGCCCCCATTGGTATTTTCAGCTCCTCCCAGTACCGCGCGGTCCAGGTCTACGCCATTGATTTCACGCAACTTGGCGTCTTCACTGGCTTCACCGGTATACCATCCGGCACTGTGAGAATAAGCACCAGAGCGGTCATAAGGCTCGTTGTGGTGCGCATAAACGGTGGTATTGACAAATCCATCCTCGCCCCAGGTAGAACCTACGTTCATAGAAGTGGAGAAAGTGGCTCCGTCATTGATGGTTTGGTCATAAATGTTTTCTCCTTCCAGGTCGGAATTACTGCCGCGGGAGTCATATTTTGGATTGGTAGAGCTTACCCCGGTGTACATCCGGATAGAACCACCAGAACTGGCGTCATTCAACTGCATGTTCATGACTCCGGCGATGGCATCAGAGCCATACTGGGCCGCCGCTCCATCTCGCAGGATTTCTACTCGCTTGATAGCCGCAGAAGGAATGGCGTTAATATCATTACCTAACTGACCTTTACCTACGCCATGGTTCAAGCTGAAGAAAGATACTTTGTGTCTTCTTTTACCATTGACCAAAAGGAGGGTTTGATCCGGAGCCAGACCGCGCAAGGAGGCAGGGTCGACCAGCGGAGCGAGGTCGTTGATTCCAAATTTCACCGCGTTGAAAGAAGGCGCAGTATAATGGAGAGACTGCCCGATGTCCTGCTGACCGGTAGCATTCAGTTCAGCGGTAGAAATGACATCGATGGGTACCGGACGGTTTATGTTGGAACGAGGCTTACCTCTGGACCCCAGTACCGTGATGCCTTCCATGCTCAGGCCTGAAAGGAGCACGATGGTGATTTCGCTTTCGTCTCCCACCTTCACTTCCTGGGTTTCGTAGCCAATATAGGAAATCACCAGGGTAGCTCCGTCGGTTACCTCGAGGGAAAATGTACCTTCATTGTCAGTATTGGTTCCGGTGGAGGTGCCTTTGACCCGAACCGTAGCGCCTACTAAGGGGGTACCTTCCTCATCCGTGACGACACCGGTGATAGGTCTCATCAGCTTTTGCATGGTGGTTACTGCTTTAGAAATATTCGCCAGACGGGCTTTGCCGCTGGTGTTGGTAGGATGCAGACTGATGCCTCCTTTATTTTCCAGTTGCTGGAGTTGCTTTACCTTGCGGGCCATCTTCTTGAGCTTGCGCGTACCAGACCGGTCATTCTGATAGACGACGTAGTATTTTTGGCCCAGGTGCTTATAGCGAAACTTGGTGTTGACCAGCAGACGGTTGACGTTGGCTTCCAGGGATTCTTCCTCTTTGTACGTAAAGTGGACCTTGATCCCGTCGAGTAGGTCGGCATCAAAGGAAAAGATTACCTGAAATTTTTCGCTCAATTCATTCAGGGCGTCTACCAGGTAGCGTTCCTGCATAGTCGTCTTTTCAGGAGGGGAGTCGAGGGCTGCCCTCGCGGCATTGGTCATTAGTCCCAGGGATCCCAGCAGAAGAATTCCCAGGCTAATTTTGAGTAGTAGTCCTAATCTCATAGTTTTGAGCAGTTAAAGTTGTTTTAATACAATCAGGCCAGGGCAAAGGGCAATTTGCCTCTGGCCGCTTTTATTTGATCCTAAATTGATTTTCTGTCATAGGCACAAAGGATTTTCCGAGTATGTTTTCCAGGGTAGCAATGGCGATTTCCAGGTTCTCCACCGGAACCCCTAAGGTCAAATTCCGGTCAAATAAGGTGGTGTCCTGAATTTCCACCTTGATCCCATAGATGTCTTCTATTTTAGCGATCACCTCTTCCAAGGGGCTTTTTTCGAATAATTGAATGCCTTCCTTCCAGGAGGTTCTGATCCGGCTGTTGACTTTTCTTTTGGCCAGCTTATTCTGCTTTTGCGAGAAACTTACCAGATCACCCGGTTCCATCATGATGCTTTTTTGTTGCTCATCCTGGAGTTGAAGTTTGATAGCTCCCTCCTTGAGGACTACCTCGGTTTTGTTTTTGCGGGTATCTACATTGAACTCTGTGCCTAGCACTTCTACCGCCAGGTCCTGGGTATGGACCCTGAATTTTGCCTGTGTAACGGGCTTTTTTTCCACAGAGAAAAAAGCCTCACCCTCCAACCAAACTTCCCGATCCTTTCCATCCATCCAATCTTCATAAAACTCCAGGGTGGAATGCGCGTGCAATTTTACCTCTGATCCATCGGGTAAAGAGAAGGTCTGTATTTCCCCGTAACCCGTGGCATGGCGGATTTTGATGGCTTTTTGCTGAGAGAAATAAAGGGCTGCTCCGATGGCACAGATCAGCACGATGGCCGCTGCCCAGCGATATCCCCACTGGATACTGCCAGAAGAGGAACGTGAGGGCATTTCCTGGAGAGGAGGTTGCTGATGGCGTACTTTTTCCAGCAGCGCCTGGTGCATAGCTTCTTGTTCTCCTTCAGCCCATTGAATCTGTCTCAAAGCATCCTGGGTATTAAGGATCAAGTTGCGAGCTGCTTCCAGCTCAGCTTCTTTCTCAGGGTAATCGTCCAAGAACTGGGTCCAGAACTGATCCATTTCAGGATTTTGGTTCAATACCCAGTCGGTGAACATATCATCCTCTGCGAAATCCCGCGACCCAAAAGACAAATATTTTTTCGGATTCATGTGCGCTTTTCCTTTTGCTAGCTTGTTTATTGAGAGCCTGTTTAAATCTTGAGCTTTCCCTTAAGCATCATGTTGAAAAAGGCTCTTAGCGTCCTTTAGAGATAAGTACCCTTTTTCGGATAACCTACTCAGCAGGCAGGAAAAAAAATCAAAAAAATCAGCAAAAAAGTTGGAGGAGGAATAAAACGGGTATGCCCTGATAGGTGTTTTTCATCAGGCTTTCCAGTTTTTTGATCGCTCGGGAGAGGAGGTTCCAGGCCGCTTGTTTCTTGATCTGCATAATGAGGCAGATGTCATCATGGCTGAAGCCCTGATAAAAGCGAAGGTAAATGATTTCGCGCTGACGCTGGGGAAGCTCGCCGAGGTTTTTGAGCAGGAGATATTTTTGTTGGTTGGTGTTTTCTGCCTCGATCTGCTGCTCTTCAGAAGAAGGGGAGGTCAGGTCTACGCTCAGATGAGTTGGATCGAGATTGACATGCCGGACTTTGAGTTGCTTGAGCATCTGCCTTCGCAGGGCGGTGATCAGATAAAAGGAGAGATGACTGACCGGAGGCAGGGTAGACCGACGGGTCCAAATGCTCAAGAAAACATCCTGTATGCAATCTTTGACTAACTCCCGGTTGGCATGAAAAGAAAGCCCGTATCCCAGAAGCATCTCGCTGGATAGCAGAAATAGCTCAGATAGGGCGGTTTCGTCTCCCTGTCTGATGCGGTTCCAGATGACTTTATCTCTTCCAGGACTTGGCCTCATGAAGTAAAATGCGCGTAGTAATAGTGATGTAGTCAATTGCTATATAAATGTTAAGGAAAAATACCCTTGATAACAAGTGGGAGAAATTCAAAAGGGTGGAAAAAAGGGGGGACAGGATTTTTTCTGTGGGCATAAACGGGCTTTTTTTCAGAAGGAGAGACTTGCTAAGCCAGGGAATTTCCAAATCCAACTCTCAGGAATTATTTTCGTCTTTGTAGAGACGTTTTTCTCTTTCACCTTCAACCTACGAGCATGATTCGTGGCATTTTTCAAGGCATCAGAGGATTTACAGGGGCCTGGACCCTGATGAACCGACACCGATTGTGGTCCTACGCATTGATCCCTGGATTAATCAGTGCCGTACTGGCGCTGGGGATTTTTGGGGGCGCATTTTATTTTTCCGGAGATGTAGGGGACTGGTTGGTTTCCTGGTATCCAGCCGACTGGTGGGGAGCAAGCTGGGTTAGCAGTGTGGCCGCAACCCTGGCCTTGGGGCTGGTGGTGATTGCTGCCTTGTTTTTGTTTAAGTATATCGTCATGGTGGTCATCTCCCCTTTTATGGCGATTCTTTCGGAAAAAATCGAGCATACCCTGGAAGGCACCCAGCCTCCGCCCACCACCGCCGGAAGGTTTATCAAAGATTTGATACGTGGCTTGCGCATAGCGCTCCGGAATGTTTTTCGGGAGCTCTTGTACGTGGGGCTGCTCTCCCTGGCGGGTTTACTTTTTGGTTCCCTGATTCCGGTGATTGGAGGAATTTTACCTACGGTGCTGATCTTCGTGATACAGGCTTATTTTGCCGGGTTTGGGAATATGGATTACACCCTGGAGCGTTATCGGTTTGGGGTAAAAGACAGTATCCGCTTTGTAGATAGTCAACGCGGACTGGCCATCGGTAATGGCGGAGCCTTTAACCTGATGTTGTTGATCCCGGTTCTGGGTTGGTTCCTGGCGCCGGTCTTGGGCACAGTGGGCGCTACTACAGAACTACTAAAAAAAGGCATGGAAAAGCACGCTCCCGTACGATAAGGAAAGAAATATAAAGCAAACCTGAGTCAGCCTGAATTTTGAGTAAGCCAAGATTTCATCAAACTGCTTCTCGAAACCCTACCTACTCACAAATATGTCACCCCGGAAAGGCATTTGACCGGTAGGGGAAATGACTTATCCGGGGTCTCTAGCAACATACACCTCTCTTCATGCCCATCTTTTACCTAGCCCACTTAGAAGAGACCGGCACGAAAGCGAGAGACCCCGGATAGCTCACCTCCTTTCAGTCGGAGGAGCTTCCGGGGTGACAAGAAAATGGAGGGAGGGATGCTTTCATCAAAAGGTGTTGGATAAACTCAACCACGCACAAGTATGTCACCCCGGAAAGGCATTTGACCGGTAGGGAAAATGACTTATCCGGGGTCTCTAGCAACATACACCTCTCTTCATGCCCATCTTTTACCTAGCCCACTTAGAAGAGACCGGCACGAAAGCGAGAGACCCCGGATAGCTCACCTCCTTGCAGTCGGAGGAGCTTCCGGGGTGACAAAAGTGTAGTAGGGAGATGTCTTCATCAAAAGGTGTTGGATAAACTCAACCACGCACAAATATGTCACCCCGGAAAGGCATTTGACCGGCAGGGAAAATGACTTATCCGGGGTCTCCATGATTACATAAAGATCGCAGGGACCTCCAACGATATAGATGTCGGGGGCCTTGATCAGGACAGCTCACCTCCTTTTAGTCGAGGAGCTTCCGAGGGGACAAGCATATGGAAGGAAAATGGCCCTTGCCTATCCGTCTCAAAAAATGCCTAAAAAGAAATGAGCCATCCCAAAATTCGGGATGACTCATGTTTTTCGTATAGTACCTTCTATGCTTAGTCCTGAAGCACGGAGTGCTCGGTCTTTACTTTGTTCTGAATGGTCTGCAGGGCATGAATCACGGTTTCCGGGCGAGGAGGACAGCCGGGAATATATACATCTACCGGGAGGAAGTTGTCTACGCCCTGTACCACGCCATACACGCGGTGCATACCGCCTGTAGAGGCACAAGCGCCCATGGCCACACACCACTTAGGATCAGGCATCTGATCCCAGATCCGCTTGATGGCATGAGACATTTTGTAAGTACACCATCCGGCTACGATCATCATATCCGCCTGCCGCGGAGAAAAACGGAATACCTCACTACCGAAGCGAGATACATCATATTTAGGTCCTGCGAAGGCCATCATCTCAATTGCACAACACGCTAATCCCATGGGCATCGGCCACATGGCGTTTTTCCGAGCCCAGTTGGTTACAAAGTCAACCGTGGTCAACAGATAGCCTTGTTTTGCGAGTGCTTTTTCTAATCCCATATCAACTCCAGTTTATTGCCATTGAAGGCCGCCTTTTTTATACACATAAACATATCCCACAAAGAGAATCACAATGAAAACGAACATCTCTATCAGCGGAAAGAGAGATTGGCTTTCAATCAACAACTGCTTGTACTGCACTGCCCAGGGATACATGAAGACCACCTCAATGTCGAAGAGGATGAACAACATGGCTACCAGGTAAAACTTAATCGAAAAACGCTCGTGAGCGGTTCCCACGGGGTCCATGCCACTTTCGTAGGCTGAGCCCTTAATCTTATTTGGACGGAGAGGTCCTAACCATCGGGAGAGGTTAGTCAGGAGGAAACCCAGGAAAATAGCGATGCCAATGAGGAAGAAAATAGGCAGATAATTGGCCAGGTTCCCGGATGATAACAGCAATATTGGTGAAAAGTCCATGCAGGGATACAAATTAACGCCCTAATATATCTACTATTGTGGGATTCTCCTAGTATCTAAAAGGAGAAAGGGGAGCCCTTGGGCTCCCCTGTTCTTTTTTCCGTGCAAATAACTCGACTAGTTCAAAGAAATGTTCTTCATTTCCTCCAGTTGGTTAATCATGCGGGTAAGTTTTCTGTTTTGGCGTTCGCCCAGATTTCTTACTCCAACACGCTCAGCCTCATGAATCATATCAAGACGGGTACCAATCTCGCGGAAAGACATAAGTGTGTCTGCTTCCTGCTGAAGCTTGGTCTTCACCATTTCCTGATTCAAGAACTTCTTCGTAGCCTGAATTTTTGCGTGCAACTCTTGTGCGGACATAAACTAAAAGGAATTTATAAGACGTACTAAACCTAAATTGCATGCAAAAATGGGAATAAAAATCGACAGTTACAAGAAGAAACGGTAAAAAAATTAGAAAAAAGTTAACATCCCCTTAGGATTAGCGAAATCGATTACGAAAGTGACAAAAAAGCCTCAATTTTTTAGGGATTTGTTCATTTTTACGGCTTTATCCCACTGATTAGTAGCCACATAGCGGCCGGGAGGCTGGTTTTTGGAGGGTTTGGGGGCGGCTAAGAGTGGGTTTATTTCATCGCATAAACTTTCCTGATTTTTGGCAAAACGCGACCGAAAAAGCGCACTTTTGCCCTAAAATCCTTCATGCCTGTTGCGCCTATTTTTTCCCGGTAAAAAATTTCATGGGGTAGTCCGTATGGATATCTCCCAGGGAGATGCGGTGCAGTCTTTTTTTCACCATGCGCCTTCTGAGGGGAGTAATATAGTCGGTGAATAGCTTGCCTTCGAGGTGGTCGTATTCATGCTGGACTACCCGCGCTTTAAATCCAGTGAAAGTCTCTTTCTGCGGCTGGAAGCTTTCATCCATATATTCCAGGGTGATCTGCTCGGGACGTCGAACGGTCTCCCGGATGTCCGGAATACTCAGGCAACCTTCTTCAAAAGGCCAGACTTTGCCAGACTCTTCTACTTTTCTGGGATTGATAAATACTTTTCTGAAATCGCTTAGGTCTTCTTCTTCCTCACCGTCCATGGGACGGCCGTCCACGATAAAGATGCGCAGGTCGAGGTTGACCTGTGGAGCCGCTAGTCCTACCCCCTGAGCATTATACATGGTTTCAAACATGTTTGCGATCAATTGATCCAGTTCCGGATGGTCGGGAGTGACCTCCTGGGTGGCTTTGCGCAAGGCCGGATGGCCATATCCAATGATGGGTAAAATCATATTTTCTCTAACCAATGGCCTGCGAAATTGGTTTTTTTTTTATCCAAAAACCATCCTGCTGCTTAACTTCCTCAAATTTGTCCAGGAATTTTATTCTCAGTGCTTGCCTTTTGTCGCCTTATTCGTAACTTTGCACGGCCTATTTTAGAACCGAATATATTTATATCCAATGGCAAATCATAAATCAGCTAAAAAGCGGATTCGTCAGAGCGAAAAGAGGAGATTACGCAACCGTTATAAAAAAGTAACCATGCGTAATATGATTAAAAAGCTAAGAGCTTCTTCCGACAAAGGGGATGCAGAAGCCATGCTGCCGAAAGTATTTAGCCAGATCGACAAAGTGGCTAAAGCCAACATTATTCATAAGAACACCGCTGCTAATTATAAAAGCAAGCTCACTAAATTTGTAGCTAACCTCGGGTAATGAGCCCGAAACGGTGATTGAATAGGCTAAACTAGCAAGACACTACCTAAATATACCCGGCTTTCGAGCCGGGTTTTTTTGTTACCTATTTCCCACTTTTTCCATAGGCAATCCATCCGGGGCTAGTTTCTTGGAAGAAAAACAGTCCCATGAGCTACTATGCTAAACAATCCATCAAGCACTGGGCGGTGGAGGACCGCCCCCGGGAAAAACTCCAAAGCAGGGGGATAGATGCGCTGACGGATGCAGAACTGATTGCCATCCTGCTGGGCACCGGTCGGAGAGATGCCAGCGCCATTGATTTGGGACGCGAAATCCTCGTGCACGGGCAGAGCTTAAAGGGCCTGGCCAGAATGGGGATCGCAGAGCTGACCCAAATCCGAGGCATAGGCCCGGCCAAAGCCATTACCCTGATGACCGCTTTTGAACTGGGGCGGAGAAAGTCCTCGGAAGAGAGTACCGACTTTCGCATCAATAGTTCTGCTTCCGTGGCCCAATACCTGCAGGGTAAAATGGCCGATAAGGAACAGGAAGTGTTTCACGTCCTGTTTTTGAACCGAAATCACGAGATCAAAGCGGAACGGCAAATGTTCCAGGGCGGGGTTTCTGCTACCATCATCGATCCCCGCATTGTGTTTCGGGAAGCGGTGCAACACCTCGCCAGCGCCATCATCGTATCCCACAACCATCCTTCCGGGAACCTTACTCCCAGTCGGGCCGATCGTCAGATCACCCAAAAATTAAAAGAAGCGGGACGTCTCTTCGACATCCCGCTGCTGGATCACTTAATTATCTCCCATCGCGGCTATTATTCCTTTGCCGACGAAGGGGAACTGTAGAGACTCCCTATTTTTCGAATCGATCACCTGCAGAATTTACATCCGGAACGAAAGGTGCGCCGAGTTTGACCGCAGTAACGGGACTGGAAAATTTTTGTACCACAGGATAAGTGGTCTTGCCATCTGCCCAAACGTCGGCCTTGTAGGTTACCACTTCCTTGGTCCCATCTTTTAAGGTAAAAGTCAGGTAGATCGGTACCGGGAGGCTTCCCTCTTTGATAATGGTGAGCCTGGCTTGCTTACCTTTGATTTTGTTCACCTCCATTTTGAGATCCGGATAGCCTGTTTCAAAAAACCAGGGTTTCCAGAACCAGCTTAAATCCTGATCTGCTACCTCATTAAAGGTATGGAAGAAATCATAGGGTAGGGGGTGCTTGCCTTTCCATCGCTCCATATAGGTTTGCAAGGCCTCTTTAAACATCTCTGGTCCCAGCAATTCCCGAAGGAGGTAGTAGGCTGTAGCGGGTTTAGAATAAGAAGCTACGCCATAGGCACGTCCCTGGAGGTCCATGGAATTCGTCATCAAGGCTTTTTCCCCCTTGGCGCCGGCAAAGCCGACGTAACCCAGGATATTCATGCGCATGGGCTGTCGGGAGAATCCTTTTTTCAACATCAGGTCCTCTGGGAAAAAGGAAGCCCAGCCCTCGTCCATCCAGGCGTACCTCCGTTCATTGATCCCCATGTAAAAGGGGAAATAGGTATGGGCGATTTCGTGGTAGGTCAGGCTGAAGGTAAACGCCCGGCTAAAGGTAGAGGCATCGTTAACCATCATGGGATACTCCATGCCTCCTCCGGTTTTCTCCCCATTCCAGATGGTGATCTTGGGGTAAGGGTAGGGAACGCCAGGTAATTCGGTGGAAAGGTCTTCCAAAATTTCCTGGGAGAAAGCGGCTACTTCTTTAAAGTCTTTTGCTTTGGGGTTATAAGCCGCTTCTACCTTTACCCTGGGGCCTTCCGGCTGGCCTAGTTGGGTGCTGGTGATATCCCAGAGGTAATAGTCGGCTGCCCCAAAGGCGAAGTCGGGCACATCTTCTGCCTGGAAGCGCCAGGTATGTAATCCACTTTCGGTAGGCTGGTTGATGAGCTTTCCACTTTTACGGTCAGCCTCTGAAACAAGCTGCACGACCGTATCAGCGAGGAGACCTGTCTGGTAGCGCTCCAGAAAATCCTTTTCCAGGATGCTCGCTGGATTGGTCCAGTTGCCCGTGGCCCATATTTGATAGTCATCTGGGATGGTGAGCGATACATCAAAATCCCCAAAGTCCTGATAGAATTCCTGGGTGCCGGTATAGTCCAGCTCGTCCCAGCCATGAATGTCATCAAAAACCGCTACCTGGGGATACCAATAAGCAATGAAGAAGGCATTCTTTATATAGGTGCCCATCCGAACCCGGGTTTTCTCCGGCACATGGAAGGCCCAGTCGATTTCCAACGATATGCTTTTTCCACTGGCCAGCGGGGAGGATAGATCCAGAAACAGGTTGGTTCCTTTTCGACGAATTTTGCTTGATTGACCATTCTGTGTAAGGGTGTCCCCGTCCAGCACGATCAGAGATAGCTCAACCCCGTCTGTGCGGTCTGTGCGGGATATTTGATCATCGGAAGGGAAGCCCTTTTTGTACATATCCTGATATAATCGAACGACCATTTGGTCTAACTCCTGGCCGCTTTGGTTGTGATAGGTGATACGTGCCTTCCCGGACAGCCGCTTTTCTTTCGGAAAAAGTCGAGCCTCAATGATATAATCGGCGTAATTTTGGAAATAATTGGGACCGGGTTCCCCCGTTAGGGTTCGGGTTTGGTGAGCCACCGCCTGTTCAAATTCTGGAGAGAGGGTCAAGTTTGATTGAGCCACCAGCAGAAATGGGCTTGATAGCAGCAACAGGTGGCATAACAGAACGCGCATAGGATATGAGAATTTGCCTGATAAATGTTGAGGCTGAAAATAAGGAATCTTTGGCCGACACAAATAGGGGTGGGAAAATTGCCAGGCTAAAAAGCAGTTTTGCTATCTGAAAAAGGCCAGATGAAAAGTGGGAAATGCTAAAAATTCCATGATGTGAATCAAAAAAAGCAGGCTTTATCGCCTTATTATTGCGTATGTTCGCAAAATGTATAGCTCTTAATCCTTCAGAATTAGCCATTTAAGGAATATTTTAATCCGTTAATGCAAATACCGACAAAAGCTTGGGTTTAATGGCCTATTTTGCAGTTGATAACAAATACCTTCATGCAGTCACAGAGTGATCCTCCTATTATACTGCTTGCCACGGTGAATGGAGCGTCGGACCGACGTGCCCAGAAACTGCTTGATCAGGAGAGTAGGATGATTGAAACCCTCTTTGCCCGTCAACAGCAACCCGCACCCTTCGAGATCGTGCGAGAAGATCCCGAATCGGGGGTATTTGTGGTCGATCAATTGAAAAAATATGCCTTCAATGATCGAGTGGCTGTCTTGCACCTCGCTGGCTATGGCAGCAGCGATGTGCTGCGGTTCCGTGGAGCGCGAAATGCAGAAGTGCTGAAAAATGCTTCCATTGGTCCCCTGGTCGGACAGTTCCCTGGCCTTCAGATGGTTTTTCTGAACGGCTGTGGCTCTCCGGAGTTGATGGAATCCATCCTGCTGCAGGATGTGCCAGTGGTAACCGCCTCTTACCTGAAATCAGGTAACCGGCGCTACGCCCAGGAAATCGCGCATACCTTTTATGCCGGTCTGGCCAAAGGGCAGACCATTCGCCATACCCTCAAGCGGGTAGCGCATGATTATCCCAACCGCTTTGCTAACCGGCTGGTTTCCTATGATTTTCAGACCGATCAACTGGATTGGGCTGGTAAAGCCAAAATGAATGGCCACGGTCTGCCTTGGGGCGGATACGTACTGCAGGAGAACGAACCCCGTCTTTCCTGGAAGTTGCCGATTCAGGCTTTACCTCCAGAACCGCTCAAAGAGCGGAGCCTTCCAACTGAAGAAAGTGAGAACACTTCGCGATTGGCTCGTCTGATCGGCTCCGGGATTCTCCTTTGCGGGATGATTCTGGCTGCCCTGTTTCTGCTGGACATTCCCAAGCGCTTTTTTGCTGCTGCTGACCTGCCGCAGGACTGCGTGTTTGAGGAAGTCGAGTCTTACAATGTGTTGACCCTGCCCTTTACCGAAGGCGGCAACTGCATCAAGACTGACCCCCGCTATGCTGAAACCATAGAGGGCCGCATTGCCAGCCTGGCTGATCAAAACACCTACCCTGAATCTGATTTTCAGATCCAACGATTTACCACCGAAGCATGCGCGGTGCCGGAAGGCCTGGCCGAGCGCATGATCACCTATTGCAAGGCTGACCTGGTGCTTTGGGGAAATTATGAGATGGTAGCTGAAGGAGGCATCAACATGAATTTTGAATACCTCTATCAGAGTAAAGGGGAAGTGGTGAAAAGAGGAGCCACCAGCCTTTACATGGAGGAAGGAATTTTTCTGGATAGCATGAACTTTATGAGCTCTTCGGTAGAAGATATGGTTTTCCGGGCGCGTGGGCTGGGACACTATGACCGGGGAGAATATGAGGAAGCAGTGCGTTTTTTATCCCGCATGCGGGTTACCGAAGATGCTGCCTACCTGGCCATTGCCGACCGTCTGGCACGTTCCTTTGCCAAAATCAAGGATTACCCCCAGGCCCAGGCGCAGTATGACTGGATCCTCAAAAACTCACCAGAAAACCATATTGCCCTCAATGAAAGGGGCAACACTTATGTCTTCATGAAGGACTATGATCAGGCCCTGCTGGACTTCAATGATGCCATTCGCATCAGTCCGGAATATGCCGACGCCTATTATAACCGAGGACTGGTCCTCTTCCACCTTGATCGCTATGAGGAAGCCATTGATGACATGAAACAAGTGCTCCAGCTGAATTCAGAAGCTGCCCAGCAGGCCAAGCCTTATGGCGTCCTGGCGGCTATTTATGCCGAACAGCGGGAACGCGAATTGTTCTTCTCACACCTGGAGTTGGCCCTGAAAAACGGCCTGAAGATTGAAAGCTTCATCTATTACTACTCCGCTTTCCGGGCCTACCGCAGTGATCCCGCCTTTAAAGAGCTGGTAGTCCGCTACAAATAACTTCCAATCCTTACATCCTTTTTAGGTCCCCCACGGTAAAAAGATGCTGATTCTTGACCGATGGCGCATGTAAATTGACCGATTCCGCAGTCTTACTAACGTGCCCTGGATGAATTGGGTAAATTCATCTAAACACCAATACCTGAATTAACTTGTAATCCAAACCCTTATGTCTGCTTCAGTGTCAAGACCTGTTGCATTCCTTGCTTGTGTAAACGACGTCTTGGGAGGCAAAAAAACCAAAAGCTGGCGACGCGAAAAAAGCCGCGTAGCACGCTATATCTCCCGCAAGCGTCATCCTTTTTCTGTAGAGTCGGTCCAAATGGGAAAAAAGGGCATTTCGCCCAACTTTTTCGAAGCCATCCTCGACCGACGAATCCGGGAATCCATTACCATCCTTCATCTATGTGGACCTTCTGAATCCGACCACCTGCGGATCGAGACCCCTAATCAAATGATTGGCGTACACGTGGATGAATTGTCCAAACTCATCGGGAAGCTCCCTAACCTAAAGATGGTTTTCTTGAGTGGCTGTGCGACCCGCGGCTTGATCGAGATGTTCATCAAGCGAGACATCCCGGCCGTTTTTGCCATCCAGGATACCCATCCCAACACCCGTTCGCAGGATATCGTCAAAGAACTCTACGAACAACTGGTGAAAGGACAAACCCTGGCCAAAGTGGCGCGCTACATCTCACACCGATTTGTAGAGTTTCAGGAGCATCGTCTCGGATATGAGGTCGAGAAAGACCTTGTTTCCGGCATTGAGGACGATCTGTTGGGCGCCTTACCCTGGGGAATGTACTACCTGCGGGACAACGCCCTGCGTCTGGATCAATCCCCTGCGCTGGTGGACCCTTTTCGGACGCTCCAACCCGAAAGCTGGCTGGAGCCGGTCCCGGAGAGAGAGGCTGATTACCAGCCTAACATGAGACTTCGGGTTTCCTGAAATCCTTTTGTCTACACATTCGTTTTTGCTATATAACTCGGGCCTTTACCTGTGGCCCGGGTTTTTTTTATAATTTCCCCTTTTAACCGGGAAGCTGATTTCTGAGAATCAGGAGAATCGCATCCCTTTATCCAACTTGTCTCTGTTATGACGACGATTGATCTCTATCAGGTTGACGCATTCACAGACCACGTATTCGGTGGCAATCCAGCCGCGGTTTGCCCGCTGGAGTCATGGCTACCCGATGATGTGCTGCAAAAAATAGCGATTGAGAATAATTTGGCAGAAACGGCCTTCTTTGTGCCGGTAGAAAATGGATATCATCTGCGGTGGTTTACCCCTGGCTTTGAAATTGATTTATGCGGGCATGCTACCCTGGGCACGGCTCATGTGCTCTGGCAACATCTAGCCGCTCAGGAAGAGGAGCTTCGTTTTGAGACGCGTAGTGGGACTTTGTTGGTCAAAAAAGCAGGAGACCAGTATCTGATGGATTTCCCAAGCCGACCTCCGGAGGCCTGTGAGTTGCCGGAAGCATTAGAGAGAGCCATGGGCATAACGCCCAGCTATGTCGCCAAGTCGCGAGATTATTTTCTGGTCTATGAATCCGAATCCGTGATTGCCAGTCTGGAGCCCAATTTTCACGCCATGCTGGAGGTTGATACCGTAGGAGTGATTGCCACCGCCAAAGGCGATCAGGTAGATTTTGTTTCCCGCTTTTTTGCGCCTGCGGCCGGCATTCCCGAAGACCCGGTTACGGGCTCGGCGCATTGCAATCTGATCCCCTATTGGGCGGAACAGTTAGGGAAAACGCAAATGGATGCCTGGCAAATTTCCCCGCGCAAAGGCATCCTCTCTTGCGAACTGAAAGGGGATAGGGTCCTCATGGGCGGCAAAGCCGTAACATTTCTGGTCGGAAAAGTCTTTCTCTAGGCAGATAGATCAATCATCATGATGCAGGTAAAGATGGTATGGAAAAGGTGGATTGGCGTAGGGCTTAGCTTGTGCATAGGCCTATGTGGCTGGGCGCAAACCCGGGCTTTGCCGGTGGGGGATACCCATCAGGCCATGCGAACCCTTACCGAAATCCGAGCGGGACATTTGCTAAGTTGGGAGGTGTCTGACCCAGCCTGGATGGAAGGCCTGATTGACTTGGGGCTGTGGCAGATAGCAGACCAATTCCTGAGCAGCGAATCCCTGGCTCCTGGCTTCCGGCTGGCCAAAGCCCGTTTGGCATACCTCCGTCACCGATACCAGGAAGCCGAAACGCAGCTTTCCTCCATAGAAGCTGAAGTGGCCTACACCCATGCGGTACGTCTGATGCGAATTCGACTGCATATAGCTGCCTGGGAATTGGGACTGGCGGAAGATGCCTGTGGAGCCTTGCTGAAAGAAAATGCCCGGGATGAAGAAGCCGTTTTACTGTTGGGAAGAATTCATCTCCTGCGCAAAAATTATCCCAAGGCAAAAGCCCTGGCCGAGCAAGTCATCCAGTGGAATCCCGGGGAAGCAGAAGCCTGGCTGCTGGCCGCTGAAGTAGCCTTCTGGCAACGAGAACAAACCAGGGCAGAAACCCTGCTGCGGGCTTGTCTGGAACGAAACCCTTACCATCCTGACGCACGCTTCTATTATGGATATGCGCTTTGGAGAAGAGTAGATGCCACCCTCCTGCCTCAAATGGCGGCTCACTGGGAACTAGCCCTGATGGTGCATCCTTTGCACTATCTGACCCATTGGCACTGGGGCAACGGACATACCCATTTGACCTTTGTCGACTATGTAGCCTCCGACGATGAGTCCGTCAGGATAGCCCTGAAAAAACAGCTGCCTTCCCTGAAGGAAGCTTCCGAAAAACAAGTGTTGGAGGGCATTGCCAGGGTAAGGGATAAATACCCCACTTCTATCCTTCCTGATCTGATGCGTGCTTCCTATTTGTATCTGGCCCACGACCCATTGGGGAAGAGTCGTTTGGATGAAGCAGAGCAGGCTTTTGTGGAGATGTTGGACAAAAAGGCCCATTATGGTCCGGCGCATAATGGGCTGGCCGCCGTGATCAAGAAACGTCAGATGGAATATCTGGCTTCTTTTGATTCGCTGGAAAACCTTATCCAAGGTACCCAAATCCTCGATTCTGCCAGCTTTTTTGCGGTATTCCCAGACATCAGCCAATATCCGGGAGAGCGGGTAGGGAAAATGGTTTGGGGTCAACTCCACTCAGCGGTGGCCTATTTCCCCTTCCTGGCTCGCCTTAATCATAAATTTGTCATTCCTCCGCTACACCAGGACCTCGCAGACGCCATGAATAACCTGTACTTCCGACAGGCTACCACTTTCGACAACCGTCAATGGATGGACATTCGAGGGGTAGGCAGTGGAGCGACGGGCATTGAATACGTGGAGCGTGGGAGTCATCTGGAACGCAATGTTACCCTGCATGAATACGTCCATCTGTTTCATGGGCAGATCTTTTCCGACCAGGAAATGCGAGAAATTCGCAAGCGCTATTATCACGCCATGGAAAACGGCCTCACCCTGGACTACTATGCCGCGAATAATGAGTTTGAATACTTCGCCCAGGCCTTTCCAGCCTATTTCGCCCGGGCCAAAGTTCATCCCCTTAACCACAAATCAGTAAATACCCGGGAAGACCTGGCAGAGAAAGATCCGCTTATGTATGCTTTTGTCGATAGTTTGGTCAAAAAGCATGGAGCCTATCTGCAAGGAAAAAAAGCGGTGATGAAAGCCAACTGGGCCGAGGTCTACCGCAAACTAGCTGACCGGGCCGATCTGAATGGACAGTATGTCCGCGCCCAAACCCTGCTGGATTCTGCCTGGGCCTGGGATAGTACCTATGTACCCCTTTACCTGTTGCAGGCCCGCATCTGGGGCGGGCAGCAAAAGTTGGAGGAAGCCCGAGACTTGCTCGACCTGACCTTGCTGCGCTTTCCGGATTATGCGCCTACTTATCAGGCCCTGGCCAATTGGGCTGCACAAGCCCAAAAAGAGGAGCAGCTCAGTCCGGAAGAAACCTTTAAGGTGCGAAGAGGAGCCTTGCAAAAGGCCTTTGCCCTGGAACAAGACCCCGATATCCGGGCCCGCATGAACGAAGCGCTGCGCACGTTTTTCCTGGCTGAATCCGATATACAGGAAGCCATCGCCGCAGCGGAAGCCTATGTCAATACCGCCCCGACCATTTCTACCTATCTCCGGGACCGAATAGACGAAGCGGCGGCTTTTGCGATGGAGCAAAAAGGGCTCCTGGGTTATGAAGAGGCCTTGGTCTTTTTTCAGGACCTGATCGAACGAAAGCCGCAGGCCTACCAGCATCGGGCTCAATATGCCCGGGTGCTCATCAGCCAGCAGCAATATCAGCAGGCCCTGGATATGCTCACCGAATCCCAGCAAATTCTGGAAGCCTCACGCTCCGGGAGAGCGGATTTTTATATCCTCCAGGCGGCAGCCGCGCTGGCGCTGGGGGACAGCGTTCAGGTTACATCCTGGCTGGAACCTTATCAGGGACGCCGCCGCCTGAAGCGCGAAGTTTACCGGGGAATTCGCCTGCTGGCGGATGTGGGCTGGCAAGAAGCCGCTACGCGCCAGTTTAAAAAGCTGGGCTTGCCTGATAGTCCGCATCGTAAAGCTGAGTATCGCTATACCGAGGGCTATCTGGCCTGGAAACAAGGAGAGCCAGCCCAAGCCATCCAACATTTTCAGGAAGCATTGGTTCTGAATCTGTACCATATGCCGGCTCGTTTTGCCTTACTCGATTTACTGCAGGATCAAGGGGAGGGTTCACGGGTCAAAAAGTATATCCAGCAAGGCATGGTCCTGCCCATTCCTCCGGGGCCGCGTCATATGCAACGCTTACAGGCTTTTGGAGAAGAAGATTAATCTGGAACCCTGTTAGAGGATTTTTTGCCCTGTCTTTACCCCTTGCCTGAAAAAGCGTAATTTTATCCTTGAACTAACCTTACTACTGCTCCGTTCGTTTTATCCAAAACAACCTTTGGAGAATAGCCTATGCCGCAAGCCTTGACCCATTCTGATACCCGCAAGCAGCTTCAAAAACTCATGACTGAAAAAATCCTCATGATGGATGGAGCTATGGGAACCATGATCCAACGCTATCAGTTGGACGAAGCCGATTTTCGAGGTAGCCATTTCCCTGATCATCCGGTTCCGCTCAAAGGAAACAACGACCTCTTATCGATTACCCAGCCGGAGATCATCAAGGACATCCATCGTGAGTACCTTGATGCTGGTTCGGATATCATTGAAACCAACACCTTCAGTGGGACCACCATTGCCCAGGCCGATTATCAGATGGAGGACCAGGTTTACGCCATCAATTACCAATCTGCCAAGCTAGCCAAGGAAGTATGCCTGGAATACACCCAGAAGGATCCTGAAAAACCCCGCTTTGTGGCAGGGGCATTAGGGCCCACCAATCGTGCGGCCTCTATTTCTCCCGATGTCAATGACCCTGGCCTAAGAAATATCACCTTCGATGAGCTGGTCGAAGCCTATTACGATCAGGCGCGAGGCTTGATAGACGGAGGAGCTGATATCCTCATTGTGGAGACCATTTTTGACACCCTTAACGCCAAGGCGGCCATTTTTGCCATTGAAAGCCTGGCCGAAGAAAGAGGCGTGGCTTATCCCCTCATGGTATCTGGGACGATTACCGATGCCAGTGGCCGCACCTTGTCCGGTCAGGTAGTTGAGGCTTTCTGGCTCAGCGTACAGCACGCAGATTTGCTGAGCATCGGCTTGAATTGTGCCCTCGGAGCGGAGCAGCTCCGGCAATACGTCCAGGACCTTTCGCGGGTCGCCCACGTGCCCATCAGTGCCTATCCCAATGCAGGCCTGCCCAATGCCTTTGGGGAGTATGATCAGACGGCCCAGCAAATGGCCGATTTGCTCAAGGATTTCCTGGAAGGTGGCATGGTCAATATCCTGGGTGGCTGTTGTGGTTCTACGCCCGAACACATCCGGGCTGTAGCAGAAGTCGCTTCAGCTTTTCCCCCTCGTCAGATTCCAGACCGTAACGAACAAGCGGCCCTCAGTGGCCTGGAACCCCTTTACCTCACCGAGGAAACCAATTTCGTCAATGTAGGAGAGCGGACCAATGTAACCGGTTCCCGCAAGTTTGCCCGCTTGATCAAGGAAGGAGCCTACGAAGAAGCCCTTTCCGTGGCGCGCCAGCAGGTGGAAGGCGGCGCTCAAATCATCGACGTGAACATGGATGAGGGCATGTTGGATTCGAAAGAAGCCATGGTGCGTTTCCTGAACCTGATTGCAACAGAACCAGATATTGCCCGGGTGCCCATCATGATCGACTCCTCCAAATGGGAGATCATCGAGGCAGGCCTGAAGTGCATCCAGGGCAAAGGCATCGTCAACTCCATTTCCATGAAGGAAGGAGTAGAGGCTTTTAAGGAACAAGCTCGGAAAATCAAGAAATACGGAGCCGCCGCCGTGGTGATGGCCTTTGATGAACAAGGGCAGGCAGACACCTTTGAACGCAAAATAGAAATCTGCGAAAGGGCCTACCGCATTCTGACCCAGGAAGTAGGCATGAATCCCTGGGACATCATTTTTGACCCTAATATTTTTGCCATTGCGACCGGGATAGAAGAACACAACAACTACGGGGTTGATTTTATCCGGGCCACCCAGTGGATCAAAGAAAATCTTCCTCATGCGCAGGTAAGCGGTGGGGTGAGCAATATATCCTTTTCCTTCCGGGGCAATAATGCGGTCCGTGAGGCCATTCATTCCGCTTTTTTGTTCCACGCGATCAAAGCAGGCATGGACATGGGGATTGTGAACGCGGGCATGCTGCAAATCTATGAGGAGGTCGAACCAGATCTGCTGGAGCGCGTGGAGGATGTGTTGTTCAACCGTCGGGAAGATGCGACCGAGAGACTGGTAGATTTTGCGGACCAGGTGAAAGGCAAAGGCCTTGAGCGAAAAGTGGATCTGAGCTGGCGGGAAAAACCCGTAGCTGAGCGCCTCAGCTATGCCCTGGTCAAAGGACTCGTAGACTTCATTGAAGAAGATACCGAAGAAGCCCGGGTAGCCCTGGGCCGCCCGCTTTCTGTGATTGAAGGACCCTTGATGGACGGGATGAATGTAGTGGGCGACTTATTTGGTTCGGGTAAAATGTTCCTGCCTCAGGTGGTGAAGAGTGCCCGAGTGATGAAAAAGGCGGTGGCCTACCTGCTGCCTTTTATGGATGAGGAAAAAGAAGGCGGCGCAGCTACTGCTGCCGGAAAAGTCCTCATGGCTACCGTCAAAGGGGACGTGCACGACATCGGCAAAAATATCGTCGGGGTCGTGCTGGCTTGTAACAACTTCGAGGTGATCGATCTGGGGGTGATGGTACCCTTGGAAACCATCCTCGCCAAAGCCGAGGAAGAGCAGGTGGACATGATTGGTCTGTCGGGACTGATTACCCCTTCTCTGGACGAAATGGTCTACATCGGTAAGGAAATGGAAAAGCGGAACATGAAGCTGCCCTTGCTGATCGGGGGGGCTACCACTTCCCGTATCCATACCGCGGTTAAAATCAACCCCCAATATTCCGGTCCGGTTATCCACGTGCTGGATGCTTCTAAATCAGTCCCGGTGGCTCAGCAGTTGATCAGTGAGAATGAAGCAGAGAAAGCGGCTTTTTTAGACGACACCAAGGCGGAGTACCATAAGCTGAGAGAAGGGTATTTGGGTAGACAAAAAGAGAAGAAATATCTCAGCCTGCCCGAAGCCAGAGCCAATAAATATGCGGTTGATTGGACCCAGGGCGTTCCGGTAGCTCCTCAACAACTGGGCGTACAGGTCATCAAAGATTTGGACCTGGCAGAGATTGCCCGCTTTATCGATTGGACCCCTTTCTTCTATACCTGGGAAATGAAAGGTCGTTATCCGAAAATTTTTGAGGATGCTGAAAAAGGCGAAGAAGCCCGCAAGCTCTTCGAAGATGCCCAGGAGATGTTGGTGGACATTATCTCGGAAAAATGGCTGCGCCCCAAGGCTGTCATCGGCCTCTTCCGCGCCAATTCCGTCAACCAGGATGATATCGCCTTGTTTGGGGATGAAGCCCGTACCCAGGAAATTGCCCGTTTCTTCAACCCTCGCCAGCAGGTATCCAAGAAGAATGCGCCCAGTATTTCGTTAGGAGACTTTGTTGCGCCGCGCGAGACCGGCTTGCCCGACCATGTCGGAGCCTTCGCGGTTACCACCGGTCATGGCATCGAAGAGAAGCTGGCCATCTTTGAGGCGGATCATGACGACTATAAAGCCATCATGCTGAAAGCCCTGGCCGACCGTCTGGCGGAGGCCCTGGCCGAAATGATGCACCAACGGGTGCGGACGCAATATTGGGGCTACGCTCAGGCTGAAACCTACAGCAATGAAGACCTGATTCGCGAAAGCTACCAGGGCATCCGTCCCGCTCCGGGTTATCCCGCCAATCCAGACCACACCGAAAAGCGTACCCTTTGGTCCTTGCTGGAAGTGGAAAAACATACCGGCATCTCTCTGACCGAAAGCCTGGCCATGTATCCGGCTGCTTCTGTCAGTGGGCTTTACCTGGGGCACCCTGACAGCCGTTACTTTGGCATTGGCCGTCTCACGCAAGAGCAGGTTCAGGACCTGGCCTACCGCAAAGGCTTTAGCCTGGAAGAAATGGAGCGCTGGCTCAGCGCGAATTTGGGGTATTAGGGGATGTCTTTGACCATCCCGCGCGCCGCAGGCGCGTCCCTGTAGAGACGCCATGCATGTGGTGCCTCTACGGCAGAAGGCCAAGGGCCTTACCTTACAATTATATTGTCATTCCGGAATGGCCTTCCGACTAAAAGGAGGATGCCATATCCGGAATCTCTCTTTTCGTGCCGAACCCTACACGGCTAGGCGTGCAAGCCCTTTTGAAGGGGCTGCGGCATGTGCGAGCGGGGATGTTACCCCGTAATCCACCCAAACTGGTACTCCGCAGGCGCAATCTTCACGCGCTCCGCCACCCGGCTAAGCCGATCTGGCAAAGTCATCAGGTAGTCCCGGGCTTTCTCAGCCTGATCTGACAAGCCTGAAATCTGGTCGATTTCCCAATCCTTCAACAAGGACCGCATGATATTGACGTAATCAATGGCGGTATACACGCCCAGACGCTGTGCAGCATCAGAAAAGTGGTCAAAGAGGTCTCCCATGGATTCTCCTCTGGCGCGCAGGAAGTGCGCGGGCATGACGATTTTTTTCCGCATCATATCCTCAAAGGCCAGCATCATCTCACTGGGGTCGATGGCAAAAATGCGCTTGACAAAATCTTTATAGGCCCTGGCGTGGCGGGCTTCGTCGGCGGCTACGGTGCCACAGATACGGGCCAGGTGTTTGTTGCCGGCTTTCTGGGCGTGCATGCCTACCCGTCGGTGGGAGATATTGGTCGCTAATTCCTGAAAGCTGGTGTAGACAAAATTACGATAAGGATCGCG
>JBCBGC010000064.1:0-41717 GCA_038527215.1 Bacteroidota bacterium
CGCACCATCGACACCCATATCACCAAACTGCGAAAAAAACTTGAACCAGACCCGGCTCATCCCCGACACATTCTCACGGTTCATCGGGTGGGTTATAAGTTTGTGGGAGATTGATTCGTGGATTACGAATCAATGGTCGATTCAGGCTTATCTACCTGCAACCCGCTAATAATTTGTAAATCAGGCCGACTTTCCCTGAGTTGTTGAAGACCTGCTTCGGTCGTTTTGGTTTGCCAGAGGTAGACCGATTTCAGGTTTTTCATCTGAGCGATTTGTTCCAATCCGGCATCAGAAATATCCGTATCAAACAGGTTGAGATATTCCAAATAGGGGAGGGCAGTAAGCTGAGATAAATGCTGGTCTTTCACCTGGCTATGTTCCAAATGCAGGCGGCTCAGATGAGGTAATTTTTCCAGGAAAGAAAAATCAGAGAGCTCCGTATGACGTACATCCAACCAGGTAAGTTGGGGGGCAATTTCCAACAACAGGGCCGCATCTCGATCTGCGAACTGGCTGTCCGCTACGAAAGACAGCTGGACCAGGGGCATATCCTGAGAAATTTCTCTGACCAAGGCCCCTCTTTGTTTAAGCTGTAGGACAGCAGATTCGTCTACGGGTTCCACCTTCAGATCAAACACCCCTTGCTCGTTGGCTACTATATGCTCATCCAGAATTTTCTGGATATAAGCCGGCACTTCTACCTCGGCTACGGTTTTCTGACCTGCCCCTGATTCTATCCACCAGGCAATCAAGTCTTGCTGGTAGCTTCTCAGCGGGCGCTTCCCATCGGGAGGCATATGCTTTTCGTCCTCCTCAGGTAAAGTAATGCGGTGGAAGATTTCGCTTTGTTCCAGTAAACCCGCCTGGACTACCGGGCCATTTTTCCCGCCTTTCATCAGTTCGGCAAAGCTATCCATGCGCAGGCCGCCTTTTTTCTTGGAAGCCTGATGACAAGCCCGGCAGTTTGCGGCAAAAATAGGCTCAATAATGTCTTCATATAGCCTGGCCTTTTCAATATCCACAATTCGCGAATTCAGAATATTTTCTGTAGTAGACTCATATCCAGCTAGTTGCTTTATGGAATGAGGAGCATAGCGAACCAAATAGCCAGAACCGTGGGTGAGCTCTCCTCCCTGATGTCCGGTCAGGGTCAACAAGCCTAAACTTAACAGTGTTAGGGGAAAAATGGCCTTAGGTGCGCGCTTTTTCTGTTTAAAAAAAGCCACCAAAACCAGCAGAGCAGCCAGGATGATGCCAGACCATTTGTGCCAGGCCAGGGTATCCGAACCATCATAGTCACCACTTTGCGAGAGCAACCAACCCAGGCCAGCAGAAATGATGGCCATCGCCGCACTGAGAGTCCACATAAAGCCCGTGGCTGGTAGCAGATAAGCAAAGCGTTTTCTTCGCCCCAATATTTCCATCGTAGCTGCTGCAATCAGCATTCCGATGGGGAGGTGTACCCACAGTGGGTGAAACCGCCCCAAAAACAATCCCCAATCTGCTGATGCTTCCATATAATTCTTTGGTGTTTAGGCTAAGATATCTTGAACGACATGCCCATGCACATCGGTTAGACGAAAATCCCGTCCCTGAAAGCGGTAGGTCAAGCGCTCATGGTCCAACCCTAATTGGTGAAGAATTGTTGCCTGTAAATCGTGCACATGCACCTTGTTTTCTATCCCAAAATAGCCGAGTTCGTCGGTTTTTCCATAGGTCATTCCGGCTTTTACGCCTCCGCCTGCCATCCACATGGTAAAAGCTTCTCCGTGGTGATCCCGACCGTTAAAGGGCGCTACTTTCCCGCCCCGATTCTCCCGCATAGGTGTCCTGCCAAATTCCCCGCCCCAAACGACCAGGGTATCTTCCAACATGCCTCGTTGTTTCAGGTCCATGATCAAGGCTTTGATAGGTTGGTCAACCTCTTTACAACGCTTGAGGAAGCCCCCCTCCAGCGCCTCAAACTCATTGCTGCCATGGGAGTCCCAACCCCGGTGATAGAGTTGGATAAAACGCACGTCTCTTTCTGCCAGCCGCCGGGCCAGCAAACAGTTGTTGGCAAAGGAATTTTTGCCGGGTTCCGTCCCGTACCACTCGTGGATGTAAGCGGGCTCCTCCTCAATATTGGTCGCTTCCGGTACCGTCATCTGCATGCGAAATGCCATCTCATATTGGTGCATGCGAGCCAGGATTTCCGGGTCGCCAGCTTCCTGAAATTCCAGCTCATTGAGCTGATCCAGGGCGTTGAGCATGCCTCTTCGGATATCGCGACTGGTCCCATCCGGATTGGAGACATAAAGCACTGGATCTCCTTTGGACCGAAACTGTACGCCCTGGTATTGACTGGGTAAAAATCCGCTTCCCCAAACGCTTTTTCCCGCACTAGGCGCTGAATTTCCAGACACCAGGACCACAAAGCCCGGCAGATTCGCATTCTCCGAACCGAGACCATAGGTAATCCAGGCACCCATACTAGGCCTGCCCAGGCGGGGAGAGCCTGTGTGCATAAACAGCTGGGCCGGGGCGTGGTTGAACTCATCCGTATGCATAGCTTTCAAGAAGCAAAGCTCATCCACGACCTCCGCGGTATGGGGAAAATATTCAGAAACCCAGGCCCCGGATTTTCCATGTTGTCTAAAGCGAGCCTGAGGCCCCAACATCTTAGGCCGACCTACGATAAAGGCAAAGCGTTTGCCCTCCAAAAAGGAATCCGGACAATCCAATCCATCCAGCTTATGCAAGGCTGGTTTGTAATCAAATAATTCCAGCTGAGAAGGCGCCCCGGCCATGTGCAGGAAAATCACCCTTCTGGCCTTGGGGGCATAATGAGAAATGCCTGCTGTCAGGCTTTTTTCTCCCCCCTCAGGTCCTGAGCCACATCCGAGCAATTGACTCAAGGTCAGCGCACCTAATCCCAGACTGCCTGAGCGCAGAAAATGGCGGCGGGTCAGACGCCTTTGTTCAGCTTGTTGATATTCCTCAAATAGCTTCATGTCTTATTCAGAAAAGCATCCGTATTAAATAAACTCAAGGTAAGCTGCGCCCAGGCAGCTTGCGAAGCGGTCACATCTGCCCCTTGCCCAAAGGCCAGTAATAATTCGGGCGCTGCTTCATAAGCGGCTTTTGTCTCCCGATATAAGTGTCTCAGAATCTCCACCTGATCGGGAGATGGTTTGGTATAAAAACATCGGTGATAGAGCGCCTGGACCATGCTTGTCGCATCCTGCTCCTCTAACTCAGAGGCTACCGTCAAACTCAGCTTCCAGGCCGCCTCATGATAAATGCTGTCATTCAGGGTAACCAGGGCTTGCAAAGGGGTATTGGTCCGAATGCGACGAGAAACACAGAGTTCCCGGCTTGGGGCATCAAAAGTGATGGAAGGGGGATAAGGACTAGAGCGACGGCTGAAAGTGTAGATGGCCCGACGGTAACGTTGGGTTCCGGGGCTGGTTTTCCAACGCAGCACGTGGCGAATGACCTGCCATACGCCCTCTGGCTGAGGAGGCATTACGCTTGGACCATACATTTCCAGATTCAACAAACCGGAGACCGCCAGGACCTGATCTCTGATTTGCTCTGCGGATAAACGAAAACGAGGGCCTCGGGAATAAAACTGATTGGCTGGATCTTGTTCCCAGCTTTGTTCATTTCCAGTAGCGGCTCTTCGGTAAGTATCGGACAAAATAATCTCTTTGATCAGGGCTTTGATGGACCACTGGTGCACATGCATAAAGCGCCAGGCCAGTTCATCCAGCAAGGCCTGATGCACCGGCTTGCTTCCCTGGGCACCAAAGTCCTCCAGAGAGGGCACCAATCCCTGGCCAAATAACTGCTCCCAGATTCGATTAACAAAAACCCGGGCCGTGAGGGGATTATCTGGATGGACCAACCATTGCGCCAACCCCAATCGATTGGCAGGAAAGCTATCCGGCATCATAGATAGAGCGGCAGGGGGCAGGGGAAACATTTCTGGTCCATGGACCAGCCAGTTGCCTCGCTCAAACAATCGGGTGGTTCGTCTGAGGCTATCCGGCAATTCCTGCATGATAGGTGTTCGGGTGGGCACGAGGCTGTGGGCTAGTTGCGTACGGTGGACAAAAAGGCTGTCATCCGCAGCGCCTTCCCAATCGTTCAACCATTGGACCAGCTGGTCCTTTTGTTTTTTCTGAACCGGAGAAAAGGCAGTAAGAACAGGATGATCACTCGAATAATCCGCGTCAGCACTTTGGTCGAAATAGGCATAGATTTGATAAAAATCCTGCTGCGGAAAAGGGTCATAAGGATGGTCATGACATTGTACGCATCCCATGGTAATTCCCTGCCAAACCTCAAAAGTCGTGTTAACCCGATCTATCACGGCCGCCACCCGAAACTCCTCATTGTCAGTGCCACCTTCATCATTGCTCATGGTATTCCGATGAAAAGCCGTGGCAATCAACTGACTGGTATCTGGCTGCTCAAGCAAGTCTCCAGCCAACTGTTCAATGGTAAATTGGTCGAAAGGCAAATCGCGATTCAGCGCTTCAATCACCCAGTCGCGGTACGCCCAGATACTACGAAACCGATCTTTCTGGTAGCCCTGAGAATCTGCATAGCGCGCTAAATCCAGCCACATGCTGGCCCACTTCTCCCCAAAATGTGGAGAAGCCAACAGACTATTTACGAAATCGTGATAGATGGAATCTTCCCAATTTCCGGAATGCGGTAAGGAAAAATCTCCCTGAGGCGGAAGGCCAATCAGATCCAGGCTCAGGCGTCTGATCAGCTGAGCGGGATGAGCTTGAGGCGCAGCTTCCAGCCCTTCGATTTGCAGACGGTCTTGCACATATCTATCTATCCCCCGAAATGTTGCAGGCTTGGTCAGGGGGACAAAAGCCCAGTGCTTTTCCCATGGAGCCCCCTGCTCAATCCACTTTCGAAACAGCTCAATCTCGTCTTTGCTTAGGGGATCTTTTTCCAGGGGCATGCGCATGTCTGCATGCGGATGAATCAGGCGAAGGTAGAGTTCGCTGCTATCCGGCTTTCCGGGCACGATGACGCGCAAGCCTGACTCTCCCACGGCCAGGGCATCCTCTCTGGTGAGGAGACTGATCCCCCCATTTTTTTTCACTCCACCATGACAGGACGCACATTGCTCATTGATGATTGGACGGATGTCAGCATTAAAGCTAACCGCTCTCGTATCACAGCCTGAGCTCCACCAGAGACTGATCAGTCCAATCCACCAAAAGGCATTTCTCGCCAATTTCATGCTGCTTATACCCGAATTAATTTAATGGGAAAGGTCTTGCCGCTATTCCACTGAGGAACGTAGAGGTTTTCGTCATCGTCCACACAGACATCATGGGGATGCACAAAGACAGGATGCTGCTGCTCGATTTGCTGGAGCTTTTTGCCTTGGTAGACCGGAGCCGTGCCACCGGGATTGGAAACCACCTGGTTGTTTTCATCAAGGATGGTTACGAATCCTGTACCATCCCTGCTGGGACGATCCGAGCGGAGTACAGAAGCGTAAATATGCTTGCCTTTGACCACCGCCCGGTTGACAAAGGCTCCCGGAATAGGAATGTCGGAGATAAATTCCCCCTCCAGCGAAAATCGCTTGAGCTTGTTTTCAATGCGCGAAGTCACCAGCAGGCTTGGATTATTGGGATCGCGGGTGTCCAGGGTTACGCCATGAGCATTATGGACCCGGCTGCGATCCTTGGCAATCTTTTTCGTAGGAGCCGGAAACTTGCCGGGGTGAGACTTGGCCCGATGTACTAGCCAGGCATGGGTCGGTCCGCCAAAGCTGCGGATCAGGTTTCCTTTGGCATCATACTGATGAATGTAATCGACCCCGTAGCCATCGGCTACATAAATATCTCCATTGGGGCCAATGGCCGTTTCGGTAGGTTTATACCAGCCACGAGTAGGGTAGAAGCCCGTTTCCTCAGGATGGTCCAGGGTCATGAGCACCCGACCCTCCAGGGTGGTTTTGATTACCTGATGCCGATCATGGTCGGTGAGATACAGAAATTCCTCATCGCCTTCCTCTGATAAGGTCAATCCGTGTGCGCCCGGGTATTCCTTTCCCCAACTATGCAGGAGCTTGCCGGACTTGTCGAAGATCAGGATGTTGTTGGCGGTCTCATTGGTGAAAAGAATCAGGCGACCCTTTTTGTCCTGCACCATTTCATGGCAGTCCTTGACCCGCGTCATCGAGGGATTGAGCAGGCCCCAGTCGGGCATCACCCGGTAGGTGAAATCGCCCTGCCCCAGAAGCGGCCATTCTTTTTTGGCGCGAAGAAACTTAGGGATAAAAATAGCCCCCAGGCTATAGGTAGCACTCCGGGCCAGGAATTCGCGGCGAGAGGTAGTAGGTTTCATATGGTATTGGCAATCGAGCCTAATTAAGAACGCAAATATCCCTTAGAAATGCCAAAAGGAGCCGGTTTTGGTACGAATTAGCCGAATTTGTAGACAAAATTCTCATCCTCATGAGACCGCATGGTCCAACTCAAGGCCCATCCGCTTTTCTCAGGCAGGAACCGATCGCTTTCTTTAGGCTTTTTTAACCTTAAATAACTTAAATAACCCGCCCTCACATAAACTTTTCTTCATTTATGAAGTATAGCTTTGCAACCTCTAAACGGTAACGCATTAACCTTCATGAAGAACTGCTCAGTCCTTTCTGCTTTACTTTGTCTTTTTCTTGGCTGGTCTCCGGTTATCGGGCAGACCAATAATGAGATGTCCGTAAAAGGAGTTGCTCTCAAGGCAGAAGACAATACCGCACTGGGGTTTGCCAGTGTTTCCCTTTTATCGCTTCCTGATTCCCAAGTTGTATCCGGTACCCTGACTAAGGAGGATGGGGCTTTCTTTCTTCAGGGAAAAAAGGGCCTTTTCGTGGTCAAAGTCACTTCGCTGGGATTCGAACCCTATTGGAGTAAGTCTTTTCAATTATCTGCCAATAATCCTATTGATTTGGGGAGTTTTTCCCTGGCCTCCGCTACCACGACCCTGGATGCAGTAGAGATACAAGCGAGAAAAAGTCAGGTAGAATTTAAGCTGGACAAAAAGGTCTTTAATGTGGGCCAGGACCTGAGCAATAATGGCGGTTCTGCTTCGGATATTCTGGACAATATTCCCTCCGTAGCCGTGGACCTGGAAGGCAATGTGAGCTTGCGCGGGAGCCAGGGCGTACGCATTCTGGTCAATGGTAAACCATCCGGTCTAACTGGCATCTCGAATGCCGATGCCTTGAGCCAATTACCGGCTAATATGATCGACAAGGTGGAAATCATCACCAATCCTTCCGCCCGCTACGAAGCAGAAGGCAATGCCGGCATCATCAATATTGTCCTCAAAAAAGACCAGCGCAAAGGCTGGAATGGAAATTTTAATTTTTCTGCCGGTCATCCCGCCAACTATAATACCGCCATCAACCTCAATCACCGAAGAGAAAAATTTAACTTCTTTGGGAGCTTGGGTTTCCGCTACCGCAATAGCCCAAGGATCGGCTTTTCTACCCTGGACCTCATCAATAACGACACCACGACCAGCCTTGATACCTATACCAATGGGAACCGGGGAGGATTCTCAGGCAATATCCGGATGGGATTCGACTACGAAATCTCCCAATTTCATACCTTTTCTGCCTCGGCCCTATATCGCCTGCAGGATGGGTTCAACACTTCCCTGATTGAGTATTTTGATTACGATTACCTGCGGCAGCTCAGCTTAATCACCACCCGGGAGACTGAAGAGCAGGAAGATGAGTATAACCTGGATTACCAATTCGAATACAAGCGTACCTTCCCCCAGAAAGGACGTAGTTGGACCACCGCCTTTACCTATTCCAGCGGGGCTGAAGAGGAATTTATGACTGCAGAAAACCTCTTTTTCGATCCAGAATATCAGCTGCTGGGAATCGCCGAGGTAAGCCAGCAAATCGACAATGGAGAATTGGAGCAAGAATATGTCCTCAATTCTGACTACATACAGCCTTTCAATGAGGAGGGCAAATTTGAAGCCGGCTATCGAGGCAGCTTAAGAGTCATCGATACCCGCTATCGGGTAGATGAGTGGGATGCTGAAAACAGTGAATGGGTGAAATTGCCGGAGGTAAGTAATGAGTTCCTGTATGAGGAAATCATTCATGCGGCTTATGCCATTCTGGGAGACCAGATCAGCCGCTTTGATTACCAATTGGGTTTGCGGACAGAGTTTTCTCAGATCGATACGGAATTGATGGAAACAGGAGAAAGTAACTCCCGACAGTTTTTCAATTTTTTCCCGAGTCTGCACCTGGGCTACGAAATCAGTCCGGGCAGCAACCTGCAATGGAGCTATAGCCGCCGGGTCAGAAGGCCCCGCTTTTGGGACTTAAATCCATTTTTCACCTTTAGCAACCCGCTGGCCATCCGCACAGGTAATCCAGACCTCAACCCTCAGTTCACCAACTCTCTGGAATTGAGCTATCTCAAGTATTGGGATAAAGCCAGCGCTTCAGCTTCGGTCTACTATCGCAAAACCAACGGCGTCATTACCCGCATCACCACCGTGGACGAAGCCGGGATCAGTTACACCCGTCCGGAAAATCTAGCCGAAGAGCATGCCTATGGCCTGGAGCTCACCTATAGCCAGGACCTACTTCCCTGGTGGAAACTCAATGCCAGCACCAACCTCTTTAGAGGCACCATCGATGCCGGAAATCTGTTCCCAGAGTTGCGACAGGATTTCTACAGTTTGACCGCTCGGTTAAATTCGCAGATGGACTTGAACAAAAGCCTGCAGCTGCAAATCATGGCCAATTATCGCGGTCCTCGCCAAACCGCCCAAGGCTCTCGGAAATCCATGCTCTACACCGATATTGGTTTGAGCCAGGACCTGCTGAAAAACCGAGCTACCTTCACCCTTCGGGTCAGCGATTTATTTAATACGAGAAAATACCGTTCAGAGGCTTTTGGGGATAACTTCTATCGTTATAGCGAATTTCAGCGGGCACCGCGCCGGGTATTTGCTACTTTTTCGTATCGGCTCAATCAGAAAAAGAAGCCCAATCGCCAGCGAAGAGGAGGCGGAGATGACGATATGGAGTTTTAGTAAAAACTTATCTCTAATAGAAACATGAGTCATCCCGAATTTTGGGATGACTCATGTTTTTTTAAGCATTTTTTGAGGCGGATAGGAAAGGGCCTTTTTTCTTACAATAGGCGAAGCTTTCCTTCTTTTCTAGCCCTTTCATCCTGGAATTTCCTCCGGCTTTAAGGAGGTGAGCTGTCCGGGTCAAGGACTCCGATAGCTATATCGTCGGAGGTCTTTGAGATCCTTATATAATCATGGAGACCCCGGATAAGGCTTTTTCCCTACCGGTCAAATGCCTTTCCGGGGTGACATATTTGTAGGTGGTTGAGTCTCCTCAAAGCCTCTTGATGAAAGCATCTCCCTACTATATTCTTGTCACCCCGGAAGCTCCTCCGACTGCAAGGAGGTGAGCTGTCCGGGGTCTCTAGCTTGTGTACCGTTCTCTGCTTAGTGAGTATACAGGTAGGAAGGTGTATACAGCGAGAGACCCCGGATAAGTCTTTTCGCTAACGCTCAAAGCCTTTCCGGGGTGACTTACTTGTGGGTAGTTAGGGTTTCAAGAAGCGGTTTGATGAAATCTTGGCTTATGCAAAATTCGGGATGGCTCATGTTTTTTATCTAATCCAAAGCTCCCAGGGAATAGGCTTTAACTTGTCCGCTTAGCCTTTTTCCCATTTTCATGGTCGACCCGGATGACATATCGTCGGTAGATGTTGAATCTTTACTTCACCTGAAAGCGCTGCAAGGCATAGCCTTTTTGCGTCAGCACAGTTACAAAATACAGTCCGGGGGCCCAGTCCGCAGCAGAAAAGCTAAAGCGGTGTTCTCCTTCTCCTAACGTACTTAAATCTTTGACGAGGAGCTCACGCCCAGAAATATCAGAGACCTTGATTTCGACCGAAAGAGGTTTTTGTAAGGCCAGCTTCAAGTTCAGCTGATCCTCCACCGGATTAGGCAGTACTTCTAACGAGAGTCCATCCTGCAAGCTGTTCAATCTTTCTAATCCCGTAGCAGGAGTATTGAGGTCAATAAAGGCCGCATAAATATTGATGTTCCCATCATTGGTTCGACCATCTGCCCAGATGGGAATGGCCAGAGAACCGGAAGAAACTACCTGGGTATATTCGCCTACCCCGAATCCGCCATTATTGTCTCCAATTACTGCATGATCACTTTCCTGGCTACTCACCGCTAGCTGAGGGGTGAAACTTTGTCCGCCATCGGTAGAAGTAGTCATGTAAAAATGCGTCTTCGCATTTCCCGGATCGTCTCTTCGGTCATACCAGCC
Source organism: Bacteroidota bacterium (assembly GCA_038527215.1). GTDB lineage: Bacteria > Bacteroidota > Bacteroidia > J057 > J057 > JAWPMV01. Next base: position 10,358 of record JBCBGC010000064.1, read on the forward strand.
AATCAATAAAGTGCCTTGATCGCTCACATGTAAGCTGGGGAAGAATTGATGCAAAGAATCATTGGGGTCATCGTTCAATACGACTGCAGGACTCCAGGTATCCCCCCCATCCGTAGAGCGCGAATAATAGATATCCAGCCCTTCGGTAGTTTGGGAAGTAAGGCCATAGGCGGTCCAGGCCGCATAGATATTGCCAGCATGTGGGCCGCTGCTCTTATCAATCACAATATGCGGACAAGGGTATAATCTATCTACCCCAATCACATCAAGGGTAACCGCTGCACTGACCGAATCAAAAGGGAAAGCAAAATCGGAGATTTTGTTTTCGGGCTGGAAGGTCGCTCCGCCATCCAGGGATTCTGCGTGATACAATGATAAATTCACTCCGTCAAAGGTTCCCCAGAAGCTCACGTGGACCACTCCGTCTAATCCTACGTCAATGCTCGCAAACTGCATATTAGCGAAGCTTTGGGTATTGACCTGCACCGGGGCTACCAGAAAACTATCCTGGCCCGCTGGCTTGGTCAGCAATTGCATGGTCAAAGCGGTGTCGGGGCTCACTGAAACGTCAAAGTAAGCCATGTATAAGTTGTCCGCATATTGCCCGGTGGAGCGGTCAACCGCCATCCATTGTTTGTCTACAAAACGGTCATTAATGGTTACACCTCCGAATAAACTCAGGGTGGGTTTCCCGAAAACAATAGGATCATCCTGCACATTCCAGGTCTGACCTCCATCGGTAGAGGTTCCATAATACAGCCCAATAGTGCCATCCAGGCTAAAGGGGAAATTATCCAGCGATAAGAGCAGCCAGGTAATATGAGCGGTCCCGTCCGAGGTGAAAGCAATAATGGGATCGCCCCCTCCTCCGACCAGATCTCCGGTAGGGTGGGCGCCTTGAAAGCTACTTTTCTGCCAGGTAACGCCCAGGTCATTGGTATAATAGGTAGGGAAAAGTAACGGATTGGTGGTACTCGTGGGATCCTGCTGCATCGCAGATACAATCAGGTTATTGGGATCAGTCGGATTGACCGCTGCGTGAATCTCGGATTCCGTCTCAGCCTGTCCACTCAGGGGTCCCTGCGAACTATCCGTCATGAACAGCGGATAGGGTGGGGCTGGGGTTTCTTCATCATTGCCTTTGGTCAGGTTATCCATATAGGCCTCCTGGAAAGCAGTCCAATCCTGAATGCGGACTTTTTCCTTCAGGATTTCCCGGACAATGCTGGTCGGATCGGGTTTTGACTGGCCAAAGATCCAAACAGGGGACAGGTAAAGAGCTGCTGAAATCAACAGTAAAGCTAGGATTCTCATGTATTAGTATTTGGGTTTTCCTATTCAAACGAATGGGAGAACAGATTCTTATTGGGGAGGGATATTTTTCTCCGAAAAATATTAATAGACGGCCACCCTTGCGCCCAACAACTTCAGGCCAGGGGAAGAGGAGCGAAATAGGACAGGCTTAGCTGGATCCAGATGGACAAAAAGGCTTTGCCGTCCAGGCTGAATAGCAAATTCCGGCTCATAGCGATACTGGTTTTCAATCCGCAAATGCCCGCTCTCTTCAGCTTCAACCTCCAGGGCGACCACCCATAGTTGATCAGTTTCCACCGGACGCAGGCCCAGTTGCCCGGCTAGTTGAGAAAAAGAAGTTCCTTCATAGGTCCAGGATTGACGCAACTGGTCAAATCGCTTTTCCCAGTAGGGCTGAATCCAAGAAGCTTCATTGGCTTGGTGTCCTACCGCCAATCGTCGCTCCAGGGTTTGTTCGATCAGGAGGGCAGGAGGGTCCTCGGTCAGGGCACGCTGGCTCCCCATATCCCAGAACGTCCAGTAGCACCGTAAGTCTTGAAAATGCCGGCCCAGGAAGGGGTGTAAATCATGGGAAAAGGAATCGTGAAATAAAACGGCTTTGGGCAAAGCAGCAGCGGCCCGTTCATAGCGGTAGCCACCGTGGGCTGGGAACTCAGGCGTAAAATTCCTCTGAACATCATAAGCGATTTCGGGCTGAGGAGAAACCTCATAATGAAAGCCCACTGCCTGGGGAGGTCTGAGCGCCAGCCGAGCTAAATCTCCTTCATGGTAGACCACACTGTCTAATTGAAAACGATAAGCCGCTGTATCTCGCCAAGCTCGATCATTCAACCTCCTCATTAGGGCGAGGTAGGCGTTATAAGCTCCCCACTGATTCCAATGCGTATCCGTATGGTAAAAGACTTGACGCTCCTTTTTCGCAGCTTTTAAGGTAGGCCGTAAATCTATCCAGGGTAATTCAGTATGTTCTCGTAAATCTCGGATCAACTCATCCAAAAATTGATGAGGGCTTGATTTGATTTCATCCGGTAGCATTTCCGGATATATACTGCCTTTGTTGGGGGCCAGGACCAACACATAGTCAATCCCTCTTTCCTTACACCAGGCGTATTTCTGATCAAAAAACAAGCGCCAGCTTTTGATTTCCCTTGGAGAAAGCTGGGTTTGGCCGCTGACTTGCTCCATGAGATTAATCCTCGGGGTCTCCTGCCAAAAGAAGAGCCAGCCTTCCTTGCCGGGCATTACCTTCTCGGTGATGAGCTGCCCGGTAGCCTTTTGCCAGGCAGGACCAAAGCCCTGCGTAAACCAGGGATGGGTTCCTGCGAAGCCTTCATACTTATGAGCAAAAACATCGGAGGTTTCCGCCCATTTATCCAGCTTCAACACGGAAAGCGCCTTGGGGTCCTTTTTCAATAAACCCAGCATTATCACCAGGCCCACACTTCCCAATCCCAGCAAGACCAGCAGGCCCATCCAGCTATGTTTGATTTTTTCCATGCCTTAGAACCTAAAGTAAATAAATGGATGGTACTGACTCATCACCAATTGTGTTAAACAAAGCACCAATAAAACCAGCCCTAATGCCCATTCTACACGCTTCCAGACTGGTCCTCTAGCAGTAGACCATTTGGTCCATCTTAGATATAGAGGAGCAGATAGCATCAATCCCATCAGCAAGGCCAACCCCCGATGGGTATTCCACAGCAAGAACATAGGGTAGGGGATAGCTTGTTTAGGCCCCATTCCTGTCATGGCTGCCAGATAATGTATGGCCAGGTCCCAATTTTCAGCCCGAAAAAAGACCCAGCCGATCATAACCACCAGCCATACGTAGCACCACCGAAAGAATGTCGAACTTCGCTCCAGCCTTTTACCCCAGATGCCGCGCTCCAGCATCAACCAAAAACCATGATAAATCCCCCAGAACAAAAAGGCCCAATTGGCCCCGTGCCACAGTCCGCAAAGCACGAAGACCGTAGCCAGGTTAAAATAGGTTCGGTAATTACCCAGGCGGTTGCCACCCAGCGGCAGATAGAGGTAATCCCGAAACCAGGTGGAAAGACTGATATGCCACCTTCGCCAAAATTCCCGAATCGAGCGAGAGATATAAGGATAGTTGAAGTTTTCCGGAAGCTGAAAACCCAGCATACGCCCCAGACCAATCGCCATATCCGAATAGCCAGAAAAGTCAAAGTAAATCTGCAGGCTATAGCACAGAATGCCCAACCAGGCCAGGCCAGGACTGAGTTGTTCAGGCGCCAGACTGAAAGCCTTATCGGCGATGGGCGCAAGTTGATCCGCAATCAGGACCTTTTTGGCCAGGCCTATCACAAATCGCGAAGCCCCTTCCGATAATTCCAGGCCTGGGATGTGACGATCTTTGAGTTGTCCGTACCAGTCCTGGTAGCGCACGATCGGGCCGGCCACCAATTGCGGAAAGAGAGAAATATACAAGCCCAGATGAAAGGGATTTTTTTGTACCTCAAAAGCTCCCCGATACAAATCAATCAAATAGGAAAGGGCCTGAAAGGTGAAAAAGGAAATGCCCAAGGGCAGGTGGATGGGCTCAAAGACCCATAAAGGCAGCCCCCAATGGAAGAGGAGCGGATTGAGGGTGTCAGCGAGCAAATGGGCGTATTTGAAAAAAGCCAGGGCTCCCAGATTGGCGACAATCGCCAGGGCCAGCACACGCTTTTTGCGTTTTTTTTCCGCAACCCTCCCAATGAGCAGCCCAAAGAGATAGTTGGCCAGGATAGAGCCCAGCATCAGCAGCAGAAATTCTCCCTCCCCCCAGGCATAAAAGAAAAGACTGGCCAGCAGCAGAAAACCATTGCGGGCTTTCCCGGGCAGGACCAGATGCAGCCCGATCACCACGGGCAGGAAGAGGGTGAGAAAAATCAGGGAGCTGAAACCCATAGCCGCAAATATAGCAGAAAGGCTTCAGCTCCCGTATGTCATCCAAGGCTTAGAGGTAGTTATTCTCCACCAACCAAGGGACAATGCGCTTTAACGCAAAATAATTTGGATCAATGGCCGCGGCTGCTTTGATGGTGCCTTCAGCCGGGCGTTGCACATTGCGCTTTTGCTTGTCTTTAAAGGTTTCCACCAGGAAGTTGGTGGCATTATTCCCGCCAGAAAAGCGTACGGTAGCAGCCAGGGTTCCTTGTGGCAAAAAGAAATGGTAGGCATCTCCCTGTTGGCGGTAGCTGGCAATCAATACTCCATTTTGCTCGATCTTGCCTTTTTCCCGCATCTCCACCGGCCAGGAACGATTGCGGGAAGCCATAGAATAGTCGGCCGTTACAGGCGGAGTTTTACCCTTTTTCCGAATCAAGGCATCTACTGCGGCCATGTCCAGCGCCCCATCTTTGATCAAGCCATTTTTGCCGATCAAATTTCCTAAGGAGCGAATGGTACCCAGCTTTCCCAGTTTGAAATAAGCAGGGTCTCGCTCCGGAAAGCTGAATTCAAAGTAGTAGATGGTGTTGTCGTTGGGATCTTCGGGAAAAAGGTCGGAATAGACCGCTTCAAAAAGTAGGTCTCCCGCCATGTTGTTGATTTTGTAATCCTTGACCAGTCCCAGCAATTCTTTGTTGGTGGTGGCCTTGATGCGAGCGGTCTCTTTTCCATCTACCGTGAGCAGGCCATTTTTCACCTTTACCTTTTGAGCGGAGAGGGAGGACAAAAGGCCTAAGAGGCAGAGAGTCAGAAGAGAAAGTCGTGTGAGGTTTTGCATAAAATAAAGGGAATCAATCGTGGTACAAAAAACGCCTTCCGACGGACAAGCATGCTTATCCGCTGGAAGGCATTGGTAAGATAGGTTCTTCCCTCAAATTCCACACGCCTGCTTCACATTTCCGGCAACTTTTCCCCTTCGCCTCTGCACACGACCCAGTTACGGCTGTTTGACCAGTTCTCCCCCCAACATCACCATTTCCACTTCATACATGGCGGCCATGTTCTGGAGTGGATTGCCTTTAACCGCGATTAAATCAGCCAGCAAGCCGCGCTTTATGCGTCCCACTTCCTGATCAAGCTCGAACACATCAGCGTTGACGGAAGTCGCACTTTGCAGCACCGCCAGGGGTTTCATGCCATACTCCACCATCAGTTCCATTTCCCAGACATTGCGCCCATGGGTGAATACGCCCACATCCCCACCAAAGGAAATGATCACGCCGGCTTCCAGGGCTTGCTGGAAACTCTTCTTCTTTTGGACCACTCGGTCAGGGTCAGGGTCCTGGCCTTTTTTCCAGCCCCGGTACATCGAAATTGCTTCCCCGGCAGCGATGGTCGGACACAAAGCCACCCCTCGTTGGACCATCAGTTGAAAGACCGCAGGGTTGCCTCCGTCTCCGTGTTCTATGGTGCGTACCCCTGCCATAATAGCTCGGGTCATACCTTCGGCGGTCGCGGCATGCGCCGCCACATATCGGCCACTGCTTTGAGCGGTACGGACTATGGATTGGATTTCTTCCAGGGAAAAAGTAGGCCGGGCCTCCTTGTGCGGCCCCCATCGGTAATCTGCATACACTTTCACCATGTCGGCGCCGTGGCCAATTTGGGTGCGGGTTACCCGTACCAGGTCCACGCCGTCAGCGGGTTCAGCTCCCAGCGGCGGATTTACATGCGGAGCAAAACCCTTGGGTCCGTAACTTCCGCTGGCAACAATCGCCGGACCAGAGATGATGAGGCGCGGGCCGGGAATCACGCCTTTTTCGATGGCGTCTTTGATGCCCTTATCCACATAACCTGCTCCTTCTGTACCCAAATCCCGGAGGGTGGTGATGCCTGCCATGAGGCTTTTTTCTGCATGCACACCAGCTCTAAGTACCCGTTCAGCATGAGATTCCTTCAGCACCTGATCGTTCCAGGAGGTTTCGTTATAGGGGTGCAACAACAAATGCGCATGTCCTTCGATGATCCCTGGCATCAAGGTCATGCCTTTAAGGTCAAGCCGCTCGGCGGAAGCAGGGGCTTTCACCGAGGCCTTTTTGCCTACGGCCGTAATGCGATCCCCCTCTACCAGTACTACCCAACCTTCCTGCATGCGCTCCCCGTCGAATATCCGGTCCGGAGCTAAGAGATAGGTTTGGGCAGAGGCCCACGTGGTAAAAAGGAGAAATGCGGTAAAGAGCCAAATGCGGTTTTTCATGTTCTTTTGCTTTTCTATGGAGAAAAAAGGATCCGAGATTCATGAAAATAAGACCTGAGGAGGTAAATCACAGGCTCATTCTGCTTCAATCCTCTGCCATTCAGCAGGTTTTTCCATCCAGTGTTCCCGCACCAAAACGGGATTTTTGTACCTTCCTTTCTCAAACCTACGCCTACTTTTCAACCCAAACGGCATGAAGAAACTCAGCTTGCTACTTTGCTTGTGCGCAGCTTACGGCCTGCTCATGGCCCAGCCCGCCAACAATGTCTTTCAATCGCTTGACATTTTTGAAATTGAATTCGCTTCTGATCCGCAGATCTCCCCGGACGGAAAGCAGATCGTCTATGTCCGCAACTTCAAGGACATCATGACAGATCGCAACCTCTCCAATCTCTGGATCATCAATACTGATGGCAGTGGTCATCGTCCCCTGACCCAGGGTCCCAACCGCGACCGCGCCCCCCGATGGTCTCCTGACGGCAGCCAGTTGCTCTATTCGTCTAACCAAAGCGGCAAAAACCAATTCCACCTGATGTGGATGGAGAGCGGCCAGAGCATGGTGCTCACTCACCTCCAACAAGGAGCCGGAGGCGCTTCCTGGTCTCATGATGGAAAATGGATTGCCTTTAGCATGGCGGTCATGGGAAAGGCTTCCAGCCTGACCAGCATGCCGCCTAAACCCGCCGGCGCGAAATGGAACAAACCGCCTATCTACATTGACGAGATGAGATACCGGGCCGATGGCGCAGGCTATCTGCCAGCGGCGCATAGCCATATCTTTTTGCTGCCAGCCACGGGTGGCACCCCTCGTCAGCTGACCTTTGGCGACAAAGATTACGGTGGTCAGATTCAATGGAGTAAAGACAATCAATCTTTGATTTTTTCTGCTAACCTCCACGATGAAGCGGAAACCGAACCCCGCAACAGTGAAGTCTATGAACTATCCATCCAGGACGGCAGCCTTAAAACCCTGACCAGCAGAAAGGGACCAGACAATAATCCAAGGCTTTCTCCAGATGGCAGCATGATCGCCTATACCGGTTTTGATGATCGCTACCAGGGCTTTCAGGTGAGCGGCCTTTACGTGATGAATCGGGACGGCAGTGAGCCGCGCCTGGTTTCTGAAAAACTCGACCGCAGCGTCAACCAATATGCCTGGGCCGCCGATGGCAAAAGCCTGTTTGTTTCCTACCACAATCACGGCAACACCAAGCTGGCCCAGATGACCCTCAAAGGCAAAGTCAAAGACCTGACCAAAGACATTGGGGGCACTTCGCTGGGACGTCCTTACAGCAGCGGCAGCTTTTCTGTAGCGTCCAATGGTACCTACGCCTTTACACATTCTCGTCCAGACCATCCGGCAGATATCGCAGTGGGCATGGCTGGCGAGGAAAGTCGGGTGTTGACAGGCTTGAACCAGGACCTTTTTGGCCACAAAAACCTTGGCAAAGTGGAAGAAATCTGGTACAAATCTTCCTACGACAACCTGGACGTACAAGGCTGGATTTGCTATCCTCCGGACTTTGACCCTGCGAAAAAATATCCCTTGATGCTGGAAATTCACGGCGGCCCGTTCACTAACTACGGCGACCGTTTCTCAGCGGAAGTACAACTCTTTGCCGCGGCAGGCTATGTAGTGCTGTACACCAATCCCCGAGGCAGCACCAGCTACGGAGAAAAGTTTGGCAACCTGATTCACCATAACTATCCCAGCCAGGATTACGACGACCTGATTTCCGGCGTAGATGCGGTCATCGCCAAAGGTTTTATTGATGAGGAGCGACTCTTCGTCACTGGCGGCAGTGGGGGAGGAGTCCTCACCAGTTGGATCGTAGGCAAGACCGATCGCTTCCGCGCGGCAGTCGTGGCCAAGCCTGTGATCAATTGGTACAGCTTCGTCCTTTATGCCGATAACCCGGCCTTTTTCTATCGCTATTGGTTCCCGGACAAGCCCTGGAATGCAGAAGCGCACTATATGAAGCGCTCGCCTATTTCCCTGGTCGGCAACGTCAAAACGCCTACCATGCTCCTAACCGGAGAATCCGACTACCGAACCCCTATTTCTGAGTCCGAGCAGTACTACGCAGCGCTCAAGATCAACGGCGTAGAATCGGCCATGGTTCGCATTCCTGGTGCTGGACACGGCATCGCCAATCGCCCCAGTAATCTTATTGCGAAGGTGACCTATATTCTGGCGTGGTTTGAGAAGTTTGATGAGGAAAGGAAAGGGGAGTAGTCCTTCGGACTAATGGTTATTCAAATTCCTTTTCTACTTTGTTAGAAAAGGAAACCCATTGCTCGTGGATGGTGATAATTGCTCAGTGCTTTAGGATTTTTTTTATAACTCTTGATACTTTTTTCTTGATAAAAAAGTATCCAAAAAATCAAGACGCTGCTAACCGCGCCAACCCACGTTCCTGACGCTCGTTCCTCGGTCAGGACCTTCAGCCAGCCCCCGCACCCTGGCAGCGTCTAAGCCCCGGCGCCTCCAATGAATGATGTCGGAGGCTTAAATTTTCAGAGCGTTGGCCCCGCAGCGCCCATCGGGAACTGGGGCGGCCAGAAGGGCTGGTTTTGGGCGCTGCGATTTTTTGCTACACTTTTTTCTAAAAAAAGTGTTGAGAACCTATAAAAAACGGTTAAAAATAGAGAAAGACCTAAACAACATGAACAGAAGAAACTTCATTAAGAAAACCGGCTTGGCCGCAACCCTCACTGCGCTATCATATCGGGAGTTGACGGCGAAAGCCTTCATGGCCGAGTATAAGATGCGGGCCTTGCGCCGCAACGTAGGCGTCTTTACGGAACGGGGCGGTACCATCGCCTGGATGATTTCGCCCTCGGGACTGGTGGTAGTGGATACCCAGTTTCCAGAGCAGGCGGGTCACCTGATTGAGGAGATCAAAAAGCAGAGCGAAAGAAAAATTGACCTGCTGATCAATACCCACCACCACGGCGACCATTCTGGCGGGAACATTGCCTTTAAAGACTTGACAGAAAAAGTCGTTGCCCACGAAAACTCCAAGGCTAATCAGGAGCGGGTAGCCAAAGCCCGAAACCGCGAAGAAGGTCAATTATATCCAGATACCACCTACACCGATACCTGGAGTCAAAAGGTTGGAGACGAAACCATAAGCCTGCAATACTTTGGGGCTGGTCACACCAATGGCGATAGCCTGGTACATTTTGAAGAGGCTAACATTGTACATCTGGGCGACCTCCTTTTTAACCGGCGCTTTCCTTTTATCGACCGGACGGCAGGAGCTTCCATTGCCAATTGGATCAAAGTACTGGGCAAAGCCCAAAAGACCTTTGATGCAGAAACCATGTTTGTCTTTGGCCATGCCAGGGAGGCCGATCAGATCGTGGGTACCATGGACGACCTGAAACTGAAAGCGGATTTTCTGGGCAAACTCTTAGAGACCGTAGAAAAGGAAATCAAAGCGGGCAAAAGTGAGGATGAAATTCTCGATTCTGTTTCCACCATTCCCGGTGCACCGGAGTTCCAGGGTCGCGGCATCCAACGGTGTCTGACCGCAGCGTATCAGGAACTGACAGAAAAGTAGGAATGGACGGGTAAAGAGGTTGATCATTACCAGACAACCTCCATTATGTGCTCACCGCTGATGACACCCCGGAAGAGATTTTCGCTTTAGCTTAACTCTCTATCCGGGGTCTCTCGCTTCTGTACTGCTCTCTCCCACCGGATGATTGCGAGGCAAGGAAGATTAAGAAGCCCGCGCGCCCAGTTTAACAGCAGATAGCTGGGGGGCTTCCTCACAAAAACAGATAAATTCGTAGCTTATCCCTTCACCTCAACCCATCCACCTCATGAATGAAGTTTCCCGCATCGCAGGCATGATTGATCACTCTGCTTTGCATCCCACCTTGACCGACGAGGCCTTACGGCAAGCCTGTGCGGTAGCCAAAGAATATGCAGTCGCTTCCATCTGTATCAAGCCTTATGCGGTAGCCCTGGCTGCGGAATTGTTGAAGGACAGTCCCGTCAAAGTTTGTACGGTGGTAGGCTTTCCGCACGGCAGCAGCACCACGCACATCAAAGTGCTGGAAACCCGGCAGGCTTGCGAAGCAGGCGCAGAAGAAATTGACATGGTGGTCAATGTGGGTAAAGTCCTGAGCGAAGACTGGGCTTATGTGCAAGACGAAATTGCTCAGATTCAAGCCGAAGTCACAGCCCACAAAGCCATCCTCAAAGTGATCTTTGAAACCGATTTTGTCACCCGCGAGGACCACAAAATCAAACTCTGTGAAATCTGCAGCACGGTGGGCGTAGCTTACGTCAAGACCTCCACCGGATTTGGCTTCGTCAAAGGAGCCGATGGGACCTACAGCTATCAAGGAGCAACCGAAGCCGATCTTAAGCTCATGCGCAGCCATAGTGCCTCAACCGTAGGGGTTAAAGCCTCCGGAGGCGTCCGCACCTGGGAAGCCGCACAAAAAGTCGTGGCCCTCGGCGCCACCCGCATCGGCGCTTCCGCCACCGAAGCCATCCTCACCGCCGGACAAAAAGCGCCCGGGATAGAGGGATATTGAACGTTGTGTCAAAAGCGCGCTGGGGATGAAACGAGCACTTAGGGGATGGGGTGCGCGGCGGCTAGATTTGCTCGTTTCGCTTTTTGGCTCCACCTTTTTCTAAAAAAGGTGGAAGAGATCATAAATAAAAAAGAACAACATGAAACTAGGCTTCGTCACCGCCATCCTCCCCGACCTCCCCTTATCCGAAATCCTCGCCTTGGCGGCAGAAATTGGATACGATTGCGTAGAGGTCATGTGCTGGCCTCAGGGCAAGGCAGAAAGGCGTTACGCAGGCGTCACCCACCTGGACGTAACCCATTTCACCTCCGCAGATGCCCAACGCACCCTGGACCTCTGTCAGGCTGCGGGCGTATCCATCAGTGGATTAGGCTATTATCCCAATCCCCTCAGCCCCCATGCCGAGGAAGCCGAAGTAGCCCAGACCCATATCCGTAAAGTCATCGAAGCAGCAGCCTTGCTGGGTATTCCTCAGGTCAACACCTTCATTGGCAGAGATTGGCAAAAGTCCGTAGAGGAAAATTGGCCTACATTCAGAAAGGTATGGGGTGGCTTGATTGCTTTTGCGGAAGAAAAAGAGGTGCGTATCGGCATTGAAAACTGTCCCATGCTGTTTACTGCTGATGAATGGCCGGGCGGCAAGAATCTCGCCACCACCCCCGCCATCTGGCAACGCATGTTCACCGAGATCAATAGCCCCAACTTCGGACTGAACTACGACCCCTCCCACATGGTCTGGCAACACATGGACTACCTGCGTCCCATGCGGGATTTTGCCCATAAACTCTTCCACATCCACGCCAAAGACGTGCGCATGGATCAACACAAACTGGATGAAGTGGGTATTTTGGCGCATCCAAACGCATACCATACCCCTAAGCTGCCTGGGCTAGGGGAGGTAGATTGGGGCAAATTCATTTCCGTGCTGGGGGATACGGGTTACGATGGTCCCGTATGTGTAGAAGTGGAGGATCGGTCTTTTGAAGGGAGTCTGGCTGACCGTAAAGCCGCTTTAATCCAAAGCCATGCTTACCTACGCCAGTTTATGCCAAAGCGATCGGTCTAGTTCCGCAGGCTTCGCAGTAAATCCGCAATATCGTCCTTTTCTGATTCCTCTGCCATGTCAATAGCACTCCGACCATCATCCATCAGGGCATCAGGATTAGCGCCATGAATCAGCAAAAGATGCACCATGTCCAGATTTCCGGCTTGAGCCGCAGTATGCAAAGGGGTAACCCCAGCGGCTTGCCTCACATTGGGTTGGGCGCCATAAGAAAGGAGGAAGGAAACCAGTTCCAAGGAAGGAGCCGCTGCTGCTGAATGCAGCGCATAAACCTTCATGGGATTGTCTGAAACCTGCTCTACATCTGCGTGGCTTTCCACTAAAGATTTAGCTAGTTCCACGTGCCCAAAAAAGCACGCCAGGGTGAGCAGAGGAAAGCCGTCGGGAGAATAACTATTGACCAAGATCGGATTTCGTTTGATTTCTTCCATCACAACTTCTTCCATCCCGATAGCCGCCGCTTCAAAAATATCTGCTTGCCGGACAAAAGGGCGGACCGCTTGCGCCAGCTCCGGATCACGCTGGTAAGCCGCAAACATCAAGAGGGAAATATTTCCTGGCATATTTTGCTGCAGCAATGCGGGATCATGATTGAGGAGGACCTGAACCAGGGCTATGTCTTTTTGCCGAATGGCGGTGATGAGTTTTTCTTCGTTTTTCATGCTATTTTAGACCTATTGGTCTAATCCATTTTTCCTTTTTCTAATATTTTCAATTCCTTTTCCACTTTTTTTAGAAAAAAGTGGAGCAAAAAAGCGAAACGAGCAAATCCAGCCATCACACGACCCATACCCTAACTGCTCGTTTCATCCCCAACGCGCCCAATTAGCTATGATTAAGTAACGGATTAAATATCCGACTCTCAGGCGGTTTCCTGATGAGAAGAGGGAAACGCTTGGTGCTTCATGATTTGCTCGGCTTGGTATACGTGCCGGTATTCGTGATTTACGATGATCGTCATGGCATCTCGTAGGCTATACGTAATCATGGCGGAAGCGGGTGAACTAATGATGGTTTTATCCAGATCTAGTTCGGACAACTTCTTGAGTTTCGCTTCCAGGTTGGGCTGGTGGGCTAGAAAATTCGTGACGATATCACCAGGGATATTACTGCTACTCGGCCGAAAGGGCTTGGGAGATTTAGACTTGCTTTTCGGCACCCGGCCCAGGCTTTTGATCAGCATACGCCCAAACATGCCTGGTAAACCTGGCATCTTCTGCCAGAGGGTATGTTGATACGTACCTGCTGCTAACTCAGCAAAGACCTGATCATAGAGCGCATTGGTCACCAGCAAATGGTCGAAGCATTGGCCTACACTCCATTGATCCGGATGAGCCTTAAAATTGAGTTGCGTTTCGGTGAGAGAAGAAAAATGTCCCTTGACATGCTCCGTCAGGGCCTGTATATCTTCCACTTGTTGTTGAACAAAGGCAGTGTCAGTCACCATGGTAGGGTTGCAAAATCCGAAGTAGGAAACAAGGGTCTCGCCTCAACGAGATCCGACTTCAATATAGCGAGTTTCCTGCCCATCTGCATGGCTTATTTTGCAGAGATAAATCCCGGAAGTTAAGATGGGCAAGTCCAGGGGAATGCTTTGCGTGCCCGTTCGCAGCCTCCCTTGCCACAGGGTGGTTATATGTTGACCGATTGGACTAATGAGGTCTATTTTTACCGACAATATTCGCTCAGCCGAGATTTCCAGCGTGAGCCTATCTCTGGCAGGGTTTGGATATACGCTCTCCCAGACCATGCCCGGGCGCATATGAGGGTCAATCGAATTGGGGCCGGCAGAACATCCGGAAGGACCATTTAGATGGGGTTCGTTACAAAAACCGCCGTTGTTTCCTACGGTAATCGACCCTCCCACACGGATATTCCAGGGGTTACCAATTAGGCTGCACAAAGCCAAACAGGTCTCCAACATGTCATTATCGTGTACCCGGAGGTTGCCATTCACATATTTCATATTGACCAGGCAGGAAACGTCACTTAGAGAATCATTATTGATGATTTCCAAATCTCCGTTAAGATTGTTCATCGCGGCTAACCCATCCAGATGCTGAAGGGAAGGGTTGTCCTGGATGGTTAGGGACTGCGTAAAAGTATCCAGGCCTATCAATCCATTGACGTGCCTCAGGGATGCATTCCTTTTTATTTCTATACCTAATCTCGTTAAGCCTCCCCAGATATATTGCAGATGGTACAGGCTATCTATCTCAAGCAGCAAGTCATTATCCTCGATTTGCAAGCCTCCTTCAATGCTTGAGAGTTGCTGTAGACCATTCAGTCCAGGTAAGGAGTCATTTCCAATGATCTTCAAAGAACCGATCACCGTCTGCAGGTTAGAAAGACCTGAAAGATCCTTTAACCGGCCATTTCCTACGACGTCGAGACCATACAGCAAGGGTCCGATACTTTGTAAGCCAGAAAGCGAGCCGAGAGAGGCATTTTCCCGAATTTCGATTCTCCCGGTAAACATCTGTAAATTTGCCAGACCTGAGATATCCCGTAAAGCAGCATTCCCCTCCAGAATCAATCCGGTGGACCATCCCAAAGATTTGAAGCCGTCCAGCTCTTCCAGTTTATCGCAATTCGTGATTTCCAGTCGAAAGGAGATACTGTGGAGCCGATGAAGGGAATCGATCTGTAACAAAGCGGGATTATGCTGTAAGTAAAAATTGCCCGCCACCCATTCCAATTTTCGCAAGCCATTCAGATGTTGTAAGCTGTCATTCTCCCGAACCCAAAAGTTATTCCCAATTTTTTTGATCAATTGCAGGCCCTCCAATTCTTTCAGGCGAGCATTTTGGTAAACGTCCAGGCTACCCGGAATCTCCGTCAGCTTATTCAGCCCGCTTAAAGAAGAAAGAGCCGGATTTCTATACACTTCCACATTGGCATCCAGCAGTTGCAGGTTGTTCATGGCAGCCGTAGAAAGCAATTGTTGGTTGTCATGGATAGATAAAGAGCCTAGTTTATTGAGGAGGTCCAGACCGCTAAGATTTACCAGAGCGTTCGTAGGGCCGATCTCCAGGTTTTGGACCACCTGGTTTAGCCTATACAGGCTGTCCAGATTCGTAATATCCGACCCGGAAATCAGCAGGTTCCCAGCTACCTGTACGTAGTTGAAGCTGTCTACCTGAGCCTGCGTCTGCAAATGAAGGTTGCCAGGATAAATTTGACCAAGGGAAAAAAACGGAATAGTGAGGAGCACCCAGAGGGTTCCCAAGAGGATAGGGTTGGTTGTGGTTTTCATGTGTACTGAGTTAGGTTGGGTTCTTTATTACAAAGACGGATAAACGCATCAGAACGCTCGCTGCAGTAATCATTAGCGGGCAAAAAGCGGCAAATCCCAACTCAAGTTGAGCCAGGGGCTTTTTTTGTCCGAAGTCAATCGATCAAAGGCTTTTCGGTAGGTAGCCCCGCTTTTTTCATCCTCCACCACCGACCAAAACTGCCGGGCATCCAGGTATACCTCTGCCATTTCATGCCAGGAATCATAGCGCGTCTGCAGGACCTGAGCTGCCGAGAGAATTTGGTCCCAGGCCTCCTCTTCCTCTACCAAACCAGCGAGGAAAGCCGTCCGGCAATTTTCGATATAGCGGATGTAATCCCAGGCGAGAAAGCCTTGTTGTTTAAGTCGACCGCCAAATTGCTGAATCATTTCCACCCGGCCTTTTTCTTCGGCGAGTTCGGTGGCATTTTCCACCCCGTGTTCTCCCCGGGCGCACTCCTCCAGATAGCGCTCGATGAATTCGTCACTGCCCGCACTGATCCGGTCAATCAGGGTATGAAACTCCATGCGGTGGCCGGTTTCCAGCAGCCATTCCTGTATCTCCTCATAGCTTTCTTCGTCCACGATGTCCCAATGCTTGCGAAGACGGCGAAGCGCCCATTTTTCCGCTTTGGGTCCGGGTTTTTTACCGCCCAGGGAGCTGAGGTCACGTCCCGCGACCTTGGAAGGAATGCCGGTAGTAGCCAGTGCCCAGACTTTCACCTCGCCCAAAGGTCCTGGCTTGATCCTTTTTTCCCGTAAAATAGCCCGACGAAACTGAAGACGCGCCCCCTTGCGAATCTGACCGGCGTAGTAGACCAGCGCCGCCAGGCCTGAAAAGCTCAGCACTGCCAAGATCGCAGCCGTCCAGCCCATGGTTTCATAAAAGCGAATGGTGGCCACCACCAGCAGCAAGACCCCACCCACCCAGGCAAAAAACACCTTCAGGTAGAATCGATAGTCATCGCTTCCATGCGATCCCCCTGCCGAGCTGAGGATTTTCTTTTTACGCGTCGCCCGATAGGCCACAAACAAAAAAACCAATCCCAAACCGGTCCAGAGATAGGGTGAAAAAGGGAGCTGATTCATCGGATAGCCACGCTTTCGGTCAGATAATGATCTCAACAGAAAAGATAGGCATTTTGCAGGAATGTTGGACGGGTTGCTCTGGGGGAAGCGGAAGAGGGGAAAGATAAATAGCTAATCTTGGCTTGAGACAGATCTCAATCTGTCTCTAAGGAAGAGAAGAAATGCGCATGCTTTCTACCTCCACGGTAGAAGCAGGTCCGATGTAATAGGCGATTTGGTCTCCGTAAAAACTTTCATAAGACAGCACGTCCACATATTCGCCGTTGAGATACAGATGATAAAAGGTCCCAATGCGGCGGATGGTTAGGGTATTGAAATCATTGGGCTTGATCGCCTCAAAGGTGCGGACCAAACTGAAGCCATACAACCAATTGCCAATGACTAGCACTTTTTCATTGTTAAAGCCTGCAAAGAAAAAATCATTAGCGGAGGAGCCACCCCATTCGAATAGCGCCAGCCCTGAACCATCCGTGATTTTCATCTGGGTCTCCAATTCAAAATTGCCCTGGGTCGGCACATCAAAACTATTGGGCGAATAAAAGGCGTTGGTGCTACTTTTGGAAGTAAAGGTTAACCGGCCATCCTGAATCGAAGTACTGCTATTTTGCGAATTCCCGATGTTCCAGCCATTTTGGTTATCGTCGAAATTTTCAATCAGGGTAGGGGAGGCTTGTAAAGCCGAAAGGTCTGGTTTATTCAAGGCCCATTCCGGAGATTCGGTGGTCTCATCGAATAATTCATCCAGGTAGTAGCTTCGCTTGAAACTGTTCAGCACCCCGCCGTATACCTGGGCCCCCGTGCTCCGCATCATACTGGCATGGTTGCCATTGGGCAGGTTGTCATCCCGGTGAACCAGTCGATTGAGAATACAGTGTCCTAACTCGTGAAATACCAGGATTTCTCGGGTGTATTCGTTGGCTCGCCAGTTAAAGGAAGTGGTATCCAATTGGATGCGAGGCGTGGGGTCTGCGGCATGAGAGGCGTAGCATAAGCCAGCAGCGTCATTCCCCTGGGAGTCCTCCAGGTCGTTTTGGAACTCAACCAGTAAGGCATCTATTTCCAGTTCCACGCCCCTTAGAGAGGCCTCATGTTTAAATGCATCGACATAAGGCTGGATACTGGCCGGCACATCATAGATGGCCACCGGCTCCGGCTGACAGGCAGTCAATACCAGCAAGCTGCTCATCACACTGATCCAGGTACGAAAACGATACATAGAATTTTGCTTCAATGGGGCAAAGTCGATCCTCTGCGGGCTGCTCTCCAGTTTAGGGACGCCTTTCAAGGACAAATGGCTGCCTGAATAGCGGAAAATACTCAAATTCCTGCAAGGATGAAAAACGGAAAACGTCTTCCGGGCTCACATCTCTATAAGGATGACACGACTTTTTATCCATCCCCCTACTCAGGTCCCAAATACTTCAGCAAAAACTTTAATCGTCTGCGGGTATTTAAAGCCGTCAACGTGGAATTTGTAATAGTCAAAAAGGGTCTTGATGAGAAAACGCTTTCTGGTCGCATCAAAAATAATCTGCTGACAACTATGTGGATCGGGTAAAGGAGCCAGGCTACTATACAGAAAACTCCGCAGGTATGCCGCTACCAAATCCTCTGCCTCTTCCCCTCTTTTTGCCCGAAAAATCCCCTTCTCTAATTCAAAATGCACCTTAGGCGCTCCTTCACTTTTATCTAGCGGAAAAAAGCCTAGAAAGCGGGTATGATGGAGCAAGAAGTGTATGAACAGCTGAATCATGCGCTGCTCCGCCTGGTCCAGGGCCAGGATCACCCCTTTTAAAAATTCATACTGAGGGATGTTTTGTTCCTCCTCTTTTACCGTGTCGAAAAATATCTCCAGCATCGCCAGCCCCAAAGAAAGTTTCACCGGATTGATTTGCACATCCTGTAAGTAATGAGCCAGCTTACTTTCGGTTACCTTTTGCAGACTCCGCTGGCTCCGCTCCTGAAACACAAATTCAATAATAGATAAGGGCTGGAAATAGCTATGCTTACCACGAGAACGGGTAGACCGAAAGCCTTTCAATAAATAGGACTGAACCCCAAATTCACGGGTATAAACCGTGGTGATCAGGTTTGCATCCTGATGCTTGAGGGTCTTCAGTACGATGCCTTCAGTTTTTCTAATCATAAGGTAAAGGCCAGCGAAAAACTATTCCTGCTTCATCTCCCGACTATAGTTCATGGGAGAGACAATGCGAGCAGGTCGAAGTTGATAAGCCAGGTTAAGGACTGCTTCCTCTTCCTCATATAGTTTCATCCAGCGATCGTGGTCTTCCGGACTACCGATGAGAGGTGTTTTTTGGGCTAAAGGAGAAAGCGGGTTGTTGGGAAAAAGCAGGATTTCATCTACCTCAAACTTGATCCGGGCCAGTTGGAGTAAGTCCAGCGGATCAGCCAGAATTTTTTCTTCTCCTTTGGTCAGGACCGGCCCGATGATCAGCAATTGGATGGGATGGAATAAATCATCTACCAATTTTCGATTTAGGTCCAGCTTCCCCTCTCTCAGCCGGAAGATGCCTCTTTGGTCAGCCGTAAAGGCATTATTGTAGACCATGGCCTCGCTAAAAAGGGCGGAGAGCCGGCGGGTTACAAACTTGACATCTGGGATAGAAGCCCCAAAAGTATCCAGGATCATCAGGGCTTTTTCTTTAAAGGAAAAGTTATGGACCAGGTCTTTGACAAATAACCTATCCCGCAGGTTTTCTTCACGAACAAACAACAGCTTTACCGACATGGACCATTTCTTTGGTCAAAATTACGCCAAATCCAGGGGAAGGGCAACTCTTGGGGACTAAGGCCCTAGCGTCTGATCACGGTAAATTTGCCGACACAGGCATTTTCTCCATTTCGGTCCGCTGCCAGCGCGAGGTATACCCCAGAGCTGACTTTATTACCATACACATCCAATCCATCCCAAACCGCGGTTCCGCCTTCACTGATGACTTCCTTTACCAGTTTGCCGGAGATATCCGTAATTCTTACCCTGGAGCCCTGAGCCGTGCCTTTTATGGTGATCAATCCATCGAAATCTGTAAAGACCGGGTTGGGATAGACAAATAAATCCTCACATTCGGAAGTTCCCTGGGTAGCATCTCCCCGGTAGCTGATCAAGCCTCGGCTGGTGGCAAAGTAAACTTCCCCACTGAGGGCATCAATGGCGATATCATTCACGGTATTGGACAGGAGCGGACTGTTTTCTTCGGTAAAATGCTGGATCACATCGTCCCCTTCTTCGGAAACCAGAAAAACACCATCATTGGTAGCCATCCATTTGCGATTTCCCCCATCTACGGCAATGGCATTGATCACGGCATCTTTGAGCAGCGGGCGACGCTCAAAAACAGGCGGACTGGCATCTACAATCCTGCGCTCTGCCAATTCAAAAAGGTTGTAATAAACCGTTACCCCTTGGGTGGTTCCTACCCATACAAAGCCATCCTGGTCCATGGCCAAAGAAGTAACGGTATTAGAAGGCAGGTTTCCCTGATTCACCCCAGAGCGAAGGCTCAAAGACCAGTCATCGGTGGTATTATCAGGGGTACTATTTTCGCTATACAGCAGAATCCCCTGGTCCTCGTTGATCATCCAAATAGTCCCTAGTTCGTCGATCAGGAGGTCCGTCAGGTGATCATTGGAAGGGAAGCGGTTGGCGTTCATGGGGATAAATTGTCCATCCGTCCCCAATTTCATGAGGGGTACCTGGGCAAAATCCAGGGTAATCCACAGGTTTCCATTTGGGTCCAGGTCCAATCCACTCACCCTAGAATTGGTCGTCCCATTGAGATCACAGGGAGGGGAATTGACCGAGATAGCCGCATTTTCACAATTGTAAAAGGCCTGCAACTCCCCGTTTTGAAATTCTACCAATCCGGAACCCCAGGAAGCCGCGTAGACTCTCCGGCTCTCTTCATCATAGAGTACCCGGGCAAAGCTAGTCGAGACCGAAGGATCGAGGATGCCATTGGCTTCGTCCAGCGAACTCCAGCCTGATTCCGGGTGGTAATAAAATACCCCAAGTCTATTGTTATCTGGCGTAAAGGCCTGATCGTATCCTTTAGGGGCTACATAGACTTCCCCATAGGCTGCCGCCACCCGGGTAGCATCATTGGTACGCGGGCCTGTGGGCGTCAGGTCGGTGATTTGCCAGGAATCAAAATTCAATACCCCGTCACCAAAGGAAGAGACGACAAAAGCGGAGGCGGAAGTCAAAGAAACGTGGGTTACTCCTTTTTCAAAAAAGGCGCTATACGCAATGGAATCTCCCACGGCGACTTCTACCACATTGATTCTGGTCCCGATTACCGCATCGTCCGAAACGAATAAACCAAATACCGTACGGGGAAAAGCCGGATATATATTCCAGCTCTGCCCATCGAAGTAATGCACGGTCTCATTGGTCCGGGCATATAATCTGGTAGAATTTACTGCGATCTGAGCGATCTTTTCGTTCGCCCCTAAGTTGACTGAGCCATTCTCTACTTGCCAAATGGCCGGGTCCTTCAAATTGGGAAAATCGATCGGCGCACTGTACAGGCCACCATTTTCCAGGAGCACCCAAACTTTGTTCTGAAAGATGGCCACATTGAGGACACTCAAGCGGGTAGGGTTATCTGCAAACTGGGTGATATCGGTTTCTGGAAGTTGATTGTCCAGGTTGTAGATGACCATGCCAAAATCCGTGGCTATGAATAACTGGTCCTCGGTATTGGCAAAATCCCGAATGGCTTTTTGGGTAAAAAAGGTATTTCGCTCAATATCGGTCAGGTATCCAAAATTGCTGGGACTTTGAAAAAAATCAACCTGTCCATCATTGTAGCCAATAAAGACCTGATCGGTTTCCGGAGCATAATGAATCGTACTGGGGTTGATACCACTCAGACCTTGGATGGTAGAAAATGCCTGAGACTCCTCCGTTTCCCGATTATAGGCAACCATGCCTCCTTCCGTAATGGCATACACCATCGGGCCTTGTTGGACAGATTCTATGGCGATGCGATGACTTAGGTAAGTCGTCCAATCTCCAATGCGTTTATTTTGTGTGAAAAGAGGGGTAGAAAAAAATGTCCATCCCAGAAGGATCAGCACTCCTCGGCTGATCGTGATTTGTTTGGTGCCCATGCTGCAAAAATAACATTTCCCATTTGCCACGTAAATGTACAAGCAGAAAGGTAGACAGCCTAGGCAAAAAATCGGGATACTTATTCCTTCTTCAGATCGAGCGGTGGAATGTTCTCGTACTGTTCAGGATTTTTCATTACGTAAATGTAAGCGTGGCGATCATAGTCAAATCGCCTTTCCAGGATGCCTTTGGCGTATGCACCGTTTAATTTACGCTCAGCCTGAAGGGTATTGAGGGACAAAATCCGAGCGACATCTTCCGGCACAGCTTCCCCGCCGCATGCCTTCAGCAAGGCGGCCCAGCTATCTCCGTTTCCTTTTAAAAGTCGTTGGGCAAGCTGACGTAACCGGGCTTGGAAATTGTGGGACATAGGATTGTCTAGGATAAAATGGCGGGCGCACGAAAATTTGTGCAATAATCATTCCGACTATCGCATCATTTCCTGAAAAGTCTCAAAATCATTGAGAATGTAGACGATGGTTCCTTTGTCGTTTAGCACGATATCAAACACATCTTTTTGCTGGAGAAGCTTGAGTTTTTCTGTGGCCGCTTCCAGACTTACCTGCGCTTTTACGCAGAGGGTCGCGGGGGTAATTCGTCCCTGTAAGGCGACCGCGTGAGAGATCACCGCCGCATCGCTGAGTTTATCTTCCTCCTCAGGATCAGGTTGAGCAGGACGGGATTTGACCGGTCCCAGGTCTTTATACAGTTCAGGTCGCTTCAGCCGATAAAACCAACTGGAACCATTCTTTTCATATACTACCTTAAACACGCCTTGCATAGCCAGTTTCTGCAAGCGGTTCTGAGCTTGCCAGCTTTTGAGCTCGGTCCGCATTTTTAACGCGCCTACCGTAAGAATCCCTTCTGCATCCAGGGCATATTGAATGATTTCCCGGTCGCTGACATTGCGGTTGGCATCCCGCAGGCGGGTGATTTCTTTACGGATAGATTTGATGATCCCCATAGGATGATTAAACTACAAAAAAAGCCAGAGTCCTGCCTAATCCTCACACAGGGTGGAACGCTCGAGTGCCAGACTACGGGAGAAATAAAAACAGGAATCTCCCACTACCAAAGAGACGGTTCCCGGAAGCAATTGGATGCGAAAATCGGTTAGATTTTCTGTTCTTTTTCGGGTAAAGGTGTAGGCATGCAGATCCTTCCGGGAGCGGTAGTCCCGACTTTTGAGCAATCCTTTCTGTTTATCAAATAAGTAAATGATGCCGCGATCGTGATCCACCTGGTAGGCCTGATTATAATCCACCAGTTTCAGATGGCGGATAAAATCCTCCCCTTTGAAATAATCCGGGTCGCCCAGCATTTCCAGGGTAACCTGTCCCGTATAATCATTGATGGTGTAGTTCGCCACGCTGATGATGCCCCGGGTAAGGGATAAGGCCCAAATCATGCGCTCTTCCAGGTTGCGGAGCCCTTTGCGGGAGCGGCGCAAGATGTAATAAATGCGCTCCCCACTCGCTGCATCCTCTTGTATGTCAAACAGCAGATGATAGTGGAGGTCTGAAAATTTGCAAATCGTGTCTCCGGGTACCTGCCCAAAATCCAGCAGGGTGAATTTTTGATCAATGCCTTTCTTTTCCTCAAAAAAATAAATCCGCTGCTCACTTTTCATCAAAAAGCCTTGCCCAAGGTTCCCAAAAAAGCGGTAGGAAAAAGGGTAGACCTGAATATTATCCAAGGCCCGGGCCTCCCGGCTAAAATAGTACCAATTGTCTCGATTGTATCGGGTGGTATCAAAGGGATCCGTAAAGGTTGGCTCCTGCAAATAGGTTTCCCCACAGCCTGTCATACTCAGGCCAGAGAGGACCAGCACGCACCAAAAGAGCAGGGTAAATACCTTCATGGAATGAGTGGGATCAATTCAAGGCAGCGCCTAAAAGACCGAAAGGCGTTCTTTACAAAGGTAAAAGAACTGAATATTTTCCCCAAACCCTTCGAATTAGCCGTATATTTAACCGCTAAGCGCCCCCTATATGGACCCAGTTATCCGCCTCACACATATTCGCAAGACCTACCAAATGGGAAAGGTAGAGATCCATGCCCTGAGAGATGTGTCCCTGGAAATCTTTCCCAATCAGTATGTAGCCATCATGGGGCCCTCGGGTTCTGGAAAGTCTACCCTCATGAATATGCTGGGCTGCCTGGACACCCCTTCCGGTGGAGAATATTTTCTCAATGGTACCCAGGTATCGCAAATGTCTGATGCGGACCTGGCCCACATTCGTAACAAAGAAATCGGCTTCGTCTTTCAGACCTTCAACTTACTTCCGCGATCTACCGCCCTTGACAATGTAGCCATGCCCCTGATTTATGCAGGTATGGGCAAAAGCGCGCGTCGCACCCGGGCCAAAGAAGTCCTGAGCAGCGTGGGCCTGGGAGATCGGGTTGACCATAAGCCGAACGAGCTGTCCGGGGGACAGCGGCAGCGGGTAGCCGTAGCGCGGGCCCTGGTCAATCAGCCCTCCATCATTCTGGCCGACGAACCGACCGGAAACCTGGATTCCACCACCTCCTATGAAATCATGGCCCTGTTTGATGAACTCCATGCCCAGGGCAATACCATCATTGTGGTCACACATGAAGAGGATATCGCTGCCTATGCGCAGACGATTGTTCGCTTGAAAGATGGAAATGTGGAAAGAATTGACAAAAATCCTAACCGGAACGGCTAAGCTATAAAACCGGGGGAACCAGATTGAGGCCTCCCTGACCTACGGTACTGACCAAGGGAAGGAGAATTTCACTGGCCAGGGAAAAAAGCAGCAGATAGCCAATAATGTCCGTAAAGGCTGTGATTAGGATAGATGAAGCCACGGCCGGATCGACCCCCACCCGTTCCAGCATGATGGGAATAAAGGAGCCCGCCATCCCCGCCAAAATCAGGTTACCAAACATAGCCATAAAGACTACCACGCCTATCATCACTTCCAATTGAGGATTGGCCTGGGAGTTATAGATGGAAACGGCGACAGAAGCAATGGCCCCGATCATCAGGCCATTGATAGCACCCACGCTGATTTCTTTGAGGACTACCCGCAGCGCCTTGCGCGAGGGAATGCCATCCGTAGAAATTCTTCGGATGGTCACCGCCAGCGTTTGCGTAGCACCATTGCCCGCCACACCGGCAATAATCGGCATGAGCGACGCAATCAGCGCAATCTTTTCAATGGTGCTTTCGAATTGCTTGATCACAAACATGGCGATAGAGGCTGTCACCAGATTGATCAGTAACCAGGGAATGCGGCTTCGCACCGAGTTAGCCCAGCCGCCCCGTAGGTTTTCGTCTTCCGATACCCCGGCAAACTTCAGCGTATCCTCGGTATTTTCTTCCTCGATGACATCCATGATGTCATCAAAGGTGATTCGTCCCAGCAACCGATCGCTCAAATCCACTACCGGCAGGGTAGGGAGGTTGTACTGGGACATTTTTTTCGCTACTTCTTCCTGGTCCGTCCCGACCCGTACGGAAACCACATCCGTGCTCATGAAATTCATGACCAGTTCGGTATTTCTCGCCAGAAACAAAGAGCGGAAAGTCAGGTAGCCGCGCAGATGATTTTCCGTATCCACCACATAAATGGTGTAAAAGTCATCCATTTCCTCCGACTGCCCGACCACTTCCCGCAGGGCTTCCAGCTTGGTCATGTTTTCCTGCACCACCACCAACTCCGGGTTCATCAAGCCCCCGGCAGACTCCTCGTTGTAATTCAGGAGCTGATTAAGGATGGACTCATCCTCATCTGGAACGTAATAGAGAATTTTGTCTTTGTACTCTTCCGGCAGTTGGGCCAGGAGGTCTGCCGCATCATCCGGGGCCAGCTCTTTGATCAAGCCGGAGGCAATTTCAGGTTTTAAGAGCGTCAGCAGCTGAGCAGGGTTGGTATCCTCATCCATCTCAGCCAGGGCCTCTGAAATGACTTCCTTAGGTAAGGTTTTGAGGATCCGCTCTTGAAGTTGAGCCGAGGAATCTTCCAGGACCAGTGCGATCTCCGTGGGGTGGAGCACGCTCATCAAGGCCCGAATATGCGCATTGGGTGATTTTAACAGGCGTCTAACCCGTTCCACCCTTTGTTTCGCAGTTTGTTCTTTCCTGGCCACAATCGTGAGTTTATTCGCTTCGGAGGAATCTTCAGGATGCCTCTACACAGGGAAAAGCGAAAACTGGGCCAAGGGATGTTGCTCTTAGCGCAAGCTAAAGCGGATGATCAGATAGATGACGCCCGCCAGGAACATGAGAATGGAAATCTTGTTGATTCCATGCATCATTTTCAAGTTGAAGCTGCTAGGTGCTTCAGGGTCCTGACGCTTAAAGCGCATGTAAGCCCATATTTTTCTTAAAACTTCCATGGCGTAAAAACCGATTTAGGGAGCTTTATGTTTTGGGCCAAAAGTAGAAATTTTTCCCTCACTTTCCCCCTTCAAATTGAAAAAAAGCCTGCGTAATGCATCAGGGACTTCCGCTATCTATTTACCTTTTTGTAACTTCGCCATCAAACTGAAGAAACATTGCTAGACCAATTCGAACAATATCTGGATGAGTTTCAGAATTCTGTGGTACTCTCGGAATTTCTCATCAACCTCATCGCAGCAGCCCTGATGTGCGTCGCCCTGAGGTTTTTCTATATCCGCTTTGGCAATAGCATATCCAATCGCACCCGTTTTGCCAATATCTTTTTGCCTCTGGGTCTGACCACTATGCTGGTCATCACCATCGTCAAGTCTTCTATCGCCTTATCCCTTGGATTGGTAGGAGCCCTTTCGATTGTACGCTTTCGAGCGGCCATCAAGGATCCGGAAGAATTGACCTACCTCTTTCTCGCTATTGGCGTAGGGCTGGCGGCCGGCGCCAATCAGCCCATCGTGGGTACGGTGGCTTTTGTAGCCATTCTGAGCCTGATTCTGATTGTCAATCGTCTGGTCAAGCCCGATCAGGTCAAGCAGCAGGACCGGATGTTTCTCAGCTTGCAGACAGATTGGGATGACCTCCCGGCCTTAACTCAGCTGCTGGCCCAGCATTTTTCCTATGTAGAACTGAAGCGCATGGATCAGCAAGGAGAAGGCCAGCTCCACTACGCCTTTGTGGTGAAAGCCGCCTCCCCCCAAGACATCCAGCAAGCGAAAACCGCCCTTTTGGCCCAGTCTCCTGCCTCCCTCTTTTCCCTGGTAGATCAGCCCGAACTGGTGATTTAGTCTGAAAAAATGCTCCTACACGAAGCCAAGAAATTTGATTGGAGAAGCAGCCTACCCTGGCTGGTGTTTGTGGTGGCTACCCTGACCATTGGGTACTTACTGTCATCGGTAAACCTCGAACCCCGGCCTAAAGATCAAGGCCCTTTTCTGGTCAGTTGCGACATGGAAACCACCGAAAAGGACGCCAATAACCAGCTGGTTTTCGTTTCTGCCGGGGCAACCTTCACCAACGGCCATACCCAAAAAAGCCTGCCTGCTCGCTCTGGCGATCAGGTTTCCTTTGTCAACGAGGCTCAACCCTACGGCCTCCACTATGCCCTGGAAGGCGCCCTTGTTTTTGAGACGTATCGGATTCGGGTATGGAGAAAAGGGGAGGACGCCAATCTGGCTTCTCTGGTTTTTTCTATGCCCACCACGGCTCAAGCCTATTACCTGGAGACCAATAAAATTCGCAAAACGGATGCCGCAGGCTGGCAGTTGCTGGAACTCAACATGCGAATTCCCAGCAATTATACCGGAGGCCCAATCGGTATTTTTGTCTATAGTAAAGGAGGAGCCATTGCTTCCTTCGATGACTTTTCCATAGAGCGGGTCACCGATCAGTTTGAAGCAGAGGAAAAAGATAGCCTCTCTTCTATCGGAAAGCTTCAGCTGGATTTATCAGATACCGGTACCCGAAAAATCGAACAAAAGAGAAAGCAGGCCCTGGATCGCTCCTTTCTCATCACCGAAGACGATGACTGGGTGAAAGGCAAGCTTACCGACGCCACCCAAACCTATGATATTAAAGCCCGGCTGAAAGGAGACCATGTAGATCATCTTCGGCAGGATAAGTGGTCTTTTCGGATAAAAATTAAGGATGGAAATTCCTGGAACGGCTTGCTCACCTTTTCGCTGCAAAGTCCGGAGGCCCGGTCCTTTTTGCACGAATGGGTCCTCCATCAGATGATGGAAGCGGAGGATATTCTTACCACCCGCTATGACTTTGTTGAGTTTTCGCTCAATGGAAAAGATCGGGGCGTTTATGCTTATGAGGAGCATTTTGAAAAACAGCTAGTAGAATCCCGCAATCGTAGAGAAGGGCCTATCCTGAAATTCGACGAGACCCATATGTGGGAAAGCACCCTCCGACAAAGGGATCAGGGGGTCAACCGCATACAAATGCCCAGTGAGCAATACACCTTTGAAGCCGCCGAAATCACTCCTTTTCGGGAGAAAAAAACCTATGAGGACAGCAGTCTCTCCGCCCAGTTTTTGGTGGCCCGAGACTTGATGTACCAGTATAAATGGGCCAATGCTCAACCTGCCGAAATCTTTGACCTGGAAAAAATGGCCATGTATGTGGCCCTGCTGGACCTGAATGAGGCCTACCACAACCTGGTCTGGCATAACCAGCGATTTTACTACAATCCCATCACTCAAAAGCTGGAACCGATTGCTTTTGACGGCTTTACCGAGGGAGGCCCATTTAACCCTAATGGTCTGGTGATGGCCGGGGCTAACCTGAAAAAACTTTCTCCTATCCCTCAGGAGAACCTGGTCAGAAGACTTTTCCAGGACGCTGAATTTATTCGACATTATCTTACTGCCTTACAAAAAATAAGTGCCGAGAGCTACCTGGAAGCCTTCATGGCGGTGCATGATGAGGGCATGAGAAAGCGCTTACACCTGCTGAGGGAAGAGTTCCCGGAGTATGTATTCCAACCGGAACGGCTGTTCAACCGCGCCCGGATCATCCGGGAAGTGATGCGCCCCCTTCCCGATAATGCCGTTCGGGCCTATCAGGAAAAGACCTCCTCTGATTCTATGCGCGTCAGCCTGATGGGCTTTCACCGGATTCCCCTGGAAATCCTCGGTTTTGGTCGGGGCAATGCAGAAGCCAGCTACTTGCTGAAGGACCCCCTATACCTGCCAGCCTATATTGAGGCGTCCATGCCTTCTGAAGTAGAGCTCAACATCCCGGTTGGCTATCGCTATGTATTTTTCCGGCTTCCTGGGCAGCCAGAGACCTTTACCTCCCAGATATCTAATTGGCCTTCACCGCTGGCCTCCTTTAAAAAAGGGCCTTCGCACAAGCGCTTATCGCTCCCGGCTCCTCCGGTATGTGTAGTCCAGGAAAAAGTGATCCAATTCCAGCCTGGAAGTTTTAGCATTGATCAGGATATTCTGATTCCGGCCGGCTATACGGTAGAATTTCTAGCTCGCCATCAGCTCAACCTGATTAAAGGAGCCAAGTTTGTGTCCTATTCGCCCGTGCGTATGTGGGGCAGCGCTGAGCGCCCCATCCGTATTTGGTCAGCTGATCACCAGGGACAAGGCTTCACCGTCCTGCAGCCTCAGGGAGAAAATATTCTCCAGCACGTGGAATTCGAGGGCCTCAATACCATTCAGGAAGCGGACTGGAAACTGACTGGCGCGGTAACCTTCTACGAAGCAGAAGTGAAGATGGAACAATGTCGGTTCCTGGACGCCCGTTGTGAGGATGGGCTGAACCTGGTACGCTGTACTTTCGAATTGGAAGATTTATTAGTGGAAAAAACCTTCAGTGATGGGCTGGATATAGATTTTGGGCAGGGTAAAATCCAGGGAATGACCTTCCGAAATACCGGGAATGATGGCCTGGACTTTTCTGGTAGCCAGATTGAATTGAAAGATATTTTTGTTTACGATGCCGGAGATAAAGGCATGAGTGTCGGAGAAAACTCTCAGGTCAGGGTAGAGAACCTAACGGTCACCGGTGCGCCGCTAGGCGTAGCCGCCAAGGACCTCTCCCATCTGCATGTCGAATCCCTGGTGCTGAAAAACTGTCGCACCGGCATTACCGCTTTCCGCAAAAAGCCTGAGTTCGGTCCGGCCAGTATTTTTATACGGCAGTTGGCGCACAAGCAGGTCAACATTCTGCAACGCATTGAAAAAGGGTCAAAGTTGACCATCCAAAACTCCCAACTCCCCTAAGCATGGCAGAGGTAAGCTGGCGATATGAGCGGAAATATCGGATCGAAGGCAACAGCCTGCCACAAATCCTGGCCTGGTTGCAGGGACATCCCGCCGCCTTTCGTCCGCTTTATCCTCGTCGGCAGGTCAATAATATTTACTTCGACGACCCTCAGTTGACCGCCTACCACGAAAATGTCTTCGGGGTAGGGGAGCGCCAAAAAGTCCGGCTGCGCTGGTACGGTCCAACTGATCCGCCCAGCGGTCCAGCTCAGTTGGAGGTGAAAATCAAACGGCAGGAATTGGGCACCAAGCATATCATACCCAGAGAAGCCCCTTTTGCACTTTCTCAGATAGGCGCTATCGAACATTGGGTGCAAGCCCAGCTTCCGGCAGGCCGTCCTTATTTGGCCACCCTCCTCAATGCCTATGAGCGCGACTACTTCATCTCTGCTGATCGGCGCTTCCGCCTGACCCTGGATGTAAATTTGCGCTATCATTATTTGCGGAGTTCCCCGGAATGGCGCACCTTCGTGCGCAGGGATCCAGCCATCATTCTGGAAGTCAAGTACGAACAGGCCTGGGACCAGTTAGCAGACGAAATATGCCGCTACATCCCTTTTCGCCAGAGCAAACACTCCAAATACGTGCAAGGCTTACAAATGGGGCAAAAAATCTAGCACACACATTCAATCATGTATGGGTAAATCCATCCTTATTTTAGGGGCATTATCCGATATCGGACGCGCCGTAGCCCACCGCTATGCCCAGGAAGGCTACGATGTCTATCTAGCCGCGCGCCAGGCCAGTCGCCTGCAAGCTGATCAGGAAGACCTGAAAATCCGCTATGGGGTTTCCGCCCATTGTTTCGAATTTGATGCCCTGGACCAGCCAGCCCACGCGACTTTTTTTTCCAGCCTTCCTGAGACACCAGAAGTAGTCTGCTGTGTTTTCGGTTATATGCCTCCCCAAGCAGAAGCTGAAAAGGATTGGGCCAAAGCCAATCAAGTCCTGCAAACCAACTATGTGGGAGCTGTGAGCATCCTGGAAAAAGCTCAGGCCGCGATCTTAGCTACTGGGGAAAAAGGCTTGATCATTGGCATCAGTTCGGTAGCTGGAGACCGGGGCAGAGGCAGCAATGCCTTCTACTGCAGCGCTAAAGCCGGCTTCACCGCCTATCTCTCAGGACTTCGCAATCGCCTGGTCAAGACTCCCGTACATGTCCTGACCGTCAAGCCCGGCTACGTCAAAACCGCCATGACTGAGCATATGGAACTTCCTGGCCCCCTTACCGCTTCTCCGGAAGAAGTAGCCAGCGCTCTTTTTAAGGCAGGGCGTAAAAAGAAAAACATCCTGTACGTCCGTTGGATGTGGCGCTATATCATGTTGATCATCCGCATGATCCCTGAACCTATCTTCAAAAAGTTGAGTTTATAACATGGGTCATCCCAAATGTTGAATAAGCTAAAATTTCACCAAAACGCTTCTTGAAACCATAGCTACTCACAAATATGTCACCCCGGAAAGGCATTTGACCGGTAGGGAAAATGACTTATCCGGGGTCTCCATGATTTCAGAAAGATCGCAGAGACCTCCGACGATATAGCTGTCGGAGCCCTTTATCCGGACCGC
>JBCBGC010000065.1:0-41461 GCA_038527215.1 Bacteroidota bacterium
AGAGCAAGGGCTGGGGTTGATTCACACAAAGTGTTTGAGTCCCCCGGTTTTTTGAGAGCAAGGGCTGGGGTTGATTCACACAAAGTGTTTGAGTCCCCCGGTTTTTAGAGCAAGGGCTGGGGTTGATTCACACAAAGTGTTTGAGTCCCCCGGTTTTTTGAGAGCAAGGGCTGGGGTTGATTCGCACAAAGTGTTTGAGTCCCCTGGTTTTTTTCCGGACCAGGCTTTTTTCCTTTCCATTTTTCCATCCTTTCCCGCTGCAGCGTCTCCTTTTAGGGAGGCTTTTTTTATGCAGAATCTTCATCCCCGCTGAAACTTAGACCTTCGGGCTTCGTCATAAGCCCAAACCTTCTTAACTTTTGGTGCATTTTGCATCTAGTTTACCTGGCATGGAACACCACCTTTTTGACCCGCAGTTACAACCCATCAGATTAAAAATTGCCGAATCCGTCAAGGAATTGCATGATATGGCCGTAGATTCTTCGCAAGAGGAGTTGGGCCAAACCCTCAGCGAGCTTCGGGAAACGCTCAATGAACCTTTTCTATTCGTTATCGTGGGGGAAGTGAAAGCAGGTAAAAGTAGCTTTATCAATGCCCTCTTGAATACCGGAAATGAGATTGTGAAGGTTGCGCCCGATCCTTGTACGGACACCATCCAGCAGGTGATGTACGGAGCGGAAGAGCAGACCGTGGTGATCAATGAGTATTTGAAAAAAATTCTCCTTCCCGTGGACATTCTAAAGTCCATTTCGGTAGTAGACACGCCCGGAACCAATACCATTTCCGACCATCACCAGGAAATCACCGAACGCTATGTGCCCCGCAGCGATCTGATCGTATTTGTCTTCGAAGCCAAGAACCCCTACCGACAATCCGCCTGGGAGTTTTTTGATTTCATTCATCAGGACTGGCAGAAAAAGGTCATTTTCGTATTGCAGCAAGCGGATTTGATGAGTACGGAAGATCTGGAGGTCAATATTGCCGGAGTGGTCAAGTACGCACGCAATAAAGGCATCAATGAACCAGAGGTTTTTGCCCTCTCGGCCAAAGAAGAATTAGAAGGGCAAAAAGAAAATAGCGGCTTTGCAGAATTGCATACCTACATCCGGGAAAATATTACCGGATTGAATGCCTATAAGCTCAAACTGGCTAGCAGCCTGGGTACTGCCCGTAACCTCAAAGGGAAGCTCTATGAGGTGCTGGTACAAATGGAAAAACAAGTCAAAGCCGATCGGGAATTTCGCATGGATATCCTCCACACCTTACGCGATCAGGAGGAAAGGTCCCACCGCCAGATCGAGCAGCTCACCCGGCAGATGATAGATGACTATCATCGCATCACCCGCAAAAGTAAGGATGAGTTAAGCCAGGGACTGGGCTTTTTTACGCTGACCCGCAAATCCATCGCGGCCATGTTTAAGAAATCTCAGAGTCCTCAGGAATGGCTCAACCAGTTTACCACGGATCTGGAGGAAAAATTGAGCCACAGTTTTAACCAGCGGTTGGGAGATGGCGTAGAGGAAATTGCCGATAGTATCCGCCAAATGGCCAAAATCGTAGACCTGAAAATCCAAAACAGTCAAAGCCTGCTCAAACCCCGGCAGGATATCTTTGGGGATATTTCTGACCGACGCAGAAAAGTCTTGCGGGAATTACAAGATGGGTTTAAGGAATTCATGGCCCGCACCGAGAGTTTTGTGGGGGAAGAAATCTTTCCAGAGGCTTCTAAATTTTCTCCCAATATCGCTGCAGGCAGTGGGATGGCGGTGATCGGCATGGTGCTATCTGGTGTTACTTCAGGTATGGCCCTTGATATAACCGGAGGGATTATTTCTACCGCCGGCTTGTTAT
This sequence comes from Bacteroidota bacterium, assembly GCA_038527215.1. Taxonomy (GTDB): domain Bacteria; phylum Bacteroidota; class Bacteroidia; order J057; family J057; genus JAWPMV01. The sequence goes on from JBCBGC010000065.1 coordinate 1,852, forward strand.
TTGCCGGCGGGACGGTGATGCTGAAGCGGGGCAAAATCCTGAAAGGCTTCAGCAAAGAGATTGAAAAAGGAAGCGATCAGCTTACCTCTGAGCTCGACCATAAGCTGAAGGCCTATGTAGGACATATTCGCCAGAAGATCGACCAGAATTTTACCGAATTTGACACCTTACTAGAAGAAGAAACCCAGCATATTGCCCGATTGGAGGAAAAACATCAACAAATTGAGGAAAACCTCCGTTCTGTAGAAGATAGCCTGGCTAAATAAGCGGAGATGGAGCTAGATGCCCTAAGAAGACTCGTTGCCCAAGGTGAAGGCCTTCACCTGGAATTCAAAAGAAAAGCACGTCATCCAGAAAAACTGGCGCGTGAATTCATTGCTTTTGCCAACACCCGGGGAGGTCGGCTTCTCCTGGGGGTGGAAGATGATGGGCAGATTTTTGGCACCAAGCATCCCGGGGAAGACCTCTTTGCGATGGAGGATTTTCTGAAAAAAAATGTCCTACCTGAACTGGCCTTTACGTGTATTCGGGTTGCCCTGTCCGCCCGAAGAGAAGTATTGGTCTTTGACATCCCTTCCAGCGACCAAAAACCTCATTTTCTCTTGCCTCAATCTGACGACGATCGCAAACAGGCCTTTATCCGGGAAGCCGATATGTCTCTGGCAGCCTCCAGAGAAATGGTCCAAATCCTGCGCTACGCTCAGCGAAAAAAGGGCGTTAATCTTCGGGTCGGAGAGGCTGAAGAACGACTGTTGCAACACCTGGAAAAACATGCCACCATCAACCTGGCCGGGACCATGGCGTTGTTGCGAACTTCCCGTCGGGCGGCTTCCATGAAACTGATTCTCCTCACCCAGGCAGGCTTATTGGGAATACGTCCGACCCGGCAGGGAGATTTATTTTTCCTGGACCAAAACGCCTTCGAATAGCCGGATATTCCAAGTAAAAAAATACCAATCACCCCCGGTTTTACACAATTCGCCAGCCAATCTGGCGTTAGGATGTTAGAATTTTGCAGGTTTCGTGCGAAAATCTTGTATTTTTATGGCGCCTTCCCTGTATCAGAACCGCTCTTAGTTCCAAAAACCGATCCTTCGCTGGGTGATTACTCGAGAATAATATCAAGGAGAGTAGGGATTTGACGTTAGAAAAGACACCTATTTGTAGCATAAGGATCATTACTGTCAGGTAACAAATGAAACACTATTTACACTACCTTCTACTTTCCCTCAGTTTTGGCGTCTTACTTCCTAATATGGGCTGGGCTCAGGCTCCCGAACAGGATTGCCCCAATGCCATCCCGGTTTGCCAAAATATTTACGTCCAAAATAACTCTTACTCTGGGGAAGGCCTCAATCCCAATGAGATCAATAGCCTTATTTCCTGCCTGGGAGCAGGGGAGCTAAACGATGTCTGGTACATTTTTACGGTTTCTGCTCCAGGAAACGTTTGCTTTACCATTACCCCGAACAATGGAAACGACGATTATGACTGGGCAGTGTATAACCTGACCACTGCCAATTGTTCCGATATTTTCAATGACCCTACCCTGGAAGTAAGCTGTAATTTTGCGCCTAACCTGGGTTGTGGCGGCGTTACCGGCCCTAATGGCAATGTAGGGGGCGCCTGTGGGGGACAGAACGAGCTGTGTATTCCGGTGCTATTAGGAGAAACCTACGTGGTCAATGTCAGTAACTTCTCCACCACACAATTTGGCTATACCTTAGATTTTTCTGCATCTACCGCTACCATATTTGACAATGTTCCGCCAGAAGTAGATTCAGTCAGCAAAGATTGCGACGGAAATTTATCTATCATCTTTTCTGAGAATGTAATTTGCTCTTCTGTACAGCCCACCGACTTCACCCTGACCGGACCTGGGGGACCCTATGTAGTCAGTGCCGCTACTGGTGGCTCTTGCGTCAGTGGTACCTTCGAAAATCAGTTTGACCTGACCATCACGCCTGCTATCACCACTTCAGGAACTTATTTCCTCTCTCTGGTAGACACGGTTTTGGACAACTGTGGAAATGTGGGGATTTATTCTACTGAAAACCTGATTATCTCTTTCCCGAATGTTCAGCTTTCAGCCTCCTCGGACACCATCTGTGATGGAGATAACCTCACCCTGAATGTATTGCCTCAGCCCGGCTTATCTTATGTCTGGTCTTCGACCTTGAATCCAAATATCAGTACTTCTACTTCTTTTGTGGCCAATCCTTCGGCTCCGGAGACCTATACCTGTATCGCGACCGATCCGATAGGCTGCGCTGATACCAATACCATAGATGTTCACGTCTGGCCGCTGCCTGCCGGAACCTTTACGGTTTCAGATACTACCCTATGTCCTTCTGAATCACTGACGGCCACCTTTGCGGGTACTTTCGGTAATTCAGCAGTATTTACCTGGGATTTCGACGGTGGGGTAACCAATGGAAACGGACCGGGTCCATATGCGGTCAACTGGACGCAGGATGGATTGAAAAACCTGAGCCTGACGGTAGAGGAAAATGGATGCCTGGGTCCCATATCCAATCAGGCAATCCAGGTATTCCAACAGCCCAATGCGGACTTCAACCTGGATGCTGATGTATGTATCGGTAGCCTTACCCAGGTAGCTTATAGTGGCAATGCGAGTTCAGCCGCCAATTTCCAGTGGGATTTTGATGGCTCCTTGCCCGCCGTGGGGATTGGCGGTGGTCCCTACGCCGTAGAATGGCCTACCCCCGGAACAAAAAATATCTGCCTGACGGTAGTGGAAAATGGGTGTATTTCAGTTACCAACTGTCAACCCATTTCCGCCAATGCATTGCCCGTGGTGGACATCGTTCCTCAGGATGGCCAATGCCTGGAGGGGAATACTTTCACTTTTGACGTAACCTCGCCTTCTCTGCTCCAGGGATTCCTCTGGGATTTTGGGGATGGCAGCCCGACCAGTACCGATCCTCGTCCGATCCACTCTTATGCAGCTCCCGGAAGCCGGAACATTGGCGTTACCGTTACGGATATCAAGGGATGTGAACAAAATGCCAATCTGCAGCTTGAGGTATTTGTCCCACCGGCAGCTGACTTTACCTTCTCGCCCGGCTGTCAGGATGCGCCGATCAACTTCCTGGACCTTTCTTTTGCCCCCAATAACGATCCTGTATCCTTGTTGAGATGGCAAATAGGAGATGAGCCAGAGGTGACGGGCAGCAATGTGAACCTCATCTTCTCTGAATATGGCCCTCAGGGCGTAAAACTCATCGTAGAGACGGTGAACGGCTGTCTGGATAGCTTGACCCAGTCCGTAGATATTTACCCCTTACCGGAGCCCGCTTTCGAGGTAGATCCGGTTTGTGAAAGTCTGGTATCATCCTTTATCAACCTTTCTACCATTGATTCTACCTACACCTCCGACTACCTGGTATCTTATTCCTGGGTATTTGGGGACCAAAGCCCAGGCAATGCCGCTTTTGAACCGCGCCATACCTATCCCAGAGACGGATTATTCTTTGCCACCCTGACCGCTGTTTCGGATAAAGGCTGTGAAGCCAGTGTACAGGAGAAGGTGGAAATCTGGCCTCAAGCAGAACCACCGTTGGCCATCTCTGATACCGTCTGTCAGGGAGATCAGGCATTCCTCTATGGGGAACCAGGAGATAATACGGAAGAAATCTGGTGGTTCTACACCCAACAGGATACCATACCCTTCCGTCGCTTTTTCACCTTTGCGATGGATCCGATTACCAGTCGGGAAGACTTTTACATTGCGGGTATCTCGGAGCGTGGGTGTCTTAGTGAAAAAGTACCGATTTATGCAGAGGTATTCGATCCGCTTCAAGGAGAAATCATCGCCGATAAATATGAGGTAGAAGTACCCGAATCCACCATCAATTTCCAGTGGGACGGAAACCGTACGCCCTTCCTTTATCAGTGGTCTTTTGGCGATGGAAATACCTCAGATGAACCTCAACCGGCTCATACCTATTCAGAACTGGGCATCTTCCCAGTGAGTCTGAAACTGGTATCTGCTGAAGGCTGTGAGTGGGAAAATCAGGTATACGTGGAAGTGAAAAAAGTGGTAGGCATTCACTTGCCTAGTGCGTTTACGCCCAACGGAGACGGCGTCAATGATCGTTATGAAATTGGCACCCGTTTGCTGACGGAAATCAGCTTCCAGGTATTTGACCGATGGGGACAACTGGTATTCACTTCCAATCAGTTAGACCTTCAGTGGGATGGACGGAATCTAAAAGGAGCGCGGCTACCTGAAGGCGTCTACATCTACCAAATGCGGGGCACGGATGTGCAGGGAGAACAGGTTGAGCAGCTAGGTACGATTACCTTGTTCCGATAAAAATCAGGGGCTTCCCTGGCTTCTAAATAAGTATACTATGCGCACTTCCTGGCTTCGACTAGCCGTGGCATGCCTATTCTGCAGCTGCTGGTTCCCTTTACAGGCCCAATTGACCGTTTCGGATACCCTTAGCCGGGGAGAAATGATCGGCACCCTTTTCGGAGAAGGGGTCATTGTATCTAATATCAACTACCAGCTCTGCGATACCTCCCGGGCCATGTGGGAATTCGACGGGTCCGCTGCCAGTGTATCCCTGGACCGGGGGCTGTTGCTGTCCACCGGAGAGTGTATCGATGCGCAAAACCCCTTTGGTACCCAGGCTTCAAGTTTGCTGGCCAGCACGCCCCTGGGCATGCCAGGCTATACCCCGCTTAACAGCTTGTTACCTCCGGGTTTTTCGACCAATGACGCCTGCGTCATAACCTTTGATATTGTCCCCCTTTGTGATTCCATCGCTATCAAATACATCTTTGCCTCAGAGGAGTATCCCGGCTTTGTGAACTCCATGTTCAACGATGTATTTGCCTTTTTCATCAGCGGCCCAGGCTTTGGAGCAGCCCCAGGCACCAATATCGCTCTGGTTCCCGGCACCAATATCCCTGTCTCCATCAACAATGTGAACAATGGTCAGAGCGCCACGGGTACCGTGCCTACCGGCCCTTGTACCAACTGCGCCTTTTATAATGATTATACCTTCGGGACGACCCTCAGCTATAACGCCTTTACCAAGACGTTGCTGGCAGAGGCCAGTGTACAACAATGCTCTACCTATACCATCACCCTGGCCATAGCCGATGGGGGAGATAGTTTCCTGGATTCAGGTGTGTTTCTGGAAGCTGAGGGAATTGGCTGTACCTCTCAGGCCTTGACTTTGAAAGCGGTCAATAACGCCTCCGCTAACCTGGGCACCAATGTCACCGTGGAAGGCTGTAGCAATGGAGGGGAATTTATCTTTACCCTTCCCAATCCCCTGCCAGATACCACCGTTTTCTATTTTGATATTGGAGGCACGGCGGTCCCTGGCGTAGATTACGATCCCTTGCCAGACAGCATCATTATGCCAGCGGGTCAGACGTCCTTCACCGTACCCCTCAATGTGGTAGACGATGGGATATTTGAAGGGGTGGAAACCCTGCAACTCATTTACACCGACTCAGCCCTCTGTGGTTCCATCATCTATGCGGATACAGCCCAAATGGAAATCTGGGACAAACCCAACCTGACCACCGCACCCGACGCGGCCATTTGTGATGGAGAGACTGCCACCCTCGGCTTTACCCCCAATATCACGCATACCTATGCCTGGTCTCCAGGTACTTATTTGTCCGACCCGACCATTTCAAATCCGGTTTTCACCCGGCCCAATAATGACATCTTCGCCAAAACTCAGACCTACGTCCTGACTACCACTTCCCTGCAAGGCTATTGCATTCTGGAGGATACAGTAGAGGTCACGGTTCATCCTGTGATCGAAACGACCTTTGCGGCCGATACGGTTTGCCTGGGCGTGCCTACCCAGTTTGCGGACCTGACTCGGACCGATGCGGTCAGTCAGTGGACCTGGCGATTTGGAGATGGAAACCAGGACACCCAGGATGATCCTCAGCACGTGTACACCCAGCCGGGGACCTATCAAGCCTTTTTGCGCACCGAAAATGCCTACGGTTGTGCAGACTCATTCGAACTGGATATCCTGGTTGATTCCCTGCCCATCGTAGCTTATGCCGTTGCGCCGGTTTGCGAAGGCTTTACCAGTATATTTGTGGGAGATCCCCGTCCGAATATCCAATACTTTTGGGAATTTGGGGATCAAAATACTTCAACCCTCCCCTCTCCTACCCATCTGTATGGAATCTCAGGGGATTTTAATACGCGCCTGATGGCGGAAACTGTCCCCGGTTGTCGGGATACCTTCGAACTCATGACCAGTGTTCGAGCCAATCCCGTGGCAGATTTCACCTCACCCTCACTCTGTCAAAGCCAGGTGATCACCATGGATAACCTAAGCCAGACTGGAACCGGGCAAACGCTCTCCTATTTATGGGACTTGGGTGAACCCGGTGCTACCTCCACTGACTTTGAACCCTCGCGGACCTATAATCAGTTTGGGCCGAAAGTGCTTCGCCTCCGAGTGACCGATGAGTTCGGCTGTGTGGATTCAGCCCGCTTAGATTTGGAAGTATATCCAGTTCCTACAGCCAACTTTGAGGCTGATCCAATTTGTAACCGCAACCAAATGCCTATCCGGAATACCTCTTCCCTGGCTGGAGGCGGAAACATTACGCAATGGGCCTGGACCTTTGGAGACCGGACGGGGATAGTGAGCAAGGAAGTTCCTAACCCCTATTTTACAGAAGCAGGAATTTATGACACCAGGCTGGTGGTAACCAGCGAAGATGGATGTGTAGACAGCATCACCCAAGCGGTTACGGTTTATCCTATCCCGGTCGTCAATTTCAATACCTATCCGGCCTGTGTGGGAGATTCTGTCCTCCTGCTCAATCAAAGCTCAGTAGAGAGTCAAATCACGGGGGATTTTATCCAATTTACTACCTGGACCCTGGGCGATGGTTCTCCTGCCGCTACCCAACTTGATTCGGTCTGGCACATCTACAATAACCCCGGCGATTACGATATCAGTTTGCGGGTAGTGTCGGATAAAGGCTGTGAAGCCCTGCGACGGGGAGAGGTAGAAGTCTATCCTCTACCTGATGGCTATCGGCTCATTCCGGACACCGTTTGCTGGAGCGATCAGGCGCTGTTACAAGCCACTGCTCCCAGCAACCTGCGTATGCAGTGGTACTATGACCCACAAGGGACTGAGCCTTTCCAGATCGCTTATTCCTTTGTTACGCCGCCCCAGTTTTTTGAGACTACCTATTACGTACAGGCCTTCACAGAATTTGGCTGCGAATCTCCCATTTTGCCCATCAATACCTATCTGTATGAATCGGGTGAAGGAGCGATTGTTTCTAATCAAGCAGTCTTAAATATCCCGGATGCAGAAGCCTCCTTCCGCTTTCAAGGTTCCGTAAATCCAGAAACCTATCTGTGGGATTTCGGCAATGGCGTCACTTCTACCGAAGTAATTGGCACCCATCAATATACCTTGCCGGGCATCTATCCAGTGAAGCTCTTTGTGGTAGACATCCACGGTTGCGAATACGAATTTGCTACCCAGATTGAAATCAAAAAAATCGTCACCCTGCATATTCCTTCTGCCTTCAGTCCGAATGGAGATGGGGTAAATGACCGATGGTTTGTGGGCCACCAGTTGTTGCAGAATTTCCAGATTCAGGTCTTCAATCGCTGGGGACAAATGGTCTTCCAGAGTCAGAACCTTGACTTCCAGTGGGATGGGTTCAGTCTCTCAGGACAGCGGGTTCCGGAAGGCGTATATGTCTACCATATTACCGCTACGGATTTGGATGGGATTGAGATCACGGAAAAAGGTACAGTTACCATTGCCCGATAGGGCTTAGGCGCAACATTCTTTTGCCAGCTCTGCTCCCAGGTAACTGCCAATCGCCACGCCCATGCCTCCCAGCCTCACGCCAAGGATCACGTTTGGACTGAGGTTGTGCATAAGGGGCCGTTTATCCGGACCAAAAGCCATGATGCCCGACCAGCGATGGGCGATCCGAAAAGGCTTTCCGGGAATAATCCAGCTTTTGAGCATATCTTCCAGGTGATCTTGAACTCCAGGCGTAAGGCCTGGTTCGGTGGTGGTTTCTGCCTCAAAATCCAGGTTTCGTCCTCCCCCGAATATGATCCGCTCCCCTAGGTTCCGGAAGTAATAATACCCTTCCTGATAATGGAAACAGCCCTTGAAGGGTAAACCTGGAATAGGTTCGGTGATCAGGACCTGTCCCCTACCCGGAGCCAACTCGATTTCTGGCAGGAGTTTTCGGGTAAAAGCATTGGTACAAACGGCCAGATGCTTTCCAGAAAAAGTGATGGCTTCACCGAGGGGATTTTTCACCCGCATGGAAACTTTGGCTCCGCCATCCTCCCACTGCATCACTTCTGCTCCGGTGATCATTTGGCCACCCATTTTTAGGTAGCGCTGCCACAGGCTACGCATCATTTTTCCCGTATCAATTTGGCCTTCCAGGGGATTTCGGATCAAAAACCGAATAGCATCTTTTCGGAAGCCCAAAGATGCTATTTCATCATGAGCAGGGAAAAAGACCTCTTGCTTAAAATAATCAAAGAGGATGTCGTTGATGTGCGGCATTTTTTCCAAAGCAGCCTCTCCTTCTGGCCCCAGGATTTCATAGCCCCCATAGTTTCGGTAGTCCATCGCTTCTTCTCCCAGGCGGGCAAGCAGAAGTTGCAAGCCATGCCATCGCATAGAAGCCAGGTGTAGCATCTCATCCGCCCCGATTTTTTCTTCATCTTCCAGGAGTTCCGTCAAACTTCCGAAGCAGGCAAAACCCGCATTGCGGGTGCTGGCCCCGGTAGGGAGCAAGCCGCGTTCTACCACCAGGACCCGCGCTTTGGGTTTCTTTTCCAGGATGCTGATAGCGGTCGATAAGCCCACGATGCCTCCGCCAGCGATCAGGAAATCATAATCCAGCAAGCTATTCTGGTCCCAGTAACTCAACATTTATGTAGCTTTAAGGTCAACTAATCAACAGGAAATCTATGCTCACTCCACAATCCCATCTTTTCCAATTAGACCCGGAATATACCTATTTGAATTGTGCGTATATGTCTCCGATGCTAAAAAGTGTTGAGGAGGCAGGCATGCAAGGCTTGCTTCGCAAACGTACGCCACATCTGATCCAGCCGGCTGACTTTTTCGATGAGGCGACTGAACTAAAAGCCCGCTTTGCGCAACTGATTGAAACGGACGATCCGGAAAGAATTTGCCTGGTCCCAGCGGTATCCTATGGCATCTCCCTGGTAGCCAAGAATATCGACCTACAGCCCGGAGAAGAAGTTCTCGTCCTGGGGGAACAATTTCCCAGCAATTATTATCCCTGGGAGCGACTGGCCCGTGAAAAAGGAGGAAAAATCACCGTAGTCCCTGCTCCCACTCAGGGTCCGGAGAAAAGGGCTGCCTGGAATGAAGCCATCCTGGCCGCCATTCGCCCGCAGACCCGCGTGGTGGCGATGGGACATGTCCATTGGACGGATGGAACCAAATTTGACCTCAAGGCCATCCGGGCCAAAAGCCGCGAGGTGGGTGCCTTGCTCATCATTGATGGTACCCAAAGTGTGGGAGCCATGCCTTTTTCCATCAAGGAACTGGAAGTTGATGCGCTTTTTTGTGGAGCATATAAATGGTTATTGGGTCCCTATGGATCAGGCATTGGGTACCTGGGACCAGCTTTTGACGGAGGGGTGCCCCTGGAAGAAAGTTGGCTCAACCGCAAGAACTCCATTGACTTTAGTGGCTTGGTCGATTATGAATCGGAATACGAACCGAAGGCCCAGCGGCATGAAATGGGACAACGCGCCAATTTCATCACGGTTCCCATGATGAAAGCAGCCATAGAACAAATCTTGGAGTGGACGCCTGAGGCTATCCAAACCTACACCAAAGCCCTTACGCAACAACCGCTGGAAGCGCTCAGAGAAGCTGGCTTTCAGGTCGATCTAAGCGAAGATCGTCCGGGACATCTATTTGGGATTCGCTTGCCAGGCGACCTCGATCCGCAGGATATCAAGCAAAAGTTGCTGGCTGAAAAAGTGGTGGTTTCTATTCGTGGCACCGCCGTAAGAGTGGCCCCACATGTGTTTGCCACGTCCTCAGATATGGACAAGCTCGTCAACCTTTTGCTGAGAGTACACGTAGCTTAATTAGCCTTCAGATTAAAATTTGGCAAAATTTTCTACATTTTTTGCCTAAATACTATTGCTGAGGGTTTGGGAATAACAATCTTTTACTGTTACTTGCGCATCGTATGATAAACAGAAGCACATATTTCGCCTCCTATTTTTACTTCTTTTATTTTTTTAACAGAAGCAGGGGCAGGATATAGCTAAAAATAAATTGCTAATAGATAATTGTCCCTGAAACGCGGTTTCAGGGCTTTTTTTTTACCAAACGTCAACATGGATACTTATCTCACGGCTACCAAAACCATTGCCATTCAAGGAGTGAGCGGCTCTTTTCACGAAATAGCGGCCCGCAAGTTTTTTGGCGAAGCCATCGAATTATCCATGTGTAATTCCTTCCCGGCTTTATTCGATTGTCTGGAAGAAGGCAAAGCTGATTATGGGGTAATGGCCATTGAAAATACCGTGGCTGGCACACTTTTGCCCAACTATGCCCTCCTCAGAAACTCCCAGTACCGAGTCATAGGGGAAATCTACCTGCGGATTCAACATAATCTTATGTCGATGCCAGGTCAGCGTTTGGAGGCGCTTACGGAGGTACATTCTCATCCTATGGCGCTCCAGCAGTGTAAGGTCTTTCTCAAACAACACCCTCATATTCGGCTGATTGAACGGGAAGATACCGCTGGCAGTGCAGAGTGGATCCAGCAAGGGAGGCGCAAGGGCGTGGCTGCCATTGCCAGTACGGCCGCGGCACGTCATTTCGAATTAGAGGTCCTGGCTGCAGGCATTGAGGACAATCCCTTGAATTTTACCCGCTTTCTGGTACTGGCCCCGGAAGACCAGTCCAAGCGCCGCACCCAACAGGCAGATAAAGCCAGTCTGTGTTTTAGCCTGGGCCACGAAGTGGGGTGTCTTTCGCAAGTGCTGCTTATCCTCAGTGCTCACGGATTGAACTTATCCAAGATCCAATCTTTGCCCATTGTAGGGCGGGCCTGGGAGTATTTTTTCCACGTGGACCTGGAATTCGAGCAAATAGAACAATTCGAGCGGTGCCTCTTAGCCATCGGTCATTTGGCTAAGGACTTGAAAATCCTGGGCATTTATCCCCGGGGGGACCGTAAAGATCATTTGCCTCCGGCCAGTATGAAAGCAGACCCCAAAGAAGTAGGGTCTTGAGAGCATGCCTTATGAAGCTTTTTTTCGTCTATAAAAGATAAGATTCCCTTTTACCCATAAAACCCAATCAGAAGTTCATGATTATCGAAGAAGCGCAGCGATTAGCCCAGGTAAAGGAATACTACTTTGCCACCAAGCTAAGGGAGATCAGAGCCCGGGTCGCGCAGGGAGAAGACATTATCAATTTGGGGATCGGCAATCCTGATTTAGCCCCCTCAGATCAAACACTGAAAACGCTGGTCAATGCCGTGGTTGAACCCGGCGTCCATGGGTATCAACCCTATAAAGGAATTCCAGCTCTGAGAAGAGCTTTTGCTGATTGGTATCTGAGTACGTACGGCGTAGACATAGACCCGGAAAAAGAGGTCCTTCCTCTTATGGGTTCCAAAGAAGGCATTATGCATACCTGCATGGCCTTCCTTAACCCTGGCGATGAGGTCTTGATTCCGAATCCAGGCTATCCTACCTACCGATCCAATGTCGATCTGGTGGGAGCCACGGCCAGACCTTACCTGCTGGAAGAAGAAAAAGGCTGGCTACCAGATCTGGAAGCCCTCGCTCAGGAAGACCTTTCACGGGTAAAAATGATGTGGGTCAGTTATCCGCACATGCCAACCGGCGCCACCGCTACGAGAGAATTTTTCATCCAACTGGTAGCTTTTGCCCGGGAACATAAAATCCTGCTTTGCCATGACAATCCCTACTCCCTGATCATGAACCCCGATCCCATGAGCATCCTCAGTGTACCGGGAGCACGGGAAGTGGCGATTGAATTTAACTCTCTCAGTAAATCTCACCACATGGCTGGCTGGAGAATCGGTCTGGTGGCAGGTGCAGAGCCTTATCTTCAGGCGATTCTGAAAGTAAAGAGTAATATGGATTCAGGCATGTTTATGCCTTTACAACAGGCCGCTGTAGCCGCCCTGCAAAATCCCTATGAGTGGCATCGGCAACGCAATGAAGCCTTTAAATTAAGGCGGCATATTGGAGAAGAAATTCTCCGTAGCCTTGAGTGTAAGGTCAGGGAGGGACAGGTTGGCATGTTTATTTGGGCCAGGATTCCTGACCATATAGCCAATGCGCAGATTTTTTCTGACCAAATCCTGAATGAGACCAGCGTCTTCCTGACCCCGGGTTTCATCTTTGGCAGCGCCGGAGATCGGTATATCCGTCTGTCGCTTTGCAGTCCCAAAAGCCAATTGCAGCAGGCCCTACAACGTATCCTGGAACGCCAACTCACGCAAGCTCCTTCTTAAGATGGTCATAACGATAGTAGGCATAGGACTGATTGGGGGCTCGTTGGCTAAAGATGTGAGAGCCAATGGCCTGGCCACCAAACTTATTGGGGTAGATGCCATCCCGGCCCATGGAGAAGACGCGCTGCGTTTGGGACTGGTGGACGAAATGTGGGGATTAGAAATGGCCTGTAAAATTGCGGACCTGGTGGTCTTAGCCGTACCCGTGGGAGCGCTCATCAAACTCATGCCCGAAGTATTAGACATGGTTGGAGAAGGCACGGTCGTGGTAGATATGGGCTCAACCAAGCAGGAGATCAGTGAGGCCATCAGCAAGCATCCCAAAAGAGCTCAGGCAGTCCTGGCTCACCCTATGGCCGGAACCGAATATTCTGGTCCTCAGGCCGCCGTCAATAATTTATTTCAGGGAAAAGCCGCCATTATTTGCGAACGGGAAAAGAGCGATCCTGAAGCCTTGAAACTGGCGGAAAGGCTTTTCAAAAGTCTCTTTATGCGGCTGCTGTACATGGATTCAAAAGCGCATGACATTCATGCGGCTTATGTTTCCCACATTTCCCATATCAGCTCTTTTGTCCTGGCCCTTACGGTATTGGAAAAAGAAAAAAGCGAGGCCGCCATCTTCGATCTGGCCAGTGGGGGATTTGCCTCCACGGTCCGTCTGGCCAAAAGCTCGCCCCGGATGTGGCGGGATGTCTACGAACAGAACGCAGAAAACATTCTGGATGTCCTGGATAGTTATCTGGAAAAAATGCACGAATTCCGTAACCATATTGCTCAGGATCGCTTTGATGAGACCTTTGACCTCATGCAGGAAGCGAACGCAATCAAAAGAATATTAGCCTAAGCCATTTCATCAAGCAAAACAAAATAAGACCATATATGGAAGCCGCACAATTTGTCCCCTTTGAAGATTGGGGACTAGGATTGGGAAAAATCGTCAACATCTCAGGCCCTTGTAGCGCTGAGACCGAAGAACAAGTCCTGACCACTGCCCAGGGAGTAGCGCAGCATGATGTGCATATCCTGCGGGCGGGCATTTGGAAACCCCGGACCCGGCCTAACTCCTTTGAAGGCGTAGGCAGTCCCGGTCTCAAATGGCTCAAGAAAGCCGGAGAGGAAGTAGGCCTGCCCGTCTGTACCGAAGTCGCCAACGTCAAGCACGTGTATGAAGCCTTGCGGACCGGCATCGACATCCTCTGGGTAGGGGCACGGACTACCACCAACCCTTTTGCCGTGCAGGAAATCGCCGATGCCCTAGAAGGGGTGGATGTACCTGTCATGGTTAAAAATCCCGTGAACCCAGACTTGAGTCTTTGGCTGGGCGCTATCGAACGCCTGCAAAAGGCCGGGATCACCAAGATCGCCGCTATTCACCGCGGGTTCTCAGTCTATGGGCCTTCCAAATACCGGAACAAACCCCAGTGGGAGATTCCGATTGAGCTACGCCGCAAGGTCCCTAGCCTACCCCTGATCTGTGATCCCAGCCATATTTGTGGCCGCCGGGACTTGCTGGCAGAGGTTTCCCAAAAGGCTTTCGACCTTAATTTTGATGGCTTGATGCTGGAGTCTCACCCGAATCCAGACAAAGCGCTCAGCGATGCCAAGCAGCAGGTCACGCCCGACCGCCTGGGAGAAATCCTGGTCAATCTGGTGCACCGTAGCACCAAAACTGATGACGAGGGCTTCCTCAACAAATTGGAATTGCTCCGTGAACAAATCGACGAAGTAGACGCTCGGCTGATCGATGCCCTGGCTGACCGGATGAAAATTGTCCGTCAGATTGGCGAGTATAAGCGCGAAAACAATATCACCATCCTCCAGGCTTCCCGCTGGAGTGAAATCATCCAGGACAGGCTTGCTCATTCCAGCCCCTTGGGCCTGAGCGATGATATCATGGTGGAAATCCTACAAATGGTCCACAAGGAGTCCATTCGCCACCAGAATGAGGTCATGAACCAGGTAACAGCTCCTTCAAAGGAAGCCGAATAGACCAATGTCCATATGAAATGAGAGCCCGGTGCCTCGCATCGGGCTCATTTATTTTCCCCATCTGAAAGGTCAATTCCCCCAAAGGCTCATTAGGGATGTCATCTGAATAGCCCGCTGGTTTTCTTTATAAGAAAATGACAGCCCTGTATGCGCCTTTCTCCCTTTCATCATCCTAAAGAAATTGCTTCTTCAGATAAGAGCATTAACCGAAAACCGGAAATTCTGGCCTGGGTTGCCACCAGTCTGGCTTTGGTTAGCCTGATCAGTTTTTTTGTAACCGGCTTTTCTCCTGGATTCATGGTGTTGCTGGGAATTCCAGGGGTGCTGGCCGCCTGGATGGGATGGCAACAGCTCAGGACTTTTGGGATTGTCAGAGGTCCCCGGCGGCATTGGGGCCTGGTGGCATTGGTCCTGGGCTTGCTGAGCATCGCAGTGAGTCTGCTCCTGCTGCTGGGATTACTGGGGATTTTTTCTCCATAAAAAAACCACCCCGGAAAGTCCAGGGTGGTCAAGGTTGGAAGTACGTCTATCAATCTCCGTTCAAGTTTAGTTCTATTTTTCTGCCATGTAGGCGACAGGGTAAAGTCTTTTCATCCGGCGGTCAATGTCGCTCACGGTTACCCGCCCGTCTTTGTTTTCATCTAATCCACTGTTCTGCTTAAAGGACTTAGAAGGTTTGGCGTATAGGGTGTAACAGTAATCTTGTTTTCGCGCCCGGGGATAGAGGATGCCCAGATAGAGGTCCGTCAGGCTATCATATTCTCCGTATCGTTCTCTGACTTTTTGCAGGTACATGTAGACATATTCCATTTGTTGAACATGGCTCATGCGAGCAAGTCTTTGCAGAGATACATTCATTTCACTGGCGGCAGCGGGCATAAATTGGATCAGGCCGGTCGCTCCACTGCCTTTATGATTCAGCACCTGTGCATCAAACTTAGATTCAGAATACATCACAGCCATCAGCCATTCAGGGGCCACGCCCAGCATATATGCGATTTCTCGCACTTTATTTTCAAAGGACTCCGTATCCGCCACAAACATCGAAGCTTTCTCCATCAGGTATAGAGAAGCACCGCGCGCTGAGGTAGAGATGGCCGAAGTACTGGCCATGGCCGGGGCCACGATTTGTTGCACTTGTGGATTGTACATCCAGTGCGACACCACATTGCTGAAAAAGATCAGCACCATTCCGAGAGCAATTGTCTTAAAGTTGCCTTTAAGGTTATGGGGCAAGGGCCTCGCCAAGGCCGTGTCCCCTCGTCCAGTGGCATAAGCCCCAGACTGTTTGGGAACTTTGGGTCTGTAACTCATTTTGTCTGCCTTAAGTATCTTTTTGCCAAATTTATTAGCTTTATTGCGATTGTCTTTAGTAAAGATGGGGGCATTTTTTGGTTAATGCAAATTTTTTTAGCACAAAATGCTAAAAAATATAGAGACAGCTTGCTAGCTGCCTAAGCATGAAGAACTTAGGAAGGGACCTAATTTGGCTTTTGACCTTGGGTGAAAAAAATGGGCAGTCTTTGGGACCTAGGCTTGCTTCCAGATTTTTTTCTGAATAAGTCTGCCTGCCTGGTTTTTGAGCTGCAAAATGTACACCCCAGCGGGCACCTGAGATAAATTGACTTGGGCCTGTCCACCCTCAATCCGGTTCTGGTAAACGGCTTGTCCCATTGGGTTAAAAATTCGGGCCTCCAGGTTTCGGTTGGTGGGTTCATCTATATCCCAAATGACGGAAAGACTTTCAGTAAAAGGCTGCTTGGGTAGGCGAAGGTTCAGATCCTTCTGCCAGAGTCGGTCGGCCAGTCCTACCGCTCCTGCGACCGACACTTCCATGATGACCGGAAGATGGTCCGACATTCTCCGCAGATTGAGGCAGACCGTGAAAGGCACGGGTATGGAGCCGGTACAGGTGAGTTGGCTATTGTAACTGGTCCCGATGTTGCCATAGGCTGCATAAGAATCCGTAACGTACTGAACGGGGTGGTTGCCATCCATCATGGGTTGGCTGGCCAGAATCATATCGAAGCGATCGTCCATGCCGCCCCCTGAGCCACAATCCGAGGATGAATTCCGGGTCGATTGGGTATGGTGAATGGCGTTGGAAGAACCATTCCAGCCATTTTCCAGGCCTGCGGGGTCTTCGAAGCGAATGGTACTATTGCTGTTGAATACCAGGGTTTGAAAGGCCGCTTCAGAAGCCGCATAAACATTCAAATCGCCCATCATCAGGACATACTCCGCCTCCGGGTGGGCATTCCGCCAATTCATGATGGAGGTGGCGGCAGCGGCTCGTTGAGAGGCTGCGCTGGAATTATTCTGGGCTTTGAAATGGGCCACGATACAGTAGATAAAAACGCTATCAGTGCTGCTTCCCGTACCCGTGCCCTTGACGTACAATTGGTACACATTGATGTCTCTCAGGCTGTTGGCGATCACCTCAGAATCCGTCAGGTCCAGCAGGCCCTCATTGTAAAAGATGTTATTGACAATGGGAGAATTGGCCTCATTGGTGAAAGTAGGCGCGGCAATCTGGTTGCTGTAACTAAAAGAGAGGCTTTTGATCCCATTGGTAAAAATCTGGTTGGGATGGAGTTCATTCACGGTGAAAATATCCGGCCTGTAATGGTCCAGGATGGTACCCAGCCAGCTGTATTTCTCCTGCACGGTTACTCCACTACAATCGCCGAAGTTGAGCAGATTGTAGTGCATGATTTTCAAATTTGCCTGAGCAAAGGCAGGGGTTCCTGAGGCCAGCAGTACCAGCCAGATGAGCCATTTACGCATAGAATGATGGGGTCTAACAACAATTGTTGGGACAAAGTTCCGGCTTTTGTCCTGAGGAAACAACCTTTCAACGTGGCTGAGGGAAAAAAGGCAGCCAGTAAGGGAAAAGTCTATTTTTAACCAGCCGGTATTTTCCCCCTCACCTGCTTTTCCTTATCTTCCTGAAACAGGATGCCTTCCTGCCTTCACCTACAATTCCTTTACGATCATGGCTTATTCTGAAGATTTGCTCCTTTTTGTCCTTGACCAACTTGAACCTTTTGGAGGCGTCAGTTATAAAAAAATGTTTGGGGGCATTGGCTTCTACAAAGAAGGGGTCATGTTTGGGGGAATCATGGCCGGAGAATTACACTTCAAAGTAGACGACAACAGTCGTCCCTTATTCATTGCCGAAGGCATGGAGCCTTTCCATCATGGCCCTAAAAACAAGCCAATGGCCTCTTACTATAAGGTTCCGGCCCGGATCATAGAAGACCAGGATGCGATGACGGAATGGGCCGCCAGAGCCCTGCAAGCTGCCCTGGCCAAAAAGAAAAAGAAATAGGCTGGCTTTTTCGTCGATAAAAGCCCCTCACAGGCAGAGTGCGGCCTTTATATCCCTTCCAACGTTCAGAAAAATAGTATCTTTCAAACTGTTTCTGCCCATAAACAGCTTGCAGATGACTAATGCTATCAACATGAGAAAACTGACACTCCTACTACTGAGTTTCCTCCTGATCACCGGGATGGATCTTCAGGCCCAAAAGAAGAAAAAGAAAAAGGGGGACAAAGAAGCCCCCGCAGCGACAGAAGAAAAGAAAAAAGACCCCTGGAAATCTGGCACCTTCAGCGCCATGAAGTTCCGTAACGTGGGCCCAGCCCTGACCTCTGGCCGGATTTCTGATTTTGCCATCAATCCTCAGAATCCGAGCGAATACTATGTTGCCACCTCTTCCGGAGGCGTATGGAAAACCACCAATAGCGGCAATACCTATCAGCCTATTTTTGATGGCCAAAGTTCCTACTCTATCGGGGTAGTAGAAATGGCCCCTACCAATCCTTACACGGTTTGGGTAGGCACGGGTGAAAACAACGGCCAACGCTCTATTGCCTACGGGGATGGCGTGTATAAATCCACCGATGGTGGCCGAAGTTGGAAAAATATGGGCCTGAAAGAATCAGAACACATTGGAAAAATCGTGATTCACCCACAGGATGAAAACGTCGTATTTGTCGCAGCTCAGGGACCCCTTTGGAGTTCAGGAGGAGACCGTGGTTTGTACAAAACCAAAGACGGCGGCAAGACCTGGAACAAAGTATTGGAGATATCCGAGCACACGGGGGTCAACGACATCGTTTATGACCCACGCAATCCGGATGTCATGTACGCTACCTCCTGGCAGCGGGCCCGTAAGGTATGGACCTTTATCGGGGGTGGACCGGAGTCAGCTATCTATAAATCAACTGATGGAGGCGAAACCTGGGCCAAGTCCCAAAGTGGCTTGCCTGGAGGAGATATCGGACGGATTGGTCTGGCTATCTCTCCGGTGAATCCGGACGTACTCTATGCCATCCTGGAAGCCAGCAGTGGCGGGGGTGTATACCGCTCCACCAACCGCGGTGCCTCCTGGCAAAAAAGAGGGAGCTATACGACTTCCAGTAACTACTACCAGGAAATTGTGCCCGATCCATTTAACGTAGACCGCCTGTATTCCATGAATACCTTTGCGCAGGTCAGTGATGATGGCGGCAAAAACTGGCGGATGCTGGGCGAAAAGAGCAAGCACGTTGACAACCACTGTATGTGGATTGATCCCAAAAATCCAGACCATTACCTCATGGGATGTGATGGCGGCATTTACGAGAGTTGGGACCGCGCCAAAAACTGGCAGTATAAGCCTAACCTTCCGATCACGCAGTTTTATAAAGTGGCGTTGGATCAGGCTGAGCCTTTCTACAATATTTATGGAGGAACCCAGGACAACTTCTCCTTAGGTGGACCTTCCCGCACCAAAAATGCCCACGGCATTGTCAATGCGGATTGGTTTGTAACCAATGGAGGAGACGGCTTTGAATCACAGATCGATCCGGAAGACCCGAACATCGTATACGCACAGGCCCAGTATGGCTGGCTGGTGCGCTTTGACAAAAAGAGTGGAGAGACCATCAATATTCAGCCTCAACCTGGTAAAGGAGAGCCTGGCTTACGTTGGAACTGGGATGCTCCGCTGCTGATCAGCCCGCACAAAAACACCCGTATATACTTTGCGGCGAACAAGCTCTTTAAGAGTGAAGACAGGGGCAATACCTGGGAAGCCATTAGTGGCGACCTCTCTCGTCAGCTTGACCGCAATACCCTTCCCGTCATGGGGAAAGTATGGAGCATGGACGCGGTAGCCAAAAACCGCAGTACGTCTATTTATGGAAATATCGTAGCCCTTTCGGAATCTCCCAAGCAAGAAGGCTTGCTGTATGTGGGAACGGATGACGGGCTGGTGCACGTGAGTGAAAATACCGGTGGCAGCTGGCAGAAGTTCGAAAGTTTCCCAGAGGTGCCCAATCAAACCTATGTGAATATGTTGCTGGCTTCCCAGCACGACGCGAATACGGTTTATGCTGCTTTTAACAACCACAAAAACGGTGACTTCAAGCCTTACCTGCTGAAGAGTACTGACCGTGGCCAAAGCTGGACCTCCGTGGCCAGTAACCTGCCGGAAAGAGGCTCTGTCTATTGTATAGCCGAAGATCATATTGATCCCAATTTGCTCTTTGTCGGAACTGAATTTGGCGTATTCTTCTCCCCCAATGGAGGCGAGAAGTGGATTCAACTCAAAGGCGGCATGCCTACCATTGCGGTCCGGGATATGGAAATCCAGCAGCGGGAAAACGACCTCGTACTGGCTTCCTTTGGCCGGGGATTTTATGTCCTGGATGATTACAGTCCCCTGCGCAACATGAATGAAGAAGTATTTGCGCAGGACGCTCATATCTTCCCGATCAAAGATGCCCTGATGTATATCCCGGCTCGTCCGATCGGAAGCAGTGGCAAAGGTTTCTTAGGAGAGACCTACTATACAGCCAAAAATCCCCCTATCGGCGCGACCTTTACCTACTGGTATAAAGAAGGTCCCAAGACCCTCAAATCCATTCGTAAGAAAAAGGAAAGAGAAGCCACCAAGGCCGGAGAAGCCGTAAGCTATCCTTCCTTTGAGGAAATGCGGGCCGAGGATAATGAAGAAAGCGCCTACCTGATGTTTACCATCACCGATGAGGAAGGCAACATCATGAAGCGGATCAAAACTGGCACCGGTTCCGGCATGAAGCGCATGACCTGGAACTTCCGTCTCCCTGATTTGAGCCCAGTTCGCTCCGATCGTGGTCCTGGTGCCAATGGCGGTGGGCCGCTTATTTTGCCTGGAAAATACTTTGTCTCTCTGGCCGAGCACAAAGGCGACGAGATGAAGGAGTTGGTCGGCAAAACCCCTTTCAATGTCAATATGCTTAACAACAGCAGCTTACCGGCAACAGATCGGGAAGCCGTGCTGGCCTTCCAGAAAAAGATGGCAGAGCTTGCCCGTACCATTGCCGGAGCCAATGCGGTCCGCGGAGAGATGAACAATAAGCTCAAGCATATCAAAGCGGCGGTGATGTCCGTGCCCAAACTGCCCATGGATATGCTCAAGGACATCCGCAGCCTGGAAGGAGATCTGCGTGATATCAACGTGGCGATGAATGGCGATCGTTCTCTCAGTCGCAGAGAATTCGAGACTCCTCCTTCTATCAATAGCCGGATTAACCGCGCCATTTATGGCATGTACGGCTCTACTTCTGCCCCTACCCAGACCCAGAAAGATGCCTATGCCATTGCTGCTGAGTCTTTTGAGCCGGTTTACGAACAGCTCAAGGACGTGGTGAAAAAAGTGGGTGCCATGGAGAAACAATTAGAGAAGTTGGGCGCTCCTTATACGCCCGGTCGTCTTCCCGTCTGGAATCGGGAATAAGCGATTCTGCTGAGATATATCAACATGAGCCATCCTGAGTTTTGGGATGGCTCATGTTTTTGGGGGTATTTTTCTTCTATCATCTTATCACCCCGGAAGTTCTTCCGACTGTAAGGAGGTCTTGGCGATCCTTCTGTAATCATGGAGATCTTTGCGATCCTTATGTAATCATGGAGACCCCGGATAAGTCATTTTCCCTGCCGGTCAAATGCCTTTCCGGGGTGACATATTTGTGGGTGTTTGGGGATTCAAGAAAGGGGTTGATGGAATCATCTCTCCTTCTATAGTCTTGTCACCCCGGAAGCTCCTCCGACTGTAAGGAGGTGAGCTATCTGGGGTCTCTCGCTCTCGTGCCGGTCTCCGCTGGGTGATCTAGGCAAAAGATGGACATGAAGGGAGGTGTATGCAGCTAGAGACCCCAGATAAGTCTTTTCGCTACCGCTCAAAGCCTTTCCGGGGTGACATATTTGTGGGTAGGTAGAGTTTTAAGAATCGTTTTGATGAAAGCATGTCCCCTTCCATATATGTGTCACCCCGGAAGCTCTTCCGACTGTAAGGAGGTCTCTGCAATCCTTATGTAATCATGGAGACCCCGGATAAGTCTTTTCGCTACCGCTCAAATGCCTTTCCGGGGTGACATATTGGTAGGTGGTTGGGGTTTGAAGAAGCAGTTTGATGAAAGCATTTCTCCGTCTATCATCTTGTCAGCCCGGAAGCTCCTCCAACTGTAGGGAGGTCTCTGCGATCCTTATGTAATCATGGAGACCCCGGATAAGTCATTTTCCCTGCCGGTCAAATGCCTTTCCGGGGTGACATATTGGTAGGTGGTAAGGGTTTGAAGAAGCAGTTTGATGAAATCATGGCTTACTCAACATTCGGGATGACTTATGTTTTTTTTGCTAGCTTATGAAAGCAGCAAGCTGGATTGATTTTTCGTCATACAGGAAAGCTCACCCCACGCACATGAACCACAACTACTCCATCCTCCTGCTTGGGCTGTTTTTCAGCCTTTTCCCCTTCGGCCTCAGGGCTCAGGTCGTCCAAATCCCGGATTCCGCCTTTAAGATGCAGCTACTGGCTCTGGGCGTAGACCAAAATCGAAATGGCAAGATTGAAGTAAGTGAGGCTGAGTTTCGGAAGAATATTCAGCTACAAGGGATCCCATGGGTAAAAGACATGACCGGGCTGGAAGCTTTTGTAAACCTGGAAAACCTGGAGCTAAGGGGTCATCCGGTGGAACATCTCCCCCTGACAAAATTGAGCAAACTGCGGTTCTTACAGGCCCCTGGAGCGCGCTTCGATACCCTGGACCTTTCCGGCAATACGCTCCTTAGAGAATTGAATATCAATGGCAGTGTCGTGCCGGAGTTGAACCTTCAACAATTACCGAATCTGGAACGGGCTTTTATCAGTTTTACGGGCCTCACCAAATTGAACCTGGAGGCGCTTCCCAGCTTACGGGTGCTTACCATAAATTGGACGGAAATAGATAGTCTTGACTTGGGAGGGGTCCCAAATCTGCGCCATTTGGAGCTGGAACATAGCCTGGTGCGGCATTTAGATGCGCGCTCAAACATTAAACTGGAACATCTCAATTGTGCCTCAAGTCGTCTGAAGACCCTTAAATTACCCAATGGATATCGGCTGAGAAGTCTGAACTGCGGAAATAATAATTTGGTGGAGTTGGACGCCCGAGATCTCATTTTTCTAGAATTCCTGGATTGTGATTTCAATAAACTCAAACGACTGAATTTGTCCAGAAACTTTGGGCTAAAAGAACTCTCCTGTCATTGGAATCAATTGAAGGAGATTGATCTCAAGAATTGCCCCCAGCTCCAATTCCTTAAGGCCAGCTTCAATGAATTGGACAGCATGAATTTAAGTGGTTCGCAAGATTTGATGATCGTGGATGTGGAATTCAACCTGTTAAGCAGCCTGATCCTGCCCGAAAATAACCAAATCCGGATTTTGAAGACCGGCCGAAACCCAAACATCAGGTACCTGCGGATTCCGCAATCCCGCTACCTGACGGAATTGGATATTCACGATTGCCCTGAACTGGAAGAAGTCTGTTTCGAAGACCTGGGATTGACCCTCGGGGGAATCAACATTTTTGACTATGCGAGTCCCAAAGTTACCTATGTGAGTTGCAGGGAGGAAGAAAATGACATCCCTGTCCAGGGTCCGCCCCTATACCCCAATCCTGCCCAGGATAGGTTGACAGTCAGAGCCCAATGGGACGCCAAAAGCAACCAAGCAGTAGGAAAACCCAGCAGGATCATCTTTTACACCCTAAGCGGGCAAGAAGTATGGCGAAAGAAGATCAGCCAACCCGGCGATCTTTTGGTAGAGGTAGATGTTTCAAGTTTACCAGCAGGACTTTATCTTGTTCAAATCCAATACAGCAGTCTTGAGGATCTTTATGATCCTATCTGGACCCGCTTACAGATTGTGAGCCCTTAATTTCCTGCTAACAAAGCAGCACATGAACAGATTTCTGATGAAATACGCCTCCTGCAACATGCTGTTGATGTTCTGGCTTTCCATAGGGATCAACGCCCCCCTACAGGCACAGGACCTTTTTTTACCGGATACCGCCTTCCGGGCCCAACTCATCCAACTGGGCCTCGACCAAAACCAGGATGGCAAAATCCAACGGGCTGAAGTCAACGAGCTGACCGAATTGAATTTGGCCTTTTCCCCGCTCGTCCGAGATCTGACCGGGTTAGCCGCTTTTCGTCAGCTCAAAGTACTCAGGGTAAATAGCCATCCGATTGAGGTCCTCCCCTTGGATAGTCTGTCTCAATTGGAAATCCTGGAAGCATCCAACACCCAACTAGAGAGCCTTTTTTTTCCACCTCAAGCCCAATTAAAAACCTTGCTCCTGGAAAGCAATGCTTTGACCCGGATCGATCTGCGGCCCCTGGAAAAAGTCGAAGCAGTGTTTATGGGTTGGAGTTTGCTAGAGGAGGTGGAGCTAGGGAATCATCCCGTCCTGCGGGATTTGCATGTGGCCTCGGCCTGGCTTAAGAGCCTGGACCTGAGTGGGCTTCCTGAGTTGCGTAAGCTGGAAGTGCAAAATAACCAGCTGGCTACCCTCAATCTCCGTGCAAACCCCAAACTGGAAGCGCTTTTTTGTGATAATAATGAATTAACTGAGTTGCTCCTACCCAATGGGTATCGCCTCAATTTGCTTCTTTGCCGGCGAAACCGGCTTACCGAGCTGGATATCAGGAACCTGAGTTTTTTAGAGCATCTGGACTGTGCAGAGAACAGGCTTACTACCCTCCAAATGGACCGGAACTTTGGGCTTTTTAGCATGACCTGCGACTTTAATGAATTGCGGCAAATGGACTTTTATGCCTGTCCCCAACTCCGGTTCATTACCTGTACCAGCAACAAATTCGACAAGCTGGATTTGAGTCCCTTGCCCCAGCTAGAGGTCATATACTTGAATGACAATTATGTAGAAGAGCTACGCTTGCCAGAAAATGGTCGACTGGGCGAGTTGCATCTGGGATCTAACCCCGTCATTAAGGAGTTATACGTTCCCGAATCCAACAACCTATACCTATTGGGCATCGAAAACTGTCCCAATTTAGGGTTGGTCTGTTTTTATGATTTGAAATACGCCCTGCGCCAGGTCAATATTCTGGACATGGGTAGCCCCAAAGTTGAGTACGCCAGTTGCCATGGAACCGCAGAAGTTGTGATGGATGAAACGGGGCTGATTTTCCCCAACCCAGCTACAGAAAAGTTATTCCTGAAATCCCGTTGGAGTCAAAGTGGCAACATCAGGGTCAGCATTCCGGTTCATGTTTCCATCTTTACGGAAGCAGGAAAGCAAGTCCTTTCGCGAAAGCTAACGGCTCCTCCTGGGGTCCTGACCGAAATAGACGTTTCCTATCTACCAGAAGCCCTTTACTTTATTCGGGTTGCTTATGACCAAAGTGTAGGAGGATACGAGCCCATCTGGGCAACCATCCTCGTCAGGAAGGAGTAAATTACCATAACCAGATTTTTGCGACAGCTCTAGCCGCGGTTTTTTCGTCTTATATTCAGGACCAACCTACAACACTATGGCACGCTACCTAGCTTTCCTGTTACTTTTTTTGGGCTTAGGCCTACTCACCCAAGGCCAGGCCCAGGTTGTCAATTTCAAGGACTCCGCTTTCAAAACCCACCTGATCGCGATCGGGGTGGACCAGAACGGCAATGGTCAGATTGAAGTGAGCGAAGCCCAAAGTCGGACCGAACTGACCCTGCTCAATAGCCCTCCGATCCAGGATATGACCGGTCTGGAAGAATTTGTCAACCTACATACCCTCCGCCTCAATGCCAATCCTGTTAAGCATCTTCCGCTGGAAACCTTAACCAAACTTGAAGTCTTAGATGCCCGAGACGCAGCCTTGGATTCTTTAAACCTGGATCACACCCTTTTATTAAAAGAACTACAGGTGAAAGGCAATCCTTTGAAGGAATTGGACCTCCGGGCCTTGAGCCAACTGGAAAGTGCTAATATGGGCAATTGTCCGATCACCAGCGTTCAATTTGGTCAGCATCCTTTTCTGCGAGACCTCCTCATGTTCTTCTGTCGGGTGGACTCACTCGACCTGAGTGGCTTGCCGGCATTACGCAATCTGGAGGTTCAGGGGAACCTACTCTACCGCTTAAACCTCCGAGCCAACACCAAACTGGAAGTGGTGTTTTGCGACCGGAATGGGCTGGTGGATCTGCTGCTGCCGAATGGATTCCGGCTCAGAAGCCTCACTTGTCGCTTTAATGCCCTCAAAGAATTGGACATCCGAGACCTGATCTTCCTGGAAGGCGTAGATTGCGCTTATAATTCCCTGGAGAAGCTCCACATGGAGCGGAATTTTGGACTCTTTAACCTGACTTGTTATGGCAATAAGCTGACGGAACTGAACTTTCAGGCCTGCCCTCAGCTATTGTTTGCGGATTGTCATGAAAACCAGCTTAGCCAGGTAGAGGCAGGCATGAATGCCGGCCTTTTGTCTCTCAATATCTCCGAAAACCTAATCGACACCTTTGATGTGGGTATTTTTCCCAACCTGCAGGACTTAAAGATTTCTGACAATCCGTTAGAGGAACTGATCATTCCCGCTCAGAACAACCTTTCTGCCCTCGCAGTCGGCCCCAATGAAGTGATGGAAACCCTCATCATTCCTGAATCAAATTTCCTCAGTTCTATGGACCTTTCCTATTGCCCTGAACTTTCGAGGGTTTGTTTTTGGGACCTGAGAAAAACCCTGGGCATCATCAGCATCCATGATGTGGGCAGCCCGCAGATTACCTACGCCAGCTGTCAGGGGAAAGAAGACCTGCTCAATCCTGAGGGAGCCCTGGTTTTCCCCAACAGTGTGAGCCATACGCTTTTTTTCCGCTCTCAATGGGATAATACCGGCAATCGGGTCAGCCTCCCTACTCAGGTTACCTTCTTTACCTTTGGTGGTCAGCGGGTTTGGGAGCAGGAATTAGCCCCTCCCCCTGGTATCCTGGCAGAAGTGGAAATCAGCCATCTACCAGATGGCTTATATCTGGTGCGGGTAGACTATGACAACAGCATTGGGGAATATCCTCCCGTCTGGGTAAGGATACAGATAGCAAAAATCTAGTTAGCGGCGCGCCAGGCTAACAAATTTTAACAAATCCCGGTTCAACCGATTATACTGGCGGGTCAATGATTCCGGGCTCGAAACGTCCTCCAATTCCTGGGTTACCAGGCCATGATACCGTCCCCTAAGGGCCAAAAGTTGCATTTCATATCGCCCGGGAGCCATGGCTTCCAGGGCAGAGAAGGTTTTCTCATACTCCCCTGTCACTACGAGTTGCTGGACTTGTTCCCAGGTGGTTGCTTTTGCTAGCTCTTCTCTGGCCGGCTCCTGGGCGGGATGGGATGGTCTTTGTTCGGGCGCTGGTTCAAGGGCATGATCGGGAAGCGGATTTTCTGGCCTTGCTTCCTCCGGGCTTCCGGCTTTTTTTCGATAAAAAATAAATTCTCCATTCTCATGTCCAACATCCTGTATGGGTCCCGCCAGGGGGGTCTGTTCTGCCTTACTGGCTACCGCTTTTTTTACATGTCGGACCAAATCCACAAAGGAAAAATAGGGCCTGGTTTGTTGGGAAAAATAGGTAAGGAGACTTTGGGCAAAAGGAGAATGACGGCCATAAAATCCATCCGATACCACTTCGATGCCTCCCGCGGCCAGCCCCCAGCGGGAAGGGAAGGCGTCCACCCGCCGTTCATATGATCCATCATTCGCTTCACCTCCCAGGCTTCTCCCCTGACGGATCAAGGCTCCGGAAAAACAACTATCAACAATCAAGGCTAAATGGTGAACCCCCATGCTCCGAAGCCATCCTCGAATCTGGTAGTTGTCCAGCATGGAGCTGCTTTTGTCCTCCATTCCATCTACCGGCACTAAAAAGCCTTTATCCAGCTTTTTCATGTAATAACCATGGCCCGCAAAATAAATCAACAGATTATCCTCAGGTCCCAGTTCCAGGGCCAGTTTCTCTAAGGTTTGCAGAATGCTTTCCCGGGTAGCTTCCGCGTTAAAAAGGGTATATACCCTGGCTGGGTCAAATTGATATTCTTCCTGTAGGAGCTTTACCAAAGCCTGCGTATCTCTGACACAATTGTGTAGCGGATTGACTGCGGCATAGGTGTCTATTCCAATAGCCAGCAGGTGGTTGACTTTTCGGGATACAGGGAACCCGGGTCCAACCGGCTTTTTTCCCGATTTGATGCGCCGCTCATTCATAAGAAGGGACAAAAAATTTTATCAGGCTGTAATGTACGTAAATCTGAGGAAGCATTTTGGACCTGCTCAAAAGTGATCAGCAAATTTTTTCTCTCCTGCAAATGTGGCTATCTTGGACCGCTGAGACTACGGCATACGCCAACGCAATTACCTTATGCCACAAGCCATTCGCGGATTCGACCGCCCTTCAGAAATTACCTACGTTGATGAAATGGACCCCTGGTGGAGAAGATGGATCATTTTTCTCCTGGAAGTCGTAACCGGCCAGCCTCGCATCCAACGCTTGTACAATCAAATCCAAAGCATGGATATCGTGCCCGTAGAAGTTTGGGGGAAGGCCCTGGAACTTCTGGAGGTAAACGTAGATTATGACCAGACCCAATTGGAAAAAATTCCCGATGACGGCCCTCTTGTATTCATTGCCAACCACCCTTTTGGAGTGCTGGATGGCCTGATCTTAGGCTATCTCACGGGCCTGGTCCGACAGGAATACGTCTTTCTGGTCAATGAGGTCCTGGTTCGTCAGGATCCGCGCCTCAAGCAGTTTCTGCTCCCTATTACTTTCCAGGAAACCAAAGCAGCCATGCGGATCAATATCCAGACGCGGCAGGAAGCAGTCAAGCGGCTTTTGTCTGGGGAAGCCCTGGTGATCTTTCCGGCAGGAGGGGTTGCTACGGCTGAAAAAGGCTGGGGGCCCGCCGTCGACCTTGAATGGAAGCGCTTTACCGCAAAGGTGATCCAACAATCCAAGGCTACCGTCGTGCCCATTTATTTTCACGGCCAAAACAGCAGGATTTTTCAACTGGTCAGTCAGTGGAGCCCTACGCTTCGGCTGGGGCTCCTGGTCCATGAGTTGAGAAACAAAATCGGCAAGACCTTCCGGATTGAAATTGGCGACCCAATCACCTACGAATCCCTGGCAGAAATCAAGGATCGTCAGGCCCTGATTGACCATTTGAGAGACCAGACTTTTGCCCTGAAACCCACTTCTAAAAAACGCCGCCCCAGCTAGCTTTCCGGATAGCTGATCCGCTGTCCGTTGCCGTCCGTAGTCAAGAGTTCGCTCATGTAGTCGAAATAGGGACGTAGGGCCAGAAAGGCATCTTCTAATTCATCTAAAAAGTCCGGGGACAGGACCTCTTTGTCAGTAAACGTACGTCGCGCGATGAATTGCTTCTTCCGAATCAAGTCGATATCCGGATGGGTTTTGTCAAAGCCTTTGGGGGCGGTCTTTACCCCTTCCCCGCTAAGTTCTCCAAAGTGAGCCTGAAAATGCTCCTCGGCGATGATTTCCCTCAAGGGCATGGCATCATCGGCGATTTCGGTCCGGATACGCTTAAGGTCTTCGGGATTGGGAGAAAAAAATCCTCCAGCCATCATGCTTTGGCCCGGTCCTAACCGGAAATAGTAGCCGCCCCGCAGATAGGGCGTAGCTCGCTTCATCCGTCCGGAAAAGTGGGATTTGTAGGGACTTTTATCCTTGGAAAATCGCACATCCCGATAGATCCTGAACAGCATTTGCTTTCCGCTTCGGTGAACCAGATGGTCATGCTCGCTCATGCGGGTCATGATTTCTTCTGCCACCGCAATGACATTTTCATGGGCAGCCTGATAGCGGGCTTTGTGTTCCTGAAACCATTCGCGGTAGTTGTTTTGCTCCAGGTCGCGGAGGAAGGCAAATGTTTCGGATTGGATGTGTGGAGTTGACATGAAACGGAGATTATTGGATAAAGCCTTTTTGACGACTGGCCTGCACCTTCGTCCAAATTATTTTTTCCATTAGCTGGACTTTGTTACGGGCTTTTTCGGCGACAGGACCCGCAAACATACTATCCAGGCTTTCGAAAAAAAGCGCTTTCCAGCGGGTAAAATGCACTTCCTGCAAAGGAAACTTTTTGTCCAACGCAATGTGTTTCGGAATCGGTCTACCCCGGTAATTTCCTTGAAACAAGACGGTCTCCCAAAACTCATACATAATGGGCATATGGATCTCCCAAACCAGGGGTACTACTTCAGTGAAAATAGGACCGATCAGTTCATCCTTTTTGACCTGCTGATAAAAATGATCCACCAGGCGTTCGATATCCGCGCGGTTCTGTATATCAGGTTTCAGGTTCTCCTCAGCCATACATTGGAAAAAATAAATGGGGTCGTCTGCAAAAGAAAGGTGCGAAAAGCTAAGGGGGTAAATGATCTTTTCCCCCATCAGGCGTAGTTTTCGACCAGATTGCGGGTGTGATGGCGGGTATGATAGACGGTAAAAAACAGCATCTCACGCACCAGCATTTTCCCCATTAGGGGATGTGGGAGTAGGTAGGCATCTAAATCGGCTTCTTCCCACTGAGCTATGGTTTCCTGCAGGCTGGTTTTCTGATTCATCAATTCCTCTACCAGTGGATGCTTTTCCTGGGCAGGAATTTCTTTGGGATCATACTGTCCTGAACTTGCTCCTCCGGCGGCGAGTTTAGCCTGGTATTTTTCAACCACTTCCTCATAAGTGCGTCCCTCCCGGTTGGGTTCTCCAAACATCATTTGGATCTGCGGTTTGGGAAGATTGAGGGCCATGGTAAGCGGTTGCATGCTCCTGATCAGATGATCAATATGCTGCCCGGTGGTCCACTTGCCAGCGGGTCCCTGGGAAAATTTCGCATCAGGATGTTCACTCAACCAGCTACCCAACTGATCAAATGCCTGCTCGAGTCCCTCAATGATCTCTTCTTTTACTTTCATAGTTCAATCGCCATTAGCCCTTCAATTTACGAAAGATTATGGTTTTGAACCGGGAAGGAGCGCCCTGTTATTGAGGGAAGTTGAGCTTATAGAAGCCCTTTACATTATTCCAGTCAATTACCCAAATGGCGTTGGGCTGAGCAGGATGCTGATACAATGTCAAGGGATTGAGGGTAACCGCTTCTGAAAGTTGAAACTCGGTCCTCCGGCCTAGTAATACTTCTCCGTTTTTAGCGACAAAGGGAAAGAATTCAATGTTAGGTGGGTAGTTCATGTAGGGAACTTCTTCGATCCCGGTGCCGATCTCATACAGATGTCCCTGGGCATCCTTCAAATAAGCCACTTCAGAAAAATAATAGTCATCCGACAGCGCTGAAGGATAGGCCTGAGGATCGGATACAGGCATTACCCGATGATCCTCAAAGTGAATCAGGACCTTCCCATCAGCCTGCAGTTCCAGGTGTTTGATGCCACTCCCTTCGTAAAGCATGGTAAACTGACCTTCAGAAAAAGTTCCCACGGCTTGCATGCTATCGGTTTGCCGCATGACGGATAGATATAGCTGGTCCCCCTTCACCACAACACTCTGGACCCAGCTACCATAAAGGTTGGAATTGGTCTGGTCCCAGGTGGTAAGGCTATCGGTATCTGGCACATAGCGACTCAAGCCCAGCCCTTGGGCTATGGGATTGGCGTTGATGTCAAAGTGATAGTAGCCGAACCATATCTGATCGGCGGTATCTACGGCTACGGCACCCCGGCGGAAGCTCTCAGGCAACAATTGGTGGGTATCCGCCTCATAGGAAGCCAGTACCTGCCCTGCGAGGTCTCTTCTTTCCAATAAAGTATGCTCCACGCCTCCCCTGGCATCCACCGTATACAGGTATTGTTGGCTTTTGCCTGCAAACTCCAGGGAGGAAGCCAGCGGAATCTCCTGCAAGAGGCTGGCCTGTCCCGGATCAAACACCAGAATAGCGGAACCCTGCGTTTTGTGCCGGCCTGCCAGATAAAAAAGGTCTTGTTCTATCAGGGCCTTATCGATGGCATACTGAGGCAGGAAGCTGGTCATGACAAAAGGATCTGCTTCAGGTTCGGGCTCAGGAGGCGTGACTTCGGTTTTGCAGGCCAGCCCCAGGAAGAGGAGAAGGACAATCGGAAGGGCGGTTTTTGACATCATGGTAGCGCGATTGAGGTAGTTGGAAGGAGCATCAGAAAAAGCTGATGATCTACCCCAACAATATAGTACAAATCAACCAGCCTACAGGGGGCAAAAAAGCGAAAACCGTCTGAATATCAGACGGTTTTCATATTCTTAGATCGAGGAAAGGGTTATTCTTGTTCTTCCAGGGCTTCCTTGAGTTCTTCCGCTCCTTTGATAAATTCCTCAAGGATGGTTTTCCCGGCTTCTTTGAGGTCAGGCATGATCTCTTCCATCAACTGTCTCCCTTCCTCGTCTACGAACTCCGCATTTTCCTGAATCAGTTCCGAAATGGCATTTTTGTTTTCTTTCCAAAACACAGAAATGTCAGAACCGTGCCGATAAAGTTCATATGATACGGCCTGAGACCAGATTTTTACTTGCTCATCCCGGGTCAAATCTTCCTCAAATCTTGGGTAGTACTCTTCCAAATACAATTGCATTTGCTCATCTTTGCTTTCCCAATCAGCTTCGGTATAGCTGTCGTGCCGCTCTTTCACATCATCAATCATCACTTCATACCGATCAATGAACTGATCTTTGGTTTGTGGGGCACATGCCACCAGGAATAAAAGGGAAGAAAGGATAAGGAGGCGCATAGCAAATGACATAAATAGTTCTTAAGGTTTCTCTGAAAAGACGGAAATTAGGGCAAAAAGTTGAAAAGGCAGGGGAGGAAATGTATGTTCGCCCGTTTCCTTTAGCATACCAGCCAGCACATTCTTGTAATTTTTTCAATGAATTCTACCTTTCATTATATATTTTCGCGATTCAAATACTGATTTATGCAATTTTCACAACTTATCGAGTCCCTGGAGGAATCTGCTACCCTCGCCATCGCGAAAAAAGTACGCGAGCTCAAAGCGGCAGGGAAGGACATCATCGGGCTTACGCTGGGTGAACCTGATTTTGACACCCCTGATCATATCCGCTTAGCTGCCAAACAGGCCTTGGATGATGGCTTTACCCATTACCCACCCGTTTCCGGCTATCCGGCCTTGAAACAGGCAATCGTTGATAAGTTGAAAAAGGAGAATGGCCTGAACTACGATCCCAAACAGATTTTGGTATCTACCGGGGCCAAACAATCCTTGTATAATGTGGTGCAGGCCCTGATGAATCCCGGTGAAAGAGCCATCCTGCCCACACCATATTGGGTTTCCTACTATGCCATGCTGCACATCGCTCAGGCTGAAATTGACATGATGCATACCAGCATTGAATCAGCCTATAAAATCACCCCGGAAGCATTAGAGGCGACCATTAAGCCGGATACCAAGCTGCTTTTCCTCACCACCCCTTCCAATCCCAGCGGCAGCATGTACAGCGGGGAGGAACTCGCCGCTTTGGTAGAAGTGCTGGAAAGACATCCGCAGGTCTACATTATTTCGGACGAAATCTATGAACGCATCACCTTTGGTTTTGACCATGTGAGTCTGGGTACTTTTGAGAGCATCCACGACCGGGTGATCACGGTGAATGGCTTCTCCAAAGGCTACGCCATGACCGGCTGGCGACTGGGCTACATTGCGGCTTCTCAGGACATCGTAGCGCGTTGTGAAAAGCTGCAGGGACAAATAACTTCCGGAGCCAATGCCTTCGCTCAGATGGGAGCGGTGGCTGCTTTGACCGGAACCCAGGAGCCTACCGTAGCCATGAAGGAGGAATTTCGGCGGCGGCGGGATATGATGTATGAAGCCTTGAAAGCCATTGAGGGAATTGAAGTGATCCTGCCTGATGGGGCCTTTTATTTTTACCCGGATATGAAGGCTTTTATCGGAAAAAAAACGCCTGCTGGCCAAACCATTGAGACCATTGACCAGCTTTGCTTGTATATGATTGAGGAAGAAGGACTCGCCATGGTTACTGGCTCAGCTTTTGGAACCCAAACCCATGTGCGGATCTCTTACGCCTATTCCAATGAAATATTAAAAGATGCCCTTTCACGCCTGAAAAGCGGCCTGGGTAAGCTTCAATAGCTACACTTTCCTAACGCACACACAGCCCTGGCGAAAGCCGGGGCATTTTTTTGTATCCTACTCCCTCTGGAGCCTTCCCTAATGCTTCTTACCTTTGCAGCAAAAGAAGCCAATATGCCGAGTGAAGCCTTTGTCCAATCCTTTTTAACAACCGTCAAAGATATGCCCATCATGGTGATTGGGGATTTGATGGTGGACCGCTACGTGTTTGGAAAAGTAGATCGAATCTCTCCTGAAGCCCCGGTGCCGGTGGTAGAGGTAGTCAAAGAAGAAAGTCGTCCTGGGGGCGCCGCCAATGTGGCCCTAAATCTTCATTCCATGGGTGCCAAACCCTTGGTTTTTGGTTTGACCGGTCAGGATGAGGGAGGGCAGTTGCTGGTGCATATGATGAAGCAAATCGGCATGGGCACGGAAGGCCTGGTTCACTCCCCCAAACGCCGGACCACCACCAAAACCCGGGTCATCGGCTACCAACAGCAGGTGCTCAGGGTGGACCGGGAGGATCGCCATCAGATGATTGATGAAGAAAAGAAGGTGCTTTGGGAAGCGATAAAAAAGACGATTCCCACGGCTAAAGGGATTGTTTTGCAGGATTATGACAAAGGCGTTTTTGACCCGGAACTCATCCAGTTCATCATCCAGGAAGCCCAACACCATGAGGTACCCGTTTGTGTGGACCCGAAATTTCGGCATTTCACCGCTTACCGAGGCTGTGATCTGTTCAAACCCAACCTCAGGGAATTGAGCATAGGCCTCAATCAGCCGATCAATCCGCAAGACCTGATGCAAATCAATAAGCTGGTGCAACTCTTGCGCAATCAAATGCCGCATAAGCATACCTTGGTTACCCTGGGGCCTCACGGCATGCTATGGGTAGACCCCAAAGGCTCAACCGAACATTTCCCGGCCCACAAGCGGCAAATCGCGGATGTTTCGGGGGCGGGCGATACCGTGATAGCGGTGGCTGCCTTAGGCATGGCAGCGGGCATTAGCCTTCCCAAGTCTATTGCCCTGGCCAACCTGGCCGGAGGGCAAGTCATAGAGCAGGTGGGCGTGGTTCCAGTGGACAAAGAAAAATTACAGCAAGAAGGCAATTAGCATGCGCGAAAAGCAATACAAGCAAATCCCCGCCAGCCAGGCTGACGGGGATTTTTTTCGAAGTAGCAAAGATTAGGATATCCGGTTTAGCGCTTGATGAACTTGCACTGGCTCCGGAAGGCGCCATTTCTTACTTGCACCATGTACATGCCTGTCGGCAGGTGTTGCAGGGCAATTTTATGTTCGAGGGCTACGGTGCTATTCTGCGGGACTTCCTTGCTGTACATCAGGGTACCACTCAAGCTAAATACCTCCACCGTCGTCGCAGGCAGCACAAAATGACCATCTGCTAACCTGACTGTGAATTCATTTTCTACCGGGTTGGGATACACCGCCATGCGGGCTCCGCCTCCGGCAGGACGTCCACCTGAGCAAGCCGCTCCCGTGGTGTCTTTGATCACCGTTACAAAGTTACTGCTAAGCTCATTACAGGAAATGGCCATTTGCACCAGTCCTGCGGTATCACCGACCTGAATGGTCAGGGTTCCCAGGTACTTCAGGCCCCAAACGCGGCAGATGCCTATCGAAGCCGAATCAAAGTTCAAGGTATCAGA
Source organism: Bacteroidota bacterium (assembly GCA_038527215.1). Lineage (GTDB taxonomy): Bacteria > Bacteroidota > Bacteroidia > J057 > J057 > JAWPMV01. Next base: position 37,513 of record JBCBGC010000065.1, read on the forward strand.
AGCGGTGATTTCCTGTACCACATTGTTCTCGTCAGTAATCAGGTACGTAAAGCCAAAGTCTTCAGGCAGTGGGAAGGTTCCTGTTTTGCCCACAATCACCGACTTATTGGAATCGGTCAGACAGACATAAGCCGTGTCTCCGCCGCTGGTTACGTCAAATACGCTACCACCGCTCACAGAGTCCTTGAAGACAAAAATAGGGTTGGAAACCTCATAACAACCCGGGCCTCCACCTGGTAAGGCAGTATAGGTGTTAGTGAACAGGTTGTCCCCGACACTGTAATAAGGATTGCCCAGGGAATTGGTTCCGAAGGAGTTAACGGCATAGATTTTACATACGCCTGGACCTGAACCCGCAAAATCAATGGTGGTGGAATCACCGATAGATTGGATCACGTCATTGGCGTCCGTTACGACATAGGATAGGATACCATTTGGACCGGGATCGCCTGCAGCAGCATCAAGGGATACAGTGGTGTTGGGGGTGTTGAGGCAAAGGAAGGCCAGGGTATCCTGGTTAGCCGTGATAAATCCAGGGCTGCCCAGGGTATCTTTGACCACCCGGAGGAAGTTATCAGAGAGGTCAAAACAACCATCAGAAAGGGGAGAAGCAGCGTTGTCGCCCAGGCCTACCAGGAGGTTGCCAGACCAGGCCAATCCCCAGATCCAGCATTCTCCAATGTTGTAGGTACTGAAATCAAGGGTATCAGAAACAGAAACCCCAATAATGTTCAGGGAAGTGTCCGTAACCACATAAGCATAATTCGGCCCTGCCTGCCCAAAAGCATCCACATCTACTTGCTGTGGCGTCAAGGCATCCAGACAGAGATAAATGGTCGGGAAGTCGTTTTGCAAGGCGCTAATCGTACCTCCATCCACGCTATCGGCACAGATCAGGACATAGTTATCAGAAATATCATAGCAGCCTATGGGCAGGGTATCATTGAGGTTGGTGGGTACGTTGGTAGAATCTACCCCAGAGGTATCAGTGAAAGCAATACCCCAGACCAGGTATTTTCCAGTTCCAGGCAGATCACTCAGGTCCAGGGTATCGTTGTCAGTCCCGGTGATCAGGTTTAGAGAAGAATCCGTCACTACATAGCCATAGAAAGGTCCTACCGCGCCATTATTGCTCATCACCAGGTAGGGATCGGGCTCATTCAGACAAATCGAAGCGGTATCTCCCTGGGCAGAAGTGATGGTTCCTCCTTCAACCACGTCTTCGTTGATCACGATATAGTTATCAGACAAGTCGTAGCAGAGGTCGGTGAGCGTGGCGGTAGCCGTATCCCCTACTCCAACCAATACATTACCGGTGAAGGAAAGGCCCCATACCCACTTTTCGCCTGCAGGCAGGGTGGCTACATCAATGTCTCCCGTAAAGGAAAGTCCTAAAATCTCCAGCATGGGAGAAGTAATCACGTAAACAAAGGTCCCGCCAAAGGCATTCACACTGTCTACATTGACCACGGTGCTTGCTCCCCCGGTTAGACAAAGGGAAATGGTGTCGGCCTCTGCCGTAACCTGGCCCCCGTCCACCGAATCTCGGATGGCGGTGATATAGTTATCGGATAAATCAAAACAGCCATCGCTTAAGGCGGTAACCAAGGCATTGTCACCTAAATTGGCGGTGATATTTCCGGTGTAGGAAAGCCCCCATACCAGGCAAGTCCCTATTCCAGCGGTGCTGAAATCAACCTGATCTCCTGAAGGTACGCCTAAGATATTACCCATATCATCGGTAACTACATAGGTGAAGTTGCCACCGGAAGCCCCTGCACTGTCAAAAGCATAAACGGAAGTAGAGGGATCATTTAAACAGATCAGGATGGTATCCAAACCTGCGGTCGAGGAGACCGTACCCCCATCCACATCATCTTTTTTCACGACGATTTTGTTATTGGAAAAATCGAAGCATGCATTGGTGATTTGGTCGGTGTAAATGTTAGATCCTACCCAGGCAATAATATCCCCGGTAAATCCCAGTCCCCATACATGACAAATCCCGGTAGAATAACCGGAGAAATCGGCTACGTCTAATGGAGGATAAGCCAAGATATTCCCGTTGGTGTCTGTTACTACATAACAGAAAGAAGAACCTGACGTATTTGCACTGTCAAAGGCAAATGTGTAAGGCCCAGGCTCGTTAAAACAAATCTGGAGGGTATCTCCGCCTACTTCTGCACTGATATCTCCGCCATCACACTGAGCAGATACCGAGGGAGTAAGAAAGAGATTGAATAGGCATAGCAGACATGCTACACCCAGGAGGTTAAGGTGTTTCATTGGACGATAATTTGGAATAAACAGAACAATCTGCCCTTACCAGGCAGGCAACAGGAAATAGGGAGAATACAAGAAGGTCTGTTTTGTTTGGGGAATAATACCAAAATTGGAAAAAATTCGCCAAAAGTCAAGTTGCCATGCGCATGAACCTTTTGGTCTCAGGTTTATTTTTATTGCCTTAACCCTTCCTTCACTTAAACAGAAAACCCCGGGACCGAAGACCCGGGGCTCGTCATACACACTTACTTACGATTATCGTTTAGAGAATTTTTGCTGGAGAACTTGCGTAGGGCTGATTACCCGCACGATATACAAGCCCTGGGCAAAAAGACTCACGTCTATCCTTTTGTCCTCCACTACATCAGGATTTCTAGTCATAGATTCCCGGTACAGGACTTTTCCTTCCAGACTGACAATTTCAATGACCGCGGAACGATCGGTATCGCTCACTACTGGCAGTCGCAGGATTAAGTCTTGCTGGGTTGGATTCGGGAAGAGGCTCAGGGTAGTAGATCCTCCGCCTGTAAGCATGGTTCCACAGGGAGTTCCCGTGCTGTCTCTCAATGCCACCACAAAGTTGTCCGACAAATCATAGCAGCCACTACTCAAGGCAATCTGCGTAGCCGTATCTCCTACCTGGGCAGTCAGGGTTCCAGTATAGGAAAGCCCCCATACCCAGCATTCGCCAGGACCAGCCCCACTAAAGTCTACCATATCGCCCGGAGGTACGCCCAGGATCACCCCATTGGGATTGGTTACCACATAGGTAAAGTTGGCGCCCAGGGTGTTGGTACTGTCAAAAGAGAAAGTCGTGGGAGTGCCACCTGCATAGCAGACCAGGACAGTATCCATGCCATTGGCTTCCTGTACCATGCCGCCATCTACATCATCTCTGATGACCCGAATGAAGTTGTCGGAGAGATCAAAACAGCCACTGCTCAAAGCAACCTGTAAGGCATTATCACCTACGGAAGCGGTTACAGTTCCGGTATAGCTCAAACCCCAGACCCAGCACTCGCCTGGACCTGCACCGGCAAAATCAACCATGTCCCCTGGAGGCAAGCCTAAGATGGTTCCGGCTGTATCGGTAACTACGTAGGCATAGTTCGGTCCTACATTGCCCAGGCTGTCAAAAGCGAAGACGGTAGGCGCGTTGGGATCATTATAGCAGACATAAAGGTCTTGTGGGCCAGCAGATTCAGATTTGACCGCTCCGCCGTCTACGTCATCCCGGATGACCCGGATAAAGTTGTCCGAAAGATCAAAGCAGCCACTGGCCAGCGCAACCTGCAAGGCATTATCACCTACAGAAGCGGTAACGGTTCCGGTATAGCTCAGCCCCCAAACCCAGCATTCACCAGGTCCTGCACCCGCAAAGTCAACCATATCTCCAGGAGGAAGACCCAGAATCGTACCCGCAGTATCAGTTACCACATAGGCATAGTTTGGTCCGGAAGTTCCCAGGCTGTCAAAGGCAAAAACCGTAGGGGCATTGGGATCATTATAGCAGACATACAGATCCTGTGGTCCGCCTGATTCCGACTTAACAGCCCCACCGTCAACATCTTCGCGAAGCACCACGATGAAGTTATCGGAAAGGTCAAAGCAGCCATCACTCAAGGCTACCTGGGTAGCATTGTCGCCGATGGAAGCGGTCAGGTTT
>JBCBGC010000066.1:0-41360 GCA_038527215.1 Bacteroidota bacterium
CTATGAGACCAGTCATCGCCAAATGGAAGCCTCCCTCCAGGCTCCATTTGAGAGCAAGCAGGAAGAATTTTATCTAGCGGAAACCCTTGGGTTGTTTGACTACATGCGGAAAAGCTATAGCCGAGGATTTGTGATTTCTCTTTCCGGGGGCGCGGATTCTTCTGCTTGTGCCAGTTTGTGTGCCCTGAGTTTGAGGCGGGCCAAAGCGGAGCTGGGAGAAGCCTTGTTTGCTGAAAAAATAGCCTATGCCAACCTGGAGCCGGAGCGTCCGGCCATGGAGCAAATGCTAACCTGCGTGTATCAGGGCACAGCCAATAGCGGAGAGGCTACGCTTACCAGTGCCCGTGAACTGGCTCAGGGGCTGGGAGCCACCTTCCATCATTGGGAGGTGGAACATATTCACACCGCCTACAAAGGGCTGGCTGCTTCAGCCCTGGGGCGAGACCTGACCTGGGAAAAAGACGACCTAGCCCTGCAAAATATCCAGGCCAGGCTGCGGGCTCCTGGCATCTGGATGCTGGCCAATATCCATCGGGCGCTCCTCATCACTACCAGTAACCGTTCGGAAGCGGCTGTAGGCTATGCTACGATGGACGGAGATACTGCCGGCGGCCTGGCACCCTTAGGTGGTATGGACAAGGACAGTTTGTTGGAATGGCTGGTCTGGGCGGAAAAAGAGCTGGATATCCCAGCCCTGAAATACGTGAACGCCCTCAAGCCAACGGCTGAGTTACGTCCCTCGGATTATGAACAGACCGATGAAGGCGACCTGATGCCTTATGGGATCCTGGATGATATTGAAAAATGCGCCATTCGGGATTATCAATCTCCCGGTGAGGTTTTTGAAAGTCTGCGCGGAAGCTATCCTGACAAGGTGCTAAAAGGGTATATCCGAAAGTTTTTCCGACTCTGGTCTCGCAACCAGTGGAAGCGGGAAAGATATGCCCCTTCTTTCCACTTGGATGATGAAAATCTCGACCCCAAAACCTGGTGCCGATTCCCCATTTTAAATGGAGGATATAAAGAAGCTTTGGCTGAACTTGATGAGTGGGAATAGGAATGTACGACGGGCCAAAAGATGCGGTCCCAAAACAGGCTGTAAATTGTTATTTTAGCGTTGATTCCGTAATTTCGTAAGATTAATCCAACCCTCAAACGATCAATATAAATGCCTGATACCACTGAATTACACGACTCCGTCGATTGGACCTTTGACGGAGAGTCGGTGTCTTTACCTGTCACCACAGGAACCTACGGAGAAAAAGGAATTGAAATTGCCAAACTCCGTGCCCAAACCAAATACGTGACCCTGGATACTGGGTTCAAGAATACTGGCTCTACTAAGAGCTCAATTACTTTTATAGATGGGGAAAACGGGGTGCTTCAGCATCGGGGATATCCCATCGAACAATTGGCAGAACATGCTGACTTTCTGGAGGTGGTTCACCTCCTGCTCAAAGGAGAACTTCCCAATCAGTCCGAACTGGATGCTTTCAAAGCTAGCTTGAATGCCGAAGCAGGACTTCCCGAGGGGATCAAGGCCATGTTGGACGCCATGCCTGGCACCACCCATCCCATGGGAATGCTTTCGTCCCTGCTTTCTGCGCTTTCTGGCTTTTATCCTGGTTCCCTGGATAGCTGGACGGATGAAGAGATGCGCTGGAAGACCATGTACCGCCTTCTGGCCAATATGCCCCAGCTGGTAGCTTTTATCTACCGTCGCTCTCAGAACCTTCCTTACATCGAACCAGACCAAAGCCTGGGCTATGTAGAGAATTTCCTCCATATGATGTTTGGCAAAGTAGATCCAGAGGTGGCTGAAGCCTTTGATACCTTGCTGATCCTTCACGCGGATCATGAGCAAAACTGTTCCGCCTCTACCGTGCGCTTTGTTGGTTCCTCCCATGTAAACCTATATGCAGCCATTGCTGCCGGGAACAACGCCCTGTGGGGTCCTCTGCACGGTGGAGCGAATCAGAAGGTATTGGAGATGCTGGAAGCCATCAAAGCAGATGGCGGAGATACCCAGAAGTACCTCGACAAAGCCAAGGATAAGTCTGATTCTTTCCGTCTGATGGGCTTCGGGCACCGGGTGTATAAAAATTATGACCCACGGGCTAGGGTGATTAAGAAATATGCAGACAAAGTGTTGGAAATCCTCAATGTAGAGGATCCTGTTCTGGATATTGCTAAAGGCCTGGAGAAAGCAGCCGTGGAAGATGAATATTTTGCTTCCAGAAAGCTGTTTCCCAACGTAGACTTTTACTCCGGAATTATCTACCGAGTGCTGGGAATTCCCGTAGAGATGTTCACGGTCATGTTTGCCCTGGGGCGTCTGCCAGGCTGGATCAGCCAGTGGATGGAGATGCGGACCAATCGCGAACCCATCGGGCGTCCACGTCAGATTTATACAGGAGCTGCTTCTCGGGATTTTGTGCCGATTGATCAGCGATAATTCTGCTTTGAAATCTAAGATATTTAATATATTTGCGCGGTCTGCTTTGGCAGACCGTTCTTTTTTGCAAGTGTACATCCTCAGATCTTTTCCCTTGCGGGGAAGCCAGAACTATTACGATCATTCGTTTTAGCGCCCATGAGGTTTGATATTTTTTTGTAAATTCAAGTTGAGAAAAGAACTTCCCTATGACGCCGAATCACGTCTTTGACTTTGAAAAACCCATCGTTGAGTTGGAAACTCGCCTGGAGGAGATGCGAAAAATTGCGGATGATAGCGGGATGGAGGTAGGATCGGCTACTGGAGAACTGGAGAAGAAAATTCATGATCTCAAGATCAATATCTATAACAATCTGAGTCGCTGGCAACGCGTTCAGATTTCCCGTCATCCAGAAAGGCCTCATTCCCTCGATTATATCCATGCCATCACAGATGATTTTGTAGAGCTCTTTGGAGATCGCAATTATCGAGATGATAAAGCAATGGTCGGAGGACTCGGCAGCATAGATGGCCAGCCGGTGATGTTTATTGGCCAACAAAAAGGCCGCACCACCAAAGAGCGTCAATATCGGAACTTTGGCATGCCCAACCCCGAAGGCTATCGAAAAGCCTTGCGGCTGATGAAAATGGCCGAAAAATTTCGGATTCCGGTGGTGGCGTTGATCGATACGCCAGGTGCCTATCCTGGTTTAGAGGCCGAAGAAAGAGGGCAGGGGGAAGCGATCGCCCGTAACCTCTTGGAAATGGCCACGCTGAGAACCCCAATTTTCTGCATAGTGATCGGAGAAGGTGCTTCTGGTGGCGCACTGGGCATAGGCATTGGAGACAAGGTCTATATGATGGAGAATACCTGGTACTCGGTGATCTCCCCTGAATCCTGCTCCAGCATCCTTTGGCGTAGCTGGGAAAATAAAGAACAAGCGGCAGAAGCCTTGAAACTTACGGCTGCAGATAATCTCCGTCTCCAGATCATCGATGGGATCATTGAGGAGCCCCTGGGCGGCGCACACAAAAATCCTGAAGAAGCGATGGCTTCCGTAAGAGAAAGAATTGTGACCGATATTCTGGCTTTCCAAAACCGGGACATTGACCTGATGATAGCTGAGCGGATTGATAAATTTGCCCATATGGGCGTTTTTCAAGATGAGAGCGGCTCTGAAAGTGAGGAGTCTCAAGAAAGCCTGATAGCGAAAGGCCGCTAAGGTCGCCCCTCCCCCTGGTGACCCTTTTACATAGGAAAAGTCTTAAGTTAAAACTGCCACCTCCCGGCTAATGGAAGGGGAATTGGCATGGCAGTTTATTCTGAAAAATTGTATATCTATTGAGGATATATATTTTACTACTGGGAAAAAATGGGTAATTAAAATTTTCAAATATTCCCGAATGCTTCGTATTTTTACTCAGCCTGATCATTAATGATGGAATTTTTCCGAGCTCAAACTCTCCGAATTACCCTCCTGCTTTGCCTGGGATTCACCCTGCTTGCAGGCTGCGGAGAAATTACTCCTCTTTGGAAAGGATACTTCAAGCTCAAAAATCTCACTTTGTATACCAATGAACCTTGTGAATACAAGGTCTCTATTCAGGATGAACGTCCTGAGTTGCTGGTAAACCTGGAATTGACCATCACCCACTACATTAAAATTTCCCGCACCAGTTTACCCCTCAGTATATTCCTGGAGAGAAATGTGGATGACAGTACCTATGTGGTGAAGGAGTATGAGGTGGAGATTCCGCTGAAAGAAGATGGTGAATGGAAAGGAGAGTTGGTAAATGATGGCGTAGACATCGCCCTGACCTATGTGGCCATCCCTCGGCTTAATCTCCAGCCTGGAGACTATACCCTAAAGATTTACGCTGACGCGCTAAAAGAAACTACTGGAGAAATAGAAGGCGTGGCCCAAATAGATGCCCGCTTTTATGAAGTTCAGGACATCGAAAATTAAGCATCCCGCCTACAGATTCTTGTGAACCCCATCACAAAAGGGTGCATTCGCACTGTGCTTGCATCCGCATAAATACACCTTTTTAGTCTCTGTAATTTCGGTTTTTACCGGTGTAAAGCTGCTTCCCTTATGAGCGCCATCGCAAAAGGGTTGATTGCTGCTTTTGCCACAAGAACACCAATAATACGTTCCAGCTTCGAGTTCCAGGGCGTAAGGGGCTTTTTGGGCAATGTGAGGAGTATCCATGAATTTTTTTTGGAATAACCCATGAATCAGGTTAAATGTTTAAACATCAAAGCTGGTTTGTGTCTCCTGATTTCTAAGTCTTACCTTTGAAAAAAAATAGGGCATGGAACTGGCTTTTACCAAATATCAGGGAACCGGGAATGATTTCGTCATGATTGACGGAAGGCAGCGAAACTGGGAAGCGGAACTGAACCAGCAGCATATCGCGAGGATCTGTGATCGACATTTCGGCGTAGGAGCAGATGGCTTGATTATTCTTAAAGAAGATTCAGAGACGGATTTTCGTATGGTCTACTATAATGCGGATGGGCGGGAAAGCAGCATGTGTGGCAATGGGGGGCGATGCCTGGTGGCTTTTGCCAGAGAGCAGGGGCTTGAAAAGGAAGCCGTCAAATTTATAGCCACCGACGGTTTGCATGAGGCCCATTGGGTAGGGGAGGAGGTACGCCTGAAAATGACCCCACCTCATGGGTATCACCAGCGGTCTGAACAGTTTTCCTGGGTGGATACCGGATCGCCCCACCTGACCGGCCGCATGGATAGTGATTGGCAGAACTGGGCGGTCAGAGAAGATGGAGCCCTTTGGCGGCATCATCAGGATTTCAGCCCGGGAGGGACCAATGTCAATTTCTATCGCATTACTGCAAAGAATCAGCTACAGGTAAGAACCTTTGAGCGCGGGGTCGAAGATGAGACCCTAAGTTGTGGGACCGGAGTCACCGCCTGTGCCTACGTATATTGGTTGGAACATCTGGCGGGAGAGGCTACGGAAGTAGCCATTGAAACGCTCGGTGGGAGCCTCAAAGTAGGCATCGAACCCCATGCAGATCCTCCGATTCTTTGGTTAACCGGTCCGGCCAAGCGCGTTTTTTCCGGAATTTGGACCTTATAGGTCCCATCTCCCTCACTTTTTTGTGTCCCCAGAATCCCCATTTTGACACGGCTGTCCGAGGCATCCGAACGGATATTCATTTGTCTTTGAGAAAGGTAACTATGGCTGTGACCTAGCGTATTTTTTATCATATACAGCCCTTTTACAACAGACAGACTCATGAAACGCCTCTACTTTATGCAACAAAAGATACGTTTACTGCGCATGGCCTTAGCGGTAATTGTGATCACCGGAACGCTGGTAGAACATTTGCCCATGCTGGTCAGGTTGCGATAAGTAGACGTGAAAACAAATTAAGACAAAAAGCCTCTGCCTTCTGGCAGGGGCCTCTTTTTTAATCATAATTCTTTTGCGAACTTTCTGCTACAAGTATTTTTCTCTTTATGACAAATATTCTGATCATAGAAGATGAACCCCTGGCGGCCAAAAGGCTCACGCGTTTAATCGGACAGTTGGGGCATCCTACTCAGATTCTCGATACCTTGGATTCCGTAACCGAAGCAGTCAGTTGGTTGAGCCAGCATGAAGCAGACTTGATATTCCTGGATATCCACCTGGCCGATGGAGATAGCTTCGCCATTTTTGATCAGGTGGAGGTGAAAACGCCGATCATTTTTGCGACGGCCTATGATCAATATGCTATTCGGGCCTTCAAGCTCAATAGCGTGGACTATTTGCTCAAACCGATTGAAACCGCTGAGTTGGAACATGCTTTTGAAAAGTTTCTGGCCCAGCGCTCGGATCGGATGCCGCTGGATGTACAGGCCCTGGTTGCCGCGATGCAGGCACCGGCTCCTGGATTTCAGAAGCGCTTCATGGTGACCAGCGGAGAAAAAATAAAGTCGGTTCCCATTGAGGAAGTGGCTTATTTTTATGGTCAGCAAAAATATGTGTTCCTCATCACCAAAGATAATCGCCGCCATATTGTAGACTACACCCTGGGCAAACTGGAAGGCTTGCTGGACCCCGAGCAGTTTTTTCGCATCAACCGCCAGTTCATCATCGGCTTTGATGCCATTTCCAATATGTTTTCCTATTCCAAGAGTAGGGTTAAAGTAGAACTGGAGCCCGCCAGTGAAGTAGAAGCGATCGTCAGCATAGAAAAAGCCCGCCATTTTAAAGATTGGCTTAACCGTTAAAATTATCCCTATACATGTTAACCCCGCCGAAAGCACACGAAGAAGCTCACGAGCTGTCGATCCATGGTCACACCCGCATCGATCCCTATTTTTGGATGCGAAACCGGGATAGTCAGGAAGTATTAGATTACCTGCATGCAGAGAATGCGTACACCAAGGCTTCTATGGCTCATAAAGCCGAGCTGCAGGAGGCCCTATATGAAGAAATGAAGGGACGGTTGGTTCCCGATGATTCCTCCGTCCCGGTCAGGATGGGTGCGTATTTCTACTACTCCCGCTACGAAAAAGGCCTTGACTATCCGAAGTATTGTCGAAAAAAAGGGAGCCTGGAGGCAGAGGAAGAAATATTTTTAGATGTCAATGAGTTGGCGAAAGGACAGACTTTCACCCAGGTCAGAGGCTTGAGTCTAAGCCCGGATCACCAAATGCTGGCCTTTGGGTTGGACCAGGTGGGACGACGCATATATACCTTGAAATTCAAGGACCTGACCACGGGGGAAATCCTACAGGAAGAGATCAAGGATACCATCGGGAACTACGCCTGGGCAGAGGACAACCAACACCTGTTCTACGCCCGTCAGGATCAGCAAACCCTACGGCCTCACGAAATCTACCGGCATAAGCTAGGAGAACATCCCGAGAAGGACCGCTTAATTTTTGAAGAAAAGGATGACACCTTCAATTGCTACGTAGCCAAAAGCAAATCCAAAAAGTATCTCTTCATTATTTCTGCGGCAACCCTATCAACCGAAGTGCGCTTTCTGCCTGCGGATCAGCCCCAGGGAGATTGGCAGATTTTTCTTCCCAGAGAGGAAAAGCACGAATACGAAATCGCGCATCAGGGAGATCATTTCTACATTTTGACCAACTATCAAGCCACCAATTTCCGGGTCATGCGCAGCCCCATCGGACCCTCAGATAAGGCTCAGTGGGAAGAGGTGGTCCCCCACCGAGCTGATGTCCTCCTGGAAAGCATGAGTTTGTTTGAGGAATACATGGTGCTCGAGGAACGCCAAAAAGGGCTTTCTCATATCCATATCTGGCATCTCCCCAGTGGTATGGAACAAATGGTGCCTTTTGACGATGAAGTTTACCTGGCCTACGTAGACCAAAACCCTGCATTTGCTACCCAGATTCTTCGGTATGGCTACCAATCCATGACCCGACCTGACTCGACCTTTGAGTTACATCTCCAAACGGGAGAAAGGGTGTTGCTGAAGCAACAGGAGATCAAGGGAGGATTTGAGCCGGAAAATTATCGCTCTCAACGGCTGTGGGCAACTGCTGAAGACGGAACCGAAATTCCCATTTCCCTGGTGCATCATAAGGATACGCCTTTAAATGGAACCGCACCCTTGCTGGAATACGCCTATGGCTCTTATGGCATCAGCCTGGACCCCTCTTTTAGCGCCCAGCGGCTTAGCTTGCTGGACCGGGGGTTTATCTTCGTGATTGCTCATATTCGGGGCGGAGCTGAAATGGGGAGACACTGGTATGAGGACGGCAAATTTCTGAAGAAGAAAAACACCTTTACTGATTTCATCGCCGTAGGGGAATATTTGGTTCGGGAAGGCATTACCCAGTCCGATCGCCTATTCTGCATGGGAGGCAGCGCAGGCGGCATGCTGGTAGGAACCGTCATCAATATGCGTCCAGACCTGTATCACGGGGCCATTGCGGCCGTCCCTTTTGTGGATGTGGTAACCACCATGCTGGATGAAGATATCCCGCTGACCACCGGCGAATACGATGAGTGGGGCAATCCCAATGATCCGGTTTATTACGAGTATATGCTGAGCTACTCACCCTATGACAATGTCGTAGCTCAGGATTATCCGCATCTTCTGGTTACTTCCGGATACCATGATTCCCAGGTTCAATATTGGGAGCCCACGAAATGGGTAGCCAAATTGAGGAAGGTAAAAACGGGGGATCATCGGCTGCTGCTAGAGACGGATATGGAATCCGGACATGGAGGAGCCAGTGGCAGGTTTGGCCGGTACAAAGAGGCGGCCTTGCAATATGCCTTTTTAATAGACCTGGTAGAGGAACTAGGCGTAGATTAGTGGCGGATCAGCCAGCGTTCAGGGTTCTGAAACTTATCCGGCATTTTGTAGATCATAAACTGAAGCATGCTTTCCCCGGTACGGTTATCGGTGTAAACGGTGCCTAAATGCTGGCTGGCTTTCAATTTATCTCCTTTTACCACCAAGGTCTCTGATAAATTAGCGTATACCGTTCGGTAAGAGCCGTGTTCCAGGATGACCACCTTGCCCCCTACGGGCAGGGTTTGAACGCCGGTTACCGTTCCTTCATACACCGCTCGGACCGCTTGCCCTTCGGTGGTCCGGATGAAAATGCCGTCATTGTTTACCTGATTCCCAAAAGGGTCCTCGGTTTTTCCAAATTTCCCTACCACTACAGCTCTGCCGGAAGAGATCGGCCATACCAGGTACCCACGGTTACGGGCAAACGTCTTTTTATAATCTCCGGTGGCGGGGGTCGCCTTGGGCGGAGATACGGAGGTTTTTTCTGCGGTTTTTATGATTCCCTGAACTTCTTTTTGTTTGTTTTTCTCCGCCTGGGCATAGCCTTTTGCTTCATTTTTCAAACTGACATACAGGTCTTTTTGGATGCCCTTATCTCTGCTCAAGCGATCCAGCTCTGCTTCTTTATCGGCCAGTAGAGCTTCTTTCGCAGCGAGCCTCACCTTGAGATCTTCTGATTTTCTCAACAAAAATTCCTGGGATTTCCGGATCAGGGTGATTTGTTCTTTACGCTGCTGACTAAACTGGCGGAAATAGGCTATCCGGTAATAGGCCTCCGTGAGACTTTCTGAGCTTAAGAGGGAAAGCCAGAAGTTGTCAGCATCAAAGGAGCGGTAAGTCAACCGGGCGGTTTCCGCATATTGCTTTTTCAGCGAGACGATATCCTCTTCCATGGAGCAGATAATGCCCTCCATTTCAATCACTTCCTCCTCATGCTGTTGGATTTCCTCCGTAAGGGCACCGATCAGTTGGTCCCTTAACCTGATTTGTTCCCGGATGAGTCGTAATTCAGAAGGAGATTTTTTCGTTTTGGCAGCGGTCTCATGGAGCAACTGCCCGGTGAGCTTGATCTTTTTTTCGAGAGAGGCACGGTTCCCCTGGCCCTGAACCGATAGGGAACCTACCAGCAGGACAAGCAAGAAACCGATATGCCCTTTACTTTTCAGCTGGGCAAGCCTTTCTTCCATAACTCCCTGGAACATTGAAACTAATCGTCAGTGAACCCTCGTCAATTTGTATTCTACGATGCTGAAAATCAACCGCTAAATCCTGCGGACTTAACACCTGAATTTTACATCTTTCTGCAAATAATTTTCCATTATACGTCCCAAACTCACTGTAGCCCATTTTCGCTTCCACCGCTTCTTCGCTATTGTTAATCTGCACTTCCTCTAATTTGTAGGAATCAGGATTGATCAGGTAGCGCAGGGCCGTTCCCCCTTTATTTTCCGTAAAGGCCCGGTTTTCATCAACCATACTTTCTGGTCGAACGTCATTGGTCAAGGGGTGAAAATTCCCAACCAGCATGTCCTCAATCAGGGTATAACTGGCCTGGTCTCCCAGGTAGGACGCTGCCATGGTATAATCACAGGCGTATAGATCTCGGTTGATCCGATCCATGACAAAAATGGAATCGGGTCGGAGCAAAATTCTCGCCACCTCAATCAACTTAGTGATCCTGATCATGATTTGTTTTCCCTCCTCAATCTGCACCCTGTAATTCACGGATACGTTTTCCAGCCCCATTTGAGGAACGTTCATTTGAGCTTTGCCACTGAGGGATAAAGAGGAAAAGGCCAAGCCTGCAGCCTCAGCTTTTTGCAGGGTAGCTTTGGTTTTGGCCATCGGATCATCCGCTTTCACCTTGGAGCCTTTGCACCCTAATCCTGCAGAGAATATTAGGGTAAGCGAAATACTGAACAGAAAAATTAAACGACGCATCAATTTATATTAGCAAAATGTATGCAAAACTACCGAAATCGGTAATGAAAATGTACGATTTTGGGGTTCAAAGAGGTAGTACAACGAGTGAGATACTCCAAGGACAGGAAGAAAAACCTAGGGTTGCCTTAGCTTATCTTCAACAGACCATCCTTTGGCTCCTTGTTTGAGAGCCGTTCTCCACTTTTCTATGGCCTGGTCTTTTTCCCCTAAAGAATAAAGCGCGTCCCCATAGTTTTCCAAAACATAAGGATTATCCGGGCTCAGTTCCAGCGCTTTCTGGAAATGGTATCGGGCAGCCTCCCCCTTGTTTTTCTGGCTGTTGATTTTTCCCAATTCAGTATGGGTTTCCACCAGTAAATCTTTGTCCTTACTCCCGAGCTTAAGGATTTTTTCCAGGGCATAGGAGGCGGCACTCACATCATCCAGGTAGGAACTGGATATGCCGAAGAAAAACAGGAACTTTTCCTGGTTCGGAAAGAATTCCAAGGCTTCCTCGGCATCTTTATTTAACTGCCGGAAATCGCCTTTGGCAAAGGAAGTTTCGATAAGATCCAGCCAAATACCCGTTTGAGCAGGATCTTGTTCCAGGGACCGACGGAAGTATACCTGAGCAGAATCGGTTTGCCCGTCCAGAAACAGCATTTTTCCTTGTATGGCCGTGGCCCGGGAGGAACCGGGATGGGTCTCCCCAAATATTTTGGCCAAGCTCCGAATGCGGGGTATGACCTCTGGTTCCGTTTCGGCAAAAGGAAGCATCTGTTCGATGAGCTTCATTTTTTTATCGGGGTCAATATCTGAAACCCGGAAAGCCTTGAAGAGATACTCATCTGATTTCTTAAGCTGGTTTTGGCTTTTATAATAGTCTGCCATGGTCAGCAAGGCAAAGCCGCTTTCTGGATTCAGGGCCAGTAATTTTTCCAGGGAGCGCAGGGCTTCCTGATTTTTTTTCAGGGCAATCAGGGCCTCAAATTCCATTTCATAAAACTGAGGCTCATCATCTACGATTTTCAACAGCTTACGCGCCTCTTCTAGTGCCCCATTAAAATCGTCTGAATCATAAAAGATTTTGTATTTCCTGACGGCGATCTCCCGGTTCATGCCCTGCATGGCTTCCACATCTCCTAGCTCTTTCAGGGCGGCCTCGGTCTGCTTATTTTTCAAATAGAGCTCGGCTAGATAGAGTCTTTCCGGTACGTTCTGGGGAAACTGTCTGGCCAACAATTCCTGGGTGCGAATGGCCTGGTCATAATCTCCTCTGAATTCGTAGGCTTGCTGAAGAATTTTATAATACCAGATATTGTCTTTTTTCAGCTTGAGGGCCCGATCTGCATAGGAGATGGCCCGGTCGTATTGCCGCAATTCCAAAGAAAGGCGGGCAATGTTGAAAAGGGCGGCATGATTGGTGGGATCTGCTTTAGCGACCTCTTCAAAGAGCGCCAGGGCACCCTGGTAATCAGCCCGAATCAGTCGGGTAGTTGCCTCAACATAATCCCGATCAATCCTTTGTCGCTGGACCTGGTCGATAGAACGAGGGGCCTGATTTGATGGAGGGGCAGGTCGACTCACCCCTGGATCATTCTCTACGACGGGTTGACTCCCTTTGCAGCCTACTGCTCCAAAGAGCAACCCGCATCCCATGACAACTACAAGCCAAATTCTGTTTTTCATAACTAAGAAAACGCTAACAATTTCAGATGAAGGAAGCTAGAGTTGAAGTGTTAAGAAGGCAAGCTACATGATTCCGGTGTGGCCAAAGCCTCCGGCCCCTCTTTCTGTATCGGATAAGTCGTCAACTTCTTCCCACATTACCTGTTCATGCCGGGCAATCACCATTTGGGCAATTCTTTCCCCAGGATGGATGGTAAAAGGGTCCTTACTTAAATTAACCAAAATAATCTTGATTTCTCCCCGGTAATCTGCGTCAATGGTGCCTGGGGAATTGAGCAAGGTGAGCCCGTGTTTGATGGCTAAACCGCTTCGCGGGCGAATTTGTGCCTCATAGCCAATCGGTAGCTCCAGGAACAAGCCTGTCGGTAGGAGTTTCCGCTCCAGGCTATCCAACACTACCGCTTCTTCGATATGGGCATGCAGGTCTACCCCGGCAGAAGCATCCGTGGCGTAGGTAGGCAATGGATAAGGTGAGCGGTTGATGATTTTTACGGAGATCATAATGGGTGGTCCTGGGAATAAAGGGACTATTGAGAGCTGGAAAAGCAGGCTTCAAACTGAGCGGCCAGATCAAAATCTTTTTGGGTGAGTCCGCCGGCATCATGGGTACTCAAACGAACCTCTACGCGGTTGTATACATTGAACCATTCCGGATGATGATCAGCTTTCTCCGCAAACATAGCGGCTTTTACCATAAACCCCATCGCTTCAATAAAGTCTGGGAAGGTAAAAGTTTTGATAATGCCTTGGTTGTCAAATTGCCATCCCGGGAGTTTACTTAATGGTTCCCGAGCTGTGTCCTGGTTATATACTTCCATGAATTTGAGGGCTAAAATAGGCGGATTTCCTGCTCCGAAGATAATCAGATATTGCCAACTTCCCTATGTGAAAAGGGCTGAAGGAGGAAATTTGCAGTAAAATAAAGAACCGGGTTGCAGGAGAAATGCGCTCCTGCAACCCGGATGCCTGAACCTGCAAGCGAGTCGCAGGAAACAGCGAATTATCTTTGGGATTTTTTCTCTACTACTCCCTTGAAACGCAGGAGTTTGTGGGTGTTCTCGAAGTTGCCGGTAACCGTGATGGATTTATTCTGATGTCCAGTCTTACCGGTGGAGTTAAAGGCGATTTCGATGAATCCCTCTTCTCCCGGGGCAATTTCTTCTTTGCTGAAAGTTGGCGCCGTGCAGCCACAGGAAGGACGAACCCGGGTGAGCTTCAGAGGATGCGCTCCCGTATTTTTGAATTTAAAGACATGCTTGGCTACGTCTCCTTCTTTGATATTCCCAAAGTCGACCATCTCTTCAAACCATTGGACGGTCGTCTGAGGCAGGGCCTGAGCTGTTTCCATGTACTCTGGCAATTTTGGGGCAGGCGGGGTCGCATAGCTGGTCCCTCCATCATTCAGATGGGCAGGTTTGGGATGGCTCTGCGGCATAGGCTTGGCGGCAGGCTTGGTCTGAGGCGTAGCGGCTACCTGGGGAGTCGGTTTGGGTCCGCGCTTTTCCAGGGCACTCAAAGCAGCTTGTTTCCGCTCCGCGTATCGTAAAATATCTTGCTGGGCTTCCAAGGGCAATTCCTTCAGAACTTGCTTAAGTTCCTTTTTTACCTCTTTTTCAGTTTTGGGGCTTTCCTGAGCCTGAACCATGTACAGGGAAAAACAGCTCAGCAAAAGGAAAAAACCACTCTTTTTAATCAATGAAAACATGAAAACGGATTATTATAATGATTGGATAACAAAGTACCGCTTGTTGAGCAAAATTGCCAACTTTAAACCCAGCGGCTTCTTTCTTTGACAAAACGTAGCCTAAGCCGCTTTGTTGCTTCTAACCCCAGGCCTTATCCAAATTCCGTTAGCTTTTTCCCAAATTTCGATACCCATTTTTTCAACAAGCCAGAGAGCAGATCCGTACCTTTACCAGGTAGCAAATTGAATATGGCTGAGAATTTACAGACAAAACATACGATAGATTGGGAGGTAGATGGCATGACCTGCCACAACTGTGCCTTAAGTGTTGAGCAGTTCTTGCACAAGCAGGGGGCGGAGCAGGTGTGGGTGAATTTCTCCGAAGGAAAAGTGAGCTTCGAAACTCCCGATGAAGCAGGGCTTCCAGCGGTTCGTTCCGGGCTGGAAAAATTAGGGTTTTCGGTGCGACAGGAAGCGCAGGATGGGGCGTCTGGCAGGAGATGGAGTAGCCTGGAGAAACGCTTTTATTTCAGCCTCTTGTTCACGCTGCCCTTGATCGCCCATATGTTCCTGGATTGGCCCTGGCTCCATCACCCCTGGATACAATTTGGGCTGGCCTTGCCGGTATTTACCGTGGGAATGTACCATTTTGGGCGCTCAGGCTGGGCTTCTTTACGGCATGGCATCCCTAACATGGATGTGTTGATTGCGATGGGAGCCATCGCGGCCTTTGGTTATAGTTTTTACGGCAGCTTGACCCAGGCTGGTCCTGATTTTTTGTTCTATGAAACAGCGGCCTCCATCATTACCCTGGTCTTATTGGGCAATCTGTTGGAACAAAGGGCCGTGAAAAAAACCACCTCTGCCATTGAGGAGCTTGCTCGGCTGCAACCTCAAACTGCCTTCCGTTGGTTGGCAAATGGCAAGAGTGAAGAAATTCCGCTTGAAGAAGTACGGATTGGGGATTTACTGCTGATCCATGAAGGAGAAGCTGTACCGACCGACGGGGTGGCCATTGAAGGAGAGGGGCTGATAAACACGGCGATGATTAGTGGCGAAAGTTTGGGAGAAGCCATCGGTCCGGGAAGCCAACTGATCGGTGGGACGCTCCTGACTACTGGCACCGTGAAAATGCAGGTGCAAAAAGTAGGGCAGGGCACGGTCCTCAGCCAAATCATCGACATGGTGCGTAAGGCCCAGGCGGATAAACCTCCCATCCAGGAGTTGGCGGATAAAATAAGTGCCTATTTTGTACCAGCCGTCCTGATTATTTCCTTGTTGACCTTCCTGCTTTCCTGGGGGATTTTTGGGGTCTCGCTTGCTCAATCCATCATCCACAGCGTCGCAGTGCTCGTCATTTCCTGTCCCTGTGCCATGGGCCTGGCCACGCCAACTGCGGTCATGGTCGGCCTGGGCAAAGCCAGTCGGCATGGCATCCTGGTGAAAAGTGGACGCAGCCTGGAGGACATCGCTCACATATCTCATATGGTTTTTGATAAAACCGGAACCCTTACTACCGGCGATTTTTCTATCAAGCTTGAAGGCATGCCGGTAGGAGAGGAGAAAAGACTCCGAAAAGTCTTGCTGGCCCTGGAGCAACAGTCCTCTCACCCTATAGCAAAAGCCCTTACCCATTATCTGTCCAACGAAATTCCGCAGCCCATGGTGAAGGTCAAGGAACATAAAGGCCTGGGCATGAGCGGGCTGGATTTGCAGGGAAATCAATTCCAACTAGGATCAGCCGCCTGGCTGGCCCAAGAACCAGAAGAAGCGGTTTACCATGTGATCCTTCGGGAGAATGGAGCATTTAAGCTAGGGCTGTTTTTAGAAGATGAGCTCTGGATCGGAGCCAAAGAGGCGATTGCCTATCTGAAAAAGCAGGGAATCAAGCCCATTATGCTCAGTGGAGATCGGGCAGATAAGTGTCAACGGGTTGCGGATGCCCTGGGAATCTCAGAGGTGTATGCTGAGCATAGCCCGGAAATGAAATTGAACAAACTGAAATCCATTTCACAGGAGGCTTCCAAACTGGCGATGGTTGGGGATGGCATCAATGATGCACCCGCCCTGGCCCAGGCAGATGTAGGGATTTCGCTGGGCAAAGCCACCGAGGTGGCCATTCAATCCGCCCAGGTGGTTTTGTTACAGTCTTCCATGAGTAGTTTGATCCACCTGCACCAGATCAGCCAACAAACGGTGGTTACCATCCGCCAGAATTTGTTCTGGGCTTTTTTCTACAATGTGGCGGCCATCCCCCTGGCTGCATTGGGATTCTTGAAACCCATCATTGCTACCATGGCTATGGCCTTTAGCGACTTAATGGTCATCGGAAATTCTCTCAGATTGCGTTGGCGGAGACTCAGGCCCTTTCCTTAATCTGGGGTCAGGTCTGTCATGTTAGGATTGAGCCAATCAAGGACCTCTTGCATGGCCCCCGCAGGGAACCAGGTGATATCCGGATAGCGTTTGAACCAGGTCAATTGGCGTTTTGCGTAGCGACGGCTGTTTCTTTTAATCAGCCTGACCACTTCCTCATAGTCATAGGTCCCCTGCCAATAGGGAAAAAACTCGCGGTAGCCAATGGATTGGAGGGCAGAAAGCTCCTGAGAAAAGCCTGCCTTGATTAAGTTTTTTACTTCTTTTTCCAGGCCCTGTTTCAGCATCTCTTCCACCCGCTGATCGATTCTTTCATACAAAAGGTCTCGCTCATCCTCCAGGCCAATATTGATCCAGGTATAAGGTAAATCCCGTTTTTTTCGCCCCTTTCTATAATGAGAAATCGGATTTCCGGTAGCGCGAAATACCTCCAGCGCCCGGATAATCCTTACGGGATTGGCCCGATCTATGAGGCTGCCGGTTTGTGGATCAACTTTGTCCAACTCTGCTAATAGGGGAGATAAGCCCTCTTTTTTCCAGCTTTCCGTCAATGCATTCCGGATCTCTGGCGGTACCGGGGGAATTTCACTGAATTCGTGCCAAAGCGCATCTATATACAAGGTAGAACCTCCCACCAGAATCAAGGCTTGATTTTTTGCCATATACCCCTGTATCCATCCTAGCGCCTGCTCTGCAAATCGTGCTGCGTCGTAAGGCTCATCTGGCTCAAGAAAATCAACGAAATGATGGGGGACTCCTTGGGCTTCAGCTTCCCCGGGTTTTGCCGTACCGATATCCATGCCCCGGTACATTTGACGAGAGTCAAAGGAAAGTACCTCTGTGCCCAACTGTTGAGCTAAAAAAACAGCCAGTCGGGTTTTCCCTACGGCGGTAGGCCCTACTATGGAGATCAGATATTTTCGGACTGGCATACTATTTGCAGTTTCGTAATGGTCCGACATCCTATTTGAAGGGGTAAATCAAATAGTGTACATACTTTCAAATGGTAAGAACGCTAAGTATTGAAAGTACGAAGGACAAAAACGTCAAACGGTTGCCCTGGTTAGTATAACCAGGGCACTTTTTTTTAGCCCTGATTTTTGTCGCGCTGCGTGTAAACGAAATACATCGCCAGCAAGCAGATGATCAGCCCGCCACATTCCCTGGCCTCTTCTATATAAGGATAATCATTGGACATAGTCTGGGCAAAACCGATCCCGTCATCATTGGTGAAAAAGGTGATCAAAGAAGGGAAGAGCATCACGATGCCGATCAGCAGCCCTGCCATCACCCCAAGCTGCAGCCAGTTATAAATTCGTCCTAGTCCTGCCATGAGACAGATACCTGCGATGCCCAGGTACATCACTAACCACAACATGCTTCCGGTGGGATCGTTCAGCTGAAAATATCCGAACAAGGCAAAGAGCCCGGCAAGTACAAAGAAGAGAATTTTCTGGACCATGATAGAATGGGATTAAACGGTGCGCTGCAAAAATAGGAGATTTTGCGGGATGAAAAAGATGACCTTTGTGGTGTAGAAAAATGATTTAAACCGTCTTGAAGGTGGACCGACTTTCTTTCATTTTGGGAGGGAAAATGGAATATTTGCGGATGATGGACATATATTCGATCCTACAGCAGAGTACAACACGCGCCCTTACCGGGGAAGAAAAATCATTTCTTCGGGAAATAATTCAGGAATATCCTTACTTTGCACTCGCCCGGATGATACAGGCAAAAGTGGACAATCAGGATGAAAGCATTCATCAGGCAGCCACCCTTTCGCCCAACCGGACCTTGCTCAACGATTATTTATCAGGGAAAAAGCTCCTGGCTATGCAGGGAAAAGAATCCTTTTCCATCATGGATAACGTACCCTCGGAATCTGGCCCGGCTGAGCCAAAGGCATATCCAATGTTTTCACTCAGCAGACTTTCGCCTTCACTGGACCAGAAGGTGGAAGCTGGTCAGCTTTTTTCCCTTCCCAAAAGCCAGGATGATGCGGCCTTTCACCCCTATCTTAACCAAACCCTCAAGGAAGGTATGATAAAGTACCTTCCTATGGTGGCCCAAATCCAAACCCAAATGGCCAAAAAATCCGCATCTGCCAAGTCTCCTTCTCAGAAGGAAGCCAATTTGATCATCGATCAATTTTTGGCTAGTACCCCTAAGTTGTCGCGCCCACCAGCTCGCCAACCGGACCAGGAAAACAACCTATCTAAGGTGAAAAAAATCAAACCTGATGAGGATGTGGTCTCTGAAACCCTCGCCCGGATTCACCTTAAGCAAAAAAATCATAAAGAGGCAATTCGCATATATAAGAAGCTGAGCTTGTTATTCCCTGAAAAAAGTACGTACTTTGACGCTCAAATTCAGAAAATTAAGGAATTGTCATGACAGGATTATTTCAGATATTATTGATTTTGGGTTCAGGGCTGATGATTTTCGTCGTCGTGATCCAGAACAGTAAAGGAGGGGGATTGAGTTCCACATTTGGTGGAGGCGCTGCCTCTCAGTTTGGGGCTCGTCGAAGCAACGAAGCCATCGAAAAGATTACCTGGTACCTCGCTGCCGGCATGGTAGTGATCGCCTTCGTAGCCAACATTTTTGCTGCGAACTCCGTGGTTAGAGTTCAGGAATCAAAAACAGGAGAAGACATTGAGAACTTCATCCTGGCGAGTCCTACCGTGCAGGATCCGACCGCTGCTCCAGCTGGCGGAGAAGGATCTGATAATCCTGCTGAATAATACGGAACTATCTAATAAAATAGCAAGGGGCTCATGCGAGCCCCTTTTTTTTTGTGCTGATTACTCAGCCATATCTTTTAGCTTTGACCAAGCCCCTTTTAAGCCTTCCCAATATTCAGGCCCTTTCTTATTGACGATACAGTCGCGAATCTCCTGCTGGTTTTTGGCCAGACTCTCTTTGATGACTGCTTCCCGCTTTTGCTTGTCCGCTTCCATGCTGCTTAATTCTGAAGGAGAATACTGTGCCTCAAGGTCCTCCATGACCGGAGTGATCACGCATTGACATTTGAGCGAATTCGCTTCTTCCGGCGGGCAGTTATGTTCCACCATTTCTGTGAGGCTCTTTCCTTTGAAAAGGGCATTGGCTCCCCGGGTTCCCAGGTCGTCGATAGAACCGCCTTGCCAGAAATAAAAGGCCAGGGCGATGACCGCTATAATCAGGACCGCTTTCAAAATCTTCTGAGCAACCTTGAAGAGGATGAAGATGCCCAGGACGGCGGCCGCGATCAGAATGATCATATTGGTTGGAGGGAGATTTTCCATAATGCGAAAATTGTACGTTTGTGCCAGAGTGAATCGTTCTAATCAAAGATAGGATTCCTAAGCAAAAGTTGGACTGATGATTATTTCGGGCAATTCTTACATGCTTATTTCCTCACTAAAAGCAGTGGAACTTCCTCTTTTTGGAATAAAAACGCCCTATAATAGACAGATGAGGATCAAATTGGTGCTCAAAATACTACGCGGTTAAAATTTTTGCTAAATTCTATCGTTGATATTACATCAGTATTTGTCCAAACACGAAACCAAACCCATTTATTTTCCCCAACAAACGGCACCCTCAGCAAAACGCAATAACCCAAATTTACACACACAAATGATTCTCTCTTCTCCCTGGCGTTACTTCGTCCTGATCTTGGGATGTTTGCCGCTTACCTTGCCAGCCCAGTCTGACCCTATCCCTGGTGGATGCGTGGTTACGGGCCAAAATCTCGTTATTAATCCTGAGTTTGAACTAGACACCATGGGCGTCATCAATAGCTTCAATTTTAATGAAGACTATACTTGTTCCTATGGTGATTTTACCGTGGCAAACACGGTAAACGATGACCCTAACGTCGTTTGCTATAATGCCCCGGGCTTCAGTTTACAGACCATCTGGGCTGTGGCTGACCGGAAGACTCCAGGAGGTCATTTTATGATCGTAGATCCCTGTGATACAGCAGGTACCGCATGTAGCACGACTGATTTAAGCCAAATCGTGTGGCAGCAAAACTTGCCTGTATGCCCCGGGGAGGATTATGCCTTTTCTGTTTTTGCCAAAAATATCTATTACACCGAAGCCATCAACTATCCTGGGTCTGATACCATGCCTGATTTTGAAATGCGGATCAATGGGGATACCATTGAGGGATACTATATAGATGGCGTCCTTTCGCTAACGGGTAGCTACCAACTGCCCAAACAACCCCAGGCTGATTCCGCTACCTGGATCCAGATATCGGGTACCTGGAATGCCGGCTCCAGCACCACTGCTAACCTGGTCATTCGAAATCTGGTGCCTGGTTCCCAAGGGAATGACCTGGCCATAGATGGCTTATTCTTTGGCTTGTGTGGAGATAATTTCGAAGTGAATGTGCAGGGGAATCTGGAACAATGTGCCGGTTTGGGGACCATCGCCCCGGTTACATTTTCCGCCGGACCCAACCAGCCGCAATGGTTGTATTATGAGCTCTACCGAAATGATACCCTGATAGCCGGAGATGCCAGTGGAACCTTTACCACTCCCCTGGTCAATGGGGCTTATTATGGAGATTATATGGTAAAGGCTTATCGAGATCCCAATCCTGTTGGCTCTTGTGGCAATGCCAGTAGCACTTTCAGTATAAAGGAACCAGGAATCTGCCCGACCGCAGTTTTTCCCGTGAGCTGGCAAAGTTTTGAAGGAAATTCTGTGGGTGAGCGCATTACCCTGGATTGGGAAACCGGCGAAGAGGTCAATAATCAGGGCTTTTTTGTGGAAGTGGGGCAGCCTGGAGAGGCCTATCAGGATGTAGGTTTTGTGCCCGCTCATGCCTCAGGTGAATATGGCGCCCGCTATCAATATGTGACGGAGAATCTACCCGTTGGAACCTATGTTTTTAGGTTGCGCCAGGTGGACATAGATGGGGGATTCACCTTAAGTCCGGTGATTGAAGTGACCCACCTTCCTTATCAGCGGTTGAGAACGCAGGTTCGCCCCAACCCTCTTACGCCCGAATCACAGCTGATTATAGAGGCTCCTCACGATCAATGGGTGAAAATAGAGGTCCTCAATATGGCCGGGCAGCAGCTTGCCAAACTATGGGAGGACAAGCTTACGACGGGCCAAAGACTGGAATTGCCCCTGGGTTCATTGGACCTAGGCAGAGGGGTCTATCTCATCCAGGTAAGTGGATCGAAGCAGCGACAGTTTCAAAAATTTACTGTGTTGGATTAGCTTATATGAGCTAACCTACATAATGCAGGGGAAGCTTTCTGAGCTTCCCTTATTCTTTTAGCCAGCGCTGGTTCTAAGGTATTTGGGACTATTCGAAAAGCAGGAGCAAAAATTTCCCTACCTTGCAGCCATTCAACAAAGAAAACTACTACGCATATGTATAAAACTGGAATAAAGCTTCTTTGGTCCCTCTTATTGATGGGAACCTTGATTGCCTGCGATAGAAATACAGACAATGGTGGGGGAGGGGATACGCCTGATGAAGCCACCGTGAACTTTGGGGGATTTGAAGGCACTACCTACACCAATAATTTTTTTAAGATTTCGGTCACCCTACCCCCTGATTGGATCACCAACACCTCGGAGGAGAACCGAGAGCTAGAAAAACAGGGCATGATGCAGCTGGGCATGAATCCTAGTTTGGACACCACCCTGACCATTGAGGATTATCCGAGCCTATATTTAATGGTTGCCAAGGGACCTGGTTCGGAAGACAGTACCATCGCTAATGTCGGCTTGATCGCAGAAAAGATTAATGCCTCTATGGCAGTAGCTGATGGACAGGAATACCTGACCAAGGTTAAGGCCCAAATTGAAGGCTTATCAAATGTCCAGATTGATGAGGGCTTTCCCAAGGCTTCTGAGACCCTGCAAGGCTGGAGTGAGCTCAATGCCACCTTGCTTTTCCCACAGATCAACGGCAAACTTTTTCAAAAGATATATGCCAGGCTAAACAATGGTTATGTTCTCCAATTCTCGGCTACGTACAAAAATGAAGCCCAGGAGAAAAGCGTTAACAGCATCATTGAGTCGCTTAAGTTAGACTAGCGTCTGTAACGAAATAGAAGCATGAGCCATCCCAAATTTTGGGATGGCTCATGTTTTTAAGAATTATTTGAGACGGATAGGAAAGGGCCATTTTCCTTTCTTAAGGCGAATGCTTACTTCTTCTCTAGTCCTGTCACCCCGGAAGCACCTCCCACTGCAGGGAGGTAAGTTGTCCTGGTCAAGGACGCTGACACTTAAATCTTCGAAGGTCTCTGAAATCCTTATATAACCATGGAGACCCCGGATAAGGCATTTTTCCTGGTGGTCAAATGCCTTTCCGGGGTGACATATTTGGGAGTGGTTGAAGTTTCAAGAAACGTTCTGGTAAAATCTTGGCTTACTTAAAATTTGGGATGACTCATGCCTTATAGGTGATCTTACTGGATAGTGAGTTTGCCGAAGGTGACCGTTTGACCGATGGCGAATCTATACACATAGAAGCCAGCGGGGATGGCGCTGATATCAACGGTTGTAAATTGCTGGTCTAATTGAGGCCAGGATTTGGACCATATTTGTTTTCCACTGGCATCCCACAATGAGAGGCCTACTTGTCGGGCCTGAGGCACATTCATCCAAAGCGTTATTTCCTCGGTGGCGGGATTGGGGAAAATGCGGTGCGAGCCGGCCACATAGGTCTGCAATTCTACGGTAGAAGAATATTGGTAGCGGCCATCTCGGTCGACCTGTTTGATTCGGTATTGGTTGGTACCCAGACTCGGTTGCTTATCTATAAAGGAATAGGAGGTGGGGACTTCCGCATCCCCTTGGCTGGCTACCTGTCCCACCCATCGAAAGGCCTGTTGAGCCGGATCAAACTTTTCAATTTCGAACCATTTATTCTGCCTTTCATAAGCAGTGGTCCAGGTAATCAGGTTTTTTCCGGGAAGAACTTCTCCATTAACCCTTAGAAAACTCACCGGAAGAATACTATTGGCACCTGTATTATTACCGCCACCGCCGGAGCCTCCTCCGCCACCGACCAGCCTACTAACCATATATTCCGCATGATCATAGGTACCATAAGCTTGTTGAACCCAGGTATCGGTTCCCGCTATTCCCGCGTTCTCAGCTTCTTTATACGTCCCCAGATTGACCGTCAAATGCGCAGCGGATGCAGGATTGGGATTTTCTCCCGGATCGGACAAGTGGAAAAATCTGAGCTGGGCTGGACCGGTGATACTGCCAGGGATGCTGCCGTTGACGTCCTGAACATCCTGGTTGTCAAAATAAAACCGAACCTTTAGGTCTTGCGTTGTAGGGCTGCAAGGAGTTGCCTGCCAGTACCTACCCATGGCATACCACCCTAGCGGATTGGTAACATATGCGGCAGACGAGAGATTATGCCCGCCGGCGCCATAACCGGAGGTAACTTCTATGCTGAGATCAGAAGGATCCATCAGGGCGCCAGAACCGCTTAGATTTTCGACCGAGAACAAGCGCTGGGTAGGATTGGCGGCCTGAAAAAAGTGTAACCATGCACCATCCCAACAAACCGTATCCGCTGCATAGCTGCCCTGAGCGCTAGGAATGGAACTCCAGGCAGGACAGGGGTCAGGCATGGCAATACTTACTTCGTAGTCCTCTGTTTCCCCAAAGGGCGTATACCCGCAGGCATCCGTCATGACCGTTTGATTGGAAGCTCGTACTCTCAGGATGGTGGTTCCCAGGTGAGCGCCTAAGGGAATCCGGATCTTGTTTGAGGTGCTAGTTCCTTCCGAACTGGTGCTATGGTAGAGTAACTCACAATCCTCAAAGGTGCCATCCTGGTCCAGGTCAATCCAAATCGAATAAAACTTAGTAAGGCTCCCTGATACGCTAAACGTGTAAGCATGGCCCTGTTGAAGGCTTGGTGCCGGAAGGGTGGAAGAAAAATTTCCATAATTATAAACAGGGGAGTTTGAGATGTTGGAGCAACCAGAGCCATTGTTAGTCAGGGTAGCAATAGAAAAGTCATCCAGATAGGCGGGGATGCTGTTACAGTTGGCATTACTCTGATAAAAAGGGATACAATGGACTAAGCCAATTACCTCCGAAACCACATTGCTGTAATCATTGCATTGGTCATTGCTGGCTTTTACCCTGTAGTAGTGGGTAGTATTTGCAATCAGGTCTTCATCAACAAAAGAATTAACATTGGGTCCTACGCCTCCATTCGGTAAAGCCTGGAAGCCGCTGTTGGCAGAGGTGGTAGACCTTTCAATTACATATCCCATTTCATTAGAAGCATTATCCGTCCAGGATAGAGAAACGCCTAGCCCTGGAAGGTAACTCGCCGTAAGGTTGGTAGGGTCAGCTACGGAAGAGGGAGGACAGCTAAGGCTATAGGCCGTATGGCCCTGCCTTACGCTAAGGGCTGCGGCAGCCCGGGTGTATTGCTGAGGCGTAAAGCTACCGCCGCATTCATCTGGAAAGTAAGACATCACATTTTGAACCAGTGGGCTATAGGGTATGCCATGAATATCGGTAGCGGTACCCGTGTATGCACAGGAAGAGAAAGAGAATTCAGTTGAATTATACCGTGGGTCGGCCTCGGTATCGCATAACAAATCCCCCTGGGTATCGCAATTTGCGGTAGGACCCGTTCGGGCGACATGTTCTGCTGTTGGATAGGTATTGCCAAACTCTGTCCCTTGATGGGTGTGGAATAAGTTAAGCCAGTGGCCGAATTCATGGACGAAGGTGCCATTTGGATACAGGGTCAAAACCTCTTTGTCCATTAAAACACGGTTAGAGGATAAGGTATTACTGGGGAAACTGGCATATCCAGACGCAGGATTACCGGAGCTGGCTACAATAGAGTTGACAAAAAATACATTGACCGCATTCGTAACTTCTGGTGCAAGACTGGCCAGGGCTGATTCCTGACTTACAGAAAAATCGTAGTAAGTACTGCTATTCACCACCGTCATGCCTGTACCGCATAGATAAAACTCTACACCAGCGGGCAGGAAAAAGTGATTCAAATTGGCGATTCCTTTATTGAGTTCCCCCATGTCAAGGGCTCCGTTTCCATTATCTTCCCTGACGTCGATGATATGAAGGGGAATACAGGTAGTACCCGAATTGCGTAAAACAGTTTGCCGGTCGATGACTTCCAGGGTATGCCTGATTTGCGCGGGGCTGGCAGGGGGCACCCCGCAGGCTGGGGGACGCGCGGAAGGCTGCCCGGAGGCATTACCTGGATAGGGAAGGACGGGAAGGACTTGAGAAGGTAAAAGAGTAGGGAGTAAAAGAAGAAGTAAAGATAAATATTTCATCTTAGCACGCTTAGGTCTTTCTGGGGGAAAGCATTGTATGTGCTAAGTGGTCTACAAGGTAAATAGTTATTCCGAAAAAATGAATAACTATTTAGAAAAAAGCCGGGCCCGCACGGGCCCGGCTTTTGGGGATAGCAATATTATTCTATGCTGATCTTTCCTAGATAAGGCCGATTGCCCACCCGAAGTTGATACAGGTAAAGGCCTGAAGGCAAGTCGCTTATGTCTATCTCTGTTAGGCTTTCTCCGCTTTGTTTCCATGCCCGGGTCCAGACTTTTCTACCACTTAAATCCAGCAGGCTTAAGCTGACTTGGCGGGTCGATCCTTCCTCTATCCACACCTTCAGCAAGTCTTTGGCTGGGTTGGGGAAAAGACTGGGAGCCGATGGAGAAAGGCTGGAAAGCTCTACGGATCTTGAGTAAATGAAGTTCCCATCAAAATCAATTTGCTTAATGCGGTAGGTATTTAATCCGAGTAGAGGATTTTCGTCAAAAAACTGATAATCCGTAACCTGTTGCGTGGTCCCCTGCCCGATCACTTCTCCCACTGCCAAGTACCTGCTCAACTGGGCATCAAATCTTTCTATCACGAAGCGCTCATTGTTGGTTTCGTATCCGGTCGCCCAGTTTATTTGGTTTTTGCCTACCATCGCTTCGCCGCTTAGGTGCAGGAAGCTCACCGGTAAAATACTAGTGGCACCGGTGTTATTTCCCCCGCCACCAGAGCCACCTCCTCCGCCGGAGAAGCTGGAAACCGGGAATTCGGCATGGTCATAAGCACCGTAAGCAGTATGGGTCCAGGTCCCGATAGAGGCCGTAACATCATTCTCGTATTCACTGTAATCACCGCCCGTAATGGTCAGGTGGGCAGCCGAAGATGGATTCGGATCCAGGGCTGAGTCGGTAATTTTGTAGAAGCGTAATTGCGTAGCACCGCTGATGGTTCCGGCAATGGAGCCATTGATGTCGGTTACATCTTGATTATCAAAGTAAAAGCGTACGTTGATGTCAGCGCCTGGCTGCTGGCAGGGATCCACATCCCAGTAGCGCCCGAAAGCCCACCATCCTGAAGGATTGGTTACATAGCTCGCCGCGGTAATATTGTGCCCGCCTGTACCATAACCAGCCGTTACCCCAATGGACACATCGGCAGGATCAAGTAAGGCTCCTGAGGCTGTGATGTTTTCCATGGAAAACAGAAGTTGGGTCGGAGCTCCGGAATTATAGAAGTGGGTCCAGGTACCATCCTGGCATACCGCGTCAGGCACATAGGTTCCACCTGCGGTAGGAATAGAAGCCCAGGTAGGACAGGTGCCCGGAGCCGCAATGGTTACCGCATAGTCCTCGGTTTCCCCGAAGGGTGTGTAGCCACAGGCATCCGTCATCACGGTTTGATTAGAAGCCCGGACCCGCAGGACGGTAGTTCCATTGGTAGCTCCCAACGGAATGGTGATATTTCTGGTTACACTGGTCCCTTCGATTGCTGTGCTATAATACAGACGCTCACAATCGCTGAAAACGCCGTCTGCATTTAAATCAATCCACACGGAATAATAATTGGTCAGGTTTCCACTGGCCGTGAAGCTGTAGGTGGTGCCTTGGTTCAGGGTGAGGGCCGCGATGCTACCGGTATAGTTTGCATAGTTGATCGGAGGTTCCGTACCAGCAATGTAGGAACAACCCGTTCCAGTGTTTGACAAGGTACTGAGCGTGAAATCGTTCAGATAAACCGGCGTGCTTACACAGTTACCGGGGGTACCAGCTCCATTGGATTGGTAGGTAGGTTTGCAGTGTACCAAGCCTACTACCTCTGAATCCACATTGCTGTAATCATTACAATCGTCATTGGAGGCTTTTACCCGATAGTAATGGGTAGCATTGGGGACCAGGTCGAAATCAGTAAAGGTCGTAGTATTAGGTCCTACGCCTCCTCCTTCAAGCGCTTCGAATCCTGCGGTGGCGGAGGTGGTGGATCGTTCCACCAGGTAGCCTGTTTCGTTGCCAGCGTTATCGGTCCAATTGATGGTGATGCTCACCCCCGTATTATAGGTAGTGGTAAGGCCACTGGGGTCAATTACTACCGTGGGCGGACAGTCTAAGGTGTAGGCAGTATGTCCCTGTCGAACTACAAATGCAGCCGCAGACCGGGTAAGCTGGTCTGTCGTCAGGATCCCCCCACATTGATCTGGAAAGTAGGACATGACATTATTAACCGGCGGAACATAGGCTACCCCGTTGATATCCGTACCTGTTCCCGTGTAGGAACACGTGCTGAGATCGAATTCTGCAGCACTGTAGCGGGGGTCTGCTTCGGTATCGCAAAGTAAATCTCCGGCTATTCCACAGTTGGCATCTACGCCGGTACGAGGAACGTTCTCTGCATCGGGATCCGTATTCCCAAATTCTGTATCCTGATGGGTGTGATAAAGCGCAAACCAATGCCCAAATTCGTGGACAAAGGTACCATTGTCGTAGGTACTCACAATGTCCTTATCCATGAGGATACGATTGGACTGCAAGCTGTTAAAGGGAAAGTAGGCATACCCAGCGGCACTCCCTGCGCCCACTGAAATGGATTTTACAAAGAATACATTAACTGCGTTGGTTACTTCAGGTGCGGCTGCTGCTAAGGCTGCTTCGTCGGTGGAATTGTAGTTATAATAGGTGTCATTATTGACCACGGTAACCCCCGTCCCACAGATATAGAATTCAACGCCTGCCGGCAGGTAAAATCTATTCAGGTTTGCGATGCCCTCATTCAATTCATCCATATCCAGCGGGTCTCCGCCGGCGCTGGTGCGTACATCAATAATGTGAATCGGAATACAGGTCGTCCCGGCATTGCGGTCCACCAACTGTTTATCGATCACGTCCAGGGTATACCTGATTTGCGCTGGGGTAGGATCAGCCGTTCCACAAACGAAAGGTTTCACGATACGGGTACCCGGATTGGGTGTCTCTCCGGGAGCGGAAATGGGTCTGAATTCTGTTACTTGGGCGAAAATTGAGAACGGAAGGAGAAAAAGGATCGAGAGTAGTACTCTTGCCATACGAGCGGAATTGGAGGTAGTAATTTGATCTGGAGAACTATATTATTTTTGTAATATACGAAAAATGGTTATAGCAAACATAATTTGTTTGTCTATACACTGTGAATAGAATGTTTGAGTTGGTTGAGAAGATACTTGTCTTCTTGATGAAGGGAGGGGAGCGAAGCCTACCTGCTTCCCGATTGATAATTGAAAGGCCGCTTTGATAACTGTTCCTACCAAAAAGCAAAATGATTTTCAAAAATTCCCAAGCACGTAAGATTTTTAGCGGAAAAGGTGAATTATTTTTCTCCTAAGGTCAAACAACTTTGCGGGCTAAAATCGGTTAGTAGAATATGAAACACCGACATTCATTGCTCTTATTGGGTCTCGCCCTGGTATTTTGCCTGCCCCTACACGCTCAGCAATGGGCTAGCGGGAGACGGCTTAGTTTTCTAGCGTACGCCTATAATCAGGGCTATCAATGGCAAAAAGCAGTCAACAAGCTTCAAGCTCTCAACCAGCAAAACTGGGAAAATAAATACGAATGGGCCATCGCAGCCTATGGCCGGATTGGGTATTGTATTGCTAGCGAAAGCTGCCAGGATGTAGATGACCAAATAGATGAGGCGCAAGAGATTGCTGAGGCCTTGTTGAAAGTGAAACCCAAATCCTCCAAAGCTCAGGCTTTATATGGGGCGCTCTTAGCCATGGAAGTTGGGCGGTCTCCCGCCAAGGCGATCTACCTGGGCCCCCGAAGCAGTAGCTATTTAGACGATGCCTTAGAAAGTGATCCCCGAAACCCTACCGCCTGGGTAGAGAAGGGTAATATGCGCTTCCATGCACCGGCCCTCTTCGGTGGAGATATGACGGAGGCTGTTAATTGCTTCAAAAAAGCAGTTACCCTTTTTGACCAGCAACCAGCTCTAAGGAAGGATAATTGGTTGTATCTACATGCCCTGGCCTGGTTGGGAAAATCCTACGAGGAGGAAGGGAAAAATCAGGAAGCCCTAAAGGCCTATCAAAAAGCCCTGCAGTTCGAACCCAACTTCCATTGGGTGAAAAACGAACTCATGCCAGCCTTACAAAAGAAAATTTGAGGGGTTTTTAAGCGAGTTCCAGCTATCATTTAAACCTTTTTAACAGAAGCTTTCTTTTGCTTCTTCATGGCTTTATTTACCTGTTCCAACTCCCTTTTAAGGAATCTACCGGTATGGGAAGCCTTCACTTTTGCTACTTCTTCAGGAGTACCTTGGGCAATGATCATTCCGCCATTTTTGCCGCCTTCTGGTCCCAAATCTATCACGTGGTCCGCCACCTTGATGACATCCAGGTTGTGTTCGATCACTAGCACGGTATTCCCACGCTCAACCAACTGATTGAGGACATTCAGCAGCAATTCTATATCCTGAAAGTGGAGTCCCGTAGTGGGTTCGTCCAGAATGTACAAGGTGTTTCCGGTATCTCTTCTGGATAGTTCCGAAGAGATTTTGATGCGCTGAGCTTCCCCTCCGGATAGGGTAGTGGCGGGCTGTCCTAAGGTGATATAGCCTAAGCCTACATCGTGGATGGTTTTGAGGACCCGCTTAATCCTGGGCAAGGCATCAAAAAATTCCAGGGCCTCGGTAATGTCCATATTCAGGACATCGCTGATGGATTTGCCCTTATAGCGTACTTCCAGGGTCTCCCGATTGTATCGCTTACCCTGGCATTTGGGGCAGGAGACATATACATCAGGCAGGAAATTCATTTCAATGGTTTGTACCCCGGCCCCTTGACACTCTTCACAGCGTCCGCCTTTCACATTAAAGGAGAAACGACCGACCTTATAGCCTCTGGCCTGGGCTTCAGGAAGATTGGCAAAGAGCTGACGAATATAGGTGAAAACACCCGTATAGGTGGCTGGATTGGAACGCGGAGTCCGACCAATAGCGGACTGGTCAATCCTTACCACCTTATTGACATATTCCAGGCCCATGAATGAGTCATAGGGCATGGGAGATTGCTTGGAGCGATAGAGGTGCTGACTGATAATGGGGAAAAGGGTCTCATTGATGAGGGTGGATTTCCCACTACCCGAAACGCCCGTTACACAGGTGAATACCCCCAGAGGCAGTTCCAGATCCACGGATTTCAGGTTGTTGCCTCTGGCTCCTTTCAGCACCAGTTTATGCTGATGGGGCTCTCGGCGTTTTTCCGGCAAAGGGATCATCCGGCGATCAGCGAGATAATCCGCCGTAGGGCACTTGGTTTGGAGGACTTCTTCTGGTGTCCCCTGGGCTACAATTTCCCCGCCATAGAAGCCAGCTCCTGGTCCGAAATCAATGATATGGTCAGAGGCTAGCATGGTATCTTTATCGTGCTCTACCACCAAAACGGAATTGCCCAAATCCCGCAGATCGAGCAAGGATTGAATCAACCTTTCATTATCCCTTTGGTGGAGGCCGATACTGGGTTCATCCAGTATATAGAGAACGTTGACCAGTTGAGAGCCGATCTGTGTAGCCAGGCGGATGCGTTGCGCTTCTCCTCCGGAAAGACTCTTGGCCGGGCGATCCAGGGAAAGATAATCCAGGCCAACCTGGGTAAGAAAGCCAATTCGCTTGCGAAGTTCTTTGATGACTTCGGCTCCGATCTGCTGCTGGCGGGTACTCAGCCTATCTTCTATATCTACCATCCACTCGGCCAACTGACCGATGTCTAAGCTGGAAAGCTGAAAGATGTTTTTATCCGCCACCCGGAAGTACAAACTTTCTTTTTTCAACCGGCTCCCTTCACAGGTCGGACAGGTATTGATCTGCATGAACTGCTCGGCCCAGGTTTTGAGCTTTTCAGATGCGGAATGATGGTATTGCTCGTGGACGAAATTTCTGACCCCGTCGAAGCGGGTCCTAATGGGCGGTTTGGTCCCGCTGGTTCTCCCTTCCAGGATGAACTTTTTAGCTTCTTCTGGAATGTCTTTGTAGGGCGTGGCTAAGGAAAACCCATAGGCTTCCGCGATTTTTCGTAATTGTCTGAAAATCCAGATATCCCGGTATTCTCCCACCGGGGCTAAGGCTCCTTTGTTGATGGACAAATTCTCGTCCGGAACCAGGGCATGCATGGCCACCTCGAAAACCTTGCCTAATCCATTGCAGGTAGGGCAGGCTCCATAGGGAGAGTTAAAAGAGAAGGTATTGGGAGAAGGAATATCGTAAGAAAGACCCGATTCCGGGTCCATGAGGTTTCGACTGTACCAGTGGGTATCTTTTTCCTCAAAATCTACCAGTAACACGGTGCCATCCCCGGTCTTCATCGCCCGCTGAACACTTTCCATCAGGCGTTTTTCATCCTTGCCAACCTGGATTCGGTCTACCACCAGTTCAATGTCGTGGATTTTGTAACGATCCAGCTTCATACCCTTGGTCATCTCCACGATTTCTCCATCAATGCGAACCCGGGTATAGCCGTTCTTGGCCAGGTTCTCAAATAGCTCCCGGTAGTGCCCTTTTCTAGAGCGAACCAGCGGAGCCAGAATCATCATTTTTTCTCCGGCAAACTGTTTTCCAATGGTTTCTACGACTTGCTCATCCGTCATTTTGATCATCTTCTTGCCGGACTTATAGCTGATGGCATCAGCCGCTCGGGCAAAAAGCAGACGAAAAAGGTCGTAAATCTCTGTAACCGTGCCGACGGTGGAGCGGGGATTGCGAGAGGTGGTTTTCTGTTCGATGGCAATCACGGGGCTGAGGCCATCAATTTTGTCAACGTCCGGGCTTTTGAGGTTCCCCAGAAATTGTCGGGCGTATGCCGAAAAACTCTCTAAATAGCGACGCTGGCCTTCGGCATATAAGGTGTCAAAGGCCAGCGAGCTTTTCCCGGAACCACTCACGCCGGTAATCACGACGAGTTTGTTGCGCGGGATCTTTAAGTCAATATTTTTCAGATTGTGCTCTCGGGCACCAAGGATATCAATATATGCCTCCTTCATCTTCCTCCGGGTTCTTTTCAGTCTGGAGGGCGATTTCTTCTTTAGAAGGACCTTCCTCCGCGATGGTGTCAGTGGTCGTCGGAGTGGAAGGTGTTTCTGGAATTTTTTCCTCTTTCAGCTTCTCTACTACCGACTGAGATACTAACGGTAGCCGTATGCGATATGTTTTGCCGGGGGATACCTCAAGACGGTTGGCAATCAACCAGGGATTGAGGGTTTTGATCTCCCGAAAAGTGGCTCCGTTTGTAGCCGCAAAGGTAGCTAAATCTGCGATATTTTCCTGCACTTCCACTTGCTTATATCTTGGGAGGGAAAGGCCGGATTTTCCGAGTCCGTCCAGGCCATAGCGACCAGGATTTTCGAGGATCGATTTGAAGGCCAGAATGCGGTATAAATAATCACCTGTTTCGTCATTGAGGTCCAACGCAAAATAGTCGTTGATTCCCTGCGCCTTCATGGTACGATTCAAGCCTCCCACGCCCATATTGTAGGCTGCAGCGACCAGGGCCCAATCATTGAGCTCCTTATAGTGGGTCTTTAGATACCGACAAGCTGCTTTGGTGGCTTTTTCCGGATGATAACGCTCATCCACGGTTTCGGATACTTCGAGGCCGTACTGACGGGCTGTAGGGGCCATAAATTGCCAGAAGCCTTTGGCACCTACTGGGGAGGTGGCATTGGACAGGTTACTTTCTGCAATAGCGAGGTAGAAGAAATCAGCCGGAATACCATATTGCTCCATGATAGGGAGAAATTTGGTTTTGAAGGTAAAGGCCCGACGGGCGATGAGGCTGATGCCTGATTTAGCTTCTACGTATTTAGAAATTTCCTGATCTAGTTTCGCTTTGACGGCATCTCTGTCAACCGGAACTTCCTGGTTGCAGAAGGTCAAAGAGGGGGGAGCGTCCAGTCTGAAGGCCGCCATATGCTCAGTAATGTTCTTGAGTTTGGGGGCCTCAGGGGCTGGTTTAGGTTTCAAATATACCCCGATAGCCGTAATGAAAATACTGGCTGGGATAATAATGAACAGCAGTTTCCTCATAGGGGATGTTTGGTGCTTGTTTGTTCAATGACGCAATATTCAGGTACAGGGACTCAAAAATCACGACATTTTGTTGGGTTTTCTTTCAAGGTGTCGAATAATTCGCTTTCCAAGATAGAAACCTCATTCGGTTCTCAGATGAATACAATCTTGAATGGTAAAATCATTTGAGTCAACCGACATTTTACAGTGCTTAAAAGTTGGGTTTAAGGGTTCTATTATTATAGAATCCGGTCAATTGTTCAACTACTTCATCAGCAGTATCCACTACTTTGAAGAGGTCGAGATCTTCCGGAGAAATATTTTTATGCTGATCCAGCAACACACTTTTTATCCAATCCAGTAAGCCCGTCCAGAAAGAACTTCCCACCAGAACGACGGGGAAACGGTCAATTTTCTGGGTTTGAATCAGGGTAAGGGCTTCGAAGAGTTCATCCAGCGTGCCAAATCCACCCGGCAGTACGACAAAGCCCTGGGCGTATTTGACAAACATTACCTTGCGTACAAAGAAGTAATTGAAATTGATGTCTTTGTCCGGATCGATGTAAGGATTGGAATGTTGTTCAAAAGGCAACACAATGTTGAGGCCTACGGAAGAACCGCCTGCTTCGTGTGCGCCTTTATTACCTGCTTCCATGATCCCAGGCCCTCCACCTGTAATGATCCCAAAGCCTGCTTTGGTCAGTTTGGAGGCAATTTCTGTGGAAAGTTCATAGAAAGGGGTGCCGGGTTGCGTACGGGCAGAACCAAAAATAGAC
Source organism: Bacteroidota bacterium (assembly GCA_038527215.1). Lineage (GTDB taxonomy): Bacteria > Bacteroidota > Bacteroidia > J057 > J057 > JAWPMV01. Next base: position 34,509 of record JBCBGC010000066.1, read on the forward strand.
ACACATGGGCCGATGGCGGCCATTTTTTCAAAACCTTCTACAAACTCTGCCATGACCTTAAATACGGTCCAGCTGTCCTGAGAGTGAGATTTTTCCCACTTTTTGCGTCTTTCGGTGAAGAAGGTGTTGATATGTTTATCCATTGTTTTTCGAATCAGGGGCGGCAAATGTAGCAAAATATTCAGGTTAAAAAAGCTTCATTCAGCGACCGATTCTTGCTTGTTGCAACCTTAGCTATGTACGGAAATGGTACAAAAGGTTACATATTGGACGAGTTTTCGAAACAAAATGCATGCTCAGCCCGCAAATTTTTGTGCATAAAGAGACAGTTTTTGGTACGGAATTCTGATCAATAACTGTTTACTTTAGCCCCGTGAAAAGTATGAGAACAATTCTGATCCTATGGGCAGTATGCCTGCCTGCTTATCTTGCAGCCCAAATCGGGGGTCAACATGTCTACGAATTCCTCAACCTCTCTCCGTCGGCCCGGATCGTATCCTTGGGAGGCGTGAACATCTCCACCATGGATGATGATGTGAACTTTGGGGTCCAAAATCCTGCCCTGGTTTCTGATTCTATGCACCAGCGGATGAGCCTGAGTTTTTCCAGTTATCTGGCAGGGATCAAATATGGCTACGCCGGATACAGCCATACTTTTGAAGGGATCGGCAGTTTTCACAGTGGAATTCAGTATATCAATTCCGGCAGTATGCGGGGTGCGGATGAGTTTGGAAACCTTACCGGGGAGTTTTCTGCTTCGGAATTGGCCTGGTACCTGGGCATATCCAGAGCCTGGAGGCAATTCCGCTACGGGGCCAACCTGAAATTTATCTCTTCTACCCTGGGACCTGGCTATTCCTCCGTGGGGATGGCCCTCGATCTGGGAGGTAGCTATCAAAGCAAAAGCAAACTGTTCTCCGCAGGCATGGTGATTCGCAACATCGGTACCCAATTCACCACCTACACGGGTGCACCGAGAGAAGGCTTGCCGTTCGAAGTGCTTTTAGGCGTCTCGAATAAGCTAAAGTATATGCCTTTGCGCTTTTCCATCACCCTGACCAACCTGGAGCAACCCCGGCTGATTTTCATCGATCCGGACGCTCCAGTGGAGCTGGACCTAAGTGGGAATCCGATAGAACCGAGAAATCAAACCGCCGATCAGATATTCAGGCATGGGGTCTTTAGTGCGGAATTTCTGCTGGGTAAATCCCTGCGCCTGCGGGCAGGCTATAATCATCTGCGTCGGCAGGAACTTCGTTCTGAAAACCGGGCCGGCATGACAGGCTTCTCCATGGGGATCGGGATCCGGGCCAGCAGATTTGCTTTTGATTACGGCTTTAGCAGTTTTGGCTTGAATGGACGCCTGTTTGCCCACCAGTTTAGCCTCCTGTACCGGCTGGGGAATTGAGAACCGCTTTATTTTTTCCGAAAGTGATAAGTTCTGATTCTCCGGAAGAAAGAATCATTTAGATTTGTCCGGATTTAACTGCATTTTTGCAGAAAGCCAGCTGTTTCATGCTCAACTTCCTTTTCGTAGGGTTCATCTTCATTTCTGCTCTCTACTTATTTCTTTCGCCACGGAAGGAAGTCCCTTTGGTCATCATCTTACATGCTTTCTTCCAGTACGTCATGACGTTGGGATTCTGGCTGGTTCAGATGAATACCTATTTCGCCGGGATGCTGCTCGGATTCATGGTGACCACCTCGGTTCTCCTGGTATGGGCCAGGAATCTGAACTACTCTAAAGACCTCCTTAGCATTCGGCTGTTTTTTACGCTTACCCAGTGGACCGCCTTGGTGGCGGTTGTCATTTTTATCGTCGTCAAATCGCCCTATTACTACATGGTGCCCTCCTCCAGTTGGCAAGACCTGGTGGACCATCAGCAGCTCAGCATTCATCCGGCTGCCAAGTTGTGTGGGAATGTGCTCCTTTTTACCACCTTTTTCCATCTCGTTTTGGGCTGGGGACAGCGGTGGTCAGCCAGCAAGTCTTTTTGGGATTTGAGTCCCTTGTTTCTATATTTTTTGTTGATGAGTTTCCTGCGGATTTTCCAGCAAGGAACAGAGGTTTTTCCTTATTCCTGAAGCCCACCTTTGAGGATGGGCGAAGGGTTTGCTCTTTCGACAAAAAAATCTTACCTAGCAAAGCACAATAATCGCTTCATTCAAGGCCAATACATATCCTTAGAAGCGAAAAATTAGGGTGGGGTATTTTCCTAAATTGTACATCTAAAGAATATGTTGGCAGATGAATTGTCTCACCAGCCAGAGGTGGATATTTTTTGCCGAAATTGATTCTCAGATATTCAGTTGATTCCCCCACTAGTAACTGATGATTAACCGAGAGGACAAAAAGGACAGCTGTCCTGAGGCCTAACAGAGCAGAATAGGAAATGAATTTCATTCTTTCGCGCATGTGGAATCCCCGTCAAACCACTTTCAGCCTGCTGGTTGGGCTGATGATCTTTTTCCCAGCCCGGCTTTTGGCTCAGCCAACCGCCAACTTTACCGCCGATACTACCCAGGGCTGTAGTCCTTTTTCCCTGGTGGTGAATTTTCAGGATTTATCAACAGGAGGCCCTACTTCCTGGTTGTGGGATTTTGGGGATGCCAACAATAGTACCAGTACGCTGCAGAACCCAACCTTTGTCTACAGCGATCCTGGTTGCTATGACGTGACCCTCACCGTTACAAACGGCTTAGGCTCTGATGCGCAAACCATCACCTGCTTTATTGAAATTTTGGCTCCACCTGTGCCAGGATTTTCCATAGATTTCAGTCAGGGCTGTGTACCTTTTACCGCCTGCTTTACCGATACGACTTCCTCTTCGAATGGCGCCATCACTTCCTGGTCATGGACCCTATCTGATGGTTCTCCCAGCTCTGTACAGAATCCCTGCTTTAGTTTTTCGACTGCACCGGATACGATTAGTGCTATCCTGACGGTTTCTGATGCTGCTGGCTGTGCCGCTACCGCTGTATTTCAGGATATCATCATCATTGATGAACCGCCAGTCCTTGACTTTACCGTTGATATTAATTCCGCCTGTAATCCGCCTTTGACAGTGAACGTAACCAATAATACGGTAGTCAATGGCGCTGGGGCTTCTAACTATAAATGGTATTACCCCGGCGGCACCTCCTCTGCAGGGGTTGATTCTGCCGCGGGATTTAATGTGCCCCCTATCCTATACAATAATACGGGCCAATTTGATATAACCTTGGTGGCGGAAGCCGCAAATGGATGTTCAGACACCCTGGTCCAGACTGGATTGGTCGGGATCGGAGGCGTGGTTGCGGATTTCGCAGCCAGCGATAGCGTGATTTGTCTGGGTGAAAGCATAGACTTTACCAGCCTTTCTTCAGGAGGAGTCAGTAGCCTTGAATGGGATTTTGGGGAAACGCCCGGTGTAGATGCCACTACGCCTAACGCCTCCTACACCTACCAGGCTCCTGGAACTTATAGTGTAACCCTCAGGGCCAATAATGCCCAGTGTGGAGATACCATCGTGCGAAACCTCTTTATTCAGGTTCAGCAAAGTCCTACGGCCGCTTTTGACGTTGACCGCGATGAAGATTGCCAGCCTGGTTTTCCTTTCTTCTTCACCGACCAGTCTGTAGGAGCTACCAATTGGGATTGGAGCTTTGGTGATGGAGGAGTGGACGCCACCCAAAACCCTAACCACACCTATGCTAATTTTGGTTCGTTTCCGGTATCTCTGATTGTTACCAACGCCTTCGGTTGTCAGGACACCGCTTTTGACACCCTGGCCGTAGCACCTCCGAATGTGAACTTCAACCAGGATATCATTGAGGGCTGTGCGCCCTTAACCGTAAACTTTACAGACCAAACCCAATCGATTGATAGCATCATCAGTTGGACCTGGGACTTCGGAGATGCAGTGAATGCGATTCCTGCTACTTCGACCGACCAAAACCCTACGGTAGATTTCACGGCTCCGGGCAATTATGATATTACGCTGATTGTGGTTACACAAGGGGGCTGTACAGATACCCTGGTAAGAACCAATGCGGTTCGGGTCGGAGCACCTCCTTCTGCTACCTTTACTGCGGATAAGGATACCCTCTGTATCAATGAAGATGTAACTTTCATTGCGGTACCTGGAAACAGCAATTGGGATTATGAGTGGGATTTTCAATATGTAGCGCCCGGTAACTTCGTTACCCAAAGTGATACGGCCTTTACCACTTATCCCGATACAGGTACTTTTGACGTAGCCCTCGTGGTAAATGACAATGGTTGTCGCGATACAGTGATCGTTCAGGACATAATTTATGTCTCTCCACCGAGAGCGCAATATGCAGTATCTGATACCGTAGTCTGTGGACTCCCGCAGACCATCACCATCGTTGATTCCTCCTTGGGACCAGCTGATGTCTATAACTGGTACTTGAATGGCAACCTCTATTCTACCCAGCAAACGCCTCCGCCTTTGACGATCAATACGCCAGGTGCTTATGTGCTTACCCAGACGATTCTCAATACGCTGACAGGTTGTACGGACACCTTTGCTGCAGTGCTGAGTGGGGGAGATCCGGTAGCCGATTTTACGGTAGACAAAAATGTAGTCTGTAAAGACGAACCCATCGAGTTTATCATTACCTCTACTAATTTTGTGCAGCAGTTGTGGTACATGGATTGGGGTGATCCCGTCAATAACCAGCCTTTCAGTCCTGCTTCCTTTTTCTACTCATACCCAGATACCGGGGACTATTCCATTTTCCTGACGATCGTCGATGTATTCGGATGTCGGGATACGGTCATACGAGATGATTATATACGGGTGAACGGACCCTATGTGGATTTTGCAGGTGACCCTCAGGGAGGCTGTCTGCCCCATCCCGTTCAGTTTTCAGATAGCACCACCTTTTCTCCAGGTGTACCTGGCGCCAGTTGGGCCTGGGATTTTGGAGATGGATCGGCCATCGGCACGGCGCAGAACCCCTCGCATGTGTATAATTCCGTTGGATTTTTTGATGTCCAATTGATTGCAACCGATGCGCAGGGCTGTCAGGACAGCCTTACCCAACAGAATTATATCAATGTTACTTTCCCCAGCCCGGCCTTCTCTGTGGTTGATGATTCAACTTGTGCAGGGAATCAGGTAGTGTTTAATAATACTTCCACCGGGATTGGCCTTACGTATCTGTGGGATTTTGGGGATGGAGACACCAGCTCTTTACCTAATCCGACCCATGCTTATGCGGATACGGGATTCTATGATGTAAAATTGATCACTACGGACATCAATGGCTGTGTAGATTCCTTCATCGTTACAAATGCTGTCTATATAGAGCAATTTGAAGCACGATTTGGGGGAGACCCAACGGTCGGCATTTGTCCACCTTTGAATACCCAGTTTACCGATTCAACCATCGGAAATGTCGTGTCATGGAACTGGTCATTTGGGGATGGATTCGGGGTCAGTATCCTCCAGGATCCGGCTTATGTGTATTTCCAGCCTGGAAACTTTGATGTAAGCCTGGTGGCGACCCATGAGGATGGGTGTCAGGATACCTTAACCAAACCCAACTTTGTTCAACTTGCAGGTCCGAACGGAAGTTTCTCCCTGGACACTGCCGTATGTTTGGGTGATTCGGTTTGCTTAACCATTATCACCCAAGGTGCGTCCGCCTTGAGTTCTATCATTTGGAAAGATGGATTTGCAGATGCGGTAGGCGGTTTGTCAGGTCTGATCGATACCGTAACGGTTTGCCACCTTTACCAAACCCCGGGAGATTATTCTCCTACCGTCATTGTAGAGGATGCCCAAGGCTGCCAGGTTAGTATTAATACATTGGACAGTGCGATTGTCTATAATCCGCCTACTGCGGTCATTCAACCTACGGATACCGCTGGCTGTCTGCCGCTCAGTGTGCCTTTTGTTGGGACCTCTATTCAAGGAGATACCGCCATTGCAGCCTGGAGTTGGGATTTTGGAGATGGGGATACTTCCTCGCAGTTTATCATTAACCATACCTATCTTGGTCCGCAGGATAGTACCTACACCGTTCAATTGGCGGTGCAAGACTTCAATGGCTGTGTAGATACCACTACTACCTCCGTCATTACCTATAGTGGAACCATTGCGGGCTTTGTAGCGACCGATACGGTAGGCTGTGCGCCCATTGATATTGGCTTCAGTGATTTAAGTACCAATGTGCCGCCTACGGGCTGGACTTGGATCTTTGGGGATGGAGATACGCTTTCCGGAGTGGCTCAACCTACCCATACTTATTTAAATGATGGCCTGTACACGGTGCAGCTTATCGTTTCCGATGGCCTGGGTTGTTCGGATACCCTGGTGAAGAACAATTATATTGACTTGCAGCATCCTGAGGCAAGAATTCGTTCCAACGTAACCCAAGGATGTAATCCAATCACCGTTACCTTCTACGCAGATAGTTCGAGGTCCCGGTCGCCCATTGTGGGCTACGAATGGTGTCTGACGGAAACCACGACCAATCAGACCGTCTGTACCCCTACGCCGGTGAACCTGGATAGTTTGGAGATTCCTTTCTCAGAACCGGGCAATTACGAGATGCGCCTGATTATCACCGATGATCTGGGCTGCTCTGATACTTCAGATGCCTTGATTCTGGTGATTGACGAGCGCTTGATTCCGCCACCCATTATCATGCGGAATGTTACCGTAGAGGATCAAAATACGGTCAGGGTTAGCTGGAATCCTTATGTAGGCACTGATTTTAGTGAATACGCCCTATATCGAATCGTCAACGGAAATGAGGTTCAGATTGCCACCTTTACGGGGCAGCAGGACTCAGTATATTTTGATAATGGAGCGGTCCTCAATACGGAAGGACAAGTGT
>JBCBGC010000067.1:0-12383 GCA_038527215.1 Bacteroidota bacterium
GTTCGATCTTTTTTTATCGGAATACAGGGGCATCCGACTCGCTGATTGGGGAATTGTTAGCGTGGGAACAAAAATGGGAAGATAAGTTCCAAGCCCTGAAAAAGTATTTCAAAGAAGCCCACCCCAAATATTTTCAGTTAAAGTATGGTCGAACCCCGATCAGTCTGGATCAGATCAACCGCTTTCTTACACCGAACCAGGCTATTCTGGAATTTTTTGTCCGCAATAATCAGCTCACCTGGTTCCTTTTTGCTCAGGATTTAGCCATATGGGAGGTCATGGAGCTGGATTCTGATTTAAACCAGGCCCTGAGAGACTTTAGGGAAGGCACCAATACAGTTAGTGCCCAATCCAATGATTTCGAACGGCTGGTCCGGGCTTCCCATAGGGTGTATCAACGATTGTTGGCTAAGCCGATTCAGGCCTTGAAAGATCATAAGGATCAGCACTGGCGTCTGAGCATCATCAACGATGGGCCATTACATTTCATTAGTTGGGCAAGTGCTTTACCTCAATTACCCTCCCCTAACCTGATGAATGATCCTTCTGGCTGGGATTTTCTGGTAAAAGATCGTTCGTTGACGCTTAGCCAGCAGCATTCCCTGCAAATTGCCATGGCTACCCAAGCCCCTGCTAAAGACACCTATGAAAATAGGTACGGCGCGGTGGGCGCATGGTACGCGGATCGAGATATACCGGAAGGCAGAAAAGCCATCGAACATATCATTCGTTCTGAAGCCTGGGCCAATAGCTCAGAGGCCTATCTTGGTTCTCCTTCTGCCCCTTTGACGGCTTCTCTCTTTTGGGATTTAGGAGGGAAATCTCAAATTTTTCACATTTCTGGTCATGGCTTGCCCAATTGGAACAATCCCATGCAATCCCGCATCCTGCTTTCCAGCACAGACTCTATCACCGTGGGAGATTTTTACCAACGGTCTCTCCCTTCCCGTCTGGTCATCCTCGATGCCTGCGAGATGAATCTGGGTCCAGCGATGGAAGGAGAAGGAGTGATGAGCTTCGCTACCGGAATTTTTTATGCGGGCCCGCCTACGGTCCTGGCGAGTCTATGGCAAGTGGAAGAAAAGGCTTCGGCCTTTCTGATTCCTGCCTTTCTGGATGGGATCAATGAGGGGCTGGCGGTGGATGTGGCCTGGCAAAACGCCCAGATTAAGTTTCTCCATGAATACCGCGGCAATAAACATCCTTTCTATTGGGCTTCGATTACCTCTATCGGGAATATGGCCCCGCTATATGCTCCAGGGAGGAAGAGGATTTGGCTATTTTCTGGCCTGGCTTTGGTGCTGTTACTCGGAGGCTGGTGGCTATGGGGACAGCGAACAGGGGCGAAGGACTAAGCTTAGGGCAATAGCGCTGATATTTGTTGCAGATCGGATTGGAAGGCCGGATCAGGACTTATGGAGGCTCCGTTCTCCAGAAGGGTGCGGACCCTGACATCATTGCCCTGTCGCAGGGCTACCCAAATTTGTTGTCGGTAGGCCCAGGTTCTCCGGTAAGGATCCTCCGCCCTGGAAATGAGGGCATCCAATAACCGACTAGCTTCTTCCAAACCTGTAGCTTCTTCCTGGTGGGCTAAAGCTACCGCCAGCGTATATAGGCTATCGGCCAGGCCATTGGAGAGTAAGCCTGAATCTGGCATAACCAGGGCTGTAGGTCTGAGGCGATCTATGGTTTGCTGGTAAGCAGCGGTGCTGATCCAATAAGCCAGGCTGTCCTTTTCATCCTCCGGACCTTTATTTCCCCCTTCATAAAATCCGTCCTTGTCTGCCAGGGTGCGTTCGGCAAATTCCCGCGCGTCTTGGGGAGAAGTGCCGCCTGAGTTGGTCCACCAGATTACCACCAGGCCCAGCAGCAGGATAGAAGCGGCAACGCCTACTACCCGCCAAAGAGGGAAAGTCACACCCCTCTGTTGCTGGTATTTTTCGCTGACGATTTTTTCCTGAATCCCATGTAACAGGGCTTCCTGCAGTTCGAATTCCTCCCGCAGGGCTGCATCTTGCTCCAATCCGCTCAAGAGGGACTGCCGCTCTTCAGCCGAAAGGCTTCCTTCAAAGAAGGCCGATACCTTAGCTTGTCGTTCCTCTTGGGTCATTGTTGTTGGTGATAAAGTTGTATGAGTCTTTTCAGGCACTGGCTTTTGCGCGTCTTGGCTGAATTAGCCCCGCTTAGTCCTATTTCCAAGGCTATTTCCCCCATCCTGGCACCCTGAAAAAATAGACCAAGTACTTTTTGGCAGCCAGCCCCTAGTTGCTGAAAGGCCTGCCTGGCAATCTTAACCCGAAGCCGCTTTTCTTCCTCCTTTTCTGCTTCCAACATAGGATCGTGGGCCTCTTTCTCAGGAGACAAAGTGCCCTCCTCTAACGGAACCAAGCGTTGTTTTTCCCGGGCCAGCTTACCCAATTCATTTTTTAAAGCCTTGAAGTAATAGGCCTCCACTGCCTGGATTTTTTCTCCCCGAATCAAGCGGCTGATCAGGTCTGTCAGCTTTTTTTGGGCGGCCTCCTCAGCCTCTGCATGGGTCAAGCCCTGGTTCTGTAAAAATCCCATGCCCTTCCCGAAAAGTTGCTCCCTCAGAGATAGCATAGCCTTGCGATCTCCCTCAGCTACTTTCTCCGCCAATCGCAGGAGTCTGGCTTGCCTTGAAAACGGACCCATGATTAAAACTAAAAAAAAATCTGTTCCTACCCCTTTACCTTTTTGGATTTCCTGCTCTTAGCTATGTCTCAACAAACCAACATAGCTTTATGGAACCTTTTACCACAGCAGATTTACTCATTTTGATCCAGGAACAAGTCCTGGGCATTATCGCCACCCTGTTCGGCACAGGGCTGAAATGGGGCTTCATCGGAGGCCTGATCTCTATCGCGGGACTGATCATCATAGGCCGGAAAAAGGGATTCAAGCGCCCACATTGGCTCTGGAGCTGGATCGTAAAGATCAACTTTGTCTACCTGCCAGTCCTATGCTTTTTTCTAGGTTTTTCTTTGGGCATCATTGGCGGAACCAAGCAGGTTACCCAGGGCTTTATTCACGAAAGCGCCTCCTTTCTTATTCCGTATGGAAAAAGTTTCCTGGGAGAATTCGCGACCCCGCTTCCGGTCATTCCAGGGGTTGATCCCAACAGCCAAAGCCTGGAAGAAATGATCGCTTCCCTGACCCTACATCAGTCTGGCCTGGAAGCAGGCAGCCTGGAATTGGAACTCCTAACCCTCATCCATGAATCCATCTGTGAGCAGGTCCTGGCAGAAATGGATTTCCCTCCTGCCATGCAAAGCTCCGTAGAAGTCTATCACTTTTTGAGCCAGCAGCAATTCTCGGAAAATATGCTGACGGCGGTGCCGGTTCTGCTAGAGGAAAAAGTGGGGCTTTTTTTTCAGGCAAAATACTGGTTCATCTGGCTTTTCTATCTGCCATTTTTTCTGATTCCGGTCGGGGAGTTCGCCTTATATCACCTCATCCTTCGCTCCAGGATAAACCCTGCTCTCCCAGTTCAGGCCGCAAAAACCCATGGAAGGAGTGCTTAGCTCCTCACCTATATCTATTCGCCTTTTTATTGATCAAATTTCTATATCCAAATTAACATGAAGACTTTTTTATTCTCTTCTACCTCTCTGAGGTGGCTGTTCAGCCTCTGCCTGATTTTCAGCTGCGGGGTCTTACCAGCCCAACACAATCCTATCCTGACCACGATTTTTTCTGACGATTTTGAGGACCTAAGTCTGGATGCTCCCTGGACTGCCCGTCCCAGCCGGGAAGGCAGCAATGGCGTAGTCCAAATCCAAAGTGGCCTCGGCATCAATGGAAGCGTGGGGGTAAGAATGGCCAAATCCTCCAACCAGGGCGGGCTAGCGGTTAATTCTGCCGATGTCTTGCTCGATCTAAGCAACCGCTTTCATGTGGAACTCAGCTTTTGGACCAAGGATTACTATGATGAAACCCATCAAAAGGATGGGCTGTATTTCAGCGATGATGGAGGCACGACCTTTGTCAAGGTCCTGGATTTCAAGCCCTCTTTCTGGGGCAACAATGTCTGGGGCAAGTATCCGCCCATTCAGGTCAGTAAACTGGCCCTCGAACACAACCTGGATCCCCAAAGCAGCCAGTTTGTGATTCGCTTTCAGCAGGCGGGAGAAGACAACACCAATAGCGATGGGATCTATCTGGACAATATTCTGGTATACGAAGCAGATCTTGCCTATTACCCCATTAGCACTACGCAGTCCTTTTTTGAAGACTTCGAAACGGGGGTCTGGTCCAACGCCTGGGCCTGGAGGTTCGGAGAACAAACCACTGCGGTAGCCAATAATCAACCTCATACCCGACCGACCAACTGGGTGCAGGTGCTAAGTGGCATCGGTGCTTTAAACTCTACCTATGGCTTGTATATGGGCAAGCGCTCATCTGATGGACCCACTTCTAATGCCTTTCAACTCCATCTGGATTTATCAGGGCTCTATTCCGTGGAAATGACCTTGTGGATAAAGGATTACTATGACGAAACCAATATAGATGATGGGATTTATTTCAGTGATAACGGAGGGGCAAGCTTCGTGAAGGTCTATGACCTGGACCCCGGCACCTGGTGCAATAATCAATACGGAAATTATCCCCCTTTTCGCATCGGGGAAATGGCTCGCAGAGCAGGCTTAAGCCTAACGGACCAGTTTATCATTCGGTTCCAGCAACGTGGAGATCAGAACAGCAATAACGATGGACTGTACCTGGACTACGTACAGGTTTACGTGCCGGAGGTGTCTTTTGCCGACTTGCCTTTCGTAGAAGATTTTGAAACAGGCGTTCTCGGTTCTAACTGGGCCTGGCGCTTTGCCGATTCGACCATCGCGATCAATACCGGGCTAAGTTCGGCTCGTCCCTCCAGCGTAGTGGCGGTAGGTAGCAACCTTGGCTACAACTCCACCTATGCAGCCATCCTCGCCAAATCCTGCAGCGATGGCTTCGCTACCAATGCCCTGGACCTCCACCTGAATCTCCTGGGCCATGCAGGGGTGGAGTTAATCTGCTGGATCAGAGATTATTACGATGACACCCAGATTGATGACGGAATTTATTTGAGTGATGATGGGGGCAAAACCTTCGTCAAGGTAAAAGCCTTTGATTTTACCAACACGGCCAATCAATACACGGAATACAAGCTCTTTCTCTCAGATCTGATCGCTACGCATAACCTGGCCCACACCGATTCATTTATCGTCCGTTTTCAGCAGCACGGGGACAAAAACTCAAATTCCAATGGGATGTATTTGGATCAGGTATCCGTCACTTCCAGCACGGCCTTATCCATCTTTACCCCAGAAGCCGAAAAACTGGAACTTTATCCTAATCCTGCTCAGGATTTCGTGCAGATTTCCCTGCCTCAGCCCTTCATTGCGGAGTCTCTCCAACTCTTTGATCCGCAGGGCAAAAGCATAGAGGTTCCCCAACCTGCCAGAGGCCAAAGCAGCATGCGGCTATCCTTGAAAGGATTAAGCTCGGGGGTGTACAGCCTGGCGATGATCTCCAACGGAAAAAGATATTTCGCCCGATTCAGTAAGCAATAACAAAAAAGCGGTTAGTTCATCCATGGAAAGTCTGGCCAGCCCGGAACCTCCGGGAAGGTCAGGCTTCCACATTAAACCGATACCCCACGCCCCTCAGGGTGATAATCTCAATCCTGGCGTCCTGCGACAGATAATCTCTCAGCTTGGCGATATACACATCCAGGTTGCGGCTATTAGACAGGCTGTCGTCTCCCCAAATGTCTAGCAGGAGTTGACGTTTTTGCAAGATTTCGTTTTTCTGGGTATAAAAGGCCGACAATACCTCCGTCTCCCGGTAGGTGAGCTTTCTTTCTTCCTCTCCGAAAGCCAGCAACAGTTTTTTCGGGAAAAAGGTATAACCGCCCAATTCAATGACCTCTTCAGATGGGGTGGGCGGAAACAAAGCCATGAGGTTTTCAATTCTCACCAGCAACTCGTCCAGGCTAAAAGGCTTGCGCAGGTAATCTCGCCCGCCGGAGCGAAAGCCTTTGATTTTACCAACACGGCCAATCAATACACGGAATACAAGCTCTTTCTCTCAGATCTGATCGCTACGCATAACCTGGCCCACACCGATTCATTTATCGTCCGTTTTCAGCAGCACGGGGACAAAAACTCAAATTCCAATGGGATGTATTTGGATCAGGTATCCGTCACTTCCAGCACGGCCTTATCCATCTTTACCCCAGAAGCCGAAAAACTGGAACTTTATCCTAATCCTGCTCAGGATTTCGTGCAGATTTCCCTGCCTCAGCCCTTCATTGCGGAGTCTCTCCAACTCTTTGATCCGCAGGGCAAAAGCATAGAGGTTCCCCAACCTGCCAGAGGCCAAAGCAGCATGCGGCTATCCTTGAAAGGATTAAGCTCGGGGGTGTACAGCCTGGCGATGATCTCCAACGGAAAAAGATATTTCGCCCGATTCAGTAAGCAATAACAAAAAAGCGGTTAGTTCATCCATGGAAAGTCTGGCCAGCCCGGAACCTCCGGGAAGGTCAGGCTTCCACATTAAACCGATACCCCACGCCCCTCAGGGTGATAATCTCAATCCTGGCGTCCTGCGACAGATAATCTCTCAGCTTGGCGATATACACATCCAGGTTGCGGCTATTAGACAGGCTGTCGTCTCCCCAAATGTCTAGCAGGAGTTGACGTTTTTGCAAGATTTCGTTTTTCTGGGTATAAAAGGCCGACAATACCTCCGTCTCCCGGTAGGTGAGCTTTCTTTCTTCCTCTCCGAAAGCCAGCAACAGTTTTTTCGGGAAAAAGGTATAACCGCCCAATTCAATGACCTCTTCAGATGGGGTGGGCGGAAACAAAGCCATGAGGTTTTCAATTCTCACCAGCAACTCGTCCAGGCTAAAAGGCTTGCGCAGGTAATCTCGCCCGCCGGAGCGAAAGCCTTTGACCACATCGGCGGTCTGGTTTTTGGCGGTGAGGAAAAGGATGGGTACATGAGCATCCTGTTGCCGGATTTTTTGTCCCAAACTAAAGCCATCCACGTGCGGAAGCATCACATCCAGTACACACAACTGAGGGTCGTAATCGGCAAAGGCTTCCATCACCTCAGCTCCGTCAGAAACCAAACGAACCGCAAAGCCTTTTTTTTCCAAGGTATCAACCACGATATGGGCCAGGGCGAGTTCGTCTTCAACGTATAGGATGCGGGGTTTTGTCATGCTGGTAACCTTTGTCGATCATTTCACCTCAAATCAAGCCTGGGATAAAGGGAATTTAAGCACCATGCTGGTACCTTTTCCTTCTTCGCTGTGGAGTTGAATTTTTCCTTTATGGGCTTTGACCACCTGCGCCACGTAATTGAGCCCAAGTCCGTGCCCTTTGGTGGTGTGAACATTGCCGGTAGGTACGCGGAAAAACTGGTCAAAGACTTTTTTCTGGAACCGAGCAGGTATCCCAATCCCATTGTCCTGGATACGGAGGTGTAGCTGCTCCCCTTCTTTTTTCATTTCCACCTCAATATCTACGCCTTTCTGACTGTATTTCAAGGAATTGTCCAGGATGTTGCGCAGCATATTGCCCAAATGTTCGATGTCTCCGATCAGGTACATTTCTTCCGCAGGAACCTGCACCGATAATTGCGCCTGTCGGGATTCAATCTGTGGTTCCATGGATGTAATCACCGCTTGCAGGACTTCGGCAACAGGTACGGTTTCCTTTTGATAGGTAGCAGGAGCCTGTTGGGTTTGGGCGATTTCCATGACCCGATCAATCAACTTGGTCAGGCGCTTGACTTCTTTGCGTGAAGTGGAGATATATTGATTGGCTTTTTCCGGAGCCTGGGCCACGTCAAAATCCTGGATGGCTTCCAGGGCAATGCCGATGGTGGCCACTGGGGTCTTAAGTTCGTGGGTCATATTGCTGATGAACTGGTTTTTGGCTTCCAGTTCCAGGGCTTTATCCCGAAAATTCCGTTGCATCATCACCACCGCAAAAATGATGGAGCCCAGGAGCCCCAAAGCGATCAGGATTTGGGGGACAATATTTTTTAGCGCCTTACGCGGGACAAAAGACATGGCTTCGTCAAATTTATGCTGGTACTTCTCCGGATACTGGGCCCGCATTTCTTCCTTGGTCTCCGGCACCTTATCCCGGGTGGTAGCAATGATCATTTTTGAGCCGGTAGCCCAACCCGTATCCATCCGCTCAGTGGGTAACCATAAATCTGCTACCGTGTCTTTTTTAATGGGAGTGCCTGGAAAAAAAGCAATGTCCTTCTTGAAAGAGTCAATCAAGAATTCGGAGCGCAACTGGGTAACCGTAGCTTCCGTCCCAATATTAACCTTGATGGTGCCGGTAGATTCTGTGGTTCCGATTTCGAGCTCATTGATAAAGGCGGGAAAATTGATGTTTACTGATTCCAGGAGAAGATGGGCCAAATCCAGGTGCACTTTGCCCTCTAACCTACTCTTGGCTTCCTGATAGGAATCCACCACCCAGACCGTAAGAAAAACCGTCAGTAAACTCAAACTGAGCCAAATCCAGACTTGCGACCATTTTTTCATTATCCTTCGCTTTTTTCAAAAATAGCAGCCAACCCAAGCCTTTCCACCTCCATTAACACTATTTAACACTTTTCTAGAGAGGGTTAACACAGGCAAATGAAGATTCCCTTACTTTTGAGAAAAAATCAATCACATGAAAAAGATTAGCCTTCTCCTACTCATCTGTCTGCCGCTGATGGCCATGGCCCAGCAGGAAGGGCGGATTACCTATAAAGAAACGACCAAGTTTGAGATAGACCTCCCAGAAGAGGCTCAGCAGTATGCCCACCTGATTCCTACGGAGAATGTCAGCACCATGGAATTGCTGTTCAATGCGAACGAAAGCCTTTACATGGAAGCAGAGATTCCGGAAGAATCGGAGCAGACGCTCATGGAAGGCGGCATGACCACGGTGATTAGCATGGGTAGAGGGGCTTCTGCCAAGACCTATTTCAATGTGGAAGAAAACCTGTTGGTTCAGTCGCAGGACATGATGGGTCAGCCTTTTTTGATTACCGGCCCTCTACCTGAGATGAACTGGAAAGTGGTACCCGAGCAAAAGGAAATCCTAGGTCAGGTATGCATGAAAGCCATTCACACCAAAGACAGCGTAACCCATATTGCGTGGTTTGCCCCTGGTATTCCCGCTTCTGTAGGGCCTGCCAACTGGCGGGGCTTGCCCGGTGCGGTGCTAGAGGTAAGCATGGAATCCGAGAATACCGGTATGACCATTGAAGCAACTGAGATCGTATTCGAAGATATTTCGGACAAAATTGCCAAGCCCAAGAAAGGCAAAAAAGTCACCCAGGAAGAATTCGGCAAGATCATGGAAGCCAAAATGAAAGAAATGGGAGCCGAGCAAAATGGGGATGGCCCCGCTATCATGATCCGGGTAGAACGTAACTAGACTCTTCTCAATCCTATCTACTATCTCACTGCCCTACCCGGACAGATTGTCCGGAGGGTAGTGGCTTTTCTCTTCTCACTTTTCAACCTTAGACACATGAAGCTACTTTTCCGGTTTCTGACAGGGCTTATCTTGCCTGTATTGTTGGGCGCTACCGCCGTTGGTCAGAATAATATCACGGTGAAAGGAACCCTCCTTGATTCCCTGGACCAACCCATGGTGGGCGCCACGGTCATGCTCCTGCAAGCCGAGGATTCGGTGATGAAAGGCTTTAGCCTGACGGATACCAAAGGCCGTTTCCTGATCCCACGGGCCCCCGCTGGCGAATTTGTGGTGCAAATCACGCGCATTGGCTATGGCACCTTCGCCAGACCCATCGTGCTTTCGGAAGAAAAGCCGGACCGGGACCTGGGCGTCATCAAACTCAATCCTCGCATAATTGACCTGGACGAAGTAGTGATCGAAGGCTCTTTTATTCCCATCGTCATCAAAAAAGACACCATTGAATACAACGCCAACGCCTTTAAAACCAAGGCCAATGCAACGGTTGAGGATTTATTAAAAAAGCTCCCTGGTATTGAGGTGGAAAAAGATGGCACCATCAAAGCGCAGGGGGAAGAGGTACAAAACGTCCTGGTGGACGGGAAAGAATTCTTTGATGACGATCCCAAAATTGCCACCCGAAATATTCCGGCCGATGTCGTGGATAAGGTTCAGGTGTTTGACAAAGATTCGGACCTCGCTGAGTTTACCGGGATAGAAGATGGGAATGAAGAAAAAACCATCAATCTGGCTATCAAGGACGGCAAAAATAAAGGCTGGTTTGGCAAGCTGGAAGGAGCCTATGGCCTGGATGAACGCTATCGGGGCAATATCATGCTCAACCGCTTTGACAAAAAGCTGCAGCTTTCCCTCATCGGCAATGGTAACAATACCAACGAACAGGCTTTTAGCATCAATGATTATCTGCAATTCTCCGGGGCCCTGGATGACATTATGTTCTCCGCGGGAGAATTTTCCATTGATGACATCCCCAGAAACCTCCTGGATCAATCCGGCATCAACGAAACCCGGGCGGGCGGGCTAAACCTGAACTATGATTTTTCTGAAAAAACCAAGCTACGTTCCAACTACTTCGGGAATTTCACCCGGAACTTCACCGGACGAGAAACTTCTACCCAAAATCTGCTGGAAAATGGGGTCTTTTTGTCTGATCAAAGCAGCGATGAAACGGCTAGCCTGACCAATCATCGGGGAAAAATCCGCCTTACTCATGCCCCTACCAAGCAGCAAAAATGGATTCTGAACGCCCGCATCGGAAGCAATGACAATGAACAAGCAATTGAGCGATTTGTCTCCTCCAGCATTGCGGATCAGGTTAAAATCAATGACGCGGACCAATCCCAAACCTCTTTTTCCAACTCCCTGACCTGGCAAACCAAATTGCAGTTCATGCAGAATCTCAAGAAAAAGGGTCGCTTCATTTCGGCCAGTGCCTCCTGGGATCAGGTCAATCGGGATGGAGAAGTTTTGCTCAATAACCTCACCCGCTTTTATCTCAACAACGAAATCGTCTCTTATGATACGCTTCGACAGTTGCAAACGGCCCGCCGGCAGCGGCCTAGCCTGAAGGCCAGTCTCAACTATTCCGAACCACTCGGCAAGGCCAAATACCTGCAATTCAAAGTGGCCTATCAAAATCAGCAGGCTGAGCGGGAAAAACTGTTTTTTGACTCCCCTACGCCTTCCAATGAGGTTTGGATCAAGAATGAGTTACTATCGGCTAGCTTTGACCGGGTTTTTGACCAGTGGAGTGCGGGTCCGAGCTATAAAATCGTGCGCAACTCCTGGAACTGGACCCTGGGCGCTAATTATCAGCGCACCAACCTGGCTCGAACCACAGGCAATAACGGTAGCTTATTTAGTCGGAATTTCGATTTTGTCCTTCCCTACAGCACCTTTAGCTACTCTTTCACCGGGGCCAAGCAGTTCCGGACTACCTACCGGACCTCTACCCAGATTCCTTCGGTCGACCAGATGCAGCCAGTCCTGAACAACAGCAACCCCCTGGTCAACTTTACCGGGAATCCCGACCTACAGCCTGAATATCGACACAGTCTGAGCATCAACTACACCAGCTTCAACCAATTTTACCAACGCTCCTTGTTCGTCGGCATTAGCAGCAACCTCATCACCCAAAAAATCATCAATGTGCAGACCTTCGATGAGCAGTTGGTGAGCACCACCATGCCGGTCAACGGAGGCGAAGAGCAGGCGGTTTCTGCCTACTTTGACTTTAGCTCTCCGCTGGGCAGTCTGCCCATCAAAGGCGCCATCTCCGGCAACGCCCGCCTGGGTTCGTCCCCCATTGTCCTCAATGCCGTGGAAGATCGGGCCGCCCAGACCGCCATCAATAGCACCTTCCGCCTGGAAAACCGCCGCAAGTCGGTGATAGACCTGCGGGCTGGTTATACCCTGGGCTACAACCAAAGCCAGTACCAGCAAAATGCCGCCTTTGACCAGACCTTTCTCTCCCACACCTGGTTTGGCGAGGCGATCTGGTTCCCCAGTAAAACCTGGACCCTGGACGTAAACGTGGAGTACACCTCCTACTCCCAGGAAATCTTCGGCGACCAGCAAGCCTTCACCTATCTGGATGCGGGCATCCACAAGACCTTCAAGGATAATCAATTCGATCTGTACCTAACCGGCAAGAACCTGCTCAATCAGGACTTTCGTCTCAACCGAAATGGGCAGGGCACCATCGTACAGCAGACCATTACCCAGCAGTTGGGACGGGTGGTGATGCTGGGATTGATTTATAAGTTGAGACGTTTTGGGAAGTAACAAAATGTGTGTCATCCTGAATGTTGCATAAGCCAAGATTTCATAAAAACGCCTTTTGAAATCCCAACTACCCAC
>JBCBGC010000067.1:12482-41094 GCA_038527215.1 Bacteroidota bacterium
CAAATATGTCACCCCGGAAAGGCATTTGACCGGTAGGGAAAATGACTTATCCGGGGTCTCCATGATTACATAAAGATTGCAGAGACCTCCAACGATATAGATGTCGGAGGCCTTGACCCGGACAGCTCACCTCCTTGCAGTCGGAGGAGCTTCCGGGGTGACAGAAATATCGTAGGATGATGCTTTCATCAAAAGGCATCGGGAGACTCAACTACCCACAAATATGTCACCCCGGAAAGGCATTTGACCGGTAGGGAAAATGACTTATCCGGGGTCTCCATGATTACATAAAGATCGCAGAGACCTCCAACGATATAGATGCCGGAGTCCTTGACCCGGACAGCTCACCTCCTTGCAGTCGGAGGAGCTTCCGGGGTGACCAGCATATGGAAGTAAAATGGCACTTTCCTATCCGTCTCCAAAAATGCCTAAAAAAATCTGAGTCATCCCAAATTTTGGGATGACTCAGGTTTGTCCTAGAACCTATTCTTAGCTTATTACCAAAGGCAGCTTCAGAGATGAATTCACGCCCAGGTAAGTAAAGGAGGCTTCGAAACAATACACTAAATAAACGCGGTAGGTACCGGATTTTGCGCCTCGGTTCATCAAGACCACTTCACGGCTCGCACTGGAGTCGACATCCGGCTTGTCAGCGTGACAAGGAGCCAGGTCTCCAAAGCAGATCATAAAGTTGGGTTTGATCTCCACCGAAGGGGTCCCATCGGGTAGGCTGGGAACGGTATTGCCCACTTCATCTAACACCACCAAATGCAGGGTTACATCTTTGAGGGTCAGATTAGTATAAGGGTTACTCACGGTAAGGCAAAGGATTTCCACATCATCCGTTTCCAGCTGGTCTTTCGCTCCATCGCCCCAGCTTAGTTTAATGCAGGGGGCGATTTCAGGTCTCGCCACTTCTTTACAAGGCCCTTTGGCTCCAGAACAAATAATCTGGGCCAGAACGGCTTCAAATCCTCCCAGGTTGGCGATAGGGGCGGAAAAGGGCTGCCCACTGGTGTCAGTGGCTAATTTGGTGTAATCAGTTACGGTATCCGGGGAAACATTCCCGGTTCCTAAATACGTGAATACGGTTACATTCGCATTGGTGGCAGCCGTGACCGCCGCATTTCGGGCTACTTCATCTCCTGCATCTTGGGGATCTCCTCCTTCCAGGGCTTCGTCTCCCAGGTAAAAAATGATCCGGGCCGCTCCGGCTCGCCAATCGTAATGATCTGACAGGTCGATGACAGCTGCTGCTCCATCCTCTTTTCCATTGATGCCTGGCGTACCCACAATATCGGCGTCTGGGATGGGCGTGGGCAAGGCCTGAAGATAGTCCCGGTAAGATTGGGTAAACAGGGTTCCTGCCCAGGTTCCCTCAATGCCAAAGTAATCTACGCGGAGGTCAGAGGGACATTGCTGGGCCGCTGCACTGATGGCTGCGTTGGCAGCATTACTCAAATCAGTCGCCTCGTCTCCCATGGAACCGCTGGTATCGATTACGACTACCAGGTCCACGGCTGTACCAGCGCCACCATTCCCCCCGGCACAACTCCCGGTTGCGTCCTGGTTGAATTTTGCTTCACAGTTCCGTTTCAGAACGGCGTTTAGCTGATCTTCCAGCAACTTACATACTTCTTTGGGGCTGGGCTGTTTCCCTTGGGCAAAAGAAGCAAAAAAGGGAGCAGGCGGGGTCAATAATTGAAATCGTTTGGGATTAGGTTGGGGGTCTTTTTTGGAATTGGCCATGTTTGTAGGGTTGAATGAATATAGAAGCTGCATTCCCCATGAGGGGAAAGCAGGTAGAATACAAGGGAGAAATTTCCTTAAGCATTGAGGGCTGAAACCAAGGGAATGTTGGGTTCTCTCATCCAATTGGGTTCTTTTCATTCAGGGAAGGCCAGACCACCTTTGAGAAAAGGAAGAAAAAGTAGGAGGTACAACGTACCTCCTCTCTCCAAAAATGCTTTTCCCATAAAGGTAAAAGAACGTGATTTTTTACAATCACCCACTTAATACCCTGCCAGTCCAAAGCGTTACCAGGATTTTAAAAAAAATGTAAATTTGGAAAAGGATCGCCCCTTCGGGTATTCAGCCATCCTAGATAATAGATGCCTTGTAACGTTTTCCAATATGAAGGAATTAAGTATTCAATTGAAGGAGGATGAAGACATTCTCAGAAGATTGAAAGCGCGGGAACCAAAAACAGAGAAAAACACCTTTTTTGCTTATAAAGAATACTTTCTGGGATATTTGATCAAATATTACCATTGCAGTGAGGAGGAAGCCGAGGAAGTATATTTGGAAAGCTTTACGTTCTTTTGCCTAAATATCAGAGAAGGAAAACTTAGCCTCCCCCTTAAAGCTCAGTTAACAACCTATTTATGTGGGATTGGGTGGAGAAAACTCCTGAAAAAATACCCCAAGTATGGGAAAGCGGAAAACCGTCCTCCCCCTCCTCCCAGTACAGTTGGACTAGAGGAGGTAGACTGGGATAGCCTGGATGTTGGGGAAGAAATCCAAGATCCATTGGAATGGGCAGATAAGGCTCGTTTTGTCAAAAAATTATTAGCCCAACTTGACCAGCGATGCCAGGAAGTGCTTAAGTTGAAATTTTGGGAAACGGCCCCTTTCAAAATTATTCAGCAAAAATTAGGATTCCCTTCACCTGAAGCAGCCAGGAAAAAAAGTTTTGATTGCCTGAAAAAACTAAGAGAATTGGTAGCAGCACACCCAGAATTCAAAACCATTATTTAAGTGCCAAAGATTGCCAATGGAACACCAGGACACTGAACTCATAGAAGCATATCTCGCCGGGGAATTGACGACAGAGGAAAAAGCCGCCTTCGAAGCTCGCTTGAAGGATGAGACAGATTTTCGAAAAAAATACCAGGCTCAGCAACTGATTCATCAAGGGATGAAGGGCCTGGAAGCGGAGAATTTCCTGGCCCAATTGAAACATTGGGAAGCGGAAGCACAAGAACCGGGCCCCTCTGAAGGGCAGCTCATCCCCGGATGGGTGAGCAAAGTAGGCATTGCGGCAACGATATTGATTGCTGGCTTGATCATCATTCGGCTGCTTTTTCTGTCCACCTATACGCAATCTCAATTTATGGCGGATCATTTTTCTCAGACAGATCTTAGCCGCCTGAAATCAGCTTCTGAAACGGATTCCATTACTTCGGTGTTAGAACAGGTGCAATCAGATTGTGAGCCATCAGGCTACCTGTTAACAGAGCTCAGTCCTTCCCATCCAGCTATTCCCTATGCTGCCCTGGTCATAGGAGAATGCCTGTTGAAAAATGGAGCATATCAAGAAGCGTCAGCTTTCTTTGAGGTAGGGATGCAACATCAGCAAGACTACATGGAAATCTCCATCCCGCTTTACAAAGGATACCTCCTGGCCCTGATCGGTGCCCAGGCCCCTGTCTCCACCATTGATAGTTTATTTGCTCATCCTCCTGCTTCAGCCGCCCCTGGATTTCTCGAAGGGGAACTAAAACAAATGCAGCAGGATTACGCAAAAATAGATCAGCCTTAGGAGGGAGGTTGAGCCCATCTTTTCCAACTATACAGTCCGATCAATAAGATAAGTACGGCCAGTACTCCCCAGAGCCAGCTTCGCTGGCTGGCTGGCGCCGGTAACCGAATGGGTTCCATGTCTCCCATAGGGGTACTCGCCGCCCAGAAAAAAGGGTGAAGATCAAACTGGCTTTCCGCCTGGGTCATGTAGTCCAATTTGGCTTGACGAAGGGCCGAAGATTTGGAGAAACCGGCTTTTACGTATTGGTAAAATAGGGAAAGGATGCTGGCGGTGCTTAACTCTTCCACTTGCCAAAGGGTGGTGATGATACTGGAGGCCCCGGCATAAGAAAATCCTCGGGCCATGCTGATGATCCCCTCTCCCTTTGATGCTTTCCCCAGACTGGTTTCACAGGCACTCAACACCACCAGTTCTGCCTGCAAGTTGAGGGTATAGAGGTCCCTGATATTCAGTCTTCCGGAATCAGAATCAAAGTTGGCACCAGCCAGGGCCAAAAAGGACAGATCACTGTCCTCGTTGTCGAGGATCCCATGCGTAGAAAAATGGATAATGGGAAATTGCTCGACCAGTTGACAGACTTGTTCTTTGGTAGCAGCCTCGTTAAAGAGCGGTTCAAGCCGGGTCACTTTCCCAATGGCTTCCACCTCCTCCAGGGAATAATTCAACCGACCCAATCGATCCTTGGTGTTCGTAGCCTGCCCAGGCAGAGAAGGCCCTAATTCTTTGAAGTCCAGGGCAATGCCCAAAACTCCCTTTGCCATGTTGCGGATGGGGTTGGTACACATCTCTTCCATGAGGGTCTGAGAGAAGCAATAACTGATCTCGTGTTGATGGATCAAAAAGGGGTAGTCGCTATAGGGAAGGTGCTCGTCCACGGCCGCTGTGAGCAGAGCGTCAAAGGGGACATATCCCAGACTGCCATCCGGGATGATCAGCAACTTTTGGGGCAGGTCATGTTGATCCTCAACGGGCTTGATCAGTTGGGCGTATAATTGATGGGCCGATTCCCGGTATTGTTGCTGGGACTGATCTCGGAGGGCCTGGGTTTTATGACCGATAGAGGCGGTATGAAAAGCCGAAATCCCCGCTTGAAGCCTAATCACGGCCTCGGCCAATTGGGCGGTATTTTCCTGACGAAATAGCTGGGCGGTGTCCGGCCCTACATAAAAAATGTAAGTAACAGAATCCCCCGTAAAGTATTCCAGGATGCCCTGATTCTGTGCCTGGGCAAAGGCCTGGGTTTCAGCCAGACTTTGTACCCGTAGATCGTATTTCAGGCGATAATATTCCGGATGATGCTCCTCGAGGTATACTTGTAAGGAATCATATTGCTTGCGTAAGGAAAAGAGGCGGCTTCGGGCAAAGGCCAGGGCTGACTTGGTTTTTTCCAGCTCTGATTTACCCAGATCATAGACGCGTTTTTCAGCATTGGCCACTTTTTGACGGAGGCTTTTCTCAAAATCCAGGGTCTCCTGGCTGAGTTGGCCATTGGCCAGGGCTTGTCCTTCCTGTCGGTTTTCGAGCAGTAGGTTTGCCCGGCTCTTTTCTATGAAGTAAAAAGCCTGCGCCAAATACGCCTCCTTGGGTTCTCTTTTGTACAGCTCCCAAACCAGCGATAAGGCTTGCGGATAGAACCTGTGTATTTTCTCCAGGTACAGCAGCTTATCTGCTTCGGAGTTGATTTTCAAGCGCATGGTATCTGCCCATTGCTGAGCCAGGAGGAAAGTTTCCAAGCTGAGCTCTAGGTCTTCCCGGTCATTTTCTTGCTGACCTTTGGTCTGGAGGAGATGGGCTTTTTGGGTGAGAAAGCCAAAGACTTCCTTCTCCAAATCCGTTTTCGCCAGCCTTGGATTCACCCGAGGATTTTGCAGGGACTGCAGGGGGAAGACACATTGCAAAGCTTGCTGATGCTCGGCCAAGGCCTGCCCATACTGGCCTTGCTGCTGAAGAATACTGGCGATATTGGCCAGGGCCTGGGCGGCCACGAAGGAATGTTCCCCTAACTTATTTTTGGCATAGCGGTAGGCTTTCCGATATGCCTCCAGGGCTTTTTCCTGCTTGCCTTGTTGCTGATAGGTTTCCCCGAGAAATTTTACAGAAAGGGAATAGAGGATATCATCTCGCGCTTGGTCTGAACTGAACACCCGAATACCCATAGATAAATTTTCTTCGGCTGCTTGCCAGCTCTCCATATTGGTCAGGATCCGACCAAGGTTCATACTAGCTCTGCCATAGGATTTTTTCCGAGCTGGCCCCATAGAGAGATAAAGTTCTTTTACCATTTCCATTGAATCCCTGGCGACCTGATAGGCTCCCCGGCTATTATGAATCAGGGCAATATTTTGATTCAGCCCTGCCCGAGCGTGGGTAGCGTATTCATAGTGGGAAAGAGCTTGTAGGTAATAGGCCTCCGCCTCATCCTCGTTCCCCATGGGTCGCATGAGATTTCCCAATAACCAATAGTATCTGCCCCACATTAGGGACGAGGCATTAGAGGCTTCGTACAGCTCCGCAATTTCCCGCATGTGGTCCTCGGCCAGGGCGTATCGGCCTAGAATTTGGTTAACTGAAACCCACTGAAATAAAGTAGGAATCCAGTTGTCTGCCCAGATTTCCGGATGTTGCTCCCGTAGCCTGGAGGTAGCAGCTAAATAGGTCGCTGCCTCATGATGATTGCCGATGCGGATAAAAAAGCCAGCAACCTTGCTCATGATTTTTAGCTTGAACGATACCTCTTTCGGTTCTTCTCCACTTAGCGTCTCCCCAGCTTTTTGATAACAAGTCCGAGCCTGGTCCACTTTTTCCTGATGCATCGAATACCGCCCTTCGTTCAACCACCAGAGCGCCTCCAGTTTTTCAGAAAAGCTCATGCTGTTTCTCAGGGCCCGGCTCTTTTCATGGATGTTGATGGCCTGTTTGGATTGACGAGTGCTCCACAGATATTGGGTCTTCAAAAGCAGGTAGGTCGCATAAGGCTGGGTCAGGGTATCAGCCGGAGCTGAATATAAAGAATCGAGCACCTTGAGACAGCCCTCCACCTGCGCCTGTTCTCCCAAAAAATCATAGGCCTGTAGCAATCGCATCTGGTAGGCTAAGCCTTCATTTTCTGAAGCCTTGCTCTCAGCAGCGGCCTGGACCAGGGTACTGACCAGGGAGTCCCAACGCTCTGATTGTAAAAAAAACGCCTCTGGATCTCCTGAATAATCAGGAGAAACCAGAGGGGGTTCTGTTGCAGGGGTACAAGCAAACCCTATAAACATCAGCCAGCCCGAAAGAAGGCCCGCTGACAACGCGTTATTCATTGATTATTTCTACACTTTCTACAAATCGATTTTCTTCCCGATAACTGAATCGCAGGACGTAATCTCCATCGGGATAATTCGTTCTCACAATTTTCACATAATGGCCCAATTGCGAGAAAACGGTGAACTCATCAATATTATCGCCGGGATTAGGATCGTCAGTAAATACTCCAGGAGGAGGAAATTCACCATCCATCAGCCCCTCGTAATAATTTTTGTGGTCTTCAAAACTTCCGGGAAACAAGGAGACGCTGAGGTATTTCGCAGGTATGGTATTGCTCTCAGGCACGGTGTCCTTGCAGGTCCGCAGAAAGATGATCGACCCTACATCTGGACCGTCATCAAACAGGGCAGCCTTCTGAAAAACAGCCTCCTCGCTGAAGGAATTCAGGCTGGCAAAGCCGTCCTCATCGTTCCCATCTCCGTCGTCATACCCACCGGGCGGGGGCTCGTTACAGGCTTGAGAATCATGCCCCTCTTCGTCCAACTCCGGTGCCGCTATCGCCGTGAATAAAGGGTCTTCAGGCGAGGGGGGAACGATCTCTGGTTTATGAGCCAAAAAAGTGTCTCTTTCCCCATACTTGTACAGTGCCCCTTTTGCACTGGTTATTTTCAAGGAGGTTAGGTTAACCTCAATTTTCGTATTATCAGGTGGACATTGAATTCCACAGGAATACGCCTGCATCATCAAACACAGCATCACAAGCCATGTTCCCATGCTTAAGTAGTTAAATTTAGGTATGTTCATAGGCGGTAATTGTTGAGTGATTGGATAAAATATTAGCTATGGAAAAAGGAATGGCTTGCCTGGATTCATCCGTCATCTTCATCTAAATAGGCAATCAGATCAGGGTGGCATAGCAGTTCCTTTAACATCGATTTCCAGTCCTGGGAAGCATCATCCGCCGGGGGAGTTCCTGAGGCAGATTTTACCTTTGATTTTTTCATACAAGCTCTCAGCTCTTCGACATCCAGTCCTTGAGTTTCAAGCCAGTGCCAGAAACTTTTTTGTTTCAACAGACAGTCCAACCATTGGCTCCATGCTGACGATTGTTGCTCACTTGGCCGTGGGCTTCGAGGGGCTGGCTGGTTTCCATTTCTCCAAACCTGAGCAGTCAGCACTTTTTCACGTTGAAAGGGATCTCCTCCCAATGTTTGGCCCTGGCTCAGAATTCTAAACGAATAGACGCCATCTTGTCTTAAGTCTACCGCAGCTTCGAATCTTCCGGGGATTACTTCCTCCAATCTTATTTCTTCCTGCTGGCCCCGTGGATAGGTAATTTCCGCCCGTACAAAAGCCCTGGCTTCCAGGGGAATCCCGACTTCCTCGAGATTAACGGTGATATAGGCTGAGCCACCAGCCTCAAAACTTGATTGGTCCAAAGCTGCCTGTAATTTCAGAGTAGATCGGCTATACACATTCAGGCTGAAAGGCACAGATCTCATCGCGGGTTGAGCAGCAGCCTGGGCCTCGGCTCTGGCAGCAGAAAGCAGGCCTGGATGATAGGCCGAAATCAAGCTTACGTGTTTAGGCCTTAAGGATAGGTGTACTTTCCACCAACCTTGCCGGATCACTTCGTCTTCAGTCAGGATCGGCAGGTTGATCCGATAAAACTGCATGATGCCGTTGGCTTCAAACTGCACGGCTGGATGCGAGTCTGACACCTCGACATTAATGGTTTTACCACTGGGGGTTTCCAGCGTCATCGATATCAATCTCGGCCCGGGAGAAAGCAAAACGACCTCAATTTGATAGGTTGTTCCACTGACCAGGAAGGGAATTTCCTGAGCTAAGCCTTCATAGAGTCTCCCATCGGGATCGAGGATAATGTCCTTGTTTTCAATGCCCGCCAGGATTTGGTGAAAATATTTGGCCAATCGGAATTGGCTATCGGCGGAAATGGTATCGGTGAGCAGTAAGTAGCCGTTATGATCGTTGCATAAGGCTCTTAAAGCGGAAGGCCTGATTTGAGAAGCGGTTCCCAGGCCTACCGCAAATACGTGGTCATCAATTAAATGTTCTACATCAGCTATGTATCTACGTGAGTAACGGCCATGGTTTTCCTGACCATCTGTGAATACCACCATTACCCGGTTATCATAAAGGGTTTCTGAGGAAAGCATATCCTGGCCCTTAGCCACCGCTTCTCCTATAGAAGTAAATCCCCCATCGTTTGGCTCATAAGCCCCTAGAACAGCATTAGCTGATGCTTTCCCGCTTGGGGTGGCCGGGGTGATGCCAAGTTCCTCGTAGGGGTTATGGTCAAAGGCTACAATGCCAATGCCATGATGCGCCTCCATGAGATTAATAAATGGTGGGATGGAATACCTCAGTACGTCTGCTCTAGTAACCCCAGGCCCCAGGCCAGAGGTTCTTTCCATGCTACCGGACTGATCCAACACCAGCAGCACCCCCGTTTTTACCGGATCAGTGGTATTTGCAGCAACAGCAATATCCCACTCCTGCATGGTCTGGGTCCATCGGACCCTAATGGTAGTCGTAGCACTGCTTCCGGCAAGGCCGGGGGTATATGTAACCCATACTCTGGCCGTACGGGGACTGCCATCATCAGCAACGCCCAGCGATACCTTAGAAAAGGGAAGGGAAAAATTCCCGCCTGCTCCAGATACCACTTCCAGGTCTACCGGTTGCCGCGCTTTTACCGAGAAAACAATGGGCCTGGAGGTGGCAGGTCCCTCCGGAATATCTGTAAAAAACAGGAAATCACTGGAGGGGATGACCTCAGCCTGAAACCCAGCCACCAGATTGGCCACATTTAGCCGCCCAAATCCTGAAATGCCATGTCCTGCATCCTGTGGACAGGTAGCTATGGGAGGTAAGGCTGTCGGATTGAGCGGATTGGTGGTATTCTGCAGTCTGACCTTTACTTGAGCAAACGTAAGATCCGGCTCGTGGGATAGCAACAGCCCCAAAGCAGCAGATAGGGAGGGGGCAGAGTAAGACGTACCGGTCCTCGTGGTGTGCCCAGACGGATTTCCAGTAGAAAGAATGCCCACATTTACGCCTGTAGCCGAGGTATCAATCTCATCGCCAAAGTTTGAACAAGGGTAGAGGAATTCCTGACCACTTACATTCCGAGCCGTGGAATTAGCGACAGCAAAGGTATGGTCATCTGCTGCCATGGTTTCATACCCAAAAATATTCTTCCCTTGATTTCCCGCAGAATAGACCACCAGCGTACCTTTTCCTCCTCTACCTTGTATGGCCATCAACTCATAAGAAATGTGGTAAAGGTCGCAAGCGGCATTGCCCATGCATCCATGAGAGCAATTAATAATATCTGCATGATGGTTAGGTGGCAGAACCTGCCAAACCCAGGTAGCATTTATCGGCAGACCAGGATCGATGGAAGTATGGACAGGCAGCCCGGCTAGCCAAAGTAAGATATACACATAGCGTGCAGAGGCAACCGAAGGCTTTTTGACTGCGACTTGGATAGTATTCGATGCGATCCCGGCCAGCCCCTTGGAATTATCGGTAATGGCGGCGATTATCCCTTGCACAGCCAACCCATGGTAACTATGGTCATGGCCACAATTCGTAACGGGATTGGTAGTAAAGTTCAAACAGGCGGCGATCTGGTCTTCGCCATTGGTCAGGACTCCCCCAATATCATCATGAATATAATGTCCTGACCTGTTAATGCCAGAATCTACCGTGGCAATCACCACCTCAGGATTCCCATATTTCCAGTCTGGATTCAGATCCTTAAGGATTTCCCAGGCTCCAGGCACCTCTTGGTTAAAGAAGTTATGCTGAGAAGTCAGGTTCAGATCATCAGGCAGGGTCGGAGGTGCCGCATGATCATGGATTTCAACTAGCAAATCCGGCTCTCCGAAATGCAAATACCCCTCGGCCATCCAGTCCTCAATGATGTCCAGGTGTTCCTGATAATCTCCGGTATGGAAGGCGATCATGTATAATAAAGGAGCCTGGATCAAAGGCCGGGTGATTTGCCCGTTCTTTTCCTCCAGAGCAGATCGTATTTTTTGAAAGGCTGTCTCATCCTTTGCCCTAATGACAAACTCATTGTCCAGGACTTTTACCTGCTGTTGCTTAAGATCCACTGGTATACCCAGACGCACTCCGGGGCCCCATTGCTCCCGTAATCTCTCTCTAACCTTTTGCCGGGTTTCGGCATCAACGGCGTTCTCTGTATTAAAAAGCAAGATGGCGCTCTCGGCGGTAATGAAATCCTTGGCGCCAGAACCTTGAGAGGTATTAGAGATAGGTAATTCCTCCGTATCCCAGTATAAATCCCGCTTAAAACCAAACTCCTCCTCCAGAACCTTGACAATATCATCTATATCCTGCCCGTGTTGATTCAGCGGATTATGCACTTCAAAAACTACCGCGCTTCGGTTTTTTGGCGGTTCAAAAGGCACCAAATGCTCTCCCATGCGATAGTAGGGCCAGTCCTTCTTACCAAGGTAGACGGAAGTAGATTTGCCTTCGGAGCCGACTACCACCTTTCTGGCAGGAGATACCAGTTCCCCCGCTTTTACTTCTACCTCATAAGTCCCCGGTTCAACAAAAGCACGAAAAATAACGTCTCCTTTTGCCCTTGTTAAAGAGATGGATTTTCCTTCCTGCTTTAGCTTCAGGCTAATGCGGCCCTTGTAGTGGGTCCCTCCGATGTCATGTACCGATATGCGGACC
The DNA here is from genome assembly GCA_038527215.1 of Bacteroidota bacterium. GTDB lineage: Bacteria > Bacteroidota > Bacteroidia > J057 > J057 > JAWPMV01. The sequence goes on from JBCBGC010000067.1 coordinate 24,010, forward strand.
GGCACCCCCGTGGGGGGCTTATAGGTTGGGTTGTGAACGAGTAAGGGCATAGGCTACAGCAAGATTAGGCATTATGGAAGAATGGTTGAACTTTCGGGTCAGTCCTAACCGCTGTATACCCTTCCCGTGGAAACAATCAATCGTCTCTTCGGATAAGCTTTCATGCGTTCGGTTTTTAGGACTCAAAAAAGGACACCAGAATAAAAAGAACTCTATTCTTTCAAGCAGAAATTCTCTCTTTTTCGATAATCTTAATACCAGGAATAGGGAAAACGTTACAGCGACCTCCAAACTTTTGTAGCAAGGAAGGCCTACGTCGAAGCGGGTAGGGAGTGTATTGCATTTTGGGTTTCCTCATGTTCAGTAAGGGCAAGACATTACCCATTACCGTTCATTAAGGTAATCAGAAAGTATTGATTTTCCGAATAGTTTTCTTCTATAATAAATCTGATTCGATGATTAATCGATCAGTCCCCGCAGGCTCACGTACACCGCCTGCTGGTCTTTTTCTTCCCACCGGAAGTCCCGGAGACCCGCCCCGTGACGGCCTACATTATTCTGCAGACGATCCACCTGAGGGTCTTTGGCCCGAACCTCCACCCATAGTTCTCCGCAGAAATCCGCTCCGTAGGCATTTAAAATGAGCAGGTCTCGCCCAGCTTTGGTTTCTCGGCGCGTAAAATAATAGCCTACCTCATAGTCTGCTTCCTGAATCATCTGCCGAAGCTCGGCCTGGAAGGCGACCGCATCATGTTGGAGGGCTTGTAAGCGGGGATGGAGTTGGTCGGCATCACAACCCGGCTGGTCACAGCTGAGCAATAGGCAAGAGAGGAGAAAAAGGCAGAAGTAGCGCATATGAAGATTCTTTTCTCCAAAATGCGCAATACTTCTCTTGATGCCTAAGCTAAAAAATTTCTCTTATCCGGCGTAAGCGGGCAACTGGAAACTAAAGGCCGTGCCTTCATTGAGCCGGGATTGTACCCGAATGGAGGCATCGTGCAGTTCCAGGATCTTTTTCACGATAGCCAGGCCCAGGCCTGCGCCTTTGTTTTGGTCGCCAGAACGAGAACCTTTCTGATAGCGTTCGAAGATAAAAGCCTGTTCTTCGGCAGAGATTCCTTTGCCCGTATCCACCACCCGAACGGAAACCGAGTCGACCTGTCCCTCCAATTCAATCTGCACACTGCCTCCTTTAGGCGTAAATTTCAAGGCGTTGTCAAGGAGATTCTGGAAGACGCGTTCTACCAGGGCTACGTCAGCAAATACCAAGGGCAGTGACTGAGGCATATTCAGGGCGATCTCGATTTCCCGTTCTTCGGCCAGGATCTGATATTTCCGAAAGACATCCTGGGCTAGCTCTGAGATGAAAAAGGGTTCTTTTTGGGGTTGGACCTGTCTGGCTTCCAGTTTAGCGTATTCAAAAAGTTGGTCGATCAGCTTGCTGAGTTTTTCCGAACTCCCCAGCACAATTTCCAAATAACCTTTGCGGTCGTCGGAACTCAGGCTTGCGTCCTTGATCAGCAGGGTTTCTACATAGCCTTGCATGATGGCCAGGGGCGTCCGTAGATCGTGAGAAACATTGGCGATCAGTTCGCGGCGGAGGTTCTCTACCGATTTGAGTTCGTCAATATTGGCTTCCAGCGTATCAGCCATGGCGTTGAAGGTTTCCGCCAGCGGGGCCAGATCGCCTTTTTCTGCCTGCGGAATGCGGGCATCCATATCCCCTTCTTTGAACCGCTGTACCGTATCAATGATGGTCCGGAGGTTTCGGGTGAGGTACCAAAGGGCCAGCAAGCCGATACCCAGGGCCCCCAAGAGGCACACCAGGAATAAGCCAGACCCCAATCGGAGGATGTAAGAACCCAGCAGCGTATCACTGACCGCACTTTGCTCTTCACTGGCCAGGATAATGTAGATGTACCCCTGCAGTTCTCCCTCCTCTTGAATCGGGGCAGCGGAAAATACATTTTGCTGGCCGGGGAAGCGGGGATCGTCTCCCGTGATAAAAATATTTCCTTCCTTGGCAATGAAGGTTTGTACGGGAGCCAGATCGACTTCCTGAAGTTTGATCTTTTTATAAGGCGCGACAAAGGTGACAATCTGTCCTTGCGGATCGAGCAGGTAAACTTCTACACTAGGATTGATGACCATCATGGAATGCATGATGTCCTTGATCGCGGCAGTATCTACCTCCCCATTTACCAGGGGTCTGACTTCTTTGACGGTATTCTGGGCGATCCGGCCGTAAAGGCGCTGATTGACCTCTTGCAGGTAGTTTCGAGCCGTAAAGGTGGTGATGACCATATATCCCACCCCGATGACCACCAGCAGGGATAGCAGGGTAAGGGAGATTTTGACAAATAATTTATTGTTGTGGCTACGCATAATCCTCAGCTTACAAATCCTCATTAAAACGATATCCTATCCCCCAGGTAGTAAGGATGTAGGTAGGGTGCTCCAAATCTGGTTCGATCTTTCGTCTCAAGCGGTTGATATGGCTATTGACCGTGTGCTCATAACCCGCGAAATCATAGCCCCAAACCAGATTGAGGATTTTGCTGCGGTCAAAACTTTTGCCGGGATGGGAAGCCAATAGTCCCAGGAGGTCGAACTCCTTGGGAGAAAGCTCTACTCGCTTGTTTTGGAGGGTTACCTTTCTTTTGTCCAAATCAACCACCAATTCCCCAAAGTTCAGCGCACTACTGGCCTGGGCCTGAGGCTGTTTTTTGGCGGCCATATCTGAACGCCGGAAAATGGCTTTGGCCCGGGCGATAAACTCCCGTACACTAAAAGGCTTGGTTAAGTAATCATCTGCTCCCATTTCCAGGCCCAGCACCTTATCAATCTCTTCGGACTTGGCGGTAAGCATCAGGATAGGGGTATCAATCTCTCTGGCTCGGACCCGACGGCAGATTTCCAGGCCATCCACCCCGGGCACCATGATATCCAGGATCATCAGGTCATATTTCTGGCTGGTGGCATGGGCCAGCCCCGTATCGCCATCATAGGTTTTATCCAACTGACAACCGAGATCCTGCAAGTGAATTTCCAACAGGTCTACAATGTTGCGGTCGTCTTCTACTACCAGGACTTTTTTCATAATGTGGTGCGAATAAAATGTATGCAAAAGGCCAGACAGGCAGGAGTGTGAAGCGGAGAATTCCGCCTTTTGGTCAAAACTAGGGGCCAATTATCACAAAAGTATCACGAAACCATAGGCCTTTTATCCCCAGATATCACAGAGATACGAAAAATGTCCCCATTGCTTGGTCGGCCAGGTGACCAAGCAGGCTACCCATTTTCAAAAATTCCCTGACTATTAAGCCTTTACCTAACCATCAGGCTGTAATAAAAATGACAAACAATGCATATACATCTGTGAAGCGGCTGTCATATCCTGCGCCTAGCTTTGTGATCACAGTGGTCGAGATAAGGCTTTTGTGCTTTCCTCCCCACAAAACTTTCAACACATAAACGACAAGAATAAGATGAACATGAACAAGTGGAAAACAATGTTTGCAGCTGGCCTACTCGGATTTGGTCTGGTTGCTTGTAAGACGGAAACGCCTCAAGCCACTACCGCCAGCTTCGAAGTGCGGATAGAGAACCTGCTCCAGGCAAAAACCTTTGCTTCTAAAGGTACGTTCGGTTTGCTCCAGCCCGGAGAAACGGCCACCGCAGATTTTCAGGCAGGCCCTGGCGATTACCTAAGTTTTGCGACTATGTTCGTTCAATCCAATGATTTGTTCTATGGATTTGACGACACAGGGCTGGCGCTCTATGACCAGGATGGCAATGCGGTTACCGGAGATGTTACCGGAGCGGTGGACTTGTGGGACAGCGGTACCGAGGTAAACGAAGAACCAGGGGTAGGGCTAAACCAGGCGCCTCGCCAGAGCGGACCCGATACCGGACCGGCTGAAAACGCGCAGGTACAATTGCTCGCCAATGTAGGAGATGGATTTAATTATCCCAGTGACGAAAGTGTGATCCGGGTTTCGCTGGCTCATGATGGTGCTACCGGCTTCACCCTGACCATCGAAAACATTTCGGCCAGCAGCAACTTGCCTTCTCCCCTCGCCCCAGGTCTTTGGGCCATTCACCCCAGTGGCGTCAAACTCTTCACGGATGGTGAAGTATCCAGCCCCGGCATTGAAGCCCTGGCAGAAGATGGCAACAACGCCATTTTAGATGAGGCGATCACCCCAGAAACCGGTTACTTTTCTCCTTTTGCCCCAGGCGTATTCGCCATCCATACTGCTGATCAGGTGATCTTTGCCGACGGGCAAGCAGATTTTGGCGAAGGCCTCGAAGTCCTGGCCGAGGATGGTGATCCTGCCTCCCTGAATGATGCCATCAGTGTCAAGGAAGGCGTAAGTGCCTACGGCATCTTTAATACGCCTGAAGGTGCCTCTGCTCCCGGCCCATTGCTCGAAAACGGTGTGTATACCTTCACCTTTGACGCGGAAGATGGCGATTATCTGAGCTTTGCCACCATGCTGGTGCAGACCAACGACCTCTTCTACGGCTTTGGAGAAAATGGCCTGCCCCTCTTCCGGAATGGTGAAGCGATCAGCGGAGACTATACCGCAGAAGTAGACCTTTGGGACGCAGGCACCGAAGTAAATGAATATCCTGGTGCCGGCCCTAACCAGCCCATTCGCGGCGGTGGCAACAGTGGAGACGCCGAAAATGGCACGGTTAGCATCGTCAATGATGGCTTTACCTATCCTTCTGTAACCGAATCCTTTAGAATTACCATCATCAAAAAATAGTTAGTAGCATAGTGGTTTTGTGTGCGGGAAGTCTGGCTTAGGTCGGGCTTCCTGTTTTTTTATTCGGAATAGGATTTTTCTATCTTCCAAACTTAATTCCAATGATTCTCCAGTCATGCTTCGAACCTTATCCTCCTTCGCATGTCTTTGTCTTCTGAGTTGGACGCAGCCCTTGTTGGGACAATTCACCACCAACGGCAGCGCCACCTCTCTGGGCAATAATTGCTACCGACTCACCCCCGCTTTGACCAATCAGGGCGGCTCCGCCTGGTTCAATAATTCCATTGACCTGAATCAAACCTTTGAATTTTATGCCACCATTTTTCTGGGTTGCTCAAATGGCGGGGCAGATGGGATGGTCTTTGCCTTTCAGGCGGTCAACACCAGCGTAGGTTCAGCCGGTGGGGGCATGGGATATCAAGGCATCAATCCTAGTTTAGGAATCGAATTTGACACCTACCAAAATGGCGGCTCAGGAGACCCTAGCTATGACCATATGGCGCTCATTTCCGATGGCAATGTCAGCCACCTGGGGGCCACCAACCTACAGGGTCCGGTGGGCATCAAATCCAACCTCGCCAATATGGAGGATTGCAACTGGCATGACCTGCACGTTTCCTGGGACCCGGTAGCGGACAGCCTCAAAGTCTATGTGGATTGCGAACTCCGCATTGCTTATCAGGGCGACATCGTAACCAATATTTTCAACGGTAATCCTATCGTTTTCTGGGGCTTCACGGCAGGTACGGGCGCGCTGTCAAACCTTCAGCAGTTTTGTTACTCCTATATTTCCTACGGGCTGGATACTACCATCTGTCAGGGAGATACGCTGGGACTTACGGTGGGCAGTGGTACCAATTACAGTTGGGCTCCTTCGGCAGGCTTAAACAATGCTGCCTCGGCTACGCCCCTGGCTTTTCCAGATACCACGACGCTCTACACCTGCACCATCACCGACCAATGCGGCTTTACCCGGGAAGAATATTTTCAGATCACGGTGAATGATACGGTGGACGCTTTTAGCCTGGGAGCAGATAGCAGCTTATGTCCTGGCCAGACCATTCCCTACCTCTTCTCTCAAGCCGGTGCAGATTACTTATGGCAAAATGGGAGTACCGACTCCACCTTTACCATCAATACTTCCGGCATTTACTGGCTGGAAATCCAAACGGGTTGTGATACGGTCAGGGATAGCATAGACGTAGGCATGTACCAAGTTCCTACCGTCAACCTCGGTCCTGACCTGACCCCTTGTGCCGGAGATACCATTACCTTATCCGCCACCAATAGCCTGGCCGCAGCCTACACCTGGCAGGATGGTAGCCCGGATTCCCTCTATGAGGTGACCAATTCTGGTTTGTACTGGGTGGAATTAACCCACGTCTGTGGGCCGGTGCGAGACAGCGTGCTCGCTACTTTTACGCCCCAGCTTCCGGTCCTTTCGCTCGGCAATGACTCCATCCTTTGCGACCAGCTAAGTTATCCGCTCCAACCTGGACTGGCCGGCGTCAATTACCTTTGGTCCAATAACAGTACCGCTGCTTCGCTGACGCCTACCCAAAGCGGCCTTTACTGGCTGGAAATCAGCAATGCCTGCTTTAGTTTCCGCGACAGCGTGGACCTGACCTTTGAGCAAACGCCGGCTATTGATCTGGGGCCGGATACCACCCTGTGCGTAGGAGATTCATTGTTGATCAATGCCACCTTTACGCCCACCACTACTTATCTGTGGCAAGATGGCCTGACCAACCCTATCCGTAATTTGGGCGGCGGGAATTTTTATACCCTCACCCTCAATAACACCTGTGGAACCGCCACGGATGGGATTCTTACCCAATCGCTGGCACCTCCACCCAGCTTCGACCTGGGACCAGATACCCTGATCTGTGAAGGAGAGGGTATTTTGTTAAGCTCGGGCCTTAGCGGTTATGCCTATCAATGGCAGGACAATTCCACCTTGCCCACCTATTCAGTCTCTCAGGGAGGGATTTATCAATTAGAAGTGAGTAATCGGTGTGGCATGAGCAATGATAGCCGCCTGATCAATTATATCGCTGCGCCGGAAGTGGATCTGGGAGATGATGTATTCCTCTGTCCCAGTGATGCTATCCAGGTAGATGTCACCTGGCCGGGCAGCCTGTACAGCTGGAGTGATGGCAGCACCGATCCGATTCGTTCGCTGAATCAGGCAGGCGTCTACCGGGTCGTTATCAGCAATAGTTGTGGGGTGGCAGAAGACGCTTTTGAAATTACCCTCGGTACGGAACCTCAGCCTTTTTCCCTGGGACAGGATCAAACCCTTTGTGTAGGGGATGAATTGGAGTGGAATATCGAGCAAAATGGAGATTTCCAATACCAATGGCAGGATGGAGATCGTCTGCCCCAAAAGACGGGAGATGAACCCGGTTTATACTGGGCCAGAATCAGCAATATATGTGGAGAAGAGCGGGATTCTATCCGGCTGGATTTCGTGGAAGCGGTTTCGGTCTACTTAGGAGCAGACACCCTCATGTGTGCGGATCGCACCGACCGCAAATTCCTCAGTGCCTACGGGCCAGAAGTGGCAGCCTACCAATGGCAGGACGGGAGCACTGGACCTACCTTGATCGCTGAGCAGCCGGGCTTGTACACCGTGGAAGTCAGTAACGCCTGTGGCACTGCTTTGGATAGTATAGAACTGATTCCCACCCTTTGTGTGTGTGCCATCCATGCACCAACCGCCTTTTCTCCGAATGCTGACGGCTTCAATGATGGCTTCGTCCTCGGCTATGAATGTCAGATTGAAAGCGGCACCTGGAAAGTATTCAACCGCTGGGGCCAAATGGTCTTTCAAAGCAATGATCCTACCGCGAGCTGGGATGGCACCCAAAATGGGAGAATTTGTCCGGAAGGGGTGTACGTATGGGTAATGGAGTTCCAATATATGGAAGGAGATCGTCCGCAGGTATGGCAGGAACATGGCACTATCACCTTGATTCGCTAGGCGAGAGACGAAAAAGGGCCATTTATTACACACGTAAAACTATCCACAAAAAGTACCAGATTTATTAACTATTCATAGAGTTTTTGCCAGGGTAAACTATTAACCTATGGCAAAGCGCAACCCCTTGCAACCCTCTACGCGGGTTACCAACCGTCCTCGCCTTACTCAGATTATATGGTTTGGAGTGATATCCGGCCTCATTGTGCTAGCGGCTCTGTTTATGCGGCCGGTCGAAACACAGTCTACGCAATCTTTTTCCAATGTAGCCATTAGTGGGACCGGAAATGCTGGTACTGCTCTGGCCGTTTCTGGTTCAAAGGATGGTGGCTTCGCCTGGGGAGACATCAACAATGATGGCTTCCTCGACCTGGCCGTCAACACGGCTTCCAGTTCAAACGGCACCCGGATATTGATTGCCAATCCGACCGATCCGGATAATCCTTTTTTCGAGGACAAAACCTCCGATTATTGTAACCATTGTGCCACACTGTATAAAGAGCGTTGTGCGATTTTGGCGGACATCAACCATGATGGGTATGTAGACCTTATCCGCAATAACCACTACGGCAGCAATTCCAGTGTGCTGATTTATCTCAATCAGGGCCCTGCCAATAATTACGCCCTCGGCAGTGGAACCGGCGGAAGCAATGCCCCCAATAAAACCTTTTACAAAGCAGATTTCCACGATAACAAAATGAATACCGAAGGGGTATTCCTGGCGGATTTTGACAATGATGGCTGGCTGGATATCGTGGTCGAGAACCACAATTTCGGCATCGATATTTTACAAAATCCCAAAGACGGCTCCGCCAACTTCGTCTGTCTTGATCCTACCTCCATTGGCCTGCCTGCCAGTGCCACCGATGGAGATTACGGAACCTGTGTAGACTTTGATGATGACGGAGATGTAGATATCATCGCTCGTAAAAGAAATGAAAACGACTTCTTCGTCAATGGTGGAGATGGCACCTTCACCGACGGACAGAACGTAGACGACGCCAACAACAGCAATAAAGGCGGCGTAGCTTTTGGGGACTTTGACAATGACGGGGATTACGACCTGTATTGGACAGACAATGGCACCAACCAGATATGGCTCAACGACGGCACCAACACCCTGGTCGCCACGGCCATAGGGGGGAACGATGGCGAGCCCTGGCTATCCGCAGGGGTCTCAGCCCCTTCTTCTGGCATAGACGGAGTGGCCGTTGGGGATGTCAACAATGATGGAAAAGTGGACCTTTTTCTCACCGCAGATAGTGATTCGGGCTTCCTCTTTCTCAACCAAACCCCTGATGGCGGCAGCCTGTCCTTTCACCGCAATAACCTCGACATTGATATTAATGGCAACGGCGAAGGGGCTAGTTTTGCAGATTACGATAAGGATGGAGACCTCGATTTATATATCAATGTCCGCAACGGCAGTAACCAGCTTTGGCGAAACGACCTCAATGACGGAGGCGCAGCTGATTACCTCTTTGTAGAACCGCGCTGCGATCTGGGAGGAGGCGTTTACCGGGCTGCCGTGGGAGCCAATGTGGTCCTGCAGGATTGCGATGGCAACATCATCAGTGGTATTCGGGCCGTCCCTACGACCTCAGGGCACGGGACCGATGCACCCGACCAGGTGCACTTTGGCTTGCCCAGTGGACCAGATGAAGCCTATAATGTCATCGTGAAGTTTGTTACGGTTTCGGGTCAAAGGGTAGAAATCTCCCGCCAGATCACCCCTTCAGACCTGACCCATCAGACCTTTATCGTTTATGATACGGATGCGGATACCTACAGCCGGTGTAGCGATCCGGACCAGGATGAAGAAGCCAACTGGGATGACCTGGACGATGACAATGATGGTCTGGCCGACACCCAGGAAATGGATTGCCTCACTGGAACTGCCAGCCTCAGCGATGGAGCTTCCATTACCAGTGGCAGTACGGTGCTATTTGAAGCGGGGGAAATTGATCCAGTGATCACCCTTACCCCTTCCACCGCAAACGACAATGTGGACCAGTTTAGTTGGGAAACCGCTGAATTTGGACAAACCACCAGTGGTTCGCTGGGAGATGGCGTACTCTTCCACCTTTCTAACAGTACTTCCGATCCAGCCAGGGCGAGCATTCAGATCAGCCTCAACCAGCCGGTTTACAATTTTTCCTTTGACCTGGGAGACCTGGATGAAGGCGCAGGTGAAGAATCAGCAACCATCTCTGCTTTCAACGGAAGCCACGAGATTCCGATTAGCGATAAAAACTTCTCCTCCTTTGGCAGTTCCGTTTCCCTCTCCGGCACCCATAAGCTGATTTCCAACGGAGCAGGCGGAGGCGCAAACAGTGGCACCCATGGCTCTGTCCGGGTTTGGATTCCTCAGAAAGTCGACAAAATCCTCATAGAAGCAGAAGGAGACGGGGTTGACTGGTATGTCCACCTCAACCATGTTACCTACTGCCTGGGCCTCGATAGCGACGGAGATGGCCTGGAAGATCACCTGGATTTAGACAAAGACCAGGACGGCATTCCAGACCTGGTAGAAAGTGGGGGGACAGACATCGATGGAAATGGCCTGGCCGATGACCTGACGGATAGCGACGATGATGGCTGGGCTGACATATATGATAACGTTTCGGGAAGCCATACGTCCGGAACACCGATTGTTCCCATTGATTCAGACCGAGATGGTATAGCCGATTTACTGGATTTAGATTCGGATAATGACGGAATCCCAGATGTGATTGAAGTAGGCGCAGTAGATACGGATGGAGATGGTCGCATCGATGGGTTCGCCGATGCAGACATAGACGGATTCCACGATGATTTTGATCCCACAGACGATGAACCAGAATCCTTTAATGATGCAGCCTTTACCGCAGCCGGCAACACCCCTATCATAACCACCGCCACCGATTCGGATAGCGATGGCCTGGCCAACGAAGGCTATAACGGAGGCGACCAGGATGAGGACGAAAGGCTTAATCATTTGGACCTGGATGCCGATAATGACGGCCTGCCGGATATCATCGAGAGTGGGGGACTGGATGCAGATGGAGATGGCAGAGTGGATGATGCCCTGGCCGATGGGAGCTTAAGTGCCGACGTGGATGCAGATGGATTCTCTGATACCTATGACCCTGACCTCAACAATGACGGGGATACCAGCGATGCCGGAGATACCGGCCTACCGATGATTATCACTTCCTCAGACAGTGATCAGGATGGAAAGCCTGAAACCTACCCGGCTTTTGATAATGATCAAAATGGCTCCACCATTGCTGCCACCACCGATGCAGACAGTGATGGATATCCAAACTTCCTGGACCTGGACGCAGATGATGATGGGATACCAGACATCGTTGAATCCGGCCAAATAGACATCGACGCGAACGGCAAAGTAGACGGGATCAGTGGGGCAGGCACCTTCACTGGTAGCAACGACGCAGATGGAGACGGCTTCTATGACGCCCTCGACCCGGATGACGACCGGACTACTACGGACGAAAACGAAAGTTCCGACCCTGTCATGAAAACGGTCAGTAGTGGTTCGGGAGATGCAGACGGACACCCTGCCCTACCCGATGTCGCAGGCAACACCGCTTTGATGGGGGGAACGAACGCCGATTTTGACGGCGATGGCATTCCTAATTACCTGGATTTGGATGCGGACAATGATGGGATTGCGGACCTGGTAGAAACTTTCGGCAGCTCTGTAGACAGTGATACGGATGGGCAGGTTGACAACCTGTCCAGCAATGACGGCAATCAAAACGGATGGCATAATACCTTTGAAGGCGACGTACCTACCACCGCAGATGCCTCCGGCAGCGAATACAGCAACAACAGCCTGCCCGACTATCAAACCGGAACCGACAAACCGGATTTCGACGCCGATGGTCTGCCCAACTACCTGGACATAGATGCAGATAACGACGGCATTGTAGACCTCATAGAAGGGCAGCCCTCAGGTACCAACCTCACCGATCCTTTTGATGGGCTACAACGATACGCCACCACCGATGCGAACTATAATGGCTGGATGGCTGCCTTTGATCCGGATGAAAGCGGCACCTATATCGATCCCCTCAATAAAGAAAGCGCCGAGGGGCCGGACTACCTGGACTTAGATGCAGACAATGACGGCTTCGGAGACCTTTCCGAAGGCCACGACGCCAATATGGACGGGGCAGCCGATCGCGTACCAGCCGGAACTGATGCAGATGGAGACGGCCTGGATGATAGCTTTGATACGGACAATAGTTCCTTTGATCCGGAAGGCTCTAATCAAAGCATCCAAGACGAAAACAATGATGTAGGCAGTGGCGGAGACCGGGACTGGCGGGACCTCAACTCTACCACCTTCCCAGTCGAATGGCTGGATTTTACCGCCCTCAAGCAAGGCACCGATGTAAAACTGGATTGGACGACCAGCAGGGAGACCAACTCAGATTACTTCGAGGTAGAAAGAAGTTCCGACGGGCGACTGTTTGTGCAGCTAGGCAAGGTAGCCGCTGCCGGAAACTCCCAGTCAGTCCGTGCTTACAACTTCACAGACCAGGGGGTAGAAGGGAAACTTACGGGCACCATTGCCTATCGGCTCCGCCAGGTAGACATTGATGGCTCCTTTTCATACAGCAGCATCGTGGAAGTCAGGCTAGATGCCTCTGAACTGGACTGGGAAGTGTATCCCAACCCGGTTCTGCATACCCTGACCATCGCTGCCCCCTCGCAATGGTATCAGCATCAGGTCAAGCTGGAGCTAACCCAACTCAATGGCCAATTGGTTCGGTCCGAATCCTTCGAAGGCAATCAATCCGCCTTTGACCTGGACCTGTCTCAGTTGCCAGCGGGATTGTACATGGTCAAAATCAGCAACGGAGAGGAGACCTTGAGTCGCCAAATCCAGAAACAGTAGACATATTTTTAGCGCTTGTCCCCTCACCTGTTTTCAGGTGGGGGGATTTTTTATCCAGACCATTTTTCCACCTTAAGGGAATCCGTGCAAGCCGCCAACAGCTCAGTCATAGAGCGCTGAAGAACCGGGTGTACAAACTCCCCTGCGATCTCGGCTAAAGGCTCCAACACAAATCTCCGATTACTCATACGGGGATGCGGGACTTCCAGCCATTGCCCCTCAAAAATCATATGCCCGTAAAAAAGGATATCTATGTCCAGGGTCCGGGCTCCGTTTCGGTTGAGGCCCCTCACCCGTCCCAATGTGCGTTCAATCTCCTGCAGGATGTCCAGCATCACCCAGGGATTCATCTTCGTTTCCAGCCCTACGCACATGTTGACAAAATCAGGCTGATCCGCAAAACCCCAGGGCTCCGTAAGGTAACGAGAGGATCGGGAGGAAAGGGGGGCAATCCGGCTTTCAATCTCCGCCAGCGCCGTATCCAGGCTCGCGTGTACGTCCCCTAAATTTCCCCCTAACTCAATATATACCTGGACCATGGCCTGTTTCTTGCTGTTTTTAGATGAGGACAAAAATAAGAGATCAGGGGAATCTTGCCATTTTTCCTACAAAATAGATAAAATGAAAAGAACTCTCGTACATAAAACCTACATTGTAGGAAATAACAGAAATCATGAGCCAGAAATACCTGGGAGAATTCGAAGAAGTCGTCCTGCTCACCATTGGCATCATCTATCAGGATGCCTACGGAGCCAGTATCAGGGATGAAATCCAGCGGCAGTTGGGGCGCGTAGTTCGTCTGGGAGCGCTGCATGCGACCTTGGTTCGCCTGGAAAAAAAGGGCCTGATTACTTCCTACTTGGGAGAAGCCACATCCCGACGCGGCGGAAAACGCAAGCGCTACTATCAGGTTACGGCTGAAGGAAAAGCCGCTGTCCGGCAGAGCCGGGACTCCCGCTCCAAGTTATGGGATGCCCTTTCTGACACTTCCTTTACGCTCTTTTTCGCCTAACTATGTCTGCACCTGTTCCCCAACCTCCCCGCTGGGCCGACCGCCTGCTGCGGATGTTTTGCAAACCAGAACTGCTCGAAGGCATTCAGGGAGACCTGATGGAAAGCTTCGAAACCCATCTGGAAACCCAACGTCCTGCCCAGGCCCGACGGACCTACGCCTGGGAAGTGTTGCTCCTTTTTCGTCCGGGCATCATCCGGTCCCCGGCTTTTTCTCACCACTCCCCTATCAGCCCAACCATGCTAAAGAACTATTTTCGCGTCGCCTTCCGCCAGCTCAGAAGCCACCGGCTTTTTTCCACTCTGAACATCCTCGGTCTGGCCAGTAGCCTCTCTGTCTGCCTGCTCATCATCATGATGCTGGTAGACCAGTACAGCTACGATACCTTTCATACCCACAAGGATGAACTTTTTCGGGTGGTCTCGAAAAAATATAGCGGGGAAGCAGGGGACGCCATGCCCAATGCTACCGCGCCTATGCCCCTGGCTGAAGAACTCCGCAATAACTACCCCTGGATCGATGCCACCGTGCGCATAGGCAGCCCCTCAGAACAGGACATCAAGGTAGGCGAACAGATCAAGCCCTTTACCGTGATGTTTACCGAGCAATCCTTCCTGGAGGTATTTAGCTTTGGGTGGCTGGAAGGACAAGAATCTACCGCCCTCACCGATCCCCAAAGTGTAGTTCTGACCCAGGAAGCGGCAGATTTCTTTTTCCCCGAAGGAAACGCCCTTAACCAACTCGTGACGGTCGGCGGATTGGGCGAGTATCTGGTCAAAGGCATCATGCCAAGCCCACCCAGACGCTCCCACATGGATTTTGCCCTGCTGGTCTCCCTCCCCAGTCTGGTGCAATTGGAAAAACAGGAGATGGTCCCCAAACGACTGGAGAATTGGGAAAATATTTACCAGAGCTATGTCTATGCCCTGCCTAAGGCCACGGTCTCTGCTTCCCGCATTCAACAAGCCCTGACCGAAATAGCCACCACTGCCAACGCCCTCGATCCTTTCCTTACCTATGAGTTTGAGGCCCAGGATTTCAACGACATCTCTCCCAATACCCGCCTCATGGGCAACACCCTGGGCAATGAAATCCCCCAAGCCATTTTATTGGTGCTGAGTGGCCTGGCTATCCTGATCATGCTTTCCGCCTGTTTTAACTATACCAACTTATCCATTGCCCGCTCCCTCAAACGAGCTCGCGAAATCGGCATTCGGAAAGTAGGAGGGGCCAGAAGAGTGGATATCATGGTGCAGTTTCTGGTAGAATCCGTTTTCCTGGCCTTGCTTTCCCTGGGGCTGGCGATGCTCTTTCTAGAGATTCTGGTTCCGGCTTTTTATCAACTAGACCCCTTTGTAGCTCAGTTATTTTATCTGGAAAAAAGCCCCAGGCTGTACTTCATTTTCTTTGGTTTCACCTTCCTGATCGGTCTGCTGGCAGGCCTTTTCCCAGCCCTGCATTTATCCCGCTTCCAACCCATCGTCGTCCTCAAAAATCTTTCTCAGCTGAAATGGTTCTCCGGCCAGGGTTTACGCAAGGTTTTGATCGTGGTGCAATTTTCCCTTTCCCTCATTTTCATCATTGGAACTTTTATGCTGATGCGGCAGCAGCAGCACCTGATGAATACCGAGCTGGGTTTCCAAACCGAACAAATCATCAACGTAGAGTTGCAGGGAGTCGACTATGAAAAATTTAAACAAAAAGCGGCCCGCATTCCCAGCATACAACAGGTAGGAGGTTCCGGCTATCTTCCGGCTACGGGCATCACCTTTGGTACTACCCTCCGTCGGACCGACCAGGATGTCATTCTCTCAGTCGACAACAACTATGCTACGCCCAGCTTCCTGGAAATGCTGGAGCTCCCCTTCCTGGCAGGAACAAACTTCCCGGAAGACGCTTCAAAAGAGCAGGAACAGTATATCATCCTCAATGAAACCGCGGTTCAGAAAATGGGCTATGCCTCTCCGGCGGAAGCCATTGGCAATCGGTTATATTATGATATGTCCGAGCATGATACCGCAGCCTTTGATCCCCAAAAAGTGGTGACCATTATCGGGGTCATTGAGGACTTCCATTACCGCGGAACCTGGAATCCGGATACTGAAATCCGCGGTTTTGCCTTCCGCTACAAACCCAATTTTTTCTGGTATGCCTCCGTATCCATTAGCGGACAGGACATACCGGGCACCCTGGAAGCCCTGGAAAGCACCTGGTTAGAACTGGATCAGGTGCACGAATCCAAGATTCAGTTTTTCGACGAACATATCGCCCGCATGTACCTCACCTTTGCTTCCGCCGCCAAAATTCTCGGATTATTAGGTACCCTGGCCATCATCATCGCCTGTTTGGGCTTACTCGGCATGGTTACATTTGCTGTGGAAGGCCGGGTCAAAGAAGTAGGGATCCGCAAAGTCCTCGGCGCTACCGAAGGGCAACTGATCTGGAAACTCTCCAAAAGTTTTGTTTGGTTGCTGCTCATCGCTACCGTAATAGCTGGCCCACTCTGCCTTATGGTAGGCCAGAGCTTGCTCGCCACCTTTGTCTCCCAAATCAATCCCATCCTGGACGTACTCATGGGCATCGGCTTATTGAGCCTACTCAGCCTCCTGACGGTGGTTTCCCAAACTTACTTCGCCGCCCGCGCCAACCCAGCAGATTCGCTGAGGACGGAGTAGAGATTGTCCCGATGAATCGGGACTGTGAGACCGTTCCGCAGGGCGGAACTGTGAGAGATGAGAGGTGAGACCGTAACCCTGGCTTCCAGCCGGGCCAACTCCTCCGGAGGCCCCGGCAACCGCAGCTTGCAGCTGCGGGCAACCTACCAGCGAAGCTGGACAATCTCCTCAGCGGACGCTGAACCTTCCCCAGCGGTTACAATCCGCTGCTACCGATACCATCGGAATCCTCGCAACCCTGGCTTCCAGCCGGGTCAACTCCTCCGGGGGACCAGGTAGCCGCAGCTTGCAGCTGCGGGCAACCTACCAGCGTAGCTGGACAATCTCCTCAGCGGACGCTGAGCCCTCCCCCAGCGGATGCAATCCGCTGCTGCCGACACCATCGGCATCCCCGTAACCCTGGCTTCCAGCCGGGCTAACTCCTCCGGAGGCCCCGGCAACCACAGCTTGCAGCTGCGGGCAACCTACCAGCGAAGCTGGACAATCTCCTGATCGGACGCTGAACCTCCCCCAGCGGATTGCAATCCGCTGCTACCGACACCATCGGCATCCCCGGAACCCTGGCTTCCAGCCGGGCCAACTCCTCCGGGGGACCCGGCAACCGCAGCTTGCAGCTGCGGGCAATCTACCAGCGAAGCTGGACAATCTCCTCAGCGAACGCTGAGCCCTCCCCCAGCGGATGCAATCCGCTGCTACCGATACCATCGGCATCCTCGCAACCCTGGCTTCCAGCCGGG
>JBCBGC010000068.1:0-40886 GCA_038527215.1 Bacteroidota bacterium
CCCAAACACTATCTGCGGCTCAATGAGTTACCTGAACATATCAAGGAAATCGCGTCCTTCATCGACGTGGTAAGATTTTAGCGACACTACATAGTTGGCAATAAGGTCCCCAAAGTTCACATCCGTGTTCACATCCACGGCGATGAAGGACGCGATTTCCTTGATATGTTCAGGTAACTCATTGAGCCGCAGATAGTGTTTGGGCGTATTCATGGTCAGAACGGTGACCAGGTGCCCCGCCTGGTGAAATCCACGGATCATGTTCAGCATGGCGTGGGTGCCACCATCCTTGGGAGGGTAAGGAAATTTGCTGCAAAGAATGAGAATATTCAGGGGTGCATCCGAAGCCATGCGACAAAATAGGCTTGGCGCGCTTGAAAAAGCAAATTAGTCCGCGGATGGCTGGTGGATGAAGCGCTTTTTCTCCCGGTAGGGAAAGATGTCCATGATTTCCCCCCTTACCTGCCGGGCCTGCATTTCCAGCCAAAACTCCACCGTAAATAGGTCTGCATGCAACTTTACGAAGATTTCTTCCATGCCAGAGAAGCCGATCAAAAAATGTCGGAATTCCTCGGGAAAAACATCTTTTGGCCCTACCGCAAACCAGGGACCCGCCGCATACACCTCTTCCGGACTCTGGGCTTTGGGCATTTCCCGGAAATTGTATTCGGTTAAAAAGCCGATTTCGTCATAGTCATAAAACACCACTCGCTGATGCCGCGTCAGGCCAAAATTTTTCAGCAGCATATCTCCCGGAAAAATATTGACCGAGGCAAGCTGACGAATGGTCTGGCCATACTCATCTACCACTTCTTCAATCTCTGCCTGGGTAGCCCTTTTGAGGAAAAGGTTTAAGGGAGTCATTTTCCGCTCGGTATAGAGATGCCGCAAGATGACGGTATCCTCTTTTATTTCCACTAGAGAAGGCGTTTCTTCCTGCAAAGCCTTCAATAGGTCCGGCGAAAAGCGGGCTTTAGGAAAGGCAAAATATTCGAACTCATGGGTGTCTGCCATCCTACCCACCCGATCATGGCGAGCCACCAATCGATACTTGCGGCGGACCATGGAGTTGTCCGTTTTTTTGGGAGGATGCGCCTTATCCCGAATCAATTTAAAGACGGTATGATAGGAAGGCAGGGTAAAGACCAGCATGACCAGTCCTTTGGTTCCGGGCGCAAAATCAAACTGGTCTTCTGATTGCTCCAGATGACGAACAAAGTCCCGGTAAAGCTCCGTCTTTCCATGCTTGTTGAACCCAATAGAATTATATAAATCCGCATAGGGTTTCAACGGCATAATACTCCGCAGGAAATCCACCATTTCGGAAGGGCCTGCTACCTGAACCTGGAAGTAAGAGCGGGTAAAACTGAAGATGAGGCTAACCTGATCAGGATCCGTAATGACGGTATCAGCGTAGAGCCCGCCCTTGCCCTTGAGGAGAGGAACGACCAGAGGGATGACTTGCCCATTGATGTGAATTCTCCCCACCAGGTAGGCTCCTTTATTCCGATAGAATACAGATTTCAGCATTTCTACCCGGGTGCTTGAGCTAGGACGGTGCAGCGGCCATACTTCTTCCTGGATCCGATCAGCGATCAGTTTTATGTCTCTTTCTACGTCTTCAAAAGGTACCTTGAACGGGTAGTCATGAAGAATCTGCCGCATCAAAGCTTCCAGGCTTTTATGGCCCTGATAAGTATGAAAAATAGGCACGGGAGATTGATAGGGATCGGGCCGCTCTTCCTTCAGCACAAACATCAGTATTGGATCAGCTCCAATGGGGGCATGCACCTTACGGCAAACTGAGTTGTAAAAGGTTTCTGCGATCTCAAAGGCTGAATGAGAAGCAGCCAGGGCGCCAAATTGCTTTCTGGCACTGATCCAATGCTCATAGGAAGCATGATCCTCCTTCATGATGCGGCGGACTCTTCGGGTAGCCTGGCCTACTTTGCGTTTATAAAGGCTCAGTCTTTCGATGCCCTTGGCCTGCATGCCTTGCCAGTCTCCGCGGGCAAAGCGGTCCGAAGCTCCGGATGTAATTTCCTCGAAGGCCTCGATATAGGAGAGGAAGCCCTCCCATAATTCCATGACAATAGCAGCTGCCATAAGGGAAGATAAGAAAAAGGCCTGGCAAAAAAAGAAGAATCGGCGGTCTAGCGGTCGTCGGTGCCACCGGGGAGTTGAGGCTCTACGATGAGTTTTTCTACCCGACCGTGATAGATGCGGCTATCCGCAGACTGGGTAAACGTACAGTCAGGAGAAAGGAACATATCTCCTGCCACAGTGAGACGAGATTGGCGCACCTGATGAAAAGTAGCGGTATTGGTGAAATCACTACCGGAAATGCAGGCACTGTAGTTATCAAAGCGGCCCCCGTTGACCAATGGACCTATGGTACGAAAGATGGCTGAATAGCCATTATAGGTATGCGCCCCTGGGTGGGCCACGTAGGTATGCAGATGAGAAGTAGCGGCAATCCGGTTAAAAAACTGGCCGTTGTTTTCCACGATTTCCACCATGAGCTGCCCGTTATTGTCCAGGAGGCCTTCGGGTTGGATCATGATTTTGCCCTGAGGGGAATGCATTTGCGCGTTCATGGCAATCTCCATGATTCCGCCTACCGAGATATCGTAAAAACCAAAGTTTACATCCGCCATGATAACCACCTTATCCCCTTTGGCAATCTTACTGCCAGGGTACGCAGGGTACCAGTTCGCCGGATTTTCATAATGGCGATCCTCCATACCAAGGAAATAAAATTCCTTCGCAAAGCCGTCCCACGGGATCAGGACCAATAGAAAACTTATGATTGTGATAAATCTCATGCTTTTAACCGAGCAATTCCTGTGAAAAACGAAGCAAAAACTTCTTTTATTATGCTGAAAATCTTACTTGATGCACGTATATATTGCGCAACAAGGAAAACTACCATGACTGCCAACATCCTGGCTACAGGACGAAATAGGGAAAAGCATTCTAGACTAAAAAGAAGGAAAACCAGTAGAACAGGAAAAAAAACTTACGGAAAAGGGAAATCCTTACTTCTTTGATATCCCTAAAGTAGATATTTTCTGATAAAAAGCTTACAACAATTGGCCCAAGCGTGGGATTGCCCGTACCAATGGTCCCTTAGGCTCTGCTAATGGCTTGCCGTCCGAACCCAATTTCCCTACATTTGCGGCCATGCGAATCGTTTTTATGGGTACGCCCGAGTTTGCCGTCCCTTCCCTGGATCGGCTCTTCCAGGCTGGGTACGAAATAGCCGCCGTGGTAACGGTGCCGGACAAACCCGCCGGACGTGGAAAAAAACTACGGCCTTCTGCCGTCAAGGCCTATGCGCTGGAAAAAGAGCTTCCCTTGCTTCAACCGGTTAAGCTCAGGGACCCCGCCTTCATCGAAGCCCTCCAGGCTACCCAGGCGGATGTTTTTGTGGTGGTAGCCTTCCGCATGCTTCCCAAAGTAGTGTGGGATATTCCTGGCTCAGGAACCTTTAACCTCCATTCCTCTTTGCTGCCGGACTACCGGGGGGCCGCGCCGATCAACTGGGTGGTCATCAATGGCGAAACCCAATCAGGGGTGACTACCTTTCTCATTGATGAGCAAATAGACACCGGCAACTTACTCCTACAGGAGGCAGTAGAAGTGCCTCAAGACTGGACCGCGGGACAGCTCCATGATCTTTTGATGGAAAAAGGGGCGGACCTGGTCCTGGCCACCGTGCAGGGCCTGGAGGAAAACCGACTTAGCCCCCGTCCGCAGGATGATGAACTTTCCCAGCACAAGGCACCCAAAATTTTTAAGGAAGATTGTGAGATTGACTGGAACCAATCCGCCGCAAGCAGGTATAACCTGATCAGAGGTCTTTCCCCGTATCCCACGGCCTGGACCAAATTAGGTGAAGACAGCATGAAGGTTTTCCTGGCTGCCAGGGCAACCTTAGCGGCTAAGCCACCGGCAGGAAGCTGC
Source organism: Bacteroidota bacterium (assembly GCA_038527215.1). Taxonomy (GTDB): domain Bacteria; phylum Bacteroidota; class Bacteroidia; order J057; family J057; genus JAWPMV01. Next base: position 3,967 of record JBCBGC010000068.1, read on the forward strand.
CTCATTGAGGATGGGCGCTGGTATGTAGCATGTGCAGACGGATGGATTGAACTCCTGGAGATTCAACTGGCGGGCAAAAAAAGGATGAAAGTGGCAGATTTTCTTCGGGGATATAAGGAAGAAATCCTTTTTCTGGGATAACTTTAGAGAAGCACTGTCGGGCAGCCCTTAAGATATTCATTTCATGACCAGCTTTCGTAGCAAACATTATCCAAAATCCAGTCGTCGTTTCGCGGTCGTCCAGGATGCTGCCATGCAATATTTTGGGGCCTTCAATATCGTGATCATGTTGGTGGTGCTGCTGAACATCTCACAGGGTTCTTTCGGCAACAGCCTCCTTTGGACGGTGATCATTGCGGAGATTCTCGCCCTGGTGCTGGGTTTGATGATGGCCTATGTACAATTGCGGAAACGATACGCAGAGATTTTTTTTGTCAACCAACACTTTTCCCTCATCTCGGTTTACGACATCGTGTACGAACAAAAGCAGGAAGCCTTTCCCTTAGCATACGCCAATCCTCAGTTTTCCTTCGAACAGGACAAAATCACCTTCCACTACCACGATCAAATCATCACCCTGAGGCGGGAGGACTGGGAAGATTTTGACCTCATCATGGGGTGGATGAGTGCGGTCTCCTGATCAGGTAATGGCTATGCCTTTGCGGGAGAATAACAGCCATTGAAATAAACCCCTTGCTCCCAGAAAAAGGGTCATGGCCCACCACAGCGCATCGGCAATCTCCAGATAATCAAAACTGTAATACACCCCTAAATACAGGCCTATGGCCAGAAACATCGTATTGCGCATGGCGCGTGAGGCGGTCAAGCCGATGTACACCCCGTCCCACATATAAGCAGGGGTACTGACCAGGGGCAAAATCAGCATCCAGTACAGACTTTTTTTAGCAAATTTTATCACTTCTGCATCCTCCGTAAAAATCCGCAGCAGCCGATCTCCTGCCAGCCCATAAACCAGGGCGAATAAGCCTGCCATGACCATGCCCCACAGAAAACTCAGCCGAATGGCCCGATACAATTTCTCCCGATGAGCGGCCCCCTTATATTTCCCTACCACACTTTCTGCAGCAAACGCAAAGCCATCGACGATATAGGACATCCAATTGAGGAATTGCATCAGGACGACATTGGCGCCCAGCACCAGTTCGCCCCCATCGGCTGACTGGCTGTAGAAAAAAGCGAAGGCGAAGGTGAGGATGACCGTGCGGATAAAAATGTCTCCATTGACCGAGAGGAAGCGCTTCAGGGCTTCTACCGCCAGCAGCGCTTTGCGGTTGAGCAGGCTCAGATACTGACGATAGCGACTGAAAAATAAGCCTACTGCCAGCAGCAGGCCCGCATACTGGGCAATCACGGTCCCCCAGGCTACCCCACTCATGCCCCAGCCCAGTTCCCGGACAAAGAACCAACTGAAGGCCATGTTGATCACATTGACCGTAATGGTTAGGATGAGCGGAAACCACGCATTTTGCATACCGAAGAACCAACCCGTGAAAGCAAAAATAGCCAGCGAGGCCGGGGCAGCCCAGATGCGAACGAAGAAGTATTCTGCGACCAAATCGGATTGGCTTCCCTCTACGTTCATCAGAAAAATACTGGCCTTTCCCAGGGGCAGCTGCAACAACATCAACAAGGCGGCCACCCCGGCTACGACCAGTAAGGCCCGGCCCAGGGTGAGGATCATTTCGGCCTGGTCTTCCTTGCCAAACGCCTGGGCAGTCATGCCCGTAGTGCCCATCCGCAGGAAGCCAAAGTTCCAATAGATAAAGTTGTAAATCATGCCACCCACGCCAACTGCCCCCAGGTGGGCCGCAGAGAGATGGCCCATCAGGGCGGTATCCACCGTGCTCAGCAAAGGGATTGAGAGGTTGCTCAGGATATTGGGGATGGCGAGCCGAAGAATTTCTTTGTTCATGGGTGGTAGGTGGAAGGTGCGGGCAAAGGTAAGGGTTTTCTTGGCGCGCTGCCGCCCTTCCAGGCCTTTTGTCGGTGTGGAATAAATCCACTAATATTGTAAAGCTGCAATCAAACAATCATGAAACTTCCTATCCTATTTATGCTCCTTTTCGGGAGTATCACCCTCACCGCCCAATCTCTGGATTTTTTACCCGCTCCTCCCCCTAATCTACTGGATCGGGAGACAGAGCTATACTACGAAAGTCGCCTGAAAAGCCTCCAAAAAAACCTGCCTCTACAAGGGCCGGGCAAGCGGGCTATGAAGCGCTTATACGAGGCCCGCTACGAAAAACTCTTCCGGGAGCTGAGAGGCGGCTACATGATAGACCGTAAGGGCATCTCTGACCTTTGCCAACTGGTGTTCGAGCGGATCATCCAGGCCAATCCCGACCTGCAGAAGCTCCCCCTCCGGCTTTACGTGAGTGAAGAAACCGGTCCCAATGCCGTCAGCCTGGGCGAGGGGACCGTCATCCTTTATCTGGGCTTATTGCGGCGCTTGGAAAACCAGCACCAGCTAGCCTTCGTGATCAGTCATGAGATCGCGCATTTTGTCCTGGACCACTCCCGGAACACCATGGTTGAGCAAATCACCTATGCCTACAATCGAGCCGCCCGCGAAGCGGAAGCTGCTCGTATTGAAAACTCCAGCCGAGCCTATGAGGAAGTAGTCAACCTCCTGCAAAAGCGCCTCTACCAACGACATCGGTATAGCCGCCAGGCCGAATTTGAAGCGGATTCCCTGGGCTTGCGCTTCGTTATGGCGACTTCCTACGCCCCGGAAGGAGCCCTGGGCCTGCTGGAAATTCTCGATCAGGTAGATGCAGATAAATTTCAAGATTCTATTGCTTACCGGCAGCGTTTTGATCAAGCGGCCTACCCCTTTCAGGATCGCTGGATGAAACCTCCGGCCAAAAGTGGGTTTATCTACGGTAAAAATGATTTTGCCCTGGAGATGGCCGAAGATTCGGTAGGCACTCATCCGGACTGCCAACTGAGAATCCAGGTGCTACAACGGCAACTCGCAGCCAACCAATCCTCCCTCCAACTCGCCCGGGGAAGGCAGCGAGATGCCCTTTTTCGGCTGCTGCATCCCCAGATGGATAAGGAATGGCTGACCTCCTTTTATCGCAATGGGCAAGTAGGGAAAAGTCTCTATTATAGCCTGAAGGCCCTGACCTTTTATCAGGATGATCCTTATGTACATAGCATGGTAGGCCTTTCTCTTTACCATCTCTACCAAAGTAAAAAGAACCATCGTCTGGGCAAGGTCCTGGATTTCCCCCAACCCAAACAGCCGGAGGATTACCAAACCTTCCTGACGTTCGTGCGTAATTTGAAACTGAAGGAACTCCTCGGCTTATGTCAAGCCTATATGGGAGCCCAGCCTGAGGCCTGGAACAGCTACGAGCCTATCCTTTTTGCCAAGGTTTGTGCCGCCAGCCTTTCTCCTGAAAGCGCCCGCTTCCAGGAGTTATCAAAAACTTACCAAAAGACTTTCCCCCAGGGAGTTTACCTGGAGGAATGGAAAGCGCTTGCGCAACCGTAACCATTTAATCACAAAGATTTCATGCGAAATTTTATCCTCCTCTTTTGCCTGTTATGTATCCAACAAGGCTTTGCACAAGACTATACTGTAGAAGATGTGATGCGGCTGCGGCTGCGAAATATCGGACCCATTATTCAGGAGAATCAGGTAAAAGGCTATTATGCTTTTTATCAGGTAGCCAGGGCGGACAGAGGCAACCGGATATTTATGTTAAAAATCCTGGACGAAAATGCTCAGGAAGTGGCCAGTTCCAGCCTCGTCAAATCTAAATTCACCTACCTGACGGAAGGAGTTTATAACGGGAAGGCCATCCTGTTTTCCTTCATTGATACCCGGGAGCGCACCGCCGAGCTCGTCACCTATGACCTGAGCGCGCAGCAAATCGGCAGCCTCAGGTATCCGCGCATGCGCGGCAATGTCTGGCGGGCTACCTATGGTTACAGCATGATTGAAGGAGAGGAATCCAGCAACCTGACCATCTACCCGGCGGGAGAATCAGGTTTCATCCGCCAAAGTTTTGTAGATACCCGCAAAACGGGCTACAAACTGGAATTTTTGCCGAATGACCTGGGGGAAAGCGGTCGGTGGGAAAAGTCCAGCGATCCCCAGTCCAGAGAATTTGAAGTACCCGAAATAGCGGATGTTCATGCTCCTTTTCTGATCTCAGGCATTGCCTTACGTAGAAATTCATCCAGTCGGGATATTCATTATAACCTCCAACTGAGGGATATTTATTCTGGGGAGGCTTTGTTCGAACAGCCTCTTTACGACAAGCAATACAAGCTTTCCTTCCTGATGGGCAAGTTTCATCCCAAGCGAAACGAAATCATGGTGGTAGGAGAGTACTTTCGTCCGCAAGACAAGGTATTCAACGGCAAAAGCCTGGGACTTTACATCATGGGATTGGACCTCGAAGGAAATATCAACCGCAAAGTATTTCTTTCCTGGCAGGAAGACATCAGTAAATTTCTCTCTGTCAATGAAAAAGGGCGACTGGATGAGGGCGGCTTCCTTGCCTTTCACCGGGCGGTCCTGGACCGGGATGGAGAACTCTATTTTGTAGCAGAGCGCTACCGTAAAGCGGTCAGCGGGACAGGGGTGGCCCTCAATATCCTCAGCGCAGCCGCCGGTAGCGAGAGCAGCGGCATCGCCTACCTCAAAATGGTGGTCGAAGAAATGTTGGTCTTTGACTTGTCCGAAGACCTGACCCTGGAGGAAGTGAAGATTTTTGAAAAAAGGCCCAACAGCATTTTACTCCCAGAAGGATGGGGCTGGTTTTCCTCCAAGGCCCTGGCGCAGTACATGGCCTCTTTTGGATGGTTTGATTATAACTATACCCAGGAAGCCCCGGATGACAAAAGCTTCTATGCTACCTTTATCTCTATGGACAAAGAGAAAAAAGAGGGCAGGAAACCCTATATGGGGGTAATCATCAAGGATCCGGAAGGGGAATTTAGCCTGGATAAAGTCGACCTGCGGACTGATGCCCGCCGAATCAACGTGCTGCCCGCCAGTCCGGGCAAAGTGATGATTTTGGAATACTACAAAAGGGAAAGGCGCCTTTCTATGCGCTTGGAAGAATTTAACTATTAAGGCAGTCAGAACAGCCAAGGATACGGCTCAGGTCTTCTGCATGAAGGCCTGAGCTTTTTTCTGACTACATCTTCTCTAAGGCCTGCGCCAAATCTGCGATCAAAACCTCAGCTTCTTCCAAGCCTACATAGAAGCGTACCAAATTCCAGGGCTGAGTACTTTCCGCATAGTTCATAGAAGTAACCAGGGTGCTCATGGGAAAAATCAGGGACTCATAGCTTCCCCAGGAGCAGGCCAGCATGAAGTAGCTGAGGGCATCACAAAAGCAATCCACCTCCTCTAGTTTTTCCGCTTTGAGCAGCAGAGAAAATTGTCCGGCAGGCCCTTTCATTTGTTTTTGGGCGAGGGCCAGTTGAGGAAAGTTGGGCGAAAAAGGATAGTGTACGCCCGCTACTTTAGGATGAGCCTCCAAAAAGGCCACCACCTTCGGGGTAGTCTCCGCCACTCGTTTCATCCTGATGGGCAGGGTACGCAAGCCCCGCATGAGCAGCCAGGCATCATGGGGGGAGATCACCCCGCCCAGGGTCATGTATTCAGAAGCGAAAATTTGCTCGGCCCTTTCCCGACTGCAACAGAGCACCCCTGCTACCACATCGCTATGCCCATTCAGATATTTGGTGGCGGAATGCATCACCATGTCCACGCCCCATTGCATGGGTTGCTGGTTGAGGGGCGTCGCGTAGGAATTATCGATGGCCGTGAGGATGCCATGTTCCTGGGCGATGGCCACCACGGCAGGGATATCCTGAAGGTCAAAGGTGATGGAATTAGGAGATTCCAGCATGAAAAGTTTGGTATTCGGCTGAATGGCTTGGCGGAAGTTTTCCGCGTTCCGGCCATCCACCATGCTCACCTCCACCCCATAGCGACTGAGCAGTTGATTGAGTAGTTTGTTGGTCCAGCTGTAAGGCTTTTCTACGCAGACTACATGATCTCCACTCTGTACGGCAGACATCACCCCCGCGGCGATGGCCGCACTGCCGCTCCCAAAAATCAGACATTCTTCTGCCCCTTCCAGGGCGGCTATTTTCTTGCGGAGAATCGCCACCGTAGGATTATGGCCGCGCGTGTAGAAGGGCTGATCCATTTCATGGGTCAGGGCCTCCCGCATGTCTGCGACCGTCTCAAAAGCGAAGTTACTCGACTGTACCACAGGCGGCGTCATGGCACGAAAATACCCCTCCCGGTCCTCGCCCAGGTGGTTGATGATAAAATCCAGGTCCATGTACACAGGTTTATTTTACCGCAATCACGGAGATTTCTACATTCACATCCTTGGGCAAGCGGGCCACCTCAACAGTTTCCCGGGCGGGAAAATCACGTTCAAAATAGGAGCCGTAAATCTGATTGACCTGCCCAAAATCATCCATATTCTTTAGGAAAATAGACGTCTTGACAATGGCGGTGTAATCCAGTCCCTGGCTTTCCAGAATGGCCCCGATGTTGGACATGACCAGACGGGTTTCTGTTTCCAGGTCTCCGGTTTTCAATTCACCGGAAGCAGGATCAATGGCGATCTGTCCAGAAAGGAAGAGCATATTTCCAACCTGCACAGCCTGGCTGTAGGGCCCGATAGGAGCAGGCGCCTGAGAGGTTTCGATGATTTTCTTTGACATAGGTGCGGGAGTTGAGGTACAGGCCAGGAGGCAACTTAGTCCGAGGAAGAGGAGGCATCCCCATTCCCACCTAGCCCCATACGTTTGAGAAGCCATTTGCCCAGTTTTTTTTGCTTATCGTAAAAGTAGTCGAATTTGCCGAACAAAAAGGCCATCAGCAATAAGAGGGGAATATAGACGGGCGTAACGAGCAGAAAATAGACCAGGCCATATAAAAATCCACCTTCAATGCCGGTCAAGGGCATCAGATACTTGGGTACAAAGGCAGAGAGGGACCCGGTAATCGCAAATACCAGTAATATCTTGATATAATCCCAGCTCGATTGACGGTCTTTCTCCATGGCGCGCAATATCGGTATTCAGACATAAAGATAGAAACAAAAATCTCGGAAGCTCTTCCTCAATAGAAACAATTCTTGCCCGCTTCTGGTTTTATCGCATGATGAATCTTATTGAAAAATATCAACTTAGCCCTACGGATGTAGACCGCATTATTGGGATGGCCTGGGAAGACCGAACGCCCTTCGAAGCGATTCAGCATCAGTTTGGTCTGAGTGAAGGAGAAGTCATCAAGCTGATGAAGCAGGAAATGCGGCTTAGCAACTGGAAAAAGTGGCGCGCCCGGGTTCAAGGCAGGAAAACCAAGCACGGAAAATTAAGAGAAGAGTCTGTAGACCGCTTTCGCTCGAAAGCCCAAAAAATCATCAGCCAAAACCGGCTCTCTAAGCGGTAAAGGGTACCATTTCCTGCCTGGTTCCTCCCTTCCCCGCTCTAGCTCCTGTTCTATCGGCCACCTTTCGCCAAGGTAATTCCTCTCTGACCAGGTTTGCGGTCCCCGGGACATGCCGACCAGGTTTCCTTCTTCATAAAATTTTTCCAGGTGATGCATAGCAGCAGCGATCTGCTCCAGCCTGTTTTTTCCCAGAATCAAATGAAAGATGTGTGAATAAGTCTGGCCTTGAGCCGCAAGAATTGGCGGAAATGCCTCCATCCCCAGATGCCGCAGGTTTTTCATTTTCGCAAAAAGACCTGTTAAGCTTCGAATAATGAATCCAGAAAGTGGCGGAAGATATGAAGGACCGAGGTTAGGGGGAGGGAGAAATCATCAGGTCAAATAAATGTCCTGAGCCAACTTTTTTACGACCTCCGGCCAGTTGAGTGAATCTGTGATCATCTTGCGCGCGTTGATGCCCTGCGTTTCCAACCTGCCCTGCTCCCAGGCCTTTTCCAGGCTTTCCAGGGCCAGAGCGATCTGATCTGGATGATTCTCTGGCAATACTTCCCCGGCGGCATAGGATTGCACCAGCTGGCCCATATTGGTTTGGGGACTTACCAACAAGGCTTTTCCCATCGCAGCGGCTTCCAAAACAGACATAGGCATGCCTTCCCATCTGGATGTATGGACAAATACCTGGCACTTTTGCAGCAGGGCAAACTTTTCTTCTCCATACTTCGGGCCATGGAAAACCACCGCTTCTCCTTCCGGGCTGTCTTTTACTTCTTGAGAAAAAGCTTCGAATTCTCCTCCTCCTCCAATGATCCAAAGCAGGCCTTTGCCACCTTGCTGGCGATATTTCCGAAAGCCGGCCCACAGCAAGTCCAGGCCTTTATGGGCCAGGGCGATCCTGCCCAGGAAGCCAAAGATCAGGGGATCTTCTTCATGCCTTTGCAGCGGGCGAATATCATTCACCGCAATCCCATTGGGGATGACCTTGACCCGGCGGTTCCACAGCCGAAGTTCCCGCGCTTCAATCTCCCCCAGGGCGTGGAGCCATTTTGCCCCACTGAGGGCCGGGCGATCGAAGAAAAAGAGGTAAGGATATTTCACCCACCATTTCCGGTTCAGGCTACGAAAGGAGATACTGGCATGGGGGGTAACGACCCAGGACAGGCCTCGCTTTTTCAGGAGTCGGGTAAAAGCCCGCAGCTCTGGCGTCATCATGGCATGAATATGAAAGAGCGTATCCTCCGGCAAAGCCTGGATGGCCGCTTTCATCCTATCCGGCACCTGAAACCTATTTTGGTTGCGGATAAAAACCTCCAGGGGATAACCGGGGTCATATCCGTTTTTGGGCACATCATTAAGGCTCCACACGCTTACGTCAAGGCCTAAAGCATGCGCCTCAAACGCCATATGATGGACGACCACATTGACCCCGGCCATGGCACGAGGATCAGGTAAGCCTAGCACCAGGTGTATGACCTGAGGGGCCTGGGAGGGAATGTCGACAAAAGGTAAATTGGTTTCCACGGGCTATTTAGAATATGCGCTTTTTTTGGACAAAAATACTGTAGCCAGGTCCCTGGAAGAACAATTCGACATGCGCTTATTCAGCAACACCTTCCCGCGTATATCCTATTTCCTTTCCATTTTCATCCTTGCCGCTACTTCGGCCTTCTCTCCTTCAGGATGATTCCTAGCTAAACCTGCATAGGTCAAAGATGATACCAGAGATCTGGTATTTTTCCCTGCTCATCTAATTTCCATGCACGCGAAAGATAGGAAGAAGGGCGGAAAAAATGGAGGCAGGTTTCCTGCTGAAATTAGCTCCCATTTTCCAAGCCTTCCTGCGGCTTCCTCCTGACCTCCTTCATATACATTTCCTCTATCAGTCTTTGGGCGACCTTCGGCCAATGGAAGGAATCTGTAACCATCTGGCGGGCCTGTTGACCCCAGGCGGGAAGGGTCCCTTCTTTAAAGTGCGCTTCAAAGGTATGCAAGGCTTCCTGAATCAAGGATGCCGTATTTTCCTGTAAAGCGATGCCGGCCTGATGCGCCCGGACATGCTGGTCCATATTGGTTTGCGGGCTGACCAGGAGGCTTTTGGCCAGCGAGGCTCCTTCCAGGACCGACAGAGGCATGCCTTCACTTCTCGAAGTCAGGACAAAAACCTGGCACTCTGAAATTAAGGCATTTTTCTCCTGTCCGAAGCGGGGGCCCATCAACTCTACGTAGTCTGCGACTCCGGACTGCTGGACCAGCTTATGAAATTTTTCTTCCTCCTGTCCGCCTCCGATAATGCGCAGCTTGCCTTGCCCGCCTGCTAAGCGATAGCGACGGAAGCCTTCCAGCAACAAATCCAGCCCTTTGATATAGATCGTTAATCGTCCCAAAAAACAAAACCTAAGTTGATCAGGAGATTCGGGCGTCAGGGATGGATCATCGAGATCTAGGATCTCCATCGCATTGGGAATGATATGGACATGAGGATTCCACCGCTGGAGTTCTTTAGCTTCCCAGGCTCCCAAGGCATGAATGCCGCTGGCATGACGAATGATGAAGCGTTCGAAGAAGAGGAAATAGGGAATTTTTAACCAGGGATTTTTCTTAAAACTTTTGTAGGCCAGGGCTCCATGCGGAGTGAACACATAGGAAATCCCCTGTTTTTTCAGCAGTCCGGCAATCTTCCTCACTTCCAGGGTAAAAATTGCGTGGATATGCACCATCGAATCCGAGGGTAACTCCTTAATCGCCTGCACGATATTCGAGGAAAGCCTAAACCGGTTTTGATGGCGGATAAAGATGAAGAGCGGATATTCGGGGGTGAAAGCTGGACTCAGGTGATCGTTCAAGCTCCATACCTCGACGGGATAATTTAACTCCCACATGTTTTGAGCGAGATGATGCACGACGACATTAATCCCGGTCATGGTATGGGGGGAGGGTAAGCCGAGTAACAAATGAATGATCCTGGGATGCTTTGGTCCGCGTTTTCCTTCGGCCTCTTTTAAAAATTGCCTGGGTTGTGAAAGTTTCATGGCGTAGGTCGTAAGCGTAGTAATGGCTGTTATCTGGTAAGCGTGCGAAGAACACTTAGCTAATAAAAAGACTGCTCAGCGCTTTTTACCGGCATAAAACAGAAAAAATAGGATCTCGCACCTCTCCTGTGTCGATAGAAAGACGAGAAACCTCTCCCTGTTTCATATAAGAAAATCAAATAAATTTCGCCAACTTTACCAAATAATCGTTAGATCATCCATCAAATAGCATGCCATAATGCTGGCATTCCTTGGTCAATAAGCGGTATTCGGTAATAGCCAAAAAAGGAGCATAAAGAAGCCTGCCACCTCTTGTGAAACACAAAAGGGGCAGGCATTCCATGTTTTGTATCAGACGAGTCAGATCCCTGCTAAACGAAATGTTTAGGCCAGATAGATTTCTTCAGCTATCCTCTTGACCACATTGGGCCAGTTCAGAGAATCTGTAATCATTTTTCGCGCGTTCTGCCCAAATTCACTTAGGGTACCATCTTCAAACTTTTCTTCAAAAGTATGCAGGGCTTCCTGGATGAGTTCAGCAGTGTTTTGCGGTAAGGCAATCCCGGCGTTGTGCTGACGGATCAATCCTCCCATATTGGTCTGAGGACTGACCAGAATACTTTTGGCCAGGCTACAGCCTTCTAATACCGACATCGGCATGCCTTCACTTCTGGAAGTGAGGGCAAAAACCTGACATTCGGAGATCAGGGCATTTTTTTCTTCCCCAAATCGGGGGCCCATCAATTCAACGTAATCTGCTACACCGGACTCCTGCACCATGGATTGAAATTTTTCTTCATCATGGCCTCCACCGATGATCCGGAGTATCCCTGTTCCTCCTGCTGCCCGGTACCGCTTAAATCCATCCAGCAGGATATCTAATCCTTTGATGTATATCGTCAGGCGACCGAGGAAACAGAAACGAAGTTGGGTAGTAGATTCGGGAATCAGCGCAGGATCGTCCAGGTCTACGATCTCAATCGCATTGGGGACAATATGCACATTGGGATTCCACCTGCTGAGTTCCTTCCACTCCATTTCGCCCAGGGCGTGGACAGCCTTGGCGCCTTTGATAATGGAGCGCTCAAATAACATGAGATAAGGGATTTTCAGCAGTGGTTTTTTCTTAAGGCTTTTGAAAGCCAAAGCCCCATGAGGGGTCACAATATAAGGTATGTTGTACTTACGCAACAGTCTGGCGATTTTCTTCACTTCCATGGTATAGATGGCGTGAATGTGTACAACCGTATTCTTAGGCAGTTCTTTAATTGCCTGGATCATGTTTGAGGGAACCCTCAAACGGTTCTTATGTCTGATAAAGATTTGCAAGGGGTATTCCGGAACAAATTCCGGACTGAGATGGTCATTTAAACTCCAAACACTGACGGGATACCCACTGTCCAACATATTCTGAGCCAGGTGGTGTACCACCACGTTGATGCCGGCCATCGTGTAGGGAGAGGGAAGGCCTAGCACCAAATGAATAATGTTTGGCATTTCCTTCGTCTCCATCTCAAGTTTTGTATCTACTTTATTCGTCTGATAAATCATTTTAGGGCTCTTAAATTAACCGATTATTACCGGGCTGATTCGGCATTGTGTATATGAAATAAGGTTACGCGTTTTCTTTCCAGGTCACAGTTCAAAACCCAACCAGGTTAACATATAACTCGTCCAATACGTCAAAGAAACGCTGTCGGGCCAGGCCCGAAATTTCAACATAGGTTAAAGTGAGAATTCCTTAGTAGAAGGATGCGTTTAATGTCTTCATTATCTGAGAAGACAAAACCAATTTAGCAAAAAAAATACCGTTTTAAGCCAAATAGATCTCATCTGCGATTCTTTGAGCGACATTGGGCCAATTTAACGACTGAGTGATCATTTTCTTGGCATTAACGGCAGTTTCCTGAAGGGTCCCCTGATGAAATGCCTGCTCAAATTGATGCATGGCCTCAGCTATGCAATCACCGGTATTTTCGGGTAGGACGATACCCGCCTTAAATTCGTCAACATGTGGACCCATGTTGGTTTCCTTACTGACCAACAGGCTTTTTTCTATGGCGGCGGCCTCCAGGACGGACATAGGTAATCCTTCGGTACGGGAAGTCAGCACGAAGACTTGAGACTCTGAGATCAAGTCCATTTTTTCGTCTCCATACTTAGGCCCTAATATTTCCACAAAGGGAGCGACCTCAGAATCTTCGACCATTTTTTTCAACCGGGCATCATCATGTCCGCCTCCGATGAGACGGAGTTTGCCGGTGCCGCCTTCAGACCGATATTTTTCAAAGCCAGCGAACAACAGATCGAGGCCTTTGATAAACATGGTAATCCGCCCCACAAAGCAAAAACGAAGCTGCGCGGTATCCTCAGGCAGATAGGCGGGTTTTAGTTCACTCGGATCAAAGGCATTCGGAATAATCTTGACCTGAGCGTTCCATTTGGTCATTTGTGCGCCCTCGATCTCTCCCAGGGCCTGCAGAGATTTTGCCTTACGCAGGATTTCATTGTCAAAGAGGGTGATATAAGGGTATTTCAGCCAAAAGTTCTTTTTGAGGTTTCTGGTGGACAGACACCCGTGCGGCGTGAGCACATAGGGAATGTTTCGTTTGTGCAACTGCCGGGCAATCCAGCGTACCTCCGGCGTATATAAGTTGTGAATATGAACAATGGAGCTATTAGATAATTCTTGAATAGCTTTAGCCAGGCCATCAGGCGCCTGAAAGCGATTCTTTTTCCGAATAAATATTTCCAGAGGATATTCCGGGAGATATTCAGGGTGCGTATGGTCATTCAGGCTCCACACGCTGGTTGAATAGCCGAGGTGGTACATTGCCTGGGCCAGGTGATGTACGACCACATTGATCCCAGACATCATTTGAGGGGAGGGCAAGCCCAGGAGCAGGTGAACAATATTGGGTTCACCTAATTTTTTTGGCAACCGTTCTGTCTTACTGGTCTGCGTTTTCATATTCTCAGGGCGTTTGTTTGGGGAGGAAAAAGATTGCCCCCAGGCTGAAGGGGCAATCTTTTTGTTTTTATTGTCCTGCGAGGGTAAGCTCAGACAAGGATTCTACCGTTTCTCCAACCACATTGTGCCACTGTTTTCTTCTGGCAGCTTCCAACCCGGCAATCTTCATCCGATTGAGGCGCTCTTTGTCCATCATGAGGTCCCGAAGCATTTGGTAGGCCTTTTCTACGATTTCATCTTCTGACATGCCACCGGTAGGAACCACCAGGCCACATTCCTCATCTACAATTTCTTTGGGCCCTCCCAGGTCCAGCACGATAGAGGGCAGGCCTTTGGCCAGGGATTCCAGGACTACGTTGCCACTGGAATCATGCAGGCTGAGGAACAGCAGTAAATCGTACGTCCTGTACATTTCAAATAAGACCGGCTGAGGAACCAGTCCCTTGAACTCGATGTTGTCCAAAGCGCCTTCTGCTTCCGCAATAGACTGCAGCCACTCCTTGTCAGGCCCCTCACCCACCATGGTATACTTGGCATTGGGGAAGTCCTTGAGCAGCCGGGCAAACACCCGGATATTCAAATGCAGTCCCTTCATGTACTGCAGGCGACCGGCATAGAAGAACTTAGGTGCATCCACGTAGTTGGACTCGCGGATATTCACCAGATCAGTGATGGTTTCGTTATGAATCCCACACTCCATCTGTACATGGCATTTCTTCTGAAAGCGCTTGGGAAAAAAGCGGGCACTGTCCGAGGTTTTGCACAGGATCACGTCCGTCTTCCAAAGCATAATCCAAAGGAAGGGATTGATCCGGTTAAACCGGTTAGCCAGCTTCCGTACATATTCTTTTCGGAAGTATTTAGAAGGGAGATTTTTCACCAGGGTCATCGGTGCTTCTTCTCCTCCCCCTACTGGACCGAAAATAAAGGGCGGCTTGAGAAATCCTAACCAAGAAGGGACCCGAATACTGCCCATGGTGACGTGCTGAATAAAATCAAAGTCTTCCGTCTTAAGCATTTTCTTGACCCGGAAATAGGCCATGATCTGCCAAAGGATATAATGGACGTAGATTTTTTTGCTGGTCCGGCTGTAAAACCAGGTCAGCCACTTAGGGGTATCCAGGTATTCTATGCGTAGGTTGGGCAGATCAAAATCTTCTTCCAGAGCCTGATCAATTCCTTCCCGATCTTGTGGGTAGGTCAGCGTGACCACATCATGACCGAGTTTGGCCATCTCAACGGTCCAGTTCCACCCGATCCCGGGCTCACTTCCTCTGTTTGTTTCGCAAGCGTACGCTGATAAGAGTATCTTCATTGATAAAACCGCTTTGTGCAGGTGATTTAAGTAAAACATACAGCCCGTATCCGGGCCTTTTGACCTCACTTAATAGCAGCAATTCCTTTCTAAAAAAAAGGGCCTATCTAGCCCAGTCTTTCAACTTATATTTATAGTTCTGAGTCTTGGCCATGGCCCGGAATACTTTCGAAGCCGCTTGTACCTTCCCGTACATAGACAAGTTAAACTTGCTCATGCTGAGATTGAGCGGTGAGTACCGATTCAAAATCGTCACCCCTTCTTTCATCCGAATGTCTTCTACCTCTTTAGACTCGATAGACTTATTGCCACCGTGCCAGCGGAAAGAAGCGAAGAAGTCATTGACGTACTGGAATTTGTAGCCTTTATGCAGGAGGCGGGCAAATAATTCCATGTCCATGCTGATATGAAAATCCTTGTCGATGAACGGCCCATCATCCATGATCTCACGCTTAAAGAAAAAGGTAGTAGAAGGGATATAGCAATAGAACCACGCCAGCCACTTCACTACTTTGTGCTCGATCAAATCCCGGGTATAATTTCCTTCTCCATCGATAAAGCGAACGTTAGAGTAAACCGCGTCTACCTTGGGATCCTCTAATACCTTCAGCACTTTATTAAAGGTGTCAGGCATATAGAAGTCATCAGCATTCAACCACCCTACGATGTCCCCGGTGGCCCGCTTGAAGCCTTTGTTCAGGGCATCACTCTGTCCCTCATCAGGCTCGGAAATAAACGTCACGTGTGGGTAGCGGCTTACTACCTCATGCGTGTTATCGGTAGAGACAGCATCAATGATGATGTGCTCAAAGTTTTCGTAGCCTTGATCGAGCAGGGATTGAATGGCATCGCCAATGAAGTCGCCTTGGTTATACGACGGTGTGACGATGGATATTTTGGGATTTTTCATTCCGCTTTAGAAGTTTGATATGTCGATATAGTACGGCCAGTAGCCCAATGTGCCACCATAGGGAGATACTGAAACCGTAGTGTTTGATTTCTGCGTTGGTGCCGCTCTGGATAAACTGCATCAGCAATACCCAGCCAAAGAACAGGAGGAAGTAGCCCAGGTCATCATTGTACTTGCGGGACATAATGATCGCGCGCAGGCTGTACATGAGGATCACCAGGATAAACAGGCCTACAAAGACAAACCCATTGGTCATGACCATGGAGACATAGTCATTGTGCGCCAGGGAGTTGTCGACCTTGGTTCCTCCTTTCAATTCTTCTGATTCCCATTTCAGGGCCCGGATATCGATTTTTTCTTCCCCAAAGGGTCGGCCCAGAAAAATGCGGGTATTGTCTTTCAGCACGTGGTCCATGAAGATGGCCCACATTCGGGCCCGCCAGGCAGCTGAAGTATCGTCGGTACTTTTTCCCTTCCCCTGCATGATGGCGATGTACTTGGCCTGAGACTCAAATACTTTTTGTCCTACCGGGGTTACCAGGGCGACGGCCCCAATGGCGATCATGCCTACCACGATGCCTACTTTTCGTCCCAGACTGATCTTATTGGAGACAAAAATGAAGTAGGCAATCAGGATCAGACTTACGCCCAACATAGCCCGAACCCCACAAATGAAAATCAGGCCCAGGAAAATGCCGATTTGGAGGGGTTTGCTGATCTTCAAGATAGAGTAGTCCTTTTTGAAGATAAAATCCAGGATTACCGCCAGGAGGGCAAATACCATCACTTCGGCTTCACTGTTTCCAGGATTTAATCGGTCCCCTTCTCCTCCTTCACCGGTGCCAAAGATGGACATCAGGATAACGAAGATGAAGATATTCAGCCCGCAGAGGGAAATGATCTTGACCGTCTTTCGGAAATTATGCATCGGATCCCCATCAAACAGGTTGATGATGATGAGCATGATAAAGCTCCCGAAATACATGCGTGCCTCTCCAATCGCATAACCAGCTCCACCTCCTCCCAGGATACCCTGGACGAAATTGAACATCCAGAATACGATGAGGAAATACAGCAAGCCTTGCAACCAGAAGGGATTGAACTTGCGGTCTTGCAATATTTTAAGGAACGAAAGGGCCATGATCAAGAGGATCAGCACATCCATGAGCAGTATCCTCGACCCTTCTCCACCCACCAGGGCAAAGGTGGTAAACCAGTCCCTGATATTGGTGAAATATGCCGCCATTAACAGGAAAATCATTTCCTTCGGCTTGGTAATGTTGATCACCATAAAGACCAACAAGGTACCTGCCATGGCGTAATCTATGACCTTGAACCCGGTCAGGTTGGTAACAGCCAGACACTTCAAGATGATCAGCACAAACCAGATGTAGTACTTATAGTCAAGCAGCTTGACTGGCTTCTCCGTGATTTCAGGCTCGGGAGCCTTTTTTATCGGACGCTCTTTAATCATCTCAACAGGCAATTACAAGGCACAGATATCAGGATTTAGGTGGTGGCTTTTGCCTTACCACCGTGAATCATCTTTTGAATATCGGGGTAGAATTTCCCCGCCATGACGATGAATCCGGAAAAGAGGATTTCATCAAAGTGGCGGATAGACTCGGCTCCGTACTTCCGGATACACTCCATCAGCAGTTGGGCGCCTTTTTTCCGGTCCCCCATTAATATATTATTACGGATTTCACTCATATAAGCGTTTACCCGTAAACCGTCTTCAAATCCACGGAATTCCTCCCGATGGGACCACTTGGCGGAAAGGACTTCGATGCCTTTCATTCTTTTGCCCATGTCAGTAGACCCCCTTACACCCAGGTGATAGCGATAGCGAATCAGGGGCGCTTCGATATGAGCAAAAGCATACTTATGCGAAATCCGGCACCACATGTCCCAGTCTGCAAAGGAAGGCAGCGAAGTGTCGAATATCCCACACTCTTCAAAGCAGACCCGCTTGAGCGATACGATGGAGGAGGATGCCAGGCAAAAATCGCCTTGCAACCAGGCTTCCGTCAACTTCTCAGCTGGCGGGGGAGTTTCTCCTGTATAAGTCCGGGGTGCCATGAAGTCATTGTCCCAGAATTTATGCAGGCCAGAATAAACCAGGCCAGCATCGGGACGCTCCTGATGCTTTTTGACATGCTCCGCCAGGAAGTTTTCCAGCCAGATGTCATCATCATCGAGCAAGCCAATAATCTCCCCTTTTGCCTCTGGAATCGCGGTGTTCCGGGCCTGAGACTCACCTCCGTTTTGCTCGTGGTGAATCACCCGCACCCGCTCATCCTGAAACGAATCGATCAAATCCTGAATCTGATCCTTGAAAGGAGGATAATCATTGACGACCAGACACTCAAAGTTGGTGTAAGTCTGATCAACAACAGACTGTACTGCCTCTCTGAGGTAGTCGATTCGCTTGTAGGTAGGGATAATAACGGTTACTAACATTGCCGTGGATCTATTAGCTCTATCAAAGATTTATATTTTCCTTAAAAATGAATATTTCATCTGCGGGTCAATCTAACGCAATTTTCCTTCCAAAATTTTCACCCTTGGTAGGAGCGGTCATTTTTCGGGCTTCAAGCCCCATTATGCCAGCTTAGATTGATCGGGTTCATATACTATTGATTTCTCGCTTTTTGTCCAATTTTTCACGACCGAGAACCTTTTCAAAAAATATTCTTTTGACTTCTTCAAAGGTTTCAGGCTGCAAGAAGGCCAGGGCGCCGATAAATACCCCTCCTCCGGCCACGATCTTCAGGCCCATCCAAAAATAGTTAATATCGGTCTGGACGTATTTTAAGCCGAAAGCCACCCCGAATACCAGCGCACTGGCCAGAAGGCCTTTCATCAGCTCTGAAGTGAGTTTTGGCACATTCAACGGGATCAGGCGGCTCACCAGGTACAGGCCAATGGGAGAGAAAACCACCATCCGCAACAGGAAGCCTACGGCTACCCCTACGATGCCAAACTGTACAAAGGCGAAGAAAAGCCCCAGGTTGACGATGGAGTTGACCAGGTTGAAATTAAAGGATAAGAAAGCTCTACCGACACCCAAAAACAGGTCGTTGCAATAGGAAGGAATCAGTGTAAAAATCGTAGCGATGGACAGGATGATCATCACCGGGATCGCTGGTTCCCATTGCGGGTCGAAAAAGAGGAAGGTGATGTCTTCTGAGATGGCAGCAAAGCCTGCACATAAGGGAAAGGTAAGCATGCTTACTTTTCCGACCATCACAGAGAAAGTCTCACTCAGTTCTTTCTTATTCTCCTGCAGCTTGGCAAAGATCGGCAGGGTAACCCGGGAAATGGTATTGACCAGGAGGTCTTTGAGAGAAACGAAGATTTTTTCTCCGAAAGAATAAATCCCCAGCATCTCCATCCCCAGAAACTTACCAATCATCAGGTTGATGAAATAGCTATCGCTGAAGAAGAGAAATTTACTTCCCATGACATTGGCGCCAAAGGCAAAGAGAGATTTATACTTTGCCCAGGAAAAGCCCCAACCGGGTTTCCACTCACAGCGAATGTACAGCAGGGCAACCCAGATGACCTCGGTTACCAGGAAGTAAATGATCAGGCTCCACACCCCGTAATCGTTCAGGGCAGCCCAGATGCCAACCGCTCCTCCAATGAAGGTAGCGACCAACTGTCGCATGGCCAGGACTTTGAACTCCAGTTCTCGCTGAAAGAGGGCGTTCTGTACCCCGGCAAAGACGCCAATGGGAAAGGAGAATGACATCACCTGCAAAAGCGGGATCAGCCGTTGATCTTCGTAATAATCAGCAATAAAAGGTGCGCCAAAAAAACAGGCCAGGCAGAAGATAATGCCCAGGACCAGAGAGCCCCAAAAAGCCGAATTCAGGTCCAGTTCATCCAGTTCCTTGCGCTGCACGATGGCCATCGTGAATCCCTGCTCTATAAAAATCAAGGCAAAAGCAAGGAAGCTGTTTACCAATGCGACCAAACCAAACGCCTCTGTATCAAGGATATTGGCGAGGGTGAAAAAGATCCCTACGGTCAGGAAACGGTTTCCGAACTTTTCGACTGCCGCCCATAAAAAGCCATCAAGTGATTTTCGCCTAAGACTCACTAAGTTGTAATTGGGAGAATAAAAAAATTAAAAAGGCGCGAGTAGCTGTTTTTTTTTATTTAAACCGGCACGGCCAGGTTGTCATATTTTTCTTGAACGGGCTGGTAATCGTTCAATTCAGGAATCACCTTAGCTGGGTGAGGTACGCCCTGGCTCCGCTCGTTATACCACTGAATCATTTCTTTGATGCCAGCCTCCATATCGTAAGGCGCCGGTCCAAAGGTTTCGATGGTTTTATCTACAAAAGTCACATAATCGGTGGTCATGCTGTTGAAGCGGGTCGTGGTGATCGGGAACTTTACCCCGACAGCCTTACAGATATCTCCAAACTTGGCGATCATGGCTACGAACCAGGTCGGTAAGATACGGACATTTTTTCCGGTCAGCTCTTTAGAAATGGATTCTACCCATACCCGCAGGTCAAAGGCCTTATCGCCTACATAAAATACCTGCTGGTCCACGATTTCCCGATCTACGGTCAGCATTTGTTCAATCTGCCAGACTACATTCTTGACGTATCCATAGGACCGAACTACATTTCTCTTCGATACGTGGAAGTATATTCCTTGCTTCATCACCTTAAACATCACATCCCGATACCGCAGCGACCAGGGGCCCCAGATGGTGGTCGGACGGATAATGGTCCAGGCACAATCGAGGTCGGCTTTACGGGTCAGTTGCTCTGTAACAATCTTGGTTTTTCCGTAAAGGGTAAAAGGCTCATAGTCCTGGTCATGCTGGGGTTTATACCCGGCAATACAGACGAACTGCGTAGAAGTAGCGATGAAGCGCTCGATGGTACTGACACTTTTCACGGCGTCCAGCACATTTTGGGTGCCGACCGTATTCTGCAGATAGAGATCCACATTCTCTTCTTCATTGGTATCTGCGCGAGCAGCGAGGTGCAATACGTGGGTGGGTTGAAAGGCCTGAAATACGCCTATCAGTTTTTCCCGGTCCAGAATATCACATTCTTCCCAATAAGGGCGCTGAGAAGGCTCCATAGGGGGATTCCAGTCCACATTTAAGAGCTCTATGCCTTTGGAGAGAAAATGTTCGACGAGGTTGGTTCCGATAAAACCTGATCCGCCGGTTACTAATAGTTTCATGTTTTATATCTGCTTGAAAAATGCTTAGCTACAAAGTGATACAAATAAATCTTCCATGTTGCGGTGATGTACCTCATACGAAAATCGTTCCAGATACATCTGACGTCCTGCCTGGCCCATCTTTTTTCTCATCTCTTCATCCTGAATCAGCAGGGCCAGCTTTTCGGCTACCGCTGCACCGCTCTTAACGGGCACCATAAAGCCATTGTCGCCTTCTTCCACGATGGAAGGAATCCCGCGCCATTTGGTGGTAACGACCGGTAGCTCAAACTGCATGGCTTCAATCAATACCAGACTCTGGGTTTCGGATTCAAAGAAGGTCGGGAAGCAAAAAATGTCAGCGTAAGAGAAAAAGCCCCATTTTTCGTCTCCGGTGCGGACGCCCAGGAAATTCACATATTCCTGGAGCTGATGCTGTTGGACAAAGCGCTCAGCGCGGTTTTTTATATCTTCAGATTCCCAACGTCCCATGACATTGACGCTGAATTTCAAGCCTTGTTCTGCACAGATGCGGGCAGCTTCCAGCAGGATCAGAATCCCTTTAGATTCTTTCAGCAGCCCGACAAAGAGAATGTTGGGCGCGTCATCGTCTATGGTTCTGGGGACGGCATGGCCGTTGAGAAAGCGTTTGCCTTCGTCTTCAAGGCCATTGGGAATGATAAATTCATTTTTAGCCTGAAAAAAACGTCCATCCTGCGGGCTGTGGGCAGCCAGACGGATGGTAGCTTCAGGGCGGAAGTAGGCCCGCTCAAAGAGCTTGAGCGTAAAACCTTCAAATCCATGCTCGTATTCGGACATACCGGAAGCATGGAAGTGGAAAACTACTTTTTTAAATAGCCAGCGGGTGGTATTCAGGATGACCAGGTCCCGAAAGATCGGCATGCGATCCGGGCCGGCCGGAGGGTAATACATGACCTTGGTTCCGTGGAATATCCGGTGGTAGTAGATGCCAAGGATGACTTTTGCCAATACCCAAAGTTTGCGGAGTTTGAATTTCCCCATCTGATCCATACTGACCGAGAAATCCATTTTCACGTGATAGAACTTTATCCGGGGATAAGGCCCTTCGAGCATGTTTTGAATCATGACGGCCTGACCTCCAAAGGGCGGGGGTGTCTGCCCTACGACCAGTACCTTATGTTTCTTAGCCATGATATTGTTCGTGCCAATAGCGGTTCAAAAAAAATTCTTCATCCCAGTCTGTAGCGCAGAGCCGTCATCAGAGGACTGAGAGGAAGAACGTGAAAGAAGGGAGACCGGTCCGGGACCGGTCTCCTGTATCAATTGGTTTTAGCTTACTACAGTTTCCTGCTGCTGTTGACGCACTTGCTCAGCAACCCAGGCGTAGGTTTTGGCCATTCCATCTCTCAAAGGGATAGAAGGGGCCCAACCGAGTTTCTCCTGGATCAGCTTGTTGTCAGAGTTACGACCTCTTACACCAGTAGGACCAGGTACGTTATCGATCGTCAGGTTTTTACCCGCGATATCCATGACCATTTTAGCCAGGTCGTTGATAGAAATCATTTCTTCAGAACCGATGTTCACCGGACCCGTGAAGTCAGACTCCATGAGACGACGGATACCTTCCAGGCACTCATCTACGATGAGGAAAGAGCGGGTCTGGATACCATCACCCCAAATTTCAACCGAACCACCTTCAGGAGCTTCCGCCACTTTGCGGCAGATAGCAGCGGGGGCTTTTTCACGGCCACCAGTCCAGGTTCCTTCAGGTCCAAAGATATTGTGGAAGCGAGCAATCCTAACCTCAATACCGTAGTTTCTCATATAAGCGAGATACATCCGCTCAGAGAAGAGTTTCTCCCAACCGTATTCGCTATCTGGAGCGGCAGGATATGCAGACTCCTCAGAGCACTTAGGGTTGTCTGGATCCAGCTGATTGTGCTCAGGATAGATACAAGCGGAAGAAGAATAAAAGATCTTTTTTACACCAGCTTTTACGGCGGCCTCAGCTACGTTCAGGTTAGCCATGGCAGAGTTGTGCATGACAGGAGCGTCGTTGTTTCCGGTGAAGATGTATCCGGCACCACCCATGTCAGCAGCTAACTGGTAGATCTCATCAATACCTTCCACAGCGGCAGCAGCTACTACTGGGTCGGTCAGGTCTCCGATGATGAAGTCATCAGCAGGAGACTCAGAGAACTCGTTGTGCTTCAGGTCAACTACGCGTACCCAGTTGCCCTCGTCCTTGAGCCTTTTCACCAGGTGGCCTCCGATGAAGCCACCTCCACCACCAACAAGGACTTTTTTTGTTTGATTGCTCATGATTCCTATGAAATTTTTAATTAGTTGGTTGATTGCCTGTTAAATCCAGCAAATTCTCGAAAATTATAGTAAATGAATAAGGGAACGATGGTAGCATACCGCTTCCACAGCCTCTTGGGCTCTTGCACTAAGCGGTAAAACCACTCCATTCCCATGCGTGAAATGAACTTAGGAGCTTTGTTGATACTTCCGGTGTGGAAATCGAAGGCAGCTCCCACGGTCACAATGTAGTGAACCTCAGAGTACTGGCTGAGATAATGTGCAAACATTTCTTGCTTAGGCGTACTCAGGCCAATCCAGACGATATCCGCATTTGCCTCATTTATCTTACGTGCGATTTCTTCGTAATCGTATTTTTCTACCGGGAGGAAAGGAGGACAAAAAGTCCCCGCGATCTGGTGGTTTCCGAAGTTTTTTCCGACCGCTTCTTTCAGCGCATCAGCAACCCCTTCCCGGCCACCACAGAAATAATGTCTGATCGGCTTATCAGCTGAGGCTCTCAGGACTTCTTCAAAGAAATCCGGGCCATAACAGCGGCGCATATCACCTGCGCCTTTTGAGCGCCCTACCCACACCATCGGCTGACCATCAGGCAGATTGAAGGTGAAGGAATTTAAGACCTCAAAGAACTGAGGGTTTTGTTGGGCATAGACCGAACCGTGAGCACCAGTAGCACTGATTTTACGGTTGATCTTCTGATCGGAGGTGAGACAAGTGTTAAGGACTTCAACAGTAGCTGCGGGGATGTCTTTATTGTAGACAGGTATGTTGAGCACCTTTACTACATCCTTCGTACGTTCCATGTTAATCTTACTCGAACTGAGGTACGTTGTATAAGTGGAATTATGCGTGAATCTTAGTAAGCGTTTTCTTCGCCTTTGAGGGCGTTCATGACCGTGGCGATCACAATCTTGAAGTCGAGCAGGAGGCTCCAGTTTTCGATATACCAGGTATCATATTCAACGCGTTTGCGCATTTTTTCAGGGCTATCAGTTTCTCCACGATAACCGTGAATCTGGGCATAACCGGTGATGCCAGGCGTGATATAATAGCGGAAGTTGTATTTGTTGATGGTCGGAGCAGATTCCTCATCCAGTTTCAAGGGGTGAGGGCGCGGTCCCACGACGGACATATGTCCGAGGAATACGTTGATAAACTGCGGGAACTCATCCAGGCTGGTTTTGCGGAGGAAAGCACCGATTTTCGTTATACGCGGGTCATTTTTGGTCGCCTGCTTGAACTCTTCTCCAGGACGGGCCGGACGCATGGTCCGGAACTTATAACACAGGAACTTCTTGCCTTTGCGACCAGAGCGCAACTGACGGAAGAAGACCGGCCCTCTGGAGTCCAGCTTGATCATGGTTCCTACGATCAATAAGAGCGGAGGAAAGACCAGGAGCAGGACAAAAGAAGAAAAGATAATGTCGAAGACACGCTTCATCATGCGGTTCATCCAGGAGGCCAGCGGATCCTTACGCATGGTAATGATCGGGGTCTGGTCGTAGAAATAAACCGTGATATCTTTCTTGTTAAAGAAGTCAAAATCATTGGCCAGTTTGAACTGGATAAAGTGGTTATCCGCAAATTCAAACATATCCTCAATGATCTCCCGGGAAGTAGAAGGAGGGAGGGTACAATAAATCTCTCTTACTTCTTCCTCCAGGCAGAAGTTCTTCATTTCTTCCACCTTGTTAGCGATATCAGTAGCGGGCTCCGCACTGGCATCAAAATCAGGCTGCTGGAAGAAGTGATATACCTTGGTCATCTTTTCCGTGAAGAAGTTGGTCAGGGCGTTGGCGGATGAGCCAGAACCCATGATCACGACTTTATAGTTGCGGAAAAAGATGCGACGGTACTTATATAGCATGCTCAACACCTGCCGAAAGGCAAAGATGAAGGCGATAGCAAATCCAAAACTGTAAAAAAGGAATGGCTGGATGGATGGGTAGTTGCCCAAAATCCAGGTGAAGACGAAAATACAGAGGAAATGGAATAAAAAGGTATAGGCCAGGCGAATCAGCATCGGCCGGCTGTCAAAGATGGATTCGGTCTCATACTGCCCCGTGATAGACGACAAAGCCACCCAGGTAAGGATGAATATGAAGAATAAAGAAGCATATGATTCGTCCAGGGTCGCCCCAAAACCAAAGGTGAAGCCGTAAGCCAGATGACATGCGGCCGTGAAGAGCAGGCCCTCTACAATGAGGACGAAGATCTTGAATGTCAGATAGGGGTGATTGAAAGAATATTTTTCCATTTCTAGCTACAATCTGTGTCTGTTAAAATCCCGTAATGAAAAAATTAAGATGGTGAGTGAATGGGTGTTGTTGTAATTTGAGTAGGTCTCTGTGTTTTGATGTTTTGTGCCTTAGTAAGTCTCCCAACGTAATCATTTTACATTTTTGAAGGAAAAACTTGACTCAGGCTTAGACCAGATTTAGAGAACTTCGGGGTGTTAGATTTCGGTACAAATTTTCGTAATTCCCTTCGCATTTCCAGCACTTGATCGTTCAATGGGCGAAAGGATAGCGCGAATGGTTATTATCATGTTTAAACCGATCCGTGTCTTTCGACAATGGCCTGTAATCCCCAAAAATCCACTTATTTTTTATTTGCGATTGGCCTTAAAAACCGTCAAACACTAGCCACAATGCACATTTTATGCCGAAAGTACTCTCCCTACCCCCTGGAACAATCCGCTGGGACGAATCTTTTACGTGAACGGTAACAATCTCCATTTAAATGGTCAGGATAAGCGGGTGATAGCCAGATAAACATAACCGCATTTGGTAAAATATCTATGTTAGGATTATAGGGGCCTCGTATTACTTTTGGAAAAATCCTGTTTTCTGGCAGGATTTTTTCACCTAAAAAGAAACAGTGCAGGTTAGCTTGCGTACCTCCTAAAGTGGTCCCTAGCCTCCATGCAGGTATTCGCACCATTTGAGG
Organism: Bacteroidota bacterium; assembly: GCA_038527215.1. Classification (GTDB taxonomy): domain Bacteria; phylum Bacteroidota; class Bacteroidia; order J057; family J057; genus JAWPMV01. The sequence continues at coordinate 30,100 of JBCBGC010000068.1, forward strand.
TTGGAAACCGTCCCTACAGGAAGTACTTTTATTAAGGAATAATTTTACACCATTGGGACAGTTTTTTTACCAGTCTGCTGGCAAATCTTCAATTTCTAGCACCTGCATGGTAACTTTGGACAGAAATTTGCATCCCAAGGGCGAATTCCACACGCAATTATACCCAATCAAACGTCTATTACCTGATAGCAGGTAATCCTTACCAGTTCTCTAACATTAGTTCCAGGGTATTAAACGCTCGTCATCGTTATGGTGAAATCTTATCCAGAAAACGACAATATTTCCTTCCAACCCATCCTTCAGCGCATCAAGCGCAACTGGTATGTGGTATTGGGCTCTATCGTACTAGCTGCAGGGCTAGGCTATATGTATTTGAAAAAGACCCCTGAGGTCTTCCAGGTAACTTCAAAGATGTTGCTGGAAAATGAGGGAGCGGACGAAAGTGCCATGAACAAGCTCCCGAAGGAATTCATCAAGTTTATCGAAAAAACCAACCTTGATGATGAAATCGGCATTCTCAAGTCTTTCGACTTGATTGAATCCACTATCCAGGAACTTCCGCTGGGCGTAACCTACGAGAAGAAAAAAGGCATCATTACCCGCAAAGTCTATGCGGACCTGCCGTTTGAGATTGTGGTGGACTCCTCTCATTTTCAGACCATTTACTTACCTATTCAGGTAAGTCGTACCGGTAATCCCGGAGAGTATCACCTGACCGCAGAAGGGGACGAAGGTGCGGTATACGATACCGAAAAAGATGAAATTGTCAGACTCCTTGGAGATGTAGTGCTGGATGAGGTGATCCGCATTGGGGACACCCTGGAAACCAATTTCCTGAAATTTTCCATTATAGAGAAACCCGAGATGCCCTGGCAGGAAGGCTTCGAGTACAGCTTCTACGGATGAAGATACGCCTATCTCCATGCCCAGCAACGCTGGCGTAGACGCCACCATGCAAAGCCAGCTCATCCGACTCGCAGAAGCTCAGCGGCAGAAAGAGATCCAGGCGATGGACCAGTTGGAAGGAAACCCGCTATTGCAGCAGAAGGTATTGGAAGTACGGAACCTGCGTCGAGGTCTGGTAGACCACGCCACCCGCAACCTGGAATCTGCCAAAATCACCCAGGCCAGCTTGAATAATCGTCTGGCCTTTACCCGAGGAAAAATTGCGGCCCTGCCTTCTCAGAACAGCCGCCTGGAAAATATGACCAGCGACACCAAGTCTGTACAGGAAATTGCCACAGAACTGGAGAAAGAAAAAAGAGAGACCTCCATCGCCATGGCTGGCTTGTTCAAAGCTGACTATGTAGTAGATGAGGCTCGTCTGGCTAGTCGAAAACCCGTAGCTCCCAATAAAATCTTTGTCTACGGCATCGTCTTCGTATTAGGATTGGGCCTTCCCCTATCCGTTTTGATCGGACTGGAATTCCTCCAGATGCGCGTCGTCAAGCAACAGGACATTGAATCCTCCACCACCATTCCGGTGCTGGGAACCATTGTCAGGAGCGAAAAAGAAGTGAAAGTAGTCAACCAGGAGACCGCTAATTCTCTGCTGGCAGAGAGTTTACGCTCCATCCGGGTACAATTCCAATATTCGGTGGCTGATGATACCCGCAAAGTCATCGGAATTACCTCTACTCGTTCGGGAGAGGGGAAGTCCTTCTGCTCAGCTAACCTGAGTAGTACGTTCGCCCTTTCTGGCAAGCGGACTTTGATCATTGACCTGGACTTGCGGAAGCCGGATCAGATGAACTACTTCCAGTATGATAATTCCGAAGGAATTTTTGCCTACCTCAACCAGGGCGGCGATTACCGGAAGCTCATCCAGAAAACCGGGGTGAGCAACCTGGACATTCTCCCTTCAGGCCCTCCTTTCTTTAATCCTCTGGACCTGATTGACAGCCATAAAGAAAGACTGGCCTTGCTGATTGAGATGCTGAGAAGCGAGTATGATTATATCATCCTGGATACGCCCCCTATCGGACAAGCCTCTGATTACTTCATCTTGAAGCAGTTTGTAGACTTTACGGTATTTGTGGTGCGCCACAACCTCACGGAGATTACCTCCCTCATTCGGATCAACGAGCTGTATGAGACCGGGCAAATCACCGACATTGCCATCGCCATCAATGATGTCAAGGCAGATTCTAACTATGGCTACGGTCGACACAACTATGGATATGGGTATGGCTATGCCATGCAGAAAAAATAAGTCCTAACGAGATATATAAACATGAGTCATCCCGAATTTTGGGATGGCTCATTTTTTTATGAATATTTTGAGACGGATCGGGAAGGGCCATTTTTCTTCCATATGCTTATCACCTTGGAAGCTCCTCTGACTACAAGGAGGGGCACTATCCGGGTCAAGGCTCCAACATCTTGATCGTCGGAGGTCTCTACGATCCTTATGTAATCATGGATACCCCGGATAAGGCATTTTCCCTACCGGTCAAATGCCTTTCCGGGGTAACAAAAAAAGGTGGCGGTTGTATGATTTTAGTAACTATCCTGCTCTCATGATGATCTCATTCATCTTCCCCCCTTTGTCACCCCGGAAGCTCCTCCGACTGTAAGGAGGTGAGCTATCCGAGGTCTCTCGCTTTCGTGCCGGTCTCTTCTAAGTGATCTAGGTGAAAAATCGGTGTGTAGGGAAGGGTATGTTACTAGAGACCCCCGACGATGAGCATGTCGGGGTCCATGAAGCGTTTTGATGAAATCTTGACTTATTCAAAATTCGGGATGACCCATATTTTTTATACCAGGACTTCTCCCTCCCGATCGAACAGGGGAAAAATAGAGGGGTTAGGCCCAAAATACCTCAAATGAGGGATGGTAAAAGGCGCCTGTATGCAGGAATTTTGTCTCAACAAACAAACTTTCTAATTCTGATGCATATGAAAACCTCCATCATCTCTATCCTCTTCTTAGCCTTGATCGCCTTCGCCTGTAATAACCAACCTGATGTAGACTTCGAAGGAGACGGTCAGGTAGAAGCCACCGTCGCAGGTAACCTCTTTTCCGCAAAACTAAGTGTGGCCTTTTTCATGGACAGTACCCTGCAATTGGGAAGACTTGACAAAGACAATGCTCAGCTTCAATTTAACCAGATCTACACCACCGGCACCTATGATTTAGGCCTTCAGAATGGCGGCTATATCGACAACATCATGCTGATGCTGGAAGACGGGACCCACTTGTCTATGGGAGATGGCACCTATACCATTAGCAAACTCACCAATAGAAATACGGAAGGCACCTTTTCTGGAACGGCTTATGCGCTGACAGACATCTTCTTCCAAAATCCCATCAAGGTCGAAGCCGGGACCTTCGAGGCGAATTTTTAACCAACAGTTTCCGTCTATAAAAGAAGAGAGGGCTTCCGTAAAGGAAAGCCCTCTCTATTTTTTTATTTAGCCCGATTACATCCTTGAACGGTAATAGTCTACCCGGGCTTTTTCCTGTTCTGTGAGCTGGGCATATATGAGATGGAAGTTCGGATGGTTGATAAAATATGGGAGGATATCCGGGTCTCCGATGTTGAGCCTGCGGCTACGCAGGGTTTGCAGCAACAGGGGAATCCAATTTTCCTTCTTATAAAGCGGTTCAACGCCAGGTTTGGCGGCTACTCTTCTCCTGGTCTTGGTTGGCGCGGCCCCTCTGCTCACCCCGGAAGAAGCCATGGCAATGGCTTGAGGGGGGAGTTTGGCCTTGGCCCTTGAAGGTTTGGTTACCGCCATTTGAGCAGGCACCGAAGGACGGAGGCGGGCCATTCTGCGCTTTTCATTCGCCACGATATATTGAGTACTCTGCGCAAATAAACGCTTGGTAAATACCTTAAAGGCCGTAACATTTGAGCGATAGCCTTCTCCGGTAGCGTAGCGGGTATCTCGCTGGACATCTTCTACATACACGGTCCCTCCCGCTTTCAAATAGTAGCCTCTCAGGACCTTCCGGTCCAGGCGGATAGAAACCGGGTCCAGCGGCCTGAGCACCGTCCTTTGGCGCAGGTAGGCAGATTCCCGGTCGTCTTCAATCCAATCGGAATGAAAGTCAATCCGATCATATTGGGGAATGTATTTCCCGTAGCGGATCAGGATATGGCGAAGGTAAATTTTGTCAAAAGGCTCGATGTTCTTCCGGGCCAGGTGATCATTGACAAAACGTACCAGCCTGGGGTCAGCCCCTTTGTTGCTTAACAGCAAAATCTGATCGAAGATATCTGACAGGGCACGGTTCATCGCCATGATCTGCACTTCGGAGTTACGCCGCTTATCCAGATGGAAAATCCGGTGGTTATTCGTCCGAAGCAGACAGTTGTGATCATAAAAGGTTAGGCTGCCCAACTTCCCAAAGGAAAGAATGAGGGCCTTTTGAGCGGCAGACCACTCGCCTTTCAACTCGGTGTAGGCCGCGAGTTTAAAGCGGTTATCATCGGTTAGTTGATAGGATGAGAGATGGTGGTTAATCAATGTTTCCCAGTCTCCACCGTTGCGGGAGTTTTGGGAAAATGAGAGCGTTCCGAGGCAGGGAACCAAAAGTAGCGTGATGAGGATCCTGTTACCAAACATGGTGTTCGCATTAGCGCCTGATAAATAGTACGATTAACCCCTAGATCAAACATAATCATTTTCCCTTTCAAATTAAAAAAGAAGCGTATTTTACCATAAAAAAACTATTTGAGAGTCGGGCATTTTGACTTTTCATGCAAAAACCCGCACCAAATGGTGCGGGTTTCGCGAAAATCTTTCTTACGAAGAATGGAACTAGTCCAGCATAGGCAGGTCAATTAAAGCTGCTTCGGCTTTATCGATGCTGCCAAATCCCAGAAAGCCCCCATCAGCTTCTGCGATCTTTTTGGCCAGGCTACGCCAGCTTGCTTTCAACAAATCTGCATATTCCCCATCCACCTTGGTCAAGACTTCTTTCAGAGCCGTTACCTCTCCCGTTAGCGTTTCAGAGCTACCGGCATTCCAGCCTGCTACCAGGCCCTTGAGGTGGCCTTCAAATAGCTCATTTACCTGCTCGTAATACTCATGTAGCTTTACATCTGAGGTAAAAGTCCGGTAGTTTACCAGGCGGGCTCCCCAGGCTTCTTCTTTTTGGTCAATTTCCCCATCTGCCCCGGCAATCAGCGCCGTGATAACAGCGGGAGCTTTGATGAGTTGAGCAACTTCGGTTTCAGATAGTTCCGAGAAATATTTGATCGACATGTTTGGCTAATTTTTGCCGCTAAGTTATAGAAAAAGAGGGTTCAAAAACAGTGAAGAACAGATTAGCTGAGGAATTCCCGTATCTCGGTCATTGCCTGACGGAGGGCAGCTGTCCTTTGAGGATTCCCGGCCATCTGCTGCAGGCCTGGCACTACCCATATTCGCTTTTCTGCCAGCTGAACCGGAGCTGGCCAGTTTTTACCAAAGTCTTCACAGACCAGGGCCGCGGACAGAGCCATTTCCTGTAGGTCGATGGCAGTCGCCCCTTGAGGAATCACCCCAAAACCCACCCATTGCGGGTCTATGCCAGCCTCCACTAGCTGCGCTTTCAGCAGACCGGTCAGCTCTTTCTGGGGAAATTCTTCCTCACGGATGATCATCACCACCCGAGCCTGAGGTTTCATGCGCCAGGTGACGGCACTTCCTGAAGTAAGAACACTTAGGTCAGGGTTAGGTTCTACCGCCTGAGGTTCTGAGACCTGAAGCTTCTCTTCGGCCTTAGGCTCAGCTACCGCTTCTTCCGGGGCTTCCGAGGAAGGCACCTCCTGCAAGGATGGCAGCAGAAACAATCTCTGGCCATACAAGCGGTGAATATCTGCAGTAGAAAATTTCATCAGTGGGCCTACCAACGAGGGGCAAACTCTAATTGAGTACTTTTGAAAGAAGCCTTTGGGGGCTTGTAGGAAACCTTGATATCCTTGATCTGTTCAATCTCAGCCTGCATCTTCCCAAAGATTTCAGGGTGGGAAGTATAGTTCATTTCCTTACCCATAGCTGTACTGATGCCAGAGATCAGGGCATAGGAGGGCAACACATCAAAGATATTGTCCAGGTTACGCCAGCGATCCACAGCCACTGCGCCTTTATCCAGGCGAGACTTTGGCAAGCGCATCCACATTTCCGGGCTCATCTGACGGATTTGTTTGGCCAGACTGCTTACCTGAGGAATGCCTTTATGATTAATGTAGGTTCCTTCCCCTTCAATCGAGAGAGCAGCAGGCAAGAGTACAGCAGCTAACTCATGTCCCTCCTGTTGCTGGTAGCCATGCGCGACGAAGGTAGTATGCTTCCAGGCACCGGCATCCGCAAAAATCCGGTCATTTTCCAGGCTGTATACAAAAGGAATTTCTTTGTTCTCAAGTTTTGCCTTCAGGTCATCCCAGCTCAGGGCCGAGAAGCCCAACAGCTCGCAAGAAGCGGCATTGGGGGTGCGGTCATCCTGCATGAGCCAGTCATCTCCGCGTCCTTCTTCCACATGGGGAACATAATAAACGGTATCCTGCCCCAGAGAAGCCGCAAATTCCTTCAAGGCATAATTGCTTTCCAGAGAGGCATAAGCAGAACCCAGGAAGAATACTTCCTTTTGTCCCTGAATCAACTGAGCTGCCTTGTCAAGGCCATCCTGGAAAGCGATGGGAATACCGCCCTTGAGTTTTATGCCTGACAGACGATTTTCATTATACATATCCACGTTTAAGCGGTGCTCGTCTGGCATCCACCAGCCGTTTATCGCCTGATTTTCACGTGGGGTAATTCTCAAGACTTTATTATCCCGAATCCAAACAAGGGTATTGGTTCCGGTACTGTCATTCATATCAATGGCGGGTGCATGCGCCATTTCCCATACTCTGGCCTTGAAGCGGTGTGCCTTGCTGGTCAACGCTCCTACGGGACAGATGTCGATGGTATTCATGGAGTAGGGGTCGTCGAAGGTCTCACCCGGAGGGGTTCCCGGGAAGTTTTTCTCCCCACGACCGATGATACTCAACTGACTGGTTCCGGAGACTTCTTCCGTAAAACGAGTACAACGGGTGCAGTTAATGCAACGCTCCTGGTCCAACATGACATTGGGCCCCAGATCGACGCGTTTATTTTTATGGTTCTTGACGTTTTCGAAGCGAGACCCTTCAGGACCATATTTATAGGTCCAGATTTGCAGGGGACACTCACCGGCCTGATCACAAATGGGACAATCCAGGGGATGATTGATCAGCATATACTCCAGCACCCCTTGCTGAGCTTTTTTGATGACCTCAGAAGTACGATGGGTCTTGACGTACATGCCGTCTCCCACCGGGGTATTACAAGCTGTGGCGGGTTTCCGTCCCCATTGGATAACAGGATTGCCGTCTTCGTCGTACTTAAGCTCACGGGTTTCCCTATCCCGGGCCTGATAGCCTACTTCCACCAAGCACATCCGACAGTTGGTCGGAACACTCATCGCAGGATGATAGCAGAAGTATGGAATTTCGATGTCTTGGTCTAAGGAAAATTGTAGCAGTTTGTGTTGCCCGTCAAATTCTATTTCCTTTCCATCAATGTTTACCGTAGGCATGTGTGAAGATGGGTTAATAGGTCCACCGAGATCGGTTCATAAGCGACTAAAGATAGAGATTAATTTCAATATTTCTGAATAAATAGGGAATTTGAGCCCAGCTCGTATATTCACTTATGCAACATCTTCATCTGATCGCTTTTGATGTCCCTGCTCCTCCCAATTATGGTGGCGTCATCGACATTTATTATAAGGTGAGGGCCTTGTATGAATTGGGGATCAAAGTCCACCTTCATTGCTTTGATTATGGGCGAGGAAGAAGGGATGAACTGAACATCATTTGTGAAAGGGTTTATTATTATCCCCGCAAATCCATCGCCTTTTCCCTGCCTATTCGGTATCCCCATATCGTCTCTTCGAGGAGGAATAAGCAGTTGCTCAAAACCCTCCTCCAGGATGATTATCCCATCTTGTTCGAAGGCCTGCATACCACCTACTATCTGGCTTATCCGGAATTTGAACACCGGCTGACCATGGTGCGCATGCACAATGTCGAATGGGAATACTACTATCAGCTTGCCCAGCGGGAAGGAGTGTATAAATGGAAACAGTACTACCTGGCAGAGTCAAAACAACTTGAGCATTTCGAAAATATTCTGACCTACGCGGATTATGTCTTTACCATTTCCCCCAAAGACCAGGCCTACTATCAGGCCAAATTTCCGCAAAGCCAATATCTCCCGGCTTTTCATGCCCACAATCAGATTAGTAGCAAAACCGGGCAAGGCCGATATTGTCTCTACCACGGAAAGCTCAGCGTAGCCGAAAATCACGAAGCCGCACTCTTCCTCATCAACGAGGTTTTTGCCCAGCTCGAAGTTCCCCTCATCATCGCCGGGTCGGACCCTCAGCCAGAGCTGATTCGCCTGATCAATGAGCATCCCCTGGTTACCCTCCGCCACAATCTGGGAGAAGGGGAAATGCTGGACCTGATGCGCGATGCCCACATCCATGTGCTTCCCACCTTTCAATCCACGGGGATCAAATTAAAACTCATTCACGCCTTGTTTACAGGGAGGTTCATCCTGGTAAATCCTCACATGGTCCATGAAACCGGGCTTGCTTTTAGCTGCGTCCTGGCCCAGTCTGCGGAAGAATTTCAACAGCAGATCAACACCCTGATGGATACCCCTTTCACCGAGATTGAGAAAGCGCAAAGACGAGCCAACGTCCTGCCTACCTTTTCAAATCAGGAAAATGCTCGCCGACTAGCAGAGATGATCCGCAAAGGGCATGAAACAAAGATGGAAACCAGAGAATCCACCGAATAAGTCTGCCATTTCAGCCTAAATAGTGCGCCCCCTGTCATTTTACCTGTCAGGTTAACCGACCTCTCCTCCTTACCAAGCCCCTAAACCTGACATCCTGTCAGATTGTCAGCGCATTTTTCGTCAATTCGGCAAAATTTCCCGGCTGGCACCTCTCTTGATAGAAAGAGAGAGAAGTAAACTGGTTAAGCCAATATCATGAGTGACAACAGATCTGGTGAAGACACCTTTAAAAACATCACTGACGGCTTATTTGATAGTGTAAGCCAATTTGGGAAGAAAGTCGGCAACTTCATGGACGACATGTTCAGTGGAGAAGGAATGGATGATGGAGAAGTGAAGATCAAGGCTGATGTCTACTATACGGAAAACCAGTTCGTCATTGCCATGGAAATGGCTGGGGTAAAAAAGGAAGAAACGTCCCTCCAAATCATTGATGGGGTGCTTTCTATTAAAGGCATTAAAAAAGAGCCCGAAGGCTATGAAACCTTCTCTTTTCATAAACAGGAAAGGAGATTTGGTAGTTTCATTCGCACCTTCCCCTTGCCATTGGACATTGAAATGGAAAACATCAAAGCCAAATACGAAGCTGGCATTCTGATCGTGCGTTTTCCCTGGAAAGGAAAGCCAGCATCAGATGATCAGGGAATAAACATTGAATCATAAAATAGATTACATCAAGACGTATCAGATATGAGCAAGATCATAGGAATTGACTTAGGGACCACCAACTCTTGCGTAGCAGTGATGGAGGGGAATGAACCGGTGGTCATCATTAACTCAGAGGGGAAACGGACTACCCCATCGGTAGTATCGTTTACGAAAGAGGGAGAAAGAGTAGTAGGAGAGCAAGCCAAGCGTCAGGCGCTGGCCAACCCGCTCCGCACCATCCGTTCTATTAAGCGGTTCATGGGTCGCACCTACTCAGAAGCCAAAAAAGAAGGAGACGACATTTCTTACGAAATCGCCAGTGGCCGCAATGACCTGGTGGTTGCGAAAATAGAAGATCGTACGTATACACCTCAGGAGATTTCTGCTATGGTTTTGCAGAAAATGAAAAAAACTGCTGAGGATTATCTGGGATACGAAGTAAAAGAAGCGGTGATCACCGTTCCTGCTTACTTCAATGACTCTCAGCGCCAGGCCACCAAAGAAGCGGGCGAGGTAGCGGGTCTGACAGTAAAGCGGATCATCAACGAGCCTACCGCAGCTGCCCTGGCTTACGGCCTGGACAAGCAGGACAAAAACGTAAAAGTAGCCGTATTTGACCTCGGTGGGGGTACCTTCGATATTTCTATCCTGGAATTGGGAGACGGTGTATTTGAAGTGCTGTCTACCAACGGAGATACCATGCTGGGCGGAGATAACTTCGACCAGGTGATCATCAATTGGTTGATCGACGAGTTCAAAAGCGAGCACGGTTCTGATCTGAAAAAAGATCCTAAAGCCCTGCAGCGACTGAAAGAAGCGGCTGAGACCGCTAAAATCGAGCTTTCTTCCACCACCCAGGCGGATATCAACCTGCCTTACCTCTCCATGGACGAGGAAGGACCTAAGCACCTGGAAAGAACCCTGACCAGAGCTAAGTTTGAGCAATTGGCGGACCGTCTGTTTGACCGCTGTCTGGAGCCTTGCCGGGCTGCCTTGAAAGCTGCCAAACTGACTGTAGATGAAATAGATGAAGTTATTCTCGTAGGGGGTTCTACCCGTATTCCTCGGGTTCAGACCCTGGTACAGGATTTCTTCAAAAGAGAGCCTAACAAAAGTGTAAACCCTGACGAAGTAGTAGCCATTGGCGCTTCTATCCAGGGAGGGGTTCTTTCTGGAGACGTAAAAGGTGTATTGCTGCTGGATGTTACTCCACTTTCCCTGGGAATTGAAACCATGGGTGGCGTATTCACCAGACTGATTGAGGCCAACACGACCATCCCAACTCAGAAGTCTGAGGTTTTCTCTACCGCTTCTGACAAC
>JBCBGC010000069.1:0-40820 GCA_038527215.1 Bacteroidota bacterium
CGAGACTGTACCTGCGGGACCGTAACATCGGCTTCCAGCCGGTCAACACCCCTCCCCGGATGAAATCATCCGGGAAAAAGTCAGTCGAGAATAGCGTTCATCCAGAAATAAATCCACCGATAAAAAAGATCAGCAACCAAGAACCCAAAGCAGGCTACTCCCCTTCTTGTAAAAACCCGGACAACTCCTTTCCCACCAGGGCCATGACCTTATCCACCGCTTGTTTCTCAGCCAGCTTGCCCAACTCCCGGATGTCCTGGCTGCTTTCGGTTTTTTGGACGAGGATATCGTCGGTACGAATGGTTGAAAAAGGCACCATGCCCGTACGGATATCCAGCAGCAGGGCTTCACAGGTGGCGTAGGCTTTGGCTTCATCTTTTTGGAAAACCCGATAGCGTTGATAGATGTCGCTCCTCAGGACAAAAATCAGCAACAGATCGGCTTGCAGGCGCACGGCTGCTTCCCGCATCTGGATGAGCTTGGCGTCTTTATTGGCCAGGAGGCTGGGCATGACCATGATTTTCTGCACCCGATCCGACTGCCCCAGAAAGCCTGTAAAGGTGTCCAGATAGCTTTGCTGGAGCTTGAGATATTCCTCATTGCGCCAGTATTGGGAATAGTAACGACTGCCAGAGGTCGGGGAGTAGTTGAGCATGGCTACCCGGAGATTTTCCGGGAGGCGGATTTCCCCATCCAGCAGCCGTTGGATGTTTTCTTCACTAAGGCTGCGGTCATTGGATTGAAAAAGACTTTTGGTGATGGGCTCGCCGTAGTCCTTGTCATAACTCTGGTACACGGCTGGCTCGCCTGTATTTTGCATAGTAGTACAACCAAAAGCCAGAGAAATCAGGAGGAGAAACAGGGTGTTGCGCATGATGGATGAGGTTAATGGATATTGGATTAAGGTGGCTTGAAAGCGGGGAATGGTTGTTTGGAGGGAAAGCCACGAATGCGCGAATGAGGGACGAATAGCTTTTGATTCGTCTTTAATTCGTGCATTCGTGGCTCAAAAATCAAAAAGCCCGAAAGCCATACGGCCTCCGGGCTTGAAATTGTATAATCTAACGTCTATGGATTCAACGGTTCGGTAACCGTACTATCGCCTTGATTAACCGCATCGTAATTCACGCCGCGCAACTCTCCGATTTTGGGGATGATTTGGATCAAAAAGCGCTGGTTATTGGCTTCATTCTGGATATCACGCCCCACCCCCGATTCTCCACTACCGGAGATCATCACCTCAAAGCGATTCGGGTCAAACTGGATGCCTTGGGTTTCCCAAAGGCGTACCAGCGAAAGGGCTCGCTCATAACTCAGCTCGTAGTTTCGAGTGTAGGCATCTTTAGAAGCCATACCCTCAATCACCAACAGATATTTAATGTTGTCGTCTGGTTCCAATTGGTCGATCAGGCGCTTGAGGGCGCGACCGGCATTCATCAGCATGGGCTGATACTGCTGGTTGATCACACTCTGCCCTTTGGGAAAGGTAACCTGTGTCCGCAGCACGTGCCGCTTATATTCTGGCTGGTACATAAAGTACCGACTGTCCAGGTTTTCAATCGCCTTCTGAATTTCGCGGAGCTTTTTGTATTCTTCTTCCATCACCAGCAGGCGAGCCCGCTCGTTATTCAATTGCTCCACCAGAGAGTTGGCCAGGAATTCCCGGTCGGTCAGGGTTCGTTTCAAGTCGTCGATCGCCATGGTCGATTTATCCAGTTCCAGGCTGCGCACCCGAAGTTCATCTTCCATGTTGATGATCTCTGCTTCCCGCATCTTGAACATCTTGTAGCTCAGGACAAAAAGTGCCAGGGCCACGATGAAAAGGGCGGTCATCAGGTCAGCATAACTGACCCAATAGAGTCTGCCGTAATCCTTTTTCATGCGGTGAAGAAATTAAAGAGATAGATCGCGCCTCCGGCGATGCCTAGCATAAAAGCGAGGGTGCCGGCATAGGTAAACATCTTCCACTCCAGGGTATGGGTAAAAGCGCCGGAACGCTCTACTGACTGGGCCAATTCCTTACGCAGACCTCTTACTTCCTGGGCCAGCGCCACACTATGATCTTCTTCTTTGTGAAGTTGAGAGAGCAGCTTGGCGTTTACTTCCAGGCTTTTTTCCTGTAAAGTCGCCACATCTCCTCTGATCTTATCCAGGTCCCGGTTGAGGGCTTCGGCAAAAGCCCGGGAGTCCCCATGCTGCATGCTGGCCAGGTACTGGTCCATCTTTACATAGGCGGCCTGGGTGCTACGATCCAGGGCCTTGATATTTTCGGACACCAGGGTTTCGACCTGTTTGTCCACGTCCTGGAAATGAGTTTGCAGTTTCCGGCTGAAGGTCTCGGCTTTCCGCGCATAGGATTCCAGGTATTCCACCTGCTTTTCTATGAGCCCGTCGTTAGCCTGCACAAATTTCCCCATGCCTTGCAGCCCTTGCTCTACGGCCCGAATCTGCTGGAAGGCATCTTTAAGTTCTTGAAAAAGGCGGAGGCTTTCCCCAAGGGACGAATTGATGTTGCCTTGGTATTGGGCAAAACTTTCGTTGAAAGCGGAAAGATTGTCGCGGAGGCCGTCCAGCGGCATATCAGCACGCTTGCGACGAGCGGGTAGAATTTCGGTTCGTAGAAAGCTAAAATAGCCATACTGGTCGCGGTCGCGAACCTTGCGCGCTTCTTTGAGGCGATAGGTGGAGCGCACGGTCAGGGCCAAGCCCACGGCACTCCCTACCATCCCGATCAGGACCCCTCCAATAAAGGACTGAATGGCGTCATCACTCACCCCATCAATGGAAATTTTCACCAAACCAATGATGATCCCGGTAAAGGTACAGAGCAGCCCGATGTACAATGGCAGGTTGAGGTTGGCCTCAATGGCGTTTTCCTGGGACTCTACCTTGGCGTCAGTGATGTCTTTCATCAACTCAAAGTCTACTTCCCCGTGGTTGCGGCTCAGGTAGGCATTGGTATTAGAAAGAATCTGGCGAAAGGTGGGGCTGAAATTGCCCTTCTCGTCCACCAGGTCTACTTCCTGGGCCACGACAGGCACGGTTTCAGCGTCGGTTTCCAGGGCTACCCGGTTGATTTTGAGAGAACTCATGTCCGGGAAGAGATCGTAGAGGCTGTTGATGGCGATGTTGTTGCGGCTAAAGACCACAAACTGTAGCATCACGATGATGCCCACGATTCCCAATTCAATTATAAATAGGGGGTCCATAAATATGCGTTTTTGTGTTGCAATTCAAGACGAGTCCAGGCAAGCATTGCCTGGAACCAAACAAAATTCCACAAAGGCCTTGCCAGGCCGTAAAATCAGGGGATACGTGCTATATAGGCGGGTGGTTGTGGTGTGATTTTCTCATTTTGGGAATGGGACTATCGAATTGGGACCTTTGTCTCCTTAGAAACAAAGGTCCCGGGCATAGGGTTGCATATGGCTTAGCTAGCCGCAAATAAGACCTCCCACCATTGGATGCCGAGGACTGCTTTGGGCCGTTCTGGATCAGCTTCCAGGTAAAAGTAAAGATCCTTTTCTCCTGGAGTGGGTGTAATAGGGACGTTCACTTCAATCCAGTCAGCGTTCGGATCTATCGGCCGGAGACGTAGACGACCAATCTCCTCCCCATCTGGACTGCCCTGTCGGATGACCAACTGTCCTGCTTGCGAGGCAGCCATGCGGAACCTGATGCGGTTGATCCCGCTCAGATCGATGCTTTGATACATAAGCCAGGAACCATCCCGCATGCCTTTGACTACATCTATGTCCCGGTTGGGACCGGTAACCTGGCGGGCTGCTCCTTTCGCCTCATCAAATTGGATAGCTTCGACTCTTGGAGCTCGGAAAATGATATTGGTGCGGGTTTTCAGCGCCGGAATTTCGTTTTGTCCTCTATCTTCATAGGCCGCGGAAAGCAGGTAGGTACCCTCTTTACTGGCATGGCGGTTAAAGCGGATTTGACTGGATAAAGGCATGCTTCGGTCCGTTTTCTCGGCCAGGGAAAGGATATATCGCGTCATCTCTGCGGTCTCCTCCAGGCTGTGTTGTGGATGACCTGCCATGATTTTCTCCCCCCAGTTGCCATTGCCTCCGGTGATGATTTTGCCTGCCAAATAGCCTACCATGTCATACTGGCCCTTATAGCGTTCGGCAATGGCCATGTAGGAGGGGCCCACCGACTTGATTTTCATATCGTGGCAAGAGGCACAGTCGGAAGCCTCCATGAGGTTTTTTCCTTTCAGATATGAGAGAGAGCCTTGACTCAGCAATTCCTCAGGGGTCATTTGATGGAGGTAAGCGGGATCATCTAAATACACAAAGCGCACATTGGCCTGACTCCCTTTGATGCCTCCTGCCGTCTGGTCTTCCGGGTCAGCAATAGAAACCTGATATGACTGGCTGATCGGTCCGCCAAAGAAGGAACGGTTGCCGGCCAGGGCTATTTCCACGCTTGGTGGAGCATTGCCTACCTGAATGTTGATGGGCGCTGTGGTGGTAGCTCCCTCCTGGTCCCGCACTTTCACCCAAACGGGATACACCCCAGGTTCCTCAAACGTAAAAGAAGCCTGAGGGCCTTCAGCTTGTACCGCAGCCGTATCGGTAAAGTGCCAGCTGAAGTAAAGACTGTCTTTTGGGTCATAGTCGAATGACTCTGCGGCAGAAAAATCCACCTTTAAAGGTGCTTTTCCGGCGATGACACTGGCCTCCACCCGGGCCTGGGGGGCACGGTTTTCCGCGGAATAAGTGATTTTGACCAGACGGGCATCGGGATTGTCAGCGAAGTAGTTCGCTCCATATTCCAGCACATAAAGGGAACCATCCGGGCCAAATTCCATATCAATGGGTTTGGAAAGCGGCATATCCGGTAGGAAAGGTTCCGCCTGGGCCAGGTCGCCATTGGGTTTAAAGGTCACTACTTGTATCCAGGAGCGGGCCCATTCATAAATGAACCATTTGTCTTCGAAGTAAGCCGGAAAACTGCTCTGACCATTCAGTTGGTATTGCTCCTGGTGATAAATGGGCCCAGCCATGGCGCTATTGGACCCCTGGCCGAGAAAAGGAAAATTCTCGGAAGTGCCTTTGGGATACCACATATAGGCAGGGCGAGCCGGGGGAAGTACCTTGCTGCCCTTGTTATTGGGGGAAAGGTTTCGAGGGGCTTGTGGATTATAAAAGTCTCCTACTTGATCCGTGGCGAAGTCTCGGCTGCGGTAGGCATAGTTGTCCCCGACAAAGTAGGGCCAGCCATAGTTCCCCGGACTTCTGGCCTGGTTAAATTCATCATAGCTTTCCGGGCCATATTTTCCTGCTACCCCTACATCGGGTCCCACATCTCCCCAGTATACAAAACCGGTGGCGTGATCTACCGCTATGCGAAAAGGGTTTCTGGCCCCCATGACATAGATCTCAGGGGCACCCTGAGAGCCGTCTTTGGGGAAGAGGTTGCCGTCAGGGATATCGTAACGGCCAAATTTGTTCGGACGAATGCGGAGGATCTTGCCACGAAGATCATGGGTATTGCCGCTGGATTTCTGTGCATCATAGGGCCCACGACCCGGCCGATCGTCCAGGGGACTGTAGCCGTCAGATTCCTTGGAGCTGGTGTTATCCCCGGTAGAGAGCCAGAGGTTGCCATCCGGTCCAAAAGTGATAGAACCTCCGGAGTGGCAGCAGGTTTGCCGTTGGACAGGTACTTCCAGAATTACTTTTTCCGAAGCCAGAATCAGCGAATCCCCCTGATACATCGTAAAGCGGGAAAGGGTTTGAGCACGCTGACAATCAGAGCCCGGTGAATAGTAGAGGTAGAAAAAATGGTTTTCGGAAAAATTCGGGTCAAGGGCCAATC
Organism: Bacteroidota bacterium; assembly: GCA_038527215.1. Lineage (GTDB taxonomy): Bacteria > Bacteroidota > Bacteroidia > J057 > J057 > JAWPMV01. Next base: position 5,836 of record JBCBGC010000069.1, read on the forward strand.
CCAACAAGCCATCTTCATAATTCCCGCTTACACATACATCGAATTCATGCATCAGGGTAGTCCGCTCGGTATGGGGATCATACAATTTCATTTTTCCCCTCCGCTCGATATAGATGACCCGCTGGTCTGGCAAAATGGCCATTTCCATAGGTTCGATCATCACACTGTCCAACACCTCGCGGGTAAAGCGATTGGCTTCAGGGGCCCGGGGACTGGATCGCAAACTTGGGTCATAAGAGTTTGTCCCAATCAAGCGGGTCAACACCTGATCAAAAGAAGTCTGCCTTTGAGGGGTAGCCTGGTGGGCTGATGCTTGCAGCGCAAAAATCGGGTGCGTCTCTCTTGATGGCAGGGCCTGAAAGAATGGATCTTCCTGATCGGCGGCTTTCTGGACGACCGCCTCTTTTTCCTGCGGCATAAAGAGGTGTTCCAGCCAGGCCCAGGCGTAGGGCGCTGGTTTTTCGATATTTCCCCAAAGTAAGCCTCCACCACTTTCGGTATAGCGTCGAATATCCGCCTTCCGACGGGCGTGGAAAGAGTCTATGGGGATATCAGACAGGATGAGCGCACTGTATGCCTGAAGCGAATCTTCATCCAAAAAATGAAGGTGTTGGGTGCTATCCCAGGGCACGGATAAGCCTGACTGACTCAGACTTTCCAGGAGGGCCTGAGAGGCTGGTGCCTGAAAATTTTGACTAATAAACAAAACCTTGGTGGTCGGACGAGTAATCCGGGTGGTTTCATTACACGCTGAGGAGCCGATCAGAATCATCATCCCCAGGATAAAGGAAAAGCGTTTCATTTCGCGTGATGTTTGCTAACGGTTTTACGTCACATTTTCCCCGTTCTCGCTGCAAAAGGAGAAGGGTTGGATGTAAGAAAAAAAAGTTATTCTGGGCGGCAGGGACATAAATTAATGCTTTTTTTTCAATCTTTTCGTCTTGCGTCAAAGAAACTGATGTAAGGAATGTAGGGGTACTTTGTACAGCAATTTCCCTCAAGGTATGTTATCATTGTATCACCCCCTGTTCATTCTTTTACCGCTTCTGTTATGATTTTCAACGTTCATTCCACCACCCAGGCTTCTCAAACTAGTATCGGTTATCGGTTGGTCGATCCTATGCATGTGTTGATTTCGGTTCATGATGAGAAAGGACACATGGTTCGGGTGATCTCAGATTGCGTTCAGGACAAGGGAGAATATTCACTTTTGCTAGACAACCGCAAGCTCTCCAAAGGGCCTCACTTCATTCACTTTCGTTCCCCCCATCGTCGTCAGGTCAAGCGCGTCCCGCTTTCCTAATTTGCTGCGGGCTTAGCCCGGGGAACCTTGGCACTGGTGGCCAGTAACCACGCATCCAGCCGGGTTTCCATCATTCGCACCTGGTTGATTTCATCAGTCGCCAGGTTTCGGCTTTCGCCTAAGTCATTTTCCAAATCATAGAGTTCCGTAGGGGTTCCGTCATAGTAGCGGATCAGCTTCCACTTGCCTTCGCGAATGATGCTGTAGGGAGCTACGTCCCGACCCCGATAATGGGGAAAATGCCAAAATAGCGGACCCCGTCCTACAGCTGTTTCTGCTCCTTTCTTAAAATGTGTCCATAGAGAATAACCATCTATGCTGGTTTCCGGCGGGAGGTCAAGCCCTGCGATTTCGGCCAGGGTCGGGAACACATCTACGCCTGTTACCAGTCGTGAACTTTCCTGACCGGCAGCTATCGTGCCTGGCCAGTAGGCAATAAAGGGCACCCGAATGCCCCCTTCATAGGGATAGCCTTTGCCCGATCTTAGGGGAGCATTATCGGTTGGCCATCCCTCCTGATCCAGGCCTCCATTGTCGGAGGTGAAAAGAATCAGGGTATTTTCTTCCAGCTTTTCCTTTTTAAGGGTAGCCAGGATTTTGCCCATGGCTTCATCCACCGAGGCGATCATAGCCGCGTAGCTCGCATGGCCCCCTTTGTCCGCTAATTTAGCTTCGTATGCTGCGGTCAAGCTGTCTTTGGCTTGAATGGGGGTATGGACTGCGTAGTGGGCCAGGTAGAGGAAAAAAGGTCCTTGCTGAGCGTTTCTTTCAATAAAAGCGACTGCTTCGTCTCCTTCCCGGTCCGTCAGGTATTCCCCAGAATCCCGGGGAGTCAAGGTAGGGATACCCGCCTGTATCATGGGGTGGGCATGTTCCGGTCTGCTATAAGGATCAAAGTAACTAGGCGGCTGTCCGTAATCGCAACCTCCATAGTTTTCATCAAAGCCCTGTCGGGTGGGATACCAATCATCTGGACCCAGGTGCCATTTGCCAATGTGAGCTGAAGTATAACCCGCAGGTTTCAACCATTCGGCCAGGGTGATTTCCCGTCTTTCCAGCCAAAGGGCATTTTCCGGGACCATGAGTGGCTTGTCCTCGGTGTAGGTAAAGCCCTGAGGATTTTTGTTGTCCTCTGGAATCTCTCCCCCTTGAAAACGAGAGCGAATCCAATCTGTTACCCCGTAGCGCACCGGATAGCGGCCCGTCATCAAAGCCGCTCGGCTAGGGGAACAGACCGCGCAGGCCGCATAGGCATCGGTGAAACGCATGCCTCCTTGGGCCAACTGATCAATATGGGGCGTTTCGTATTTCTTGCTTCCCTGGATGGATAAATCCTGCCAACCTAAATCATCCACGACCACCAGAATTACATTGGGAGGACTGGCGGGGGGCGGGGTGACTTCCTGACAGGCAAAAGCCCCGAAAAGGAAAAAAATGGAGAGGAGGGCCCGAAAGGGGGCCGACAGGACAGGAGTAAGTAGTTTCATATCCGAGACATATGGATCAGCAAAATGCTAATTCCGAAGCGTTATTCAAAAAAATGAAACAGGGGCCTTCACAGTCCCCTAAAGACTGGAAGCCATCGCCTGTCCGGCCAGGTAGCCGCCTGTCCAGGCAGCCTGAAAATTAAAGCCTCCGGTTACAGCATCCACATTGATGATTTCCCCTGCCATGTACAGCCGGGGAAGGAGTTTGCTTTGGAAGCTGCGCAGGTCCAGTTCTTTTAAGTCTACCCCTCCGGCGGTTACAAATTCCTCCTTAAAAGTACTTTTTCCCTTAACCTGATAAATATCCGCAATGAGGGCCCTTTGCAGTGCTTGTAGGTGGGCGTTACTCAGATCAGCCCAGCGTTGGTCGCTGCTGAGGCTGGCCCGTTCCAGGGCATAGGTCCAAAAGCGCTGAGGGAGCCTAAATGGCTGGTGATTGCGCAGTTGTTTTTTGGCCTGTTGATTCCGGCTTTGTCTAAGGGAGGTCAGGCAGTCATCCTGAGACATGGCCAACCAGTTTACCTGCAGCTCAAAGGTATAGCCTACCTCAGCCAAGGCCCGGGCGCCCCAGGCGGAAGTTTTCAGGATAGCCGGCCCACTCAATCCCCAATGGGTAATCAGGAGGGGACCGGTCCGCTCTAGCTTTAATTCCGGGAGGTGAATACTGGCTTGAGGGAATGAAATGCCTGCCAGTTTGTGCAAGGCAGGGTGGGGGATGTTGAAGGTAAAAAGGGATGGGACCGGCGGTACAATGGTATGTCCAAGTTTTCCCAGCAGCTTCCAGATCTGGGGACTGCTGCCCGCGGCGATCATGACCACGCGTGCCGTAAAAGTTTGTTGGTTGGTTTGGATGAGCCAGGTACCATTTTCCTCTGCCGGGGGCTGCAAAAATTGCACATTTTGCTGGCATTGAACCTCAACGCCCAGGCTTCGCGCCTGGGTTTCCAGGCAATCAATGATGGTCTGCGACTGGTCTGTGACCGGAAACATGCGACCATCTTCCTCGATTTTGGTTTCAACGCCACGCTCACCAAACCAGGCAATGGTATCCCCACAAGCAAAGCGATGGAAGGGGCCGATCAACTCTTTTTGTCCTCTGGGATAATGGGTAACCAATTCCCGCGGATCGAAACAGGCGTGGGTCAGGTTGCAGCGTCCTCCACCAGAAATCTTTACTTTGTTGAGGACGGTTTTTCCCCGCTCAAGGATGAGGATGCGCAAGCCTGGCCGGGCCTGAGCAGCCTGAATAGCAGCGAAATACCCCGCTGCTCCTCCCCCTATTACCAAAATATCATGATCCACCTGCGGCTGACTTTAGGGGCGAATATACAAAGGAGGCCCTATAATGACAGGCTGGGTGCCGCCTTTTGTCCCGCTAACAATAACCGGGCTGAGTTGCTAAATCAGGCCAAAAAGGTATGCCCTTTATCAAGCAATCAGTAAATATGTAGCCTTCAAAACAGATACCACGGAAATGAGGATGATTTGAAAAAAGGTGTTTTCCAAGGCTAAAAGAAATTAAGGAATATAAAAATTTTCACATATTAGGCTACGTTCCTGCTACCTTTCACGTTTTCTGGATATACTAAACACACTACTACCCCTCGTCTGCATATATATCCTCATAATATTCTAAAGATTAGATTATCCCGTTAAGGGAGTACTTACGATACATTCGTTCTTTAACTCATTATACTCAACTAACCTAATCTTCTAACTATGAGATTAATCTACAAAGGAGGACTCTCTCTATTGTTGGTAGCCATGATGTCGTTTGCCGCCTTTGCGCAGGTAACGGTAACGGGTACCATTACCGATGGAACTGATCCTCTACCAGGTGCCAGTGTTCTGGTGAAAGGGACCACCGTAGGTGCCTTTACCGACGAAGCTGGAAGATTCACAGTTAAAGTCCCTGGATCTGAGGGAACTTTGGTGATTACCTACATTGGATTTATTAAAGAAGAGATCGCAGTATCAGCTAGCAATGCCTCTTTGAACGTCACCATGCGGCCTACCGAAGGCTCTATGGAGGAAGTGGTAATTGTTGGTTACGGTACCCAGACCAAAGCTTCTGTATCCGGTTCACTGGCTTCAATCAGTGGAGACCAGGTAGAGCAGGTGCCTTTGGGTTCTGTAGAGCAGGCCTTACAAGGTAACGTCGCTGGTGTACAATCTGTGATGAGTAATGGCCAGCCTGGTGCCAACGTTTCAGTATTGATTCGGGGCCAGGGTTCTATCTCTGCATCTTCACAGCCGCTGTATGTGATTGATGGTATTCCGGTGATTTCTGGTAACCTGACCAGCAATGCCGAATCTTCCAATCCGATGGCTACGCTGAACCCTAATGACATTGAGTCTGTCAACGTGCTAAAGGATGCAGCGGCAACGGCTATTTATGGTTCTCGTGGTTCGAACGGGGTAATCCTGATTACCACCAAGTCCGGCCGCCCTGGAAAAACTAAAATTGATTTCCGTACGCAGATCGGCTCAAATGACTGGGCTGTGCCGGAAAAAAAATCGCCTTCGTGGCCTGACTTCTCTGGAATATACCGAGCTGTATATTGAGGGGTATGCAAACCGCGGCGAAGACCTTGAAACGACCATTGCGCGTTTTGAATCTCAGTATCCTGATCCATTGACCGGGTTGCCAGCGGTAGATATTACCCCTGATGGCTCTGGTGGATATACCCTGGGAACACCACGGGTAGAAACCCTTTGGATTGACGAGCTTTCCCGTACAGGTCTCAACCAAAGCTATGATTTGAGTCTGAGTGGCGGTAACGCTGGCCTGACTTACTTTGCTTCTGGTTCTTACTTTAAGCAGGAAGCTCCGATTATCTACTCTCAATTGGAACGTTATTCTTCTCGGGTAAACCTGGCTATCCAGGCCAACCCCCGGTTGAAGTTTACCAACAACCTGAACATTTCCAGCACCCAGCAGCAGGGTATGAATGACGCGACGCGTTGGGCCAACCCGCTGTACAATGGATACCTGTTAGCTCCCGTCATTCCGATCAAGGATGAGCAGGGACTCTTCTATGATGGCCACAAAAACTTCTTCATGGGGGGTAACAATCCCGTGGGTAGCTTGAGTGGAGATGACTCTCAGGAGTGGACCATCAACCGTGTCCTCAACAACCTGACTGGTGAGCTGGAAATCCTTGACGGATTGAAATTCAAATCTGCCTGGTCCTTTGACCTGTTGAACTTCCAGGAATTCTATTTCCGGAATGCTCGTTTCGGTGATGGACGGAACACTGCCGGTTTCGGTTCTGAGTCTACCAACAACCAGTTGAACTGGATTGGTACCCAGACCCTGACTTACGGTAAGTCTTTCAATAACGTACACAACACCCTCTTCCTCGCTGGATATGAGGCCCAGAAGTCTAGTTTCCGTAACGTATATGCGGCGGCTGAAACCTGGCCTCACCCGAGCTTGAGAACCCTGGCCAGTGCTGCGAATCCAGACGCGGCTTCCAGTTCTCTCTCTGAGTACTCTTTCAGCTCTTTCTTTGGACGTGCCAACTACAACTATGATGGCAAATATTTCATCGATGCTTCTATCCGTCGTGATGGTTCTTCCCGCTTCGGTTCTGAGCAGCGTTACGGAGTATTCTGGTCCGTAGGGGGTAGCTGGATCCTGAGCCGTGAGGGCTTCCTCGAAAGCGTAGGAGCGATCAACGATCTGAAATTGAAAGCTAGCTACGGGGTAACCGGAAACGCTGGTATCGGTAACTATGCTTCTATTGGTACTTTCTCCTTCAGTGGAGTAGATTATGACGGACTGCCAGGTGGTATCCCCGGACAGATTGGTAACTCTAACCTGACCTGGGAGCGTTCTGAGACCTTCAACGCTGGCGTTGAGTTCCGGATTTTTGACCGGGTAGATGGTATCGTGGAGTACTTTGACCGCGAATCTGACAACCTGCTGCTGAACGTGCCGATTTCTCGGACCACTGGTTTCTCCAGCTTGCTGCAGAACTTTGGTGCCATGAAGAACACTGGTTTGGAAATCACCCTGAATGCAGACATCATCAAAGGTAAAGACTTTACCTGGGGCGTAGGGGGCAACATTACTTTCCTGAGAAACCGCATTACCCGTCTCGAGGAAGAATTTATTGCTGGAACCAAGCTGAGAAGAGAAGGACAGGATTATCAGACTTACTGGATGTTTGAGTGGGCTGGTGTAGATGCTCAAACTGGTGCACCTACCTGGTATACTGACTCCACCCGTTCTGAGATTTCTTCTTCTGTAAATGATATTGAGCGCTACGACATCGGCAAATCTGCTACGCCAAGATACTTTGGTGGATTTACGACCAACCTGGCTTGGAAAGGCATCCGTGTTGATGCACAATTTACTTACAGCTGGGACAACTGGTTGTATGACGCTACTGCCTGGGTACTTCAGGGAGATGGCCGCTTTACGCCTCGTAGCCAGACCAACCGGGTACTGGATCGCTGGCAGAATCCTGGAGATGAAACAGAGGTACCTCGCTTTGCCTGGGGTAATACTTCTTCCAGTAACCTGCGTAACTCTACCCGCTACCTGCTGGATGGATCGCACATTCGTCTGAGAAACCTGACCGTGTCTTATAATCTGCCTTCTTCTCTGCTTTCTGCCGTGAAACTGCGCTCTGCCAGAGTTTATTTCCGCGGAGTAAACATGTGGACCTGGACACGTGATGCTGATCTGTATGTAGATCCGGAAGCTGCTTTGAGTGGAATTATCAATTCCCCTGTACCTAACCTCAAAACCATGTCTATTGGTGTTGATATTGGACTGTAGGCCCCGATTTTTTAATTCTATTCTACCACAGATTAAAAGCTGTAAAAATGAAAAAATACTTATATATGATGCTCCTGGTAGTGTTTTCTGCTGCCTGTAGCGCTGAATTTCTGAACCTCCAGCCGAATGAGGCATTACCTACCGAAAATGCGATCCAGAGTATTGATGACCTGACTTCTGCCATCATCGGTGTGTATAGCGGTCTGCAAAGCTCTGACCATTACGGTCGCTATTTTGTCCTGGTACCTGATGTGATGTCTGATGATGTCAAACAGAATGCCAGTGCCAACCGTGCCAAGGAGTACGCGGAATTTGAAGCCTTTTCTGAGCACTTTATCACCCAGAACATGTGGGCGAGACTGTACAGTACCATCAACCGCGCCAACGTAGTGATCAACAACACCCTGGAGGTCACGGACGCTGCTCAGGACGAAAAAAGCCAAATCGAAGGAGAGGCTTATGCTATCCGGGCATTGTGCCACTTTGACCTGGTGCGGATCTATGGCCAGCACTATGGATTCACTGGCGATAATAGCCACCTGGGGGTACCCATCATCACTGAATTTGATGAGGATGGTGAACCTAGCCGTAATACCGTAGCTCAGGTATATCAGCAGGTTATTTCTGACCTGACTACTGCCATCGACAAAATGGGAGACGATTTTTCTTCTACCCGTATGTCCAAAGTAGCTGCTCAAGCTCTGCTGGCGCGTGTAAACCTCTACATGGGTGAGTATGCTGCGGCTGCTAACCTGGCTGACGCTGTTATTTCCAGCGGTGAAGTTGGACTGGGAACTTCCGGTGATTATCTGGATTCCTGGGCAAATGGAACATCTCCTGATCCCATTTTCGAAATCTCTTATTCTGCCAATGATAACAATGGTTCTGACGCCTTAGGTAGAATGTATATCATAGATGGATACGGAGATTACCTGCCATCTGCTGATCTGCTGAACCTGATCGATACGGCGGACTTGCGTTCTAATCTATTCAAGTTTGACGGAAACCTTGGTGGAATTTTTGGAGACCTGCGGGTAGATAAATTCCCCAGTGTCATCGGAACTGATAACTTCCCGGTCATCCGCCTTTCTGAGATTTACATGATCCGTGCAGAAGCTCGTTACCGGACTGGTAATGAAACGGGTGCACAGGCTGATGTAGATGCGATCCGTCAGCGTGCCTGGCCTACAGCTGCTGCTGTAACGGCTACCGGAACCGCTCTCTTGGACGAAATCGAAAAGGAAAAGCGTGTCGAGCTGATGTTCGAAGGGCATCGCCTTTGGGACCTGATGCGTTGGCAGCGTGGTGTAACCAGAACCGATTGCACCGCTCCTACAAGCGCTTGTGATGTAGCCTATCCTAATGATCGTTTCATCCTGCCTATGCCGCAGAATGAAATTGATGCCAATCCAAACATTGCACAAAATCCTGGATACTAGGCTTTAGCCAATATGAAAAAAAGCCACGGGTCTGACCCGTGGCTTTTCTTTTTAGGAGCCATTGGCATGGCTATTTAATCACCAGTTTTTCTACCAGTATATCATTTTCCATTTGTGCTTTGAGGAGATATACACCCGGGGCCAGGTCAGATACATCCAACTTCCACTGGAATCCAGAGAAACGCTGAAAAGGAATTTCTACGGCATGGCCTTGCATATCCATCAGACGAATCTGCTCTGCTTGCTCATTGCCGGAAATCTGGACATTTACCTCTGTAACGGCGGGGTTAGGATAAAGCGTCATATACTGAATCATCTTCTGACTAGGGGCAGCGGTCATGATGCGAGAATATTCGAATGTCCCGTCAATGTCTACTTGCTTCAAGCGGTAATAGGTTAGGCCCAGAGAAGGCGTATAGTCAGTGAAAAAATATTGTTGTTCAACGGTAGTATTGCCTGCGCCACTTACTTGGCCGATTTTAGTAAAATTCCTTCCATCAATAGAGCGCTCTACTTCGAAGCGATCATTGTTGACCTCTTTGGTGGTACTCCAGGCCAGGTTGACTTTCCCGCCTACAAATTTGGCATCCAGGAGGCTGTATTCTACCGGGAAGATGGTAGGATTATCGAAGTCATGACAGGGACTGAAGCTCAGAGAAAACTTACGGTCTGCGGCATTGGATAAATAAGGCTGGTAGCCATTATCTATCACCCGGGTCTTGTAAGTAAACTTATTCCGGTTTTTATAGGTGGTATTGACCATGTACTCCGTAGCTGTTTGGTTGATGCCCGCCAGGTTGTTTATGGAACTGGTCTCAAAAACGACCATATCTTCCAGGGAAGCAGCCGCATTAAATTGGATCAGGGTGTTGTTTTCCAGGCGGTAGGTTTCAGGATCCTCAAACCCTACGGATTCCCGGAGACGGTATCCATCTCCATCTATATCCATAGCCGTAGCCGACCAGTTGGACATATTTACCGGGGTCAGAGTGCCAGCTACGACAAAAGCAATCCGGAAATCCATAAATCCTTCGGTGCCCCAATAATCCTGATTGGTCAGCATGACCTGGGGTTGAAAAGCATTTAAATCTCCTTCGTTGTTTAGGTCAATGGCTACCAGGGAAGTATTGTACTTTCCGGTAATGGTGACCAGTGCATCAATGTTCAGCATCACTGAGAAAAAGCGATACTGAGAATTTACCTGGCCAAAAGTGCCGTATTCGAGCTGATTCGTAGTAAAACAAGGGAACAATGTCGTGTCACAGCTAGGATCAGTCTGAGCTGACATCCCGGAAGGATGTAACAAGAAGATTCCCAGAAGGAACATCCATACTGTGGAATGGGAGGATAAGAACTGTTGATATGTGTGCATCACGCCTTCGCTAGTCAATTCATTTTGCCTTAATCAACAGGTACGGTAAAGAACGGAAGAAATAACAGGGTTAATCCCCAGAGGGATTTTATTGAATGCTAATTTAATCTATTGGTCCGGGTTTGAGGCCGTTTATTGTTTCGAATGATGAAATGTCTGGCCCAACGGTTAGTATGATTGCATGATCGGCCGGGCTTTAATATTGGCGTCTAACCAATGTTTTCCTAAATGGAATATGCCTACAATCATAATGATAGGAAAGTCGCAATATTCGAGCCAATTTTCCTGCCGCTCAATATTTTTTCAGAAGAATTTTTTGGAATTCGCACAAAAAGAGAGGGCTCATCTTCTTCCCTATCCTTTGGAAGAAAATGAGCCCTGAGAAGCTCCAACGTAAGAATTTACTTACTGAACCAATAGTTTGGTCGTGGTGTGAGCCGTGCCGTTTTGCAAAGAAATATGGTAAAGCCCTGCTGGCCAATCCCTAACGTCCACGGTATAAGCATTTTCCGAGAGGGGCAGCTCTCCCTGCCACTGAATCCGACCTCGCAGGTCATAGATTTTTACCTGAGAAAATGGAGCGTACGTACCTTCGAGGATGAGATTCACTTGCTCATTGGCTGGGTTAGGTAAGACTTTGAAAGCCCTTTGCAGGCGCAAGTCTTCAATATTGGTGGCAGGTCCGGCCACACTTACTGTATCCTTCAGACTGAGGCCAGTAGAATCTGTAACGGTGACAGTATATAAGCCTGCTGGTAAACCAGTAGCGGTAGCTGTGGTTTGATTGCCGGGATCGTCCCATTTATACGTATAAGGTGCATAGCCACCGGTTGCTATGACAGTAGCCGAACCGGGGTTGCTGGTAGCAGGAACGGAAGACATGAGTACCCGGAGGTCAGCGCTGGTACCGGAGTTGATCACTACTTTGGAATTCACGTCCTGTACGAAAGCCAGGGCATAGATTTCATCCGCTGACCATTCGCTGTCCATAGAAAAGGAAAAGCTGAAGACTTTTTCTTCTCCCAACTCCAGGCTTCCCAGGCTTTCACCGGCTGCATCAGGCAGCATTTTGCGGAAGACATTATGATGGGTGTTCTCCCCATTAGGCGCACTGAAGTTCAAGGTTCTTTCTGCCAGCGCCACGAAGAGCCTGACGTCGCCGGAAGGCAGATCGCCGTAACGTTTCACGCGAATCGTCACCCCACTGTTGGCGCCGTTTTTCAACTCATCAACGATGATCCGCAGGGCAGCGCTTTGGTCCAGTGAATCATTCAGCGTGGCGGTTGGCAGCAAGGTCGCTCCCTGGTATACTGCATCCCCCCAGAGATAGGTAACCGGTGTGAACTGCACACCATAATAACTCTGACGGGCTCCATTATCAGTAGTGTTGTGGTTATATAAGGCACAGGCAGAATAAGGAACACTGGGATGGACGGCAAGGTGATGTACCTTCCCTGGTACGGTCGCCAGGGTCGTAAATAAGGTCGGGTTCCTGCTGGCACACAAGCCACAATGGGTATTGGTAAAATGCTCCAGGAAAAGGTAGCGAGGGACTTCCTGCGCCTGAAGAGGTGAAGTCCATACGGTCAAAGCCGCAAAAAGGTAAAGAAGATATTTCATGGGTCTTAAGCGTTGTAAATGGAATTAGAAAAGTGCGATCTTGTAGATCGATTTTTGGTCGGGCGTGAGACAAACTGTTGAAAACCTATGACTACTAGGTTAAATAAAAGGAAAACCCTATATGTTACTATTAGTTATAGAGGTGAGATTAACATTTTTCGATTCAAAGCTAGAAAGAGAATTTGCGATATAAAAGTTTAAAGCATTGTGTTTCGGACCTGGAGAGAAACGGTCATCTCCGTCGTATCCAGGCTGAAATTGATCCCTATCTGGAGTTAGCAGAAATTCAGCGGAGGGTATATGAAGCGGGCGGGCCCGCGCTTTTGTTTGAGCGCGTGAAAGGCAGCCCTTTTCCAGCGGTAGCTAATTTATTTGGGACCCTTGACAGGAGCCATTTTATCTTCCGTTCGACCCTGGAGTCAGTACGGCGCATCGTGCAGGCCAAAGCAGACCCTGCTTCAGTCCTGAATAGTCCACTCAAGAACCTTGGCTTGCCCTTTGCGGCAGTCAAGGCCCTGCCTCTCCCCAGGTGGCGTAAAGCTCCCGTATTGTTTGGCGAGACCCGGATTTCTGATCTCCCTCAACTTCATTCCTGGCCCATGGATGGCGGTGCTTATGTGACCTTGCCCCAGGTCATGACCGAAGATCCCGACAAGCCAGGCCCTATGAAGTCCAATGTAGGGATGTACCGCATCCAACTTGGAGGAAACGATTTTATTCAGGACAAAGAAATCGGCTTACATTACCAAATTCACCGGGGGATCGGCGTACACCATGCCCGGGCGGCGGCCAAAGGAGAAAAGCTACGGGTGAGCATTTTTGTAGGGGGGCCGCCGGCTCATACCTTCGCCGCCGTTATGCCCCTGCCAGAAGGGCTATCCGAATTAATGTTTGCCGGACTCTTTGCCGGACGTAATTTCCGCTATGCCCGTAAAAATGGGCATTTGCTGAGTGCCGATGCTGATTTTTGTATCGTAGGCACCATTGACCCTAAAAAAACCAAACCAGAAGGTCCTTTTGGCGATCATTTGGGCTACTACAGTCTGCAACACGACTTCCCGGTCATGGAGGTGGAAGCGGTTTACCATCGTAAGGATGCTATCTGGCCATTGACCGTAGTGGGACGACCTCCCCAGGAAGATACTACCTTTGGAGCCCTGATTCATGAGGTAACGGCTGCGATGGTACCGGTGTCCGTGCCAGGCTTGCATGCCATGCATGCGGTGGACGCAGCTGGGGTTCACCCCTTGCTGCTCGCTATCGGCAGTGAGCGATATGTTCCCTATCAGGACCGAAAACCGCAGGAGATTCTGACCATCGCCAATGCGGTGCTCGGATTTGGGCAAGCTTCCCTGGCAAAATACCTGATGATCGTGGCCCGGGAAGACCAGCCCGAGCTGGATATCCATGATGTCTCTGGGTTTTTCCAGCATCTGCTACGTCGCATTGATTGGAGAAGAGACCTGCATTTTCAGACTCGGACCACCATGGATACCCTCGACTATTCCAGTAAGAAACTCAATGAAGGCTCAAAAGTCGTGATGGCGGCAGCAGGAGACCCAATACGGGAGTTAGGAACGGAAATCCCCGGAGACTTGCGACTACCCGATATGTTTAAAAAAGTCAGGCTGGCCATGCCGGGGGTAGTGCTGGTGGAAGGCCCGGCTTTTGAAGATGACAGGACCGGAGAACAACAAGCGCAGGCCCTGGCAGATGCCCTTCCTAATAATGCACAGTGGGACCAACTTCCGTTGGTAATCTTAGTGGATGATGCGGACTTCTGCGCAGCAAAAGAGAAAAACTGGCTGTGGGTAACCTTTACCCGGTCAAATCCTTCCCATGATATCTATGGGGTGGATAGTTCTATCTCCTATAAGCATTGGGGCTGTGAGGGTGCGCTGGTCATTGATGCCCGCATTAAGCCACATCATGCCCCGCCTCTTGTTGAAGATCCTGCAGTCAGCAAACGAGTGGATGAACTCGCTGTAAAGGGGGGACCCTTGGCTGGACTATGGTAAAAAGGGGGTAAATACCCCTTTTTTCAGCTGCACCATGACCGAAATTTGAAAAAACACGCACCTTACTGGATTTCCTAAAATCTGACCTCCAAGAAACTTCGATTTTTGAATATCTCCTGTGCTAAAAGGGGTATCTAAAGATAACTGGAGGAGGATTCTACTCGGATAATGTTGGATAATTTTATCAGAAGAAAAGCTCAGATGCAGCATATTTTTCTCCCACCCCTTACCGGGTTCAGGTGGCAAAGGGAAGGTTCTTGTTAGTTCATAAGCCTCCTTGCGATGGGCGAGGGAGAGGTGTTTGGGCGGATTATGAGCCAATCAGACTTCCAATTTTCAAAATATTTTGCTTCAAAAAAACCCCTTATTCCGGGCCTCAAAACTTTTCGGGTTTTTTAGATAAAGAGCCCTGATCTTCAAGGCATTCCGGTATGAATTTCAGGAAGGAACCACATGCTTTACAGCTTGCTAAGCGATATTTACATGGAATGCAGGCTTGAGTAGGGATTTGTGTAATAAATTGATTGTGAGTTATTTATGGGTAATTTGGTGGGTGTGCCTGCCTGCTTATCGGGTGGATTATACCAAGCTGTGAAAAAAATGATTATAGGAAAGTACTACTTTCCATTATTTAAAATAATTGAAGGTTGAACTTTTCTTTTCGAAAACTACCAAATCCGGCGTATTTGAATTTTTACCCTGATAGCTCGTAAATTTGAGAGAGAACAGCCATTGGGTCGTCAATTTTTAAATTCACTAAAATCAGGGCTATCATGAATGTAGGTGATCCATGTAATGGGTCTGCAAAAGACCTTGTCGTAGGAAAGGGGCTCCTTTATGTCAGCAATTTACAGCGCCGGCAAGAACAGTTCATCAAGGATTCGTACAACATGACCAGTTTAGAGATGGAGATCATCCATCTGATCATGGAGGACGGGAAAAAGAAAATGAAGGACATCGGAGGAGCCTTCAACGTAAAGCTCAGCACACTGACGAGCATCATCGATAAGATGGAAAAGCAGAGGATCGTCAAGCGGGAAAACTCGAAGAAAGATCGGAGAGTGGTCTACCTTGACGTCTCTAACAAAGGAAAGGAACTTTATCACTCCTACAAGCGATTCGCTGAGGCGGTAGAGTTCATCCTTAAAGAAAAAATGGAAAAGGGTGATTTTGAGATTCTGATGAAAGGAATCGAAAAAATGACCGAAGCTGTTGACGCTGTCGAGGTTTCTTAAGTACCCAATTCCAGGAAGGCATCCCTTCATACCTCCTCCGGGGCCAGCCCACCCCTCATAATTTACATGGCTACCTTCCAATCCGCTGAAAGGGAATATTCGTCTCCAGTCGAATGATCCCTTTCCGCTTTTTAAATTCCCTCGGAAAATACCCGAAATTAGATGTTATTGACTTTGGAAAATAATCCATGATTTCGGATTATTGCAATTCACCTATCTTCTGTTACATCCGTTTTCAGAAATCTACTGCTAGTCAGGCGTAAGCTCAAAACCCAAATTCTAGCCAGAGAAGCCATTCAGCGCAGGTTCTGTTCTTCCTAAGAAATATGTTCTCCAGTTGGTCCCTCTGAATGCCTTCAGTTCTGGGGAAGTTTCTTACCTCGTCCAAATATAAGGGCCTAATGCAAAGATTTATCGAATAAATTTCGTATAATTGTAATGTATTCGAAATGGAATGTAATGGGTTTGTGCAAAATGGGAATTCTCAGATGAATGGAAAGATGGGATAAACGCAAGCCTAAAATCTTATATACCGGAAGAGTTAACAGTTCATAATGATAATCTATTTTGAATGCATTAAGTCGTTAAGTCGAATATTTTTTTACTTTCTTATTTCTTTTTTTTAAAATTGTAAAACCTAATGAATACTGTGAGTAAAATGTTCAATGCCCCGAGTGCTACTCGCCTCGAAACCCTATTGAAGGAGGTTGTGTTAGCATACAATGACCACCGCCAGGCCATTCTAGATCGGTACAATGTGACTGAACTGGAAGTGGAGATCATCCGCTATCTAGACGCACAAGAGCAGAAAAAAATGAAAGAAGTCGGAGAACACTTCGGCATCAAGCTCAGTACCCTGACCAGTACCATCGACAAATTAGAGAAAAACAAACTCGTTAAGCGGAAGAACTCCCGCGAAGACCGTCGGGTGATTTACATTAAGCCTACGGCCAAGGGACAAACGCTCCTTTCTGACTTAATCGAGACTACTCGTAGTCTTTCTCTCGAGATGGAAAAAGAAAATAAAGCGCCTGATTTTGAAATCATCGTAAGTGGTTTAGATCGGATCCTTACCCATCTCAAAACTGCTTAAGCTCCCGCTCAGCCCCACTCGACCTAGGAACCGGATTGGGGCGAGACACCAATGCTCGCTAAAAAAACACGACAAGAAATAGCTGGTTTTCCGTAAGGAAGCCAGCTTTTTCTCTTTTAGGAAAAGCCTATTTTGAATACTATATGCTCACTGGAATGCCTGAGAGTATGAAAATAATACGTAACTTAGGATAAAGAAACTTCTGGCCTATGAAGCTGATTTTGCTTGACGTACAGCTGTATACTATTCTGGGAATCTCCACGGCGGTTACCCTGGCGATATTAGCGGCTTTGTTTTATTATGTTCCGATTGGATTGTGGGTGACGGCTCAGTTCTCAGGGGTGCGCATCAGCATCGGCCAGCTCATCGGAATGCGTTTGCGACGGGTACAGCCTAAGGCGATCGTAGATGAGATGATTAAGCTTAAAAAAGCTAGGATTGAAGGGATTTCGCTGGGGCAGCTAGAGGCTCACTTTCTGGCCAATGGCGATGTAAATAAAGTGGTGGACGCCCTGATCTCAGCTTCTAACGCTCATATTAACCTCAATTTTGAGAGTGCATCTGCCATCGACCTGGCTGGGCGAGATATCCTTCAGGCAGTAAAGGACTCCGTAAATACCAAAGTTATTGACGCACCTCCGGTGGAAGCGGTAGCCAAGGATGGCATTCAGTTGATCGTGAAGAGCCGGATCACCGTGCGGGCGCAGATCGAAAGACTGGTTGGGGGAGCGGGTGAAGAGACGGTGGTGGCCAGGGTAGGGCAGGGCATTGTAGGAGCGATCGGTTCTGCCGATACCCATGAAACCATCATGGCTGATCCTAGTTTGATTTCCGAACGATTGTTATCTGAAGGATTTTCTGCCGGTCTGGCCTATGATATCTTGTCCATCGACATAGCAGATATAGATGTAGGTCAAAGTGTAGGGGCGCGCCTAAAAGCCGATGAAGCCAAGGCAGAGCTACAGGTAGCTCGCGCCAAGGCCGAGGAAAAGCGAGCTGAAGCGGCTGCCGAGGAACAATATTTCCGCGCCCGGGTCCAGGAAATGCGGGCCAAGGTGATTGAGGCAGAAGCGCAGGTCCCCATGGCCATAGCCGAAGCATTCCGACTCGGCAACCTCGGGATCATGGATTATTACCGCTTGCAGAATATGGAGGCAGATACCCGCATGCGCCAGTCCTTCTCCGACCTTGACGATAAACCCGCCGATGATGAAGACACCACGGGTTCAATTGATAGGGATAGCCCCAATAGTTGAGCAGATATAGCTTATAAAACGAAAAAAGGCCGCCCAAAAATCTGGGCGGCCTTTTTATATGATTTAGTCGGATCAGCTTACTTGGCTGGCGTAGCCTTTGCTTCCTCTTTCTTTTTCTTTTTGGGCTCTGCTTCTTCTCGCAGTCCTTTGGAAACCAGTACTTTGTGCTTGATTTCCTCCAGCAATTCAGGGTTGTCGCGCAGTAAACGCTTGACGGAATCGCGGCCTTGCCCCAATTTGCTCCCATCGTAGCTGAACCAGGAACCAGCTTTCTGCACCACATCCAGCTCCACCGCGAGGTCAAGCACTTCTCCTTCATGTGAAACGCCTTTGCCAAACATGATATCGAATTCGGCGATCCTGAAAGGGGGCGAAACTTTGTTCTTGACCACTTTCACCTTGACCCGGTTACCGATGCTTTCGGTGCCGTCTTTGATCTGGGCGATGCGACGAATATCCAGTCGGACGGAAGAGTAGA
Organism: Bacteroidota bacterium; assembly: GCA_038527215.1. Taxonomy (GTDB): domain Bacteria; phylum Bacteroidota; class Bacteroidia; order J057; family J057; genus JAWPMV01. The sequence goes on from JBCBGC010000069.1 coordinate 23,926, forward strand.
ACTTCAGGGCATTACCACCGGTGGTGGTTTCAGGGCTACCAAACATGACCCCGATTTTTTCCCGTAACTGGTTGATGAAAATACAGACACAATTGGTCTTGGCAATCGCTGCAGTCAGCTTCCGCAGGGCCTGAGACATCAAACGAGCTTGTAAGCCCATTTTTGACTCACCCATTTCGCCTTCAATCTCTGCTTTGGGGGTCAGGGCAGCCACAGAGTCAATGACGACGATATCAATCGCACCAGAGCGGATCAGGTATTCTGCGATCTCCAGGGCCTGCTCTCCGTAGTCTGGCTGAGATACGTAGAGGTTTTCTGTATCAATTCCCAGCTTTTCTGCATACCCTCGATCAAATGCGTGCTCAGCATCGATGAAAGCTGCTAATCCCCCCGCTTTTTGGGCTTCCGCAATCATGTGCATCGAAAGGGTGGTTTTACCAGAGGATTCTGGTCCGTAGATTTCTACGATACGTCCTCTGGGGATCCCGCCTATGCCGAGGGCAATGTCGAGGTTTAGAGAACCGGTGGATAAAGCGGGCACATCAATGACCGGATTATCGCTGAGTTTCATGACAATCCCTTTGCCGTAGGTTTTTTCCAGTTTATCTACGGTCATCTGGAGGGACTTAATCTTTTCTTGCTTTATATCTTGTGGCATCAGATACTGATTTGAGGTGGAACATTTTAAAAAGGATGTGATCAGCTTAAAAGTCGTCGGTTGAAAAACGCCTTTAACCTAAAAGATCAAATCCTGAAAGGTCTATAAGTAATCATCTTGGTCATAAGCCTGGCTCATGGCGTGCTTATTATCATTGAGCAGGCGTACTGTTGGAAGGAGAGGGGCGAGCCATAAAGGCCTGGGTCAACACCTCCATCCTGAGTACCCGCACGGTGTCCATGGGTTGTTCAGCACGGGTAGGAATTTCAGATATTTCCTGAACTACCTCCATGCCTTCTAGCACTTGTCCGAATATAGTGTAGTTGAAATCAAGGTTTGGGGTTCCGCCCTGGTTGAGGTAGAGATCTACCTGCTCCGGTGGATACCGAAAATCCTGATATGCTTCTTCCTTAAGAAAGTCAGTAAAACTTCCGGCAAAGCTGCTATCGCTTAGGGCCTGTTGGAATCGCTCATAGAATTTTCCTTTGCGAAAAGGAATACCCCATTCGGTTTCCATCATCCGCAATGCTTCGGGAGATTGCGGTTTCCCAACCACGATATAGAATTGGCTGGAAGAGGAACGTTTATCAGGGTTCTTGTCATCGGGCTCTCTGGCGGCTCCGATCATGCCTCGGGTATGCACAAGCTCTTCACGAAACTCAGGTACCAAGGTATAAGGAGGACCAGAAGGTCGATCCGGATAGATGCCCCCATTGTCATAGCGAGGATCTCCGGTCTGAATGACAAAATCTCTGATGATCCGGTTAAAACTCAAACTGTCAAAGAACCCGCTTCTGGCCAGTCTTAGAAAGTTGGCTTTGTGCAGCGGCGTTTCGTCAAATAGCTGGATTTTGATGATCCCGTTATCGGTATGTATGATTACATCTGGTGATAACTGGGGGACGGCTTCTGCCTCCGGGGTGGTCGGTGAGGACGCACAACTAGAAAGCAATCCTATGATAATCAGGCTGTAAAAACCTAAAAATATAGGCGTTTTTGCTAATGACATGTGCAATATAAATAAAAATTTTAGATTTAGCTACTATTTTTTTTAGAGTTTGTGTTTTTTTTTAGCAGGGAGACTTTTTGGGAGAAAGATTTATTCGAACAGTCCCTCGTCCCTTTCCAGCATCAGAATCGCGTGCTGAGGGACGATAAAATATTTTTCCCCGCCATACATCACTTCATAGGCACCCTTTTGCAGGAAGATGGCTACATCGCCAGGTTTGGCCTGCAAGGGAATGTATTTAGTAGGGTCTTTAACGGGCTTCCAGGGCTCGTCGTCGGAAGGCACCGGGATGGGGAATCCTGGCCCCACCTTGATCACGAATCCACTTTGGATCTTTTCCTTTTCCATGACGCCTGGCGGAAGAAAGAGGCCACTATCCGTTCGGTCTTTGGGAGACCTGGGTTTGATCAGTATCCGATCCCCTATAATAATGAGTTTCTCTAGTTGTGGATTGGGATTAGCCATAGTGCTTGTTAGGGTGATTGATTTCTCCAGCAATGTTTGATCAAACTTACTCAATCGAAAATGGCTTTTCAAGCGGGGAGGCAAGGAGCAAGCTGCGCTTATACTTAGGTAGAAAGAAGTAAGTATTTATCCCCGACTGAACAGGAATTTTCAAGGCCTTAGCCTTCCAGGGCTATCAAGGGGCGATTGCGCTGCCACAAATGGTAAACTTGCGAAGTAAAAAAAAGCCGCATTTTTGGCTTCTGCCGGGCAACTATTCCTACTATATTAGACGTATAGTCAGCAGAAGACTAGGAAAACGACGTTTAAACGAAGATTTTTCTCTTAAATATCAATCGTTTGACGTCTTTACGACAGTTTTTTTGAAATACCTGCCGAATATTTGCGTTATTACGAGGAAAATTCGTAACATTGCAAAGTGGCAGTAGCCTACGTTCATTAGCATTCAATATCACTTTGAATATAAAATAGTCCCGCTTAGGGATTTATCGAGTATTGTGTTTTCATGGTTGTGCTGTAGGGACGGCTCTGTATTGAGCCGCTCCCTATTTTTTTCGACCATCCCTTCCTTCTCTCAAACTTTTTCGCGTAAGCTAAAAGTTCTCCCCCATTTACGGCCCGATTTTTGGAGTTTACTGAAGTAAATTCGTACAGCTGAGGTTTTCGTCCTTTCAACCTACTGACGTTGTACGGGTGTACCTGTGTATGCTGGCTCATCTTTATGAAAAAAAGCTAAATCTTTCGATTAGCTGAAGTGTTTCATCCAGATTGGCTATGTTTTTGTACAGGTAGTTTCAGGCTTATAGCCAATGATCGCATTTCCTACGCTCTGTCATCCAAGCTAAATGGAGAATAGTGTTTGATGCAGGATGATTTACTTTAAAGGTGCTAAACCCGGGACCTGGCAGCCAAGGTTCTGCCGCGGGTTATTATTATGTATGAGCTTGATGATGTCGCTGGGTAGCTGGGCCCAGGGCGACCCTCATCAGCGTCCTCACTTGGAGCGATATGCCAATGATTCGGTTTACCGGCAAAAGACCGATCAGATCGAGGACTTTATTTACCGCTCGACCAATCTGGCGAATACCAGTGGACGTTCCGTCCTGACCATACCCGTAGTCGTGCATGTGATGCACCTACCTTCTGAGACAACCCCAGCTGTCAATACCTCCAATCCAACTGATGACCAAATTCAGCAAGCCATCGACTGGCTGAATGATGCTTTTCGCAACCGTAGTCCCTACGGAGGCGATCCTTTGTTTTCCAATGCAGGGATTCCCGCTTCCGATACAGAAATAGAATTTTGTCTGGCCAAAGAAGATCCCCAGGGCAATGTAACCACGGGGATCAACCGCGTGTCTACTTCTCTCTCCAACCTGTTTCGGGATGATCAGTGTCCGGGTAGTAACGCCACCCAGGACCAGTGCCTCAAAGGACTTTCCTTCTGGAACTCCAACCACTACATGAACATCTGGATTGTCAATGACATCTGTACCTCTGCCAGTACCGGCTATTGTGGTGTGGAAGGATATTCCTATCTGGCCGCCGCCCATGGAGAGACCTATGATGGATGTGTGATTGATGCCCAGCATTTTGGTACCAATCCAGAAGCCAATGTAGCCTTGATTCATGAGGCCGGACACTACCTGAACCTCTTTGATACCTATTTTGATCCTACGGGCGTGGCTACACCTTGTGATAATGCCAACTGTCTGCTGGATGGGGACCGGGTATGTGATACACCTCCTGATGCAGATCGGGCAGTGGTAAGTTGCCAGTTAGGTCAATTTGCCAACACCTGTTCTACAGATGCGGATGATACCAGTCCTAATAATCCTTTCACTACGGATGTCCAGGACTTATATGAGAATTATATGGATGGAGGCGATCACGATTGCCACCATATGTATACGCCAGGGCAAAAGGCGCGGATGCGCATTACCCTCTTAGGGGTACGTTCCAGTCTGCTCAGTTCCAACGGCTGTAATTTTGCCCTGACCAATGCTGCCATTAGCCGGGTGATGAACCCTAAAGTGGTCAATTGTGAAAGCCCGGTAGCCCCCATCGTAGAGGTGAAAAACCTCGGAAATACGGTGATTGGTGCCATGAAAATTCGTTACGAATTGGATAATGGTGTGGCCCTCACGCATAGCTGGTCCGGAGACCTTCAGCCAGAACAGATTATTTCTGTGAGCCTGCCGGGCATTCAAGTTGCCCAAGGAAGAAGAGTGCTGACGGCTAGAATCATTGATGTCAACGCTCAGGGGCCAGATGCAGACCCGACGGATGATGTTATCAAGACCACCTTTTTACAAACCAATCCTTCTGCCCGAATCGATCAGTTCCCCTACATGCAGGATTTTGAGGGCATGTCAATGCCCAATGATTGGTCAGTTGGAGACTATGATCAGGTGGTCGGATTTGATCTGATGGGATATACTGATTGTAACCGCGTTACCCGGAACCAGGTATTGCGCTACAATACCAACGGAATCTGGAACAATGGCGCAGGTCCAACGGCTTCCAACAATGGAACCATGGAAGCGCTGGTAAGTCCCGTCATTGATCTCCGCAATAGAAGCACAGCCTTTGTGAGCTTTAACTATGCCTTCAAGCGCATGTGGGATGACAAACCGCTGCGATTCAAGGTAAAGGTGATGGAAAAGTGTGGATTGGTCAGTGATATTACTACCCTCTTCAATAAAGGACCATTAGAGTTAGAAACCAGTACCACGGCCTTTGATCCTTATGTACAGGCCTGGAGTCCGCCGGATTGCCAGGACTGGGGATTTGACAGCCTCACCCTCGACAACTGGGTTGGACAGGAAATTCGCTTAATCTTTGAGGTAACTCTCGGTTCTGCTTACAGCCAGAATTTTTACCTGGACAATATCTATATCCAGGCGGAGGAAGTCTGTGAGATCCCGCAGCATATCCCGACGGAGAAAGGCGTTTATATCGCAGATGAGGTATGCCGGGACGGAGAAGGATGGTCTCACTTTTGGAAAAAAGCGGCCACGGCTCCCGCTACCCAGCAGGATTTGTTGTTGCTTTCCATCAAAGATTTAGGCGCGAGCGAAGCCGAGATTACGCCGGATCAAGTGAAGGTAATTGTTACGGGCAAAAGAGGAGACGGAGGACATGAAATGAGTCAAATCGCTCCTTACGTTAAGAATGTCTTTGGCTGGCAGGTCATGGGCCGTTACTTTCACGTAACTGCTTCTGCCCAACCGGCAAGCCCCTTGATGGCCCGGTTCTACTTTGACGAAATAGATATCCAGGATATGTCTCAGGCGGTGGATCCCACCCTTTCTGCTGGAAAAGAAGAGGTGTCCCTGTTCCTGTTGGCTCCTGGGGTTAACCCAGACCCTGCTTCTGGTCATGAAGGTGTGACGGAAGCGCAATACAGTGAATTTGCCTATGGTCAATCGCCAGGGTTTGAAACCTGGGCTTTTGATGCGGAAGCTGGCTTTTTCTCTGCTACCTTCCTCACCGATTCGTTGGGAGCGGGAAGCCTGGGAATAGGAAAAGAGGGACATGGCATGGGAGCTATGTATCCCACTCCCATCGAAGAGTTAAGGGCAAAACAATCCTTTGGCCGGTTGAAACTGGAGTGGAAGACCACCCAAGAAAAAGAGACTGATCAATTTATTTTATATCGATCCCGGAACGGCAATCAGTTTGAAGAAGTGGGTACCCTCCTGGCCAGCGGCAATGCGCAGGGGGAACAGGTCTACGAGCTGATCGATGGCGTACCAGAGGATGGAAATAATTATTATAAAGTACACCTTAAGCACGCCAATGGGGTGGAGGTAGTTTCTGATACCCTGAAGTTTTTCTTCGACCCCAGCAAGGCCGTGCGCGTTTTCCCCAACCCCGTAAAAAATCAGTTAAACCTTGAATTGGAAGTTGATCCTGATGTCGTGATTCGCTTTGGGGTTTACAATGCCAGTTGGCAACGATTGGCAGAGCAAATCTGGATCTCAGGACAACAAACCCCGGAATTGGACCTCAGTGCCCTTCCCGCTGGGATCTATTTTTACGTCGTTTTTTATCAGGGTAAAACATATCGGGGAAAATTGATCAAGCAACCGGATTAAGATCCGCTTGCAGTTGCCTATCAGGTATTTAAACCCTGCTGATCGTCTCAGCCTGAAATTCACATCCAGGAAAAACTTCCTGTGGGGTTGGTAGAGCCATTCCCTTGCCTTAGAATATTGACATTTTGGTGAATATTCTTACATTCGGGTAAAGGGGATTTCTTTCCCTTTGTGAGCTTGGTAAATTAACTTAGTCATAATTTTCGGCCATAAGGAAGATAAAGGGAGACCCACAGGTTCAAGTTTTAGCTTAAGTTGCTGATTAGAGGCTTGTTGCGCCTCACTTGCTTGAAAACTCCGATTTTATGTATCGAATGTTTACCGTTCTGAACAGAGGTCTGCTTCTTGTCTTTGTAATCACAGGTTTTTTTCATCAACATGCCCGCGCCACGCACGCTATGGGGTCTGATCTTACCTATAGGTGTCTGGGAGGGAATACGTATGAAGTCACCCTCACCATTTATCGGGATTGTATAGGCTCCAACCTGACTCCGCAGCAAAACATTGCTTTTTACTCGGATTCATGTGGAGTTGCGACTTACATCCTCAAAGCCAATCGGACCAGTATCACCGAACTCTCACCGCTTTGTCCGGCCCAGCAACCTTTCAGTACCTGTAAAGGGGGCCCTTTACCTGGAGTAGAAGAGCATGTCTACAAGCTAACTACCACCCTGACCCAGTCCTGCCCGGACTGGCGACTGAGCTGGCAGTTGTGCTGCCGGAACTACGCCATCACCAATTCGGTGATTACGCCCAGTACCCGGATGTACATTGAGTCCTTCCTGAATAATCGGGATGTTACCTGTAACAACTCCCCTTTCTTCACCACCCCTCCGGTACCTTACCTGTGTAATGGTCGTCCGTTTTTGTTCAACCACGGGACAGTGGATCCAGATGGAGATTCCCTGGTGTTTGAACTGGCTGATCCTCGGGATTATGTAGCGGGTAACCCTCAGGATATTCCCTATATGCCGGGTTTTTCGGTCAACTATCCTATGGCCACCAACCCGCCTAACGCCTTTAACTTTGATACCCAATCAGGACAGTTTTCCTTCACGCCATCTGGCCTTCAGCAGGGAATCGTTACCCTGATCGTCAAAGAATATCGGAATGGGATGCTGATCGGGTCCACCATTCGGGATCTTCAGATGGTGGTGATCAACTGTGCCAATGTGCCCCCGAACATTGCGCCGCCCTCTAACGTGAGTGGAGGGCAGTTGAATGGCAATACCTTTTCGGTTTGTGCCGGCAGTACCCTGAGTTTTGACATTGTGTCCAATGACCTCAACGTTCAGGATATCCTGACCATTTTAACCACAATCGGTACGGCCTTACCGCCCACGGTTACCTTGAATACTGTAGGAACCAATCCGGTTACTGCATCCTTTAGCTGGCCTACTACCACTGCCGACATTGGCAACTATTTCTTCTCCTTCACGGCGGAGGATAATGGCTGTCCTTTTGTAGGGCGACAAACCGTAGGCTATAATATCATCGTCCAGACGGGCGAGATTCTGCCTCCTCAGCAGGTCAAAATTTGTCCGGTTACCACCACGAACGTACAATTATCCACCACCATCCCGAATCCGGGTGGGGTAGGTACCTATTCCTGGAGCCCTGCTAATGGCTTGTCCAATCCGAACATTCCCAATCCGGTGGCCAGTGTAGATAGTGCCACGACCTATACGGTTACTTATCAGGCCCCTGGAGGTTGTCCTATCGTGGAGCCAGTAGAAATCATTACCGAAGGTCAGCTGGAAGTATTAGCTGATAGCGTAAGAATATGTCAGGGAGATTCTATCCAGTTGGAAGCGAATTTCACCCTCAATGGCCCACCGGTGCCCTTTACCTATACCTGGGACCCTCCGGCTACCCTGAGTGATCCAACCATTGCCAATCCTATTGCTTTCCCCAACACCACCACCTTGTATTCGGTTACGGCTTCCACTCTGACGTGTGGGTTTACCAAAACGGTGTTGGTGGAGGTAGACACCTCCATTAACCTGGCTCCGATGACTGACCAGGCCATTTGTGTGGGAGACTCTGTGCAGTTGAATCCTACCGGCGTAGGGGTAGGGCAGGCTACTTATCAGTGGCTGCCTATTTTGGGGCTGAGCAATCCGAATATTCGCCAGCCCATGGCTTCTCCGACCAACGCTACCACCTATACCCTGTTTGTAACCAATGCCTGTGGAGCGGATACGGGAGATGTTACCGTCAGTGTAAATGCACCGCTGATCGTCAATACTTCTATCATTGATGTGAGTTGTAATGGCGCGAATAATGGATCCATTACAGCTGTTCCCTTAGGCGGGGGAGGCAACGCCACTTATTCCTGGACGCCCAATGTAGGGAACACCTCAACGGTCAGCAATTTGGCCCCCGGCACCTATGTCGTGAGCGTAACGGATGCAAGTAACTGTACCGGAACGGATACAGCCATTGTTTCTGAACCGCCCCCCTTGGTGCTCAATATTGATACGACCATCAACATTTTATGCGTAGGAGAGGCTTCTGGTTCTATCACGGTTTCTGCTACGGGCGGTACGCCGGGATACCAATATTCCATCGATGGGACGACTTGGCTCAACCTGAATACTTTCAACAGCCTGGCCGTCGGAACTTATACCCTTTCGGTTAGGGATTCCAATAACTGTATTGCGACCAGCGCCCCCATTACTTTGACTGAACCAGCTTTGCCACTGGTCGGCCTGGTAGTCTCCAAAGTGAATACTGACTGTAACAACCAGGCGGGAGAAATATACCTCGGAGGGACCGGTGGGGTAGCCCCTTATGTCTTCTCGATTGACGGAATCACCTATGACAGCCTGGGCCAATATGTGGCGCTGGCTCCCGGAACTTATATCGGCCGGGTGCGTGATGCCAATGGTTGTGAGGACCTGGTGAATGTGGATATTATTGATATTGCCGATCCTTACCTGGATATCGATACCATCGGTGCGGTTACCTGCTACGGCGGAAATGATGGCTTCATTTCGCTCAATGGCTTTAGCGGAACCCCGCCATATTTGTACTCCTTTAATAATGGTCCGCTGGACACCCTGAACGCTTTCTCCGGTCTGGTAGCCGGTGATTATTCCGTGATCCTGGAAGACTCCATTGGGTGCCGCTATACCCTGAACTTTCAGATTACCCAGCCCGACTCCCTCTTTGTCGTGGTAGGCGCTCAGCAGGATGTGGATTGTAATGGAAACACCAACGGTTATATCCTGGCCCTGGCAGCTGGGGGAATCGCCCCATACCAATATTCTATCGACGGCGTAAACTTCGCTTCCGACAGCTTATTCGATAATCTGCCAGCGAATAATTACACCATCTCGGTTCTGGATAGCAATAATTGTCCGGCCAGTGTAAATACCGTCCTGGCAGAGCCACAGGTGCTGACAGCCCTGGTAGCGGATAAGCGAGATGTATTGTGTACGGGTGGATTTGACGGATATGTCGTCTTGGATGCCACGGGTGGTACGCCTGCCTATGAATATTCGATTGACGGAATTCACTTTTTTGCTACCGATAGTTTCCCAGGCTTGGCAGCGGGTAATTATACCTTCTACGCCATGGACGCCCAGGGTTGTGTAGATTCTATTCTGGTCAATATCCTGGAACCTGGCCCGCTTTCCTTGCAGATCGGCACCGTTACCGATGCCCGCTGCTTTGGAACGGCCACGGGCTCCATCGCGGTACAAGGTGTTGGCGGCGTGCCTCCTTACCTGTATTCTGCGGACCAGGGACGTACGTATGAAACCACTTCCGTCCTGAACAACCTGGCCAAAGGCTTATATACCGTCCTGGTCCTGGATGCCAACGGCTGTTTGGCCGAAGCCTCGACCAGCATCAATGAGCCACCGGATTTGATCGGAGAAATCGAACCGATTCAGATTCCTTGTTTCGGGGATAGCAATGGTCGGGCCGAAGCCCGGGTCATCGGTGGGGTAGCTCCTTACCAGTATGATTGGTCAAACGGTGCCACTGGCTTTTCGATCAGTAACCTCGGACCAGGCAACTATATCGCTTTGATCACAGATGATAACAACTGCCAGATTTCCATCAGTACGGAAATCATCGAACCCCCTTTGATGGAGTTCGATACGACCATGCAGATGGACGTTACCTGTTTTGGAGGTTCAGATGGTATGGCCCTGTCTTCTGTTAGCGGTGGGGTGCCGCCTTATACCTATTATTGGAACGCTCAGCCTTCCAATGATTCTGCCCTGTTGGATATCGTTGCGGGTACCTATCGCCTGGAGGTGGTAGATTCTAACAACTGTGCGATCTACGACACCTTTGATATCCGTCAGCCCGATGAACTGATCATTGAGGTGGTAGAATCAGAAGACTCCTATTGCGACCTGCCCAATGGCAGCATCCTGGTGCAAGCCTCCGGCGGCGTACCAGGCTATAATTACGTTTGGAATACTTCTCCCCCGCAGTTTGGTAATCTGGCGGTAAACCTGCTCGGCAGCCCCTTGGGTGGCCCTTACCAGGTGGTGGTAACGGATAGTGCTTTATGTACCGATTCGGTGACCATAGACATACAGGCAGAACCGCTTCCAGTGGCTGCGTTTACCACGGACTTCGCCCCTGCAGATAGCTTTATCGTCAAAGTCTCCAAAGGCGTGCAGTTTATCAACCAATCCCAAAATGCCATTACCTACTTCTGGGACTTTGGTGATGGCGGGATTTCTTATGATGTCGATCCTAAGCATATCTATGAAGGAGAAGGTTTCTATCGGGTGATGCTGGTGGCTTATGACGAAAACCAAACCTGCCCAGATACGGCTTTCCTCGGGTTCACCCTTTTACCTCCTGGGGCGATCTATGTACCCAATGCCTTTACCCCAAATGAGGACGGTATCAATGAAGGCTTTCATCCTAAAGGGATCGGGGTGGTTTATATGAAAATGGACATTTTTGACCGTTGGGGAAAACATCTCTGGACCCTCAATAGTATGGACGAAAAATGGCCTGGATTGAACCAAAACATGAATCCGGTACAGGAGGGTGTTTATGTTTGGAAAATGCATGCCATCTTAAACGACGGAACCGATATAAGAAGAGCCGGAACGGTTACCTTACTTCGTTAGTTTTTGTACCTTTGGGGCATTGATGATGCCCATATGTATCCAAGAATTAGTGATCTTATAAATGATGTGACTGGATGGGATATTTTACTTCCCATCCAGTCATTTGGTTTTTTTGTGGCCGTAGCCTTCATGGTGGCCTATTTTCTGCTGGAAAAAGAGCTGAAACGAATGACCGGCCTGGGTATTTTTTCTACGCGTCCGGTCAAAATGAAAGAAGGAGGTCCGATCGCCTTCCAAGATATCATCCTTAACGTAGTGGTCTTTGGCCTGGTCGGATATAAGCTAGGCCTCATGGTCAAGGATTACAGTGCTTTTGCCGACAATCCACAGACCGCCATTCTCTCCCTGGACGGCTATTGGCCGATAGGTTTATTGGCCGCAGCGCTCGCGGGAGGGTATAAGTTTTATCAATATCGGCAAAGGGCTGGCAGTAAAGTGGAGGAAAAAACGGTGCGGGTAGGCATCCATGATGATATCGGAACCATTTTCGTCCTCTCCTTTGTTTTTGGCATCCTCGGAGCCAAAATTTTTCACAACCTCGAGAATTGGGATCAATTTGTCAGCGATCCGATTGGCGCCTTACTGTCCTTTGATGGTCTGACCTATTATGGGGGCTTAATCATGGCTGCCGCGGCTATTGCCTATTGGGTGATAAAAATTCGCAAGCAGCCTGTTCTTCCTTTTGCAGATGCTTTTGCCCCTATTTTGATCTTAGGGTATGGGATTGGCCGCATTGGCTGCCATGTCTCTGGAGATGGTGATTGGGGCATTGTTAACCCACATCCCAAACCAGATTGGTTATCCTGGCTACCGGATAGCTTTTGGGCCTATGACTATCCGCACAACGTGCTGGAGCAAGGCATTCCCATCGTGGACTGCGTAGGAAAATACTGCAAAGTATTACCGCAAGGCGTTTATCCCACGCCCTTGTATGAAGTCTTCATGGCTGGGTTTATTTTCCTGGGGCTATGGATGCTACGCAAGCGTTTGCCTTATTGGGGGCAGCTCTCAGGCATCTATTTGGTCTTGAATGGGATAGAGCGTTTCCTGATTGAAAAAATCCGGGTAAACCCCGATTATGCTATTGGCTCCTTTGGGTTTACCCAGGCCGAATTGATTTCCTCTCTGCTGGTATTGGCAGGCCTGGTACTTTTTTATTTCAGTACCTTTCGATGGAAAAAGTCTTACCCCTGGCATGAAGAAGCCCGCTAATTTCATCCGTCATCAGACCGATAAGGACATTCAGGCTGAAGACCTGATGGATGAAGAAGGTATGTTCCAGCATTACACCCTTCGTGCTTCTGGGGGACAAAAACCCTTACGGGTCGATAAGTTTTTAGCGAACCTTTTACCCTTTACTACCCGCTCTCGCATCAAAAACGCCTCCCAAACCGGGTCTATTAGTGTCAATGGGCGGGAGGTGAAAATCTCGTATAAAGTCAAGCCGGGAGATGAGGTGAAATTGTTGCTGCCTTTTCCGCCCTCTCCTAAGTTGGAACCCGAAGATATTCCCCTGGACATCCGCTATGAGGATGAAAGTATGCTAATCCTGCATAAGCCGCCGGGCATGGTTTGTCATCCCTCATTAGGCCACCGTTCAGGAACCCTGATTCATGGCTTGCTGCATTACTTTGACCAGCTCCCTGCTCCCGCCAAAAAGCAGGAATTCCCTCGGCCAGGCCTGGTACACCGATTGGATAAGGACACCAGCGGCATCATGGTGATTGCCAAGACCGAGTATGCCATGGCTCATTTGTCCAAACAGTTTTTTGACCGCACCTCCGAGCGAGAATATCGGGCTATCGTTTGGGGAGATGTGAAGGAGGATGAAGGCACAGTGGTCGCCCATATTGGCCGGCATCCCAGACACCGAAAACTGTACTATGCCTATGCCGATGGCAGCGTAGGAAAGCATGCGGTGACCCATTATAAAGTCTTGGAACGCTTTGGCATCATGACCCTGGTTTCCTGTAAGCTGGAGACCGGCAGAACCCATCAGATTAGGGTGCACATGAAATCCATCGGCCATACCCTCTTCAATGATGTGATGTATGGTGGGGAAAAAATGCTCAGAGGGCCCCAAACCCAAAAATTTAAGCAGTATTATAAAAATTGTTTAGAGCTGCTGCCAAGGCAGGGCTTACACGCCAAAACCTTAAGCCTGGATCATCCTGTTACTGGAGAAAGAATTCACTTTGACAGTGAACTTTCTGAAGACATGGCGAGTTTATTAGAAAAGCTGAGGAAAGGCTATGGGCAGCGATAAAAAAACAGCATTTTTTCGCAGCGTTTAGTTCCTTCCTTTCGTCTGTATAAAAAGCGACACCACCTTTCGCTCACAGCATAGCCCGTTATACATGCGTACGTTCCTGGTTCTCAGTGCGATGTGCCTCCTATTTGTTTCTGGTCATACCCAGTCCATGGGGCATTTTGGCTTTTTGATAAAGAGAACGCATTCCACCCACCTTTTCAAATTCCCCAATAAACCCTTTCCGGAAAAAGGGTATTTTTCCTTTTTGCCTGAATATGGCTTCGGCTTCTACCTGGAAATCGCCGAGCATCCTTACCTCAGAGTTCGCCCTCAGTTGAATTATCATGTAAAGGGGTTTAATCATGTCATCAACTATACCCCGGCAGGTGGAGGCCCTAACCAAATGAAAACCCTCGCCAATCGCTTTCACTATGGGAGTTGGGATTTATTGGCGCAGGTCCATAGCCGGGGGCGCGGCTTAAGCCCTTATCTGATCCTGGGATTTCGAGGAGATTTTTTATTAAAAAAAGAAACCGAAAGTGAGGAATTGTGGAAGCAGGCCGGGCATGAGCTTGAAAGTTACCAAACCTACCGTCCCTACAGCTTTGGGGCCGTGGCTGGAGCTGGAATAGAAATCATGGGCGGGGTAAGACTGGAGTGTGAAGGAAACCTGGATGTCTTGCAGGTCGTTCGCCAGCGTGATCTTCTGGTCCGAAATGCCATGTGGTCCGTCAATCTGGGCATCAACCTGGATCGTTTTTTTCCCGGTTCTACCAACCCCTACGCCTCCCTGCCATGCATCAGCGATAGCCCTTAGGAGGCCAAACCCGAAATTTTATTGACCATTACAGCAGGACTTTACCATAGTCCTGATATTAGGGTTATCTTAATCAAAGAAAATATAAGAATAGCCATATATGTAAAGCGCCCGGACGTAAACGAATCTGTATTCCCCCTCTACGTTCTCCAGCATTTGCTTATTCATTTTAACCACCTGTTTTCATGTATCCTTCACGCTTGAGTGTCGGGACCTTCCTGGCCTTTGCTTTATGCATCCTGCTCTCTCCTCATTCCTCTGCCCAATCTTCTCCCACCAGCTTGCACATCAAAGTGGATCAATTCGGCTACTTGCCGGGGGCAAAGAAAATCGCCGTCATTTCAGATCCCCAGCAAGGCTATAATGCTGCTGAAAGCTTCAGTCCAGCAGCCACCTATGAAGTCCATAAGGCTTCAGATGAAAGTGTGGTCCTTTCCCTTTCTACGGTGGCCTGGAATGGCGGGAATACCCACGCCCAATCCGGCGATAAAGTCTGGTGGGCAGATTTTTCTTCCTTAGAGACACCGGGAGAATATTATCTCTAAGACCCGGTAAACCAGGTTTCTTCGCCGGTTTTTAAGATTGGAAAAGAGGTGTATCAGCCTGTTTTGAAAGAAGCCGTCCGGACTTTTTTCTATCAAAGAAGTGGATTTGCCAAGCAGGCCCCTTACGCGGATAGTCGGTGGACCGACGGTGCGTCTCATTTGGGAGCTGGGCAGGACCTGGATTGCCGGTTGGTAACCGATCCCAACAATGCGGCCACCAGCAAAGATCTTTCCGGCGGATGGTATGATGCCGGGGATTACAACAAATATGTCACTTTCACTTTTTCCCCTATGCATGATCTGCTGGCCGCTTATGAGCGTAATCCAGCTATCTGGGGAGATGATTTCAATATACCTGAATCAGGCAATGGAATTCCAGACTTGTTGGACGAGCTGAGGTGGGAACTGGATTGGCTGATGAAAATGCAGTTGGATGATGGGAGTGCCCTGGCAAAAGTCTCCGTAACGGATTTTTCTGCGGCCAGCCCTCCCAGTGCAGACAACAACCCTCGATTCTATGGACCGGCCACGGCTTCTTCTACCCGCACCGTATGCAGTATTTTTGCCCACGCTGCCCTGGTCATGAAATCGGTAGGCGAGGCCAGCCTGGAAACCTATGCAGATACCCTGGAAGCTCGGGCCATCAAAGCCTGGAATTGGATTGTAGCCAATCCTGCTACTTCTACCTATGATAACGCTGGCTTCTCCAGTGCTACGCCCGAGCAAAGTGCCTACTGGCAGGAAGCGGTTCGCACCACGGCAGCAGTGTATCTATTCGAGTTGACCGGCCAAAACAGCTATCGAGATTATTTTGATAATAACTACACTAACTTTCAGCCTTATCAGTGGACCTACTGGTATCCCTTCGAACCGGTATTCCAGGACGCGATGCTGTATTATACCCGTTTGCCCAATGCCACGGCCAGCGTAGTCCAGAATATCCAAGCCAATGCCATCAGTTCGGCCACCGCAAATAATAGCGACATGCTCCCCGCTTATCAAAATGGAGACGATGCCTATCGTGCCTATCTGGGAGACCAGAATTATGTCTGGGGCAGTAATATGGTAAAAGCGGAATCAGGCGGCATTCTGATGAGCATGAATGTCTATGGTCTGGACACCACCAACCAGGTAGATTATCGAGATGCTGCCGCCGGCTATATTCATTACCTGCACGGAGTCAATCCCGGAGCTTTTGTATTTCTAACCAATATGGGCGATTATGGAGCTGAAAATTCGGTCAACCAAATGTACCACGGCTGGTTTGGAGATGGCACGGATTTCGATCACGCGGTGAATTCGCCTAAAGGCCCCGCTTCCGGATACCTGACCGGAGGCGCCAATCCCTCTTTTAGCCCTTCTCAAGGATACCTGGCTCCGCCGCAAGGGCAGCCTATCCAGAAATCCTATAAAGACTGGAATACCAGTTGGCCGGAAGACTCCTGGGAAATCACGGAACCTGCCATCTATTATCAGGGGGCCTATATCAAGCTGCTTTCGGCTTTTGTGGAGGAGGGAGAAGGTGGCGCTACGCCGGTAGAAGAGTTGGAAACCTCCCTGGGTATGCAGGTTTTTCCCAATCCCGCCAGCCATCGCATCCAAGTCGGCTTAGACATCAAAACGCCCTTAAAGGGGCAGCTTCAAATTTTATCCTTATTAGGGGAGGTAGTGTTGGAAAAAAAGGTAGATTTACCGGTCTCAGCTGGTCCGATCAGTCTGGAAGTGGAGGACCTGGCCCCCGGCGTGTATCTGGCTGTATGGCAGGGGAATAGCCAGCGTGGCTTCGTAAAATGGGTCAAGAAGTGATTACCTAATTGTTAAATTTTCTTACTTTTTTGCGAAAAGTTCGAAAAAAATCACCCACTTTCTTGAATATATCATAATTAAAGCAATTAAGTGTTGCAAATGATGCAACAAAGGATGACATTAATTATGATATATTCAA
>JBCBGC010000070.1:0-40581 GCA_038527215.1 Bacteroidota bacterium
GAAAAAATGGCAATCCATTAGCGACAGGCAAGCCTTTCATCAACAACTTCCTGCCAAATGGTGGCGATATGCTCCGCCTAAACATGGCAGTGCCCGTTACCTCTCGACAGGACCCTGCTTTTAGTTCTCTCGGCCTGATACAGGCAGCCGTTTTAGGCTTGACCGATCCTACTTACGCCAATGCCAACCTGGAATTTATCCCGAACATGGATGGCTTCCCAAATGGCCGCAGATTAGAGGATGACGTAACCAGAATTGAATTGCAAGCGGTAGGCGGATTGGTGTTAGCAGCGATTGGGCTTTGGTATGATGATTTTGATGCGCAGGACCCCAACGCGACCCCTGTTACTAATCTGTTGATCAATGCTTTGCAATACTCTACTGGCGTAGAAGAAAACGACACCACTTTCCGGGCCGCCTTCCCCTATGTACAATCTCCCTGGAGAGGGACCGACGCCCAAACCTTACAACCCTAAGCCTAAGCTTATTTACCATAACCTATGCCTAAACGATGCATGGCCAGCATGCATCCTGGCTAAGCTATGCCTGTTTGAACCTTTATTTAAGATCATTAACGAAATCAATATAATGAACCATATTCAACCGATCATGCGCCTTTGGTCGCTGGTCCTACTGAGTAGCATTCTCTCGATGGGTGGAGTGTTTGGCTCCAGCCACAGGGAAGCTCCCCTGATCGCCAATGATCCCCTGGCTGACAATACGGATGTTTATGCCTTCCGTAGCCCGGATGATCCCAATACGGTAACCCTGATTGCCAACTATGTGCCCCTGCAATTGCCACATGGCGGCCCGAATTATTACCGCTTTGGGGATGATGTTCGCTATGAGATTCACGTGGACAATGACATCAGCACCACTGGGGATGATATCATTTACCGCCTGAGTTTTTCTTCCGCCATTCAGGAACCCAACACTTTTTTCAATCTCTACCTCTCTGGCGAAAACCTCATCCAGGAGTACATTGTAGAGCGAAGCATGGATGGTGGCGCAACTTTCCAGACCATTCTGACTTCTGGTATGGTGCCCCCCTACCGCATCGGTCCACGGTCCATCGAATCTCCGGTAGGCATCAATTCTACCTATGAGTCGCTTTGGAATCAAGCTATTGAAACCGCATCTACCGGTGAAAAAATCTTCTGTGGGCCCGTAGATGACCCTTTCTTTGTGGACCTGGGAGGCATATTTGACCTGGGAGATGCGCCTCGTCAAAATGGGACGCCTTCTGATGGCGTGGCTGGCCTAAATGTCAGCGCCATCATCATTCAAGTACCTATTGCCACCCTGCAAAAGGACCATAAGGATGTGAGCCAGGCCGCCAACATTCTGGATGGAGACTTCGTGATTGGCGTTTGGGCTTCGGCCAGCCGGCAAAAAATCCGCACCCTGGCCGATGATGGCACGCCCATGTATTCCGGCGATTGGGTACAGGTTTCACGTCTGGGCATGCCCTTGACCAATGAAGCGGTCATTCCCATAGGTGCCAAAGATGAGTGGAACAGCCGTACGCCTTACAATGAAAACCCTGCTCATTTCGAGTACTTCTACAATCCAGAGCTGGCCCTCTATATGGATGATGCCCTCTTTGGCGGAGCCGTACCCGCTTTTGATGACCTGCGGGTTCAGCGCAATGCCTTACAGGCCTTTGATTTTGGCAATGGAAATGATGGCTTGTTTCCGCTAAAAGGCAATCCTGCTCTGGCCGGAACGGCCTTAGATGATGCCGTATTTGGGACGCTGTTGCTACCCGGTCCGGGCAAGCCCCGTTCGGTAGACTTATGGCCAGCCTTTCATACTGGCGTGCCCAATGTAGCTCCTTACCAACTGGCCACAGGTAAAACCCCTGACAATCCACTTTCCGCAGGTAAGCCTTTTATCAACAACTTCCTCCCCAATGGAGGAGATATGTTACGCCTGAACATGGCTACGCCCATTACTCCCAGAACCGATCCCAATTTCAGTTCCAATGGGCTGATCACGGCCGCTGTATTGGGCTTGACCGATCCCACCTACGCCAATACCAATATTGAGTTTATCCCCAACATGGATGGCTTCCCAAATGGTCGAAGATTAGAGGACGACGTAACCCGTATCGAACTTCAAGCGGTGAGCGGTATTGTCCTGGCAGCCATAGGGTTATGGTATGATGATTATACTGCTGGTCAGGGTAACAGCCCCTTGACCCAAGATTTGCTGAATGTGCTCGGCTACTCCACCGGCGTAGAAGAAAACGATACCACCTTCGATTTCTGGTTCCCCTATGTGCAAATGCCTTGGGAAGGTACTGGAAAAACCGGCGGTAAGCGCATTGTCTATCAGCAGCCTACAGTTCTGCCGCCTACCCCTATTCAAACCGGGACCCAGGTAACCAGCCTGGTGCTGTACGATGCCAAAGCTGACACCGCTATTCGTGCCCTGCAGGATGGCGAGGTGATAGATCTCTCTACCCTGCCTACCCGAAAAATCAACATCATCGCTGAGACCAACCAGAGCAATGTGGGAAGCGTGGTATTTGACTTTGAAGGTGATCCGCAATTCTCCATTGATGATGCCGCCCCTTTTGCCCTGGCAGGAGACAACGGTAACGGTAATTTTTTCACCTACAAACTCAAACCCGGTCAGTATAGCATTACCGCCACCCCTTACAGTCATCCTGGAGGTGCGGGGGTAAAAGGTCAGGAATTAAGCCTGAATTTCTCCGTCATCAAGTTTGGGGGCAAGGTGAGCAGCTTTACCCTGGTCAATGCAGATACCGATACGGACATCGGACCGCTGATGGATGGAGACGTAGTAGATATCAGTGCTTTGGGATGCAACCTGAGCATTAGAGCCAATACCGACCCCACCATCGTAGGAAGTGTCAATTTCCGTCTGGACAACCAAGCCAAGTTCAAACTGGAAAACTTCTTCCCCTATGCCATTGCCGGAGACCAGAGTGGCGACTACTTCCCTGTGTATTTATCCAACGGCAAGCATAAAGTGAAAGCGACGCCTTATGCCAAGAAAAATCGGAAAGGTGGCAAAGGGCAATCCTTGCTGGTGAAGTTCACCGTGGTCAACAGTGGCCCCAGTAGCCGGACCATCCAAGGTGTGCAGCTGGCAGCGCTTAAGGTATATCCCAACCCCACCACCGACCGTTTCATCCTGGAAATTTCTGAAGCACAAGCAGGAGAAGTATCTCTCGGCGTATACACCCTCCAGGGTAAGCGGGTAAGACAGCAATCCTTTGAAGCGAATGCAGGCCTATGGAAAGGCAGCATCAGCCTGGCAGGCTTACCGGATGGCGTATATCTGGTGGTGGCCGAACAAAACCAACTCAGACTGACTCAAAAAGTCGTAAAAATCGGTCAGGAATAGACCGGGTACCCTCGTAGGTAGAAGTTGATGTGTGCAAGAGGTCCCTTCGGGGGCCTCTTTTTTTGTGCAAGGAAAAGGGCGGTCTTTTTTGCCTGAATCATTACCTTTAGGCTAATAATCATTGACAAACCCAACACAAATTGATGTTGCCCCGCCTTCTCTCCCTATTGCTGCTTGCTAGTTTCTTTCTTTCCCTGAGTATGGCCCAGACCTACGGTCCCAAACGAGAATTTCGGGGAGCCTGGATTGCCACGGTCAAAAACATTGATTGGCCCTCCAGGGCCGGACTGTCCACCGCGGCTCAGCAGGAGGAAGCCATCGAGCTGCTGGACGAGTTAAAGGCGGCAGGGCTCAATGCGGTGATTTTTCAGGTCCGTCCTGCAACGGATGCTTTCTACGCTTCTCGGTTCGAGCCCTGGTCTGAATGGTTGATGGGTGAACAGGGAAAAGGCCCGCAGCCTTTTTACGATCCATTGGAGTTCTTCATAGAGGAAAGTCATAAGCGGGGCATGGAATTTCATGCCTGGTTTAACCCTTATCGGGCAGCTGTAGACTACGACAGCCTCAAACCCCTGGCGCCCAATCATATTACCCGGCTTCGTCCGCAGTGGTTTGTGCAATACGGAAAAAACCTCTATTTCGATCCAGGAGTCCCGGAAGGCCGGGATTATGTCATTCAAGTCATCAGCGATGTGCTGCGTCGCTATGATCTGGATGGGATTCACTTTGACGATTATTTTTATCCATACAAAATCTCCGGCCAGGAGTTCCCCGATGATGCCTCTTATGCCCAATTCGGCTATCGCTATCCGAATCGGGACAATTGGCGGAGGAACAATGTGGATGAATTCATCCGCATCATGCGGGATAGCCTGCTGACGATCAAGCCATCCGTAAAATTCGGGATCAGCCCTTTTGGGGTATGGCGTAACCAAAGCATGGACCCTACTTATGGCTCCAATACCCGGGCTGGTCAGACGAGCTATGACGACCTCTATGCCGATATTTTAAAATGGCTTCGAGAAGGATGGATTGACTATGTAGCCCCACAGATTTATTGGTCTATTGGCTACCCGCCTGCAGCCTTTGATATATTGGTAGAATGGTGGCGGGATCACACCTACGGAAAACATCTGTATATCGGGCAGGCGCCTTATAAAGTCGCCAATAATGCCGATCCTAACTGGGATGATCCGAAGCAGCTGCCCCTTCAGATTCGCATGATCCGGGAAGCTCCGGAAGCGGATGGCAGCATTTTCTTTAGTGCGAAATGGTTTAAGCAGAACCCGCTGGGCTTTGCGGACTCCTTGCGGAATAATCTGTATTATTTCCCGGCCCTGCCTCCAAGATATGATTGGATCGACCCTCAGGTTCCGCCTCGCCCCTCCGGGATAGAGACGGACCAGGATCCGCAAGGCATTGCCATGCGATGGACGCCAGAATCCCGGGCCGAGGACTTGAGTTTTTATGCCGTGTATAAAGGGCAAGGCAAAAATTATCCGGTAGCTACGCCGCAGTTTTTAGTAGCCGTTTTGCCCGCCAATCAACCTTATTTTCTGGATGAGGACACCCGATTCCTCCGGAAGTATCATTATGTGATTACCGCTTTGGACAAAAACTATAACGAAAGCGGGGTAAGCGAAATGCGCTCCCAACGCAGTTGGAAAGGCTTATTCGGGAAGAAAAAGAAGCAGGCTCAGTAGCGTAAAGCTTCCTTCGGCATTTCCTTCACGGCTGCCCAGGCTTCCAGGGGCGTATCCGTGGCCAGGACATTGATGCCTCTTCGCACAAAGTCCTGATACACTTGGGGTCCTCGCGCAGCGGCCCGTCGATCCAGGTTGCCCAGGGTCCCGAGCATACACATGATGCCATACTCATGCAGACGATCGTATAGCTGGTCCTTGCCTTCATTGGCGTTGGTGCCGGTAAAAGCGATCAGGTTATCCAACATTTCTCCCGTTTGGAGATATCGGTCCAGTTCCTTTTGGTTGCGAATGCTGACCGAAAGCATCGTCAGCGGGTTTTGCTGAAAGAGTTTTTGGGCTGCTTCATAGGAGTAGGTAATCATCACAACCTGGCCAAGCATGCCCTTTTTGTCCACAAAATCCAGCACTTCTCCAGCGTCTACAGAGCGTTTGATATCCAGGGTGAGGATGTTGCCGTGTTCCTGCGCCCAGTCCAACACCGCCTCAAGGGTCGGAATGCCATAAGCCGTCAGAGCACCCAAATCGTCCTTCAATTGTAACTTTTGCAGGTCATCCCACTTATAGGCAGACAGATCACCTTGCCCATTGGTGGTGCGGTCGAGGCTGTTGTCATGCATCAGAAAAAATACGCCGTCGGAGGATTGGGCTACATCCACTTCGAATAAAGCCTCAGGCACCGACTGCCGCACATATTCCATGGTTTCCAGACAGTTTTCTGGCCAGCCAGGATAGGCCTTTCCACCACGATGAGCACTGATCAAGACCGTTTCGCGGGCCTTGGTGTGGAAGTATGCCTGCAAGGCAGGGGCCTGGGTATGGGTAGATTCCTGTCGGCAGCCAAACAGGCTTATAAAAAATACGGCCAGTAAAAAACGATTCATCGTAGGGGGATTTAGCCCAAAGATAAGGGCCTTATTCTCCCCACCACAAACTGAGCATGATTTCGTCGGCATATTCGCCCTGCACCTGTAAGGCATTTTTCATCCGACCCTCTTCCTCAAAGCCAAAAGCCTTGTATAAATGCCAGGCCGCTTCCTGAGGTTCCATCACGGAAATGGCGATAAGCCTCAATCCTTCAATCTGCCGGGCCTTATCCAGGCAAGCCTGCATGAGGGCTCGCCCGATGCCTTTGCCCTGATGAGCAGGATCTACATACATGCCCCAGATAAAGCCGCGGTGCATCAGTTTGGTTCTTTTCAGGCGGATAAAGCCAATCATGCCCAGCATCTGACTGCCTTCAAAAAATCCCAAAATGAAATTCTCTGCATTTTTGGCAGCCAGGTCTTTGGTGGTTTTCTCGCGGTCTATGCCATCTTCCACTGAGGCACCAAAGGCCCAGGGATACCGACGGAGGCCCTCCATCCGCAGACGGACGAATTCTTCCAGGTCATGTTCATTCAAGGGACGGATCATGGTTTTGCTAATTTAATTGTGCTAGCTGGGCATACGATCCGTAGAAAAAAAGGGTTATGCTTTTCCTTCCAGGAAGGCATGCACCGCTGCAAAATCCAGCCTTCCCAGGCCTGCTTGTTTGGCCTGGGCAAAGATTTCCTTGGTGGCATTGGCCAGAATCAGGGCTTGCCCTTGTTCATAAGCGGCCAAGCTGGCCAGATGAAGGTCTTTGTGCATCAGTTCCAGCGGAAACTGCACCTCATACGTACCTTCTCGCATCATCTCCGCTTTGAACTGGGTAAAAGGCGCGGCTACCTTTAGCTTAGGAAGCGTATCCAACAGGAAGTTTTTGTCCAGTCCCAGTTTTTCCCCTAACAATACTGCTTCGGAAAAAATCACCATGTTCTGGGCCAACATGGCATTGACCAACATCTTAAAGGCGCTACCTTGGTCCTCCGGGCCCAAATGCATGACTTTACTGCCCATGGCTTCCATCAGCGGACGGACTTGGGCTATTTCCGCTTCTCCGCCTCCGGCAAAAAACACCAGTTGCGCCGCAGCTGCCTGAGGCAAGGTTCCGGCTACGGGAGCCCCCACGAAGCGCAGGCCGGCGGAACGCGCTTGCTCAAAAGAGGCACGGGTAAAAGCAGGGTCTACCGTTGAACAATCCATCCAGATCGCGCCTTGTTTCATCGCAGCCAAACCTCCCTTTTCGCCACACATCACGGCCTCTACGGCTTGAGGATGGGCCAACATGGAGATGACCACCTCTGCCTCTGCTACGGCTTCAGCAACCGTGGAAGCCATGCGTGCCTTCGTATCTGAAAATTCTTGGACAGGGCCATCGGAGCGATTCCATACCGTGAGTTCAACCTCCAGTTTGAGAAGGTTATGGGCCATGCGGCTCCCCATGATGCCCAGACCGAGAAAAGCGACTTTTTGCATAATGATTTGATTTGTATGCTTCAAAAGTAGCCTTCCGCTGCGAAGGTTAATCCCGGTTTTCAATCAAAATCCCGATTTTCGATCAGAAAAAAAGAAAAAGGTTAACTTATCGCATGGCCTTACCCTGGCCGGGGGTATGACCATAGGCCTTTTTGTAAGCCAGGATAAAGTGAGAGGTATTTTCATACCCTACCTGTCCCGCCACATCGGCTACACGGGTCTCGGGTTTGAAGAGCAGTTCCCGGGCTTTTTCCAGGCGCTGCCGGATGATCCACTTTCGAGGGGAGGTACCAAAGCGAGACTTGAATTCCCGACGGAAAGTCGCCACGCTCCGCCCCGTCATATAGGCATAATCCTCGACCGTTAAAGGCTTGTCAAAATGCTGCTCCATAAAGGACTTGAGATTGGGAGCAGGGCGCGTCTTCCAGCTATGGAGGGTGGCCAGCAGGTCCGGGTAGGTGGTGATCAGCACGGCCATCCATTCCATGAATTTGATCTCAAACAACAAGGGGCTTTTGCCGAGATTAGATTGACGGAGGTCGAGTAGGCTTTGCAAAAAAGTTGGCCAGTAAGCAGGAGAGCTTGCCTGGAAGAAGGAGGAGGGCCGCTCCGATCTCGTGCTTTTCTCAGCGGCTTGCAAGAGTTTTTCCAGTAAGCGCTCCCCGAAGAAAAAATGCACGGAACTAAAGCGCTGTTCATCGGCCAGCAGATCGGTCACTGTGTACAAGCCTTTTTTAACCAGCCCAAAATTTCCGGTTGGAATCATCACAAAATCTCCGTCCAGGGCCTGAATGCGTTGGGTACCCTGTCCCACCACCGATAGCGCATGCATAGAGACAAAACTGGGCCTTTCGTGCAAGGGAGAATCCAGTTCTTTGCGCAGCATGATCAGGTCAGACCCCTGATATATGACATCTACAAAATCTTCCTGGAGAATACGATGAGGAATGGTGATCATAGCCCAAAGTTAAGCGGGGGCATCCAATCTAAAAAAAGTTGTTGGCTTGCCGTCCATGATTTTTTCTCCAATGTCATCCATCCCCAGCCGAAGGCAAACGGATCGAGAAGCCTGATGCGGACTATCCATGCTCGCGGCAACGTAGGAGAACCCCAGCTTTTCAAAGGCATAGGAAATAACGGCCCGGGCCGCCTCCGTGGCA
Source organism: Bacteroidota bacterium (assembly GCA_038527215.1). Classification (GTDB taxonomy): domain Bacteria; phylum Bacteroidota; class Bacteroidia; order J057; family J057; genus JAWPMV01. The sequence goes on from JBCBGC010000070.1 coordinate 8,579, forward strand.
TACCCCTGTCCGGTCGCTTCCGGCAACAATGCGTAGAGTAATTCTGGTTGATTTGGGTCAAAAAAAGGCCAAAGGCCTGTGTATCCCAACAATCGTTCTTCTCTTTTGTCCAATATGATCCACAAGCCCCATTTATCATGCTTCAGGTGGTGAGCATTTTTCTCCATGATCTCCCGGGCGAGGCTGCGGGGAATTTCTTCCCCATCCCAAAGGTATTCCCGCACCGAAGGCTCGGTGTTGATTTCCCAAAACAAGGCATCCTCATGGGGTAAAAAGGGGTGAAGGCGCAATCGGGGGGTACTCAGTATAAAATCCAATCCTGTTCCGTTAGGGTTGACGATAAGCCTGGGCCACCAGGGCCAATACCCTGGCTCTTTGATGTCCACTGTTCCTACGGCCGTAGAGGCTGTTGGTTTTTAAGGCTACCACCGCATCAATGGCGGGGTATACGGTGATGCTTTGGCCCATAGCCCCTAAAGCGGAATACGCCCCATTTAGCTGGGGTATATCAGGTTCATCCCACAGCCACCACATATACCCATATCCAAACCGATAGCCCACGCGACCAAAGCCCGGTACATTGTCCAGGATTTCCTGAGAGCTGGTCAAAGGGGCCACCATTTCCGCTATCCAGGCAGGGTCGTACAATTGCTCGCCTTGCCAGGAGCCTTTTTGCAGCATCAATTGGCCAATCCGGGCCAGGTCCCGAACGGAAAACCACATATGGTAAGCCCGATAGAAAGAGCGGGTGGTATCGCCACTTTTGCGCTGAAGGTCTCGCTCCCAGTCCTGCATGCCCAAGGGGATCGCCAATTGGCGTTCCACTTCGTCGTAGATGTTTTTGCCGGTCAGTTTCTCAAAAATGAACCCGGCAGCATTGAAGTCCCAGTTGCTGTACAGCCAATAAGCACCCGGCTCTTGTGAGCCTCTTTCAGGTGCCTGGTCCAGAAAATCTCCCCCATTGCTGGCGGGGTGGTACACGCCGGAGCGCGCGGCAATCAGGTCCTTGATGGTGGCCCGTTTTTCAATTTCCAACAGGCCTCCCACATCATCAATGCCCAATTCCTCCAGGCTCAGGCTCAGGTCTATGGTGCCATCTTTTACATAGGGGCCATAAAGCATAGCCAGCACACTTTTCCGACAGGAAGCGATATAGCTATTTTCCTCAATGTTCCCATAGTCTCCCACGACCTTGCCGCCCTGAACAATCATGATCCCGGTGAAGACCGTGCTATCGACTACATAGCGCTGCAAGCGGTTCAAGCCTTCTGAATCCCAGGCTTGCAACTCAGATTCTTCCCAGGCAGGCCACTCAGCAGCTTCGATGGCGGTGGCAGGAGCGGAAGACTGACAAGCCCAAAGGCCCCATATCAGGCAGCCAATCAGAGGAAGGAGCAGCTTTTTCATAGGGAAATAGGTTAGCGGTTTGCGCAAAACTTACAAAAATGCCCTAAAAAATGCTTGCAAAAAGCCGGATGCGACCTTGATGATCGCACCCGGCTTTCTAAGAGGGGTCGGTCTTCTAATAAGCGTTGAAAAAATTCCATAGCACATCGGCAGCAATGATGCCGTTGTGTTGAGGCTTGCCACTGGGGAAGGCATGACCGATCCCCTTGAGGACAGCAAAACGCATCTCGGGCGCGCCGGAACCTACCGGTGTGGGGAAGCGATACTGCAAATACCGGGGCCGCTCCCGGACTTGATAGGTGGTGGCCAACTGCTCCATTTCCAGGAGCACTTCCTGGGCACTTTTCATGAATACGTTAGCTTCCAATGCTGCTTCCGTGGCCGGCAGACTAGCTACCCCGGCATGTACGGTAAAGCGATCGTCTTTTTCTCCCAGCATGACAAAAAGCGGGGCAGCATCATTGATCGGACCGGCCGAGGTTTGCAGCAGACTCCCTGCTCCTCCGAAGGCCGCGAAGGTATCGGACATTTCCACCAGCAACTTACTGAGGATAAAGCCCATGCCATTGGAAAAACCGCTGGCATAAATCTTTTGAGAATTAACCCGGAGGTTACTCTGGAGGTAAGCCAACATTTCACGAACAAAGCGCACGTCATCGTGAGGGGTTTCTCCGGGACAAAGGATGTTGAGTTTTTCGGTGGTCATCCAATAGTTTTTCCGGCTAGGGCCATCTGACTTGTTCAGGCATTTTTTCAGAGCAGTGGGAAATACGGTAATGAAGCCCTCACGGTCGCCGGTTTCTTTCCAATGAGAAATGTTGAAGAACTTTTGTCCGGTTCCTCCGCCTCCATGAAACATAAAGACTACCGGAAAGGTCGCTTGAGGCTGGCTTTGGTAAGCCGGAGGGAGATGGATGATAAATTGGCGGTCAAAACCGTCGACCTGCATGCGGATGGACTGGGTTTGAGGGTCGATCTGACGAATATTGGGGTTCTGGCCAAATAGAGACAGGCCACTAAGGCTTAACAGCAAGGCGGTAAATAGGCTGGTAACATTCATAGGTCTTAATTGTGTGGATTCGTTCTTAGTACCCTTTGGTTCCAAAAGGGTAACATCCCCTTAACCTGAGGAACTTGCATTCAACCCAAATCTGCCTTTTCTTGCCGCCCTCAACCACCTAACTCTCTCGAGCTATGCGTATCAAAGGCTTTGTGTTTGATCTGGACGGCACCATGATTGACAATATGATGATCCATCATCGGGCGTGGCAGCAAAAGCTAGCCGAGCTGGGGATAGACATGAGCCTGGAAGAAGTCATGGAAAAAATCCACGGCGTAAACGTGGAGATCCTTGAGCGCTTATTCGGAGATCGGTTCACGCCTGAGCAACGGGTACAAATTTCCCAGGAAAAGGAAGCTGCCTATCGCAGGATTTTTGCGCCCCAGCTCCAACTCATGCCAGGTCTGCAAGCCTTTTTGGAGGAAGCGCGTGCTGCCGGTATTCCCATGGCCATCGGTACGGCTGCTCCGCCAGACAATGCCAACTTTGTGGTAGACCAATTGGGCATTCGGGATTACTTCGCTGGGGTTTTCCATGCCGGAGATGTCAGTCGAGGGAAACCTGACCCGCAGGTCTTTGAGCTGGCTGCTGAATCTATGCAGTTGAATTTGTCAGATTGTCTGGTGTTTGAAGATAGTCCTACCGGAGCGGAAGCCGCCAGAAGAGGTGGGGCAAAAGCCGTCATTTTAACCACTACCCATCATCCCGAGGAATTTAGCCACCTGCCCCATATTCAGAAATTCATGGCTGATTATCAGGATTTCAGCCCTCAGCAAGCCCTTGCTTTTTAGCGATAAAGCCTGCAACTTTAACATATCCCGAAAGCAGTATTTTTTGATACTTCGTTGAAAGTCCGGAAAGCGCCCTTCCTAACCAACATGAGCTATGCCGCGTTCACTTTCATATGAAAAGTTTGAAGCCAGCCTGGAGAACCTTAGACCACCAGATGGCCTCAGCCTTCCCTTGCAAGCCTTATGGTATGCCGGAAAAAATGACTGGTATAAAGCTCATGAATTAGCTGATGCGCAGGAAGAAGGCGGCGGAGCCTGGGTCCACGCTTACTTACACCGTTGGGAAGGAGATGAGTGGAACGCTAAATACTGGTACAACCGGGCTCAGAAGCAAGTGTTCAATGGCTCCCTCAAAGCTGAGTGGACGCAGATTTCCAAAAGCCTGCTAGGAGATTCCTGAATCCCCTTACCACTGTTCACCCTTCATAAGGTGGTTATACTGCCCCGTATTAAATTTCCAAATTTCCCCAAAGCGCTCCCAAGACCAAATATCTCCCTGGGTCACGATTTTCAGCCTGGCATATAATTCCTTTAAGTCGGGGTCGCAGAACTGATTGTTGTCTTCCCACAGGCTGTACACATAGCCTTCTGGTAAGGCCCGTTCAAAATGTCCGATTCGCCAGTGATGTACACTGAGGGTGGGCAGGCGAGCCAGTAAAGGATCAGTGAGTGCCCAATAGTCAATCACATAATATTCCGGCCCCAACCAGAAGGGTTCTCTTCCCACCATGCCTCTTCCCAGCACCTTTTCTGTGGGTTTCTCAGCTTCCATATCCTCAAATCCAGGATGGGGATTTTCTACGCTGAATCTGCTCAGCACCCCCTGATTTAGGTAAAAAACGCGTTCATCCAATACTCCGGTCTCATTGATTCCCACGATGGTATGCCCTTTGGTCCCTGGTAGATAGGTTCCGTACATCCAGGTGGGATTAAGGCCCAGGAAACTGATGCACACCGCCAAGCCAGCTAGTCCCAGGCCATAAGCCGCTTTCAAGGATTGCTGGCTGAGGACAATCGCCGCCACCAGGATGGGGACCGCAAAAAAACGTCCACTCATAAAGCCGCCGCCGATCGACAGGATATACATCATGTACATCATCACCCCTATCATCAGAGAAATCTGCTTTGCCTGGCGGGTGCGTAAGGCCAGGATGGCAGCAGTAAAGATCAAAACAAGCGTAAGGGGGTCTCTTCGAAGGCTATCGAAAAAATACACGATTCCCTGCTTTAGGTATAAACTACCGGGAATGCCCGTATGGACCTTCGCGTAATAGGTATTGGGAAAGATAAACCCATAATAAACCAGCGAAAACACCTCCCAGGCCATCAGCGGCAAGAAGCCCAATGCAAGCAAGCCTACCAAATCCAGCAGCCGGGGTCGAAGTTCCTGCCAGTAGCGATATATAGCATAAGTCAGGGGCACCAGATAAAGCAGCATGGTATCCAGCCGATTGACAGCAGCCAGTGCCACCAGCAGACACAGGGTCAGTAAGCTTTTTTTACTAACAGCTTTTCTAAAAAAAACCATGGCAAATCCCACCATCAACAGATAGCTAAGTGGATTCTCCAAGCCGGAACAACAATAGTCTACGAAGGCTTTTGAGGAAAGCAGGGCAATTAAGAGAAAAACCCCGGTCCACAGGTTGGCCGCAAGGTGCTTTCTCAATAAATGTAGACTGAGGAAGCTGATGCCCACTGACACCAAAATCACCGTCAGAAACCACTCACCCGTCAGGCCATGGGCAGCGGCCATCAACATCATCCAGAGGGGATGGGTAAATGACTGAACCCTTTCGGCCACGTTCCACCGAAGGCCATACCCATGCCAGAAATTATCGATGGTCCTAAAAGTGATATAGGCATCATCACTTAGCCAGGCGGCATTGAGAAGCATCATCAAACCAGCGCCCATCAATAGAAACTGCAGCAAAAACCTGTTGGAAATGGGCTGTTGAGCCGCGTCTGTGGCTTTTTTCTCCCGGTCCACTAACCAAATGGTCATGACAGCAGTGAGGATCAGGAATACAATCATCCAATCTTCCCTGGTGAAAAGAATCAGCACAATGCCCAGAAAAGGGAAATGCATACGATTGATCAAGGCCTGCTTATCAGCCTGATCAGTTTCATGCCCTCCCACCCATTTGCTGATCCCCCAGGCGTAAAGCGGCCAGATGATCAGGCTCAGCAGCGTAGCCAGCAACAGGCGTATGGTCAGATCTTCATATAGACCCGTGGAGATAGCCCAGTTGATTTGCGTGGTCAATCCTGCCATCCATAAGACAGCACCCAGAATCCAATTTTTTCTTAGGAACGGGAGGAGGTTGGAGAACATGGAAACAGGCTTGAAGTAGTTGTTTTCGTAAATAAATATACCGATCAATCGGCTTTTTCAATAAAATAGAATTAGACTTTTTCGCGTATATTTGATAGAAAGAACCAAATCCCATCGGAGGCTAGCATGACCGAGTCCCAGACCCCATCCCTCAACATTAAATGTCCTAATTGCGGCTCACCAGAAGTAGCCTTCTCCGCCAAAACCCAATCACTCTATTGTGAGTATTGTGGCTATAATAAGCCATTACCCAAAGGGCAGGATGGGATTATCGAACGTCCCTTATCTGAATCCTATTCTGAGGACAATATCCCACGGGGTTTGGCCATCCAATCCACCACTTTTCACTGTAACAGTTGTGGGGCGGATACCAGCGTTCCTAAAGACCTACCGACCTTTAGCTGTCCCTTTTGTGGTTCCGAAAATGTAAATGAAGCCGCGGTCAGCCAACGGGTGATCCAACCTGCTGGCGTGTTACCCTTTACCGTGCCTAAGGAGGAAGTAGCAGGAAAATTTAAGAAGTGGCTGGGAAGAGGCTGGTTTCATCCGGGAAATCTCAAAAAATTCGCCAAGATCGACAACATCAAAGGTGTATACATTCCCTTTTGGACGTTCGATGCTTTTACCCAATCCCAATGGCGAGCGGATGCGGGCTTTTACTACTATGTGCAGGAGCGATTCCGGGACGCCAATGGAAACACCCAGGTCCGTACAGTACGAAAAGTAAGGTGGCAACCTGCCAGAGGATACCATGAACAATTTTTTGACGATGTGTTGGTTTCGGCCTCTCATGGCGTAGAACAACAGATGGTGGAAAGAATCTATCCTTTTGCCCTGGAAGAGGTGGTAAATTATGATAGTCGCTATTTACTGGGATGGGAAGCCGAGATATATCAGCGAGACCTGCGGCAAGGGTATGACACGGCGGATAGCATCATGGATCAACATATCCGGGCGGCCTGTATTCGCCAGATTCCGGGAGATACCTACCGCTTTTTGAAAATTAATACCGAAAAAAATCAACATACTTTCAAGCACTTACTCCTCCCGGTTTGGGTGGCAGGCTATCGTTACAAAAACAAGGTTTTTCAATTTCTAGTCAATGGACAGACGGGTAAAATCGCCGGAAAAAAGCCTCTATCCTTCTGGCGAATTGCCCTGGTTGTTCTCCTGGTGGCTGCTGCCGTAGGGGGCCTGATCCTGCTCCGCGAGACAGGGATCATTAATGTCTAAGCGGCACGAATCACATGCAATTCTCCTCATATAACCTTGAATTAAGGCGCTTTTTGCGTTACCTTGCATCAAAGAAGCAGCGTAGGGATGGATAGACCGCAGTCTCAGAACTTGCTCTCTCATTTTTTCTTTAAACTACAACCCGGGCGAATCCTTCTCGCACTGGCTCCGCTGCTGTTAATAGCCGTTCGCCTCCTGGGACCGGTAGGTTTTGATACGGATCCCATCACCAACATTTCTGCGGCAGCCATCGTAACCTATGCAGTCCTGATCATTGGGCTGAGTTATGTCCTCCCTTCCGTACAAGAAAATATTTATCCTTTTATCCTGGTCTTCTTTGGCTTGTTCATTTTCGACCTGCTGTACATCACCCACGTTTACAGCTTTAACGAATTAGGCAACGCCCAATTTTCCATTTTCGTCCTCCTTTCTTCCTTTCTGATCGTAAACCGCATTCACCTCCTGCTTTATCTGGTAACGGCTGCCATTTTATTGGCTATGGTGTACTTTTTGACCCCTAATGCCGATCCAGGAGCGGAGACTTACCTGATTCGATTTGGCATCGTAGGGGTGGCCGTTTATTTCATCGGTGCCTACCGGATCAACCGGCTGGAAACCCTCGTGAACCATGATCTGGGCTATCAACGCTTGATTGAAAACCTGAACGAAGGGGTCATGCAGATGAGCACCCGGGGGGTGGTAACCATGGTGAACGAAGAACTTTGTCGGATGACGGGCTATTCCAGAGAAGCGCTCATGGGGCCCTTCCAATTGGATGAACTTATTCCCAAGGAGGACCAAACCCTCATCCAAAGACGCTTCGCCAATAACTTGCAAGGACAGTCTGAAAGATATGAAATCCGGGTGATCCGAAAAGACCGCTCTATCCTTTGGGTTTCAGCCAGTGCTTCTCCCACCTACAACGAAGAAGGGGATGTAATCGGAAATATCACCATCCTTTCTGATATCACGGCCAAAAAAGAAGCGGAACTTGCCCTGGACAATTATTCCCAGACCATTACGTACACCAACCAGGAGTTAGCGATCAAAAATGCCAATCTGGAGCAATTTGCCGAAATGGCCTCTTCTGACCTTAGGGCACCGATTGACCTGATCAATGAGTCTGCAGATATTCTCCGCCAGTTGCAGCTGAAGCCTGACCCACTTTCTGATGAGTATTTTCAGAAAATCGAATCTCAGACCCAGCAAATGAGCAATTTGCTAGACGCCTTGCTGGTGTACTCCTCTGCCAATGCCAAAAACATGCACATGCAGGAGGTCGATTTTAACGAAATCATTCGGGAAGTTGAGGGAAGCCTGGTGAGTCATATGGCCAGTAACAATGCGAAAATCCTCTTCGAGGAGTTACCAAACCTGGAAGCGGACCGAATTCAGATGCTCAGGCTCTTTCGGAACCTGATTGAAAACGCCATTAAGTATCGGGGAGAAGATGCCCCCATCATCCATATTTCTTTTAGCCTTAATCCTGAAAGGAACGAATACATTTTCGCGGTTGAGGACAATGGCATAGGCATACGGCGAGATGAGTACGACAAGATTTTTCAAATCTTCCGTCGTGATTCTCAGATTGATGCCTTTGGGTTGGGTATGGGGTTAGCCGTAAGTAAAAAAATTGTGGCCAACCACAATGGAAGACTTTGGTTCACCTCCAATGTAGGGAAAGGGACGACCTTTTTCTTCAGCCTACCTGCCCCGGAAATAGACCTCCCCAGCGTGGCGGAAATTATCTTGGAAGGAGAAAATGTCGATACGCCTGCGTATCAGGCAGAAGAGGAAAGACCGGCCACCAACGGTCTTCAAGAAAGTGCCCTGGACAAGTTGAACGGAGAGGGCCCTGGTATCATTCCCCCTGAGGCGGATGAATGGTCCTCCCCCCCTACCCTTTCGGAGTCTTAAAGGACTTCCCCACAGTATTTGCAGTGAACCGCATCATTGTCGTGGCCTTCGCGGGAACAGGCCTGGCAAGAGATGGTATTGAGTTTTTCCCGGGATTTGCGGTCCGCCTGAGAGATTTCCGCACCGATAATCCCCGTAGGAACTGCGATCACCCCATAACCCATGACCATCAGAATGGCAGAAAGAAACTGGCCCAGGTCTGTGGCAGGGGCAATATCCCCATAGCCCACCGTGGTAATGGTCACAATCGCCCAATACATGCTGCGAGGGATGGAAGTAAAACCCGAATTGGCTCCTCCTTCTATCCAGTACATCATAGAACCAATAATCATCACCACGGTCAGCACGGCTACCAGGAAGACGGTTATTTTGTCCCGGCTGGCTCGCAGGGCGGTGACCAAAATGGTGGATTCTTTCATAAAGCTGGCCAGCTTCAACACCCTGAATACCCGCAGCAATCGCAAGGCACGGATAGTGCTGAGATAGTGGGTACCATCGAACACCAGGCTTAGATAAGAAGGCAAAATGGACAGTAGGTCCACGATCCCATAAAAGCTGGTCACATACTTTAAGGGTTTGGTGACCACGTAAATTCGGAGGGCATATTCAATGGAGAAAAGGACCGTAATGATCCATTCCAGGACGAAGAAGACTGTCCCGAAGCGTTGGTTGAGTTCTTCGACAGACTCAAGCATGACCAGCACCAGGCTCAAAATGATTACCCATAACAGGGCCACATCGAAGGCCTTGCCAGCGGGGGTGTCCGCTTCGAAAATAATCTCGTGGAGTCGGTCTCTACTGGGAATCAGTCCTTTTGCCATAATGGGTCGTGTCCGTTCTAAGGGCAAGCCTTATTCTTTGGGACGAGCTTCTTTGAGGATGTAATTTAGGCCGTGCTGCTCCTCATTTAGATACAATTCACCCTCAAAAGTCAGCACTTCATCCAATTTAAACCGCTTATCTAAATCTGACAACCATAATTCAACTACCGACTCACGGGTTCCTCCTCCACAGAAGAAGCAAGAGGTGTAGGGAAATGCCGACAATGCATAAAGGGTACCTTCAGTATCCATCGGCAGGACGTAGCCTTTGATGGTAATGCGCTTTCCATTGAGTTCCTGGAGGTTTTGTCCATAAGTAGGTTTCATATAGACATATCCAGCCTCTTCATCAAAAATGGTGGTGTATGAGACATCCATCAAATCGTCCCAGGTAATCAAGGTAGTGCTTTCTTGCCCGATCAAGCTCATGGGCAAAGACAAACAGACAAGGATAATTACACGTAGATGGTTCATGGGATAGGTGCGAATTGAGGTCCATTTCACATTTAGCAAAGTTAGGGCTTGCGGGCATGTCTGACAACTACCACCTTTACGTAAAAATATCGGGGGAGTTTGGTACTTGCCGAGCTTTATCCCATCTTTGAACGAACACAAACCCCAGTAAGTTTTGCTTGACCTGCTTTATATAACCTGGGACGTAAGTCCCGAGATCTTTTCTATTGGCAGTTTCGCCATGAGATGGTATCAATTCCTCTTTGCTGGGGGATTCTTTGTGGGATACTTCATCGTCCGGTATATCTTCCGCCAGGAAAACCTGAATCAGGATTGGCTGGAAAGTTTATTGCTGTACCTGGTCCTGGGAACCGTCATTGGCGCTCGCCTAGGGCATGTCCTCTTCTACAATCCATCCTACTATCTCCAAAACCCGCTGGAAATCTTCATGACCTGGAAAGGGGGACTGGCAAGCCATGGTGGAACCGTAGGAGTGCTCTTGGCTCTTTGGCTCTGGTCGAGAAGGGTGAGCAAAAAGCCCTTTTTGTGGATTACCGACCGTTTGATCGTTGCCGTTGCCCTCGCGTCCTGTTTCATCAGGTTAGGAAACCTCATGAATTCGGAGATTCTGGGGGTCGAAACCACGGTTGCCTGGGCTTTCGAATTCGTACAGGTAGATGGAGCAGATGCTCCTCCCCGTCATCCCGCCCAGCTATATGAGGCGCTGGGATACCTGGGTACTTTCTTTTTCCTGGGTTATTTGTTCTTCAAAACCCAACTCCGACAGAAAAGGGGATTTTTAACGGGGCTTTTCCTGATCCTGGTATTTGGCTCCCGCTTCCTCATCGAATTTGTAAAAATTGAACAAGCAGACTTTCAGGCTTCCTTCCTGGATACCCTCACCCTCGGCCAATGGCTGAGTATCCCTTTCGTTCTGTTGGGAGCTTACTTTATGTACCTGGGTTCCAGTCAAGAACCTGAACTCCCCCTTTCTACGCCGGAGAAAACCACCCCGCCAGCAAAAAGAGCCCCTGCTAAATCCCGAAAAACTTCCCCAAATCGGCGGAAATAGGACACTTTTTCAAGATTATTAAAGAATCTGAAAAAAAAGTGCCATAATCGAAAACCTTTAGGGCTATACATAGTCTTTTTACTATATAGAGTTCTTAATGTGTGTTCCTTTTATAGTGCCTTCCCCGTGAAGGCACTATTTTTTTTATTAAACACATGTTACAAATATTTTACTTTTAGTTTCCTTATTGTAAAGTCCATAAATAAATTTATTCCACAATTACAGACCAACAAAGGAAACTAAGTTGCAGTTACCAAAAACTAGGGCTCTAAACCAAAGAAGACTTTGGTTCACGGGCATGTTCGTCGTGTGGATGTCAGGTATTATCTCGGGACAGGTAGTATCTATATCGGATGATTCAGCATATCAATCCAATCATCCACATGCCTTATTAGATCTCCACAGCGGATCACATGATAAAGGCTTACTCCTACCCCGCATGACTACAGCGGAAAGGCTGGCCTTTCAACCTGATAGTCAGGAAATTTCCCTACTCATATTCGATACAGACCTGGCAGGATTCTGGTTTTGGGACGGGCAGGATTGGCAAGCCGTGACTCCGGATATTAGCCCTCCACCGATTTCTGTTACCGGTCAATCGCTGTACAAATCGGTAGCCGATTTTGGGATTTTTCCGAATACCCAGCAGGACCTAAGTGATACCCTCAATAGCTTATTGGCTGCCTATCCGGGTGACAGCTGGTTCTTCCCTGACGGGCAATACAGAGCCCATCTGTCCATCACTTCGCCAACTCAGCTCATGAGTTTTTCCCACCAGGCCAGCATCGTTGGCTTTGAATCGGGCAAGCCAGTTATTGAAGTAAGTGCTCCCTTAAAATTGAAGGGGCTACAGTTTCATCATGCCGACAACGGCATAGGCTCCGATGGCCTCAAGAACCAGGGGATGGACATCCATGCCTGGGACTGCATATTCACGGGCTTTGAGCATGCTCCGGCTCCCGCCCAGAGTAATTCCAGTTTTCTGAATTGCACGTTTACGGTTACCGATCAAAGCCTGCATAGCCTGGGAACCCTGACATGGAGTCCCAACGCCACTTTTACCTCCTGTACCTTTGACGGGGAGTTTGGGGCGGATGTGATGGACAGCAAGTTTTTCAATTGTCACTTCGAAGGACTCTGGGGAGTACACATGCCAGAAGGCCAGATCAACAACCAGGGGCAGCCCTCTGGATATACAGGGACAGCACATTTTTACTATTGCACCATTATCGGCACCTATAACTATGGCATCGGCCTGGGCAATGCCGCTAAAGCCATCCTTTACAATTGTGTGGTAAAAGGCTGGAACTCTGCTGCCTACGTCAGAACAGAATCTACCTATGAAGCCTACAATACCTATTTTGAAGCGACTCGAAGCGGTGGGGGCTCTACGGCCCTGATGTTTGCCAAATATGTGCCTGGCGATTACGCAGCAGTCGGGATCATTGATGCCGGGGATTCCTATTTTTCCAATTGCCAGTTTGTCAACTCCGGTAGTGAGAATGGATATCATATCCTGGTACCTAACCGGAAGGATGCTGGTCAGGCTTATTTCTCCCAATGTGATTTTGATGCAGACAAAGTATGTACGGGTGATACCATTGGCATTTGCCTGGGTGATCCTTATCAATACATGCAAGTTGAGGACAAGGCCAATGCGGTGCCCGAAAGGACGCTTTCCCTATCCTCCAACGAGGTGTTGGAACCGCCTTTTTCTGCCAGCGGTAAAGCTATCTTAACGATTTCAGGCAAAAACGCTCCTGCCCTGCACATCTCGATTGCCCGCCTGCTTAACCAACAAAAGTCTTATCCTAATGGCTATCAACTGGTGCTCAAAGGAGGGAGTGCCAGCTTTCCGGTTACCCTCAAGCATGGGTACCATGTCAATACCGGTGCGACCGTGAGGCTGTCTCAGGGCCACGACCTTACCTTGCAGGAAGATGAGGTGGTCAGCTTGATCTTCCACCAAGGCGTTTGGATACAAACTTCCGCTCGGGAGGCCTTTTACCCCAATGAAAACGGACAACTTGAACTTGACCAGCCCCTCCTCCTGGCGCAAGGACCAGGAGTAGACAGAATTTCCGATGACACGGCATTGTCTCAGGCCTCTGATGGAGCCGTCCCCACCGAGAAGGCAGTCAAGTCCTACGTAGATAATCTCATTCTCCTGGTCAATCAAACCTATATCCAGAGTAACCAAAAACTCACCTTGGAAGTGCCAGCAGGGTACCGAATCAGTAGTTTGATTTTGGAGGAACACGGCCAAGGGTCCATCAGTGGGCTTAGAATTGGCACCTATTTCCTGGCCAACGATGTGGTGAATGATCTGAACCTGGGCCAGGGGGAAATCCTGGAAGCAAATCTGTTGAAAACGATATTTTCCAGCAGCCAACCTCAGTCTCTCTACATAGGCAGCAGCAATTGGGGCAGTGGTAAGCTTAAGGTCTTCCTAAGATTGGAAAAAGTAATTTAGATGGGTTACCGGATCGCAATCACATATCAAAAGTTTTGGTGCTGCTTGTGGCTGGGCGTCAGTTGCTCGCTCCTTTCATTTGGTCAGGGTTCCATGACCGTCAGTGAGGGCAGGGTCCATATACAGGCAGGGGGACACCTGGCTTGTCAAGGTCATTTAGTCCAGGAAAAAACGGGCAGCATCCGCCTTTCCGGCCATCTAAGCTTAGGGGCAAATTGGCATTGGGAAAATTTACATCCCGGACAACATCCGGTCCTAGCGGATGGCGGCTGGTGTCTGCTGGGAGGGCTCAGGCCACAATCCATGACAGGAGCCGTACCGCTTCAGCTATCCCATTTCCATCAGGGAAACCCTGCTGGCCTAAGCCTGGGACAGGATTTGAGCCTGAGCGGGATTTTACGTCTGGACCAAGGCATCATACAGGTAGATGAAGCCTATAAAATCCGAATACATTCAAGCGCGCATGACGCTATCCAAGAAGCTGGTTACCAGACATATATTGCAGGCAAGTTGGAGCGAAAAATGGAGGGCGAGCATCGCTATACTTTTCCCGTAGGGACGGAAGAGAAATATGCCTTAACGGAGATTCAACTTACTAACCCAGAGGAAGCCCAGTATTTAGCCGTAACCTACCGGGACCATCTGCAGTCGCTTCCTCACCCTATCGATAATTATGAAGGCTTAGAGCAAATCGGACACTGGCGGATTTACGGCAACGAAAACCGGGAAGGCAACATTGATTTGGGCATTTGGGTCCCCCAGGCCTCCCTCAGTCAGGATCCAGAAAACCTTTCTCTCCTGCAGTTCAATGGCATGAGTTGGGCAGAAGGCCTGAACGAGGGCTATGTGGAAGCGGGGGATACCCTGGCCAAATTCAGACGGGTCTTCAATGGCCTGGGGGAATTTGCCCTGGCCATCAAAGAAGATCCGAGCCTATCGAATGGATTTACGACGGGCCTGGAGGCTTTTCTGGCCCATAGCTACCCATATTCGACTCAGCAATCCATGCACATATACTTACCCAGACCTGATCAGGGAAGGCTGCAATTATGGGATAGCGGAGGTCGCCTGGTATGGAACCAATCAGGCAATTTTCCCGCTGGCTGGAAGGTAATTCCTTTAGACGCGTCTCAGACTTGCAGCCCCTGCCTGTTGCGCTTTACTTCTGGACAGCGGCAGCTTACCCGAAAAATATGGTAGCCTAGCTAGAAAAACATATAGAGGGTGTAAAGGATGATGGCTACCAGGATGACTGAATGCACCCGGTAATCCTGATACCAGGGCAGCCCCTCGTTTTCCAGTTGAATCAAGTCTTTTTTGTAGGTATACAATTCCACCACTTCCTGATCCGGCGCGGGTTTTTGCAGGCTAAAGAATACAAATACCAGGCTGGAAATAAGCACGGAAATGCCCACGTTCAAGGTGAAGTGTAGGGGCCAGAGGTCCATTTTGCCCAGCACAAACAGCAAGATCCCTACCGCATTACCGATGATCAGCGTCCAGAAGGCACCATGGCCGTTGCCTCTTTTGTAAAAAACACCCACCAGGAACAATACCACGATCGGTGGCACAATGATGGAGAACATTTGCTGCAAATAGGCCCACAATCCTTCAAAGTTCTCGATAAAAGGCGCCCACACTGCCGCCACGATCATCAGAATCAAGGTTGCCGCCCGCCCATACACAGCGACTTGCTGGTCAGAAAGGCCCGGACGAGCGGGTTTCACAAAGTCCACCACAATCAGGGTTGAGGCGGAGTTCAAGGTGGAATCCACGCTGGACAAAATGGCGGACACCAATCCGGCCAGCACCAGACCCAGCAAACCTTCTGGTAAGATTTCTAGCATGGTCGGGAATACCATGTCAGAGGTGGGTAAATCCGGATATAGGCTGATGGCCATGGCGCCAGGGATCACCATAATGAAAAGCGGAATCACTTTCAGAAAGCCGGCCAGGGTTACGCCCCAGCGGGCATGCTGAATATTTTTGGCCCCTAACACCCGTTGCACGATATACTGGTTGGTCGCCCAGTACCAGAAGCCCAGGAAGGGAACCCCCATGATCAAGCCTGGCCAGGGCAAGGTAGGATCATCAGCAGGACGAACCACGGAGAAATGTCCTTCTGGCGTGGCAGCCAGCACTTTTGCCCAGGAAAAATCCAACTGCTCAAAAAGCAAATAAGTTAGGACCGAGCAACCCACCAATAAAATTACGGCCTGCATCGCATCAGTATAGACCACCGCTTTCAAACCTCCAAAGGCCGTATAAAGACCGGCTACTAAGGCTAAGGCCAGGGTGGTTTGCCAGAGGATCAAATCCGGAAAAAAGACTTTGAGGACCAGGGCTCCGGCATACAGTCCCCCAGCCGTATCCACTACAATACTGATGAAAATGGTAATGACGGAGAAAATTGAGCGCGAGCGCCGATCGAATCTTTTTTCCAAATACTCAGGAATGGTCACAATGCGCGACCTCAGATATAGGGGGATGAAGATCAGCGCGGCCAAAATCAGCGGAATCCCACTCATCCATTCGTAGACCGAATCCACGATGCCGGTTTTGTAAGCGGAACCGGAAAGCCCAATCAAGGTGGTACTGGAAATATTGGAAGCAAATAAGGACAGGCCAATAAAGCCCCAGGTCAGGCTTCGACCTCCGAGGAATAAATCCTCACTGGAGCGGGTACTCCGGGCCACCCAAATACCGATAGCAAAAATGGCGATGAAATAAGCTGCAATGACCCCGAGATCGAGATTTCCAATATTGTCCATAGTAAGCGTAGTTTTCCTTTCCTTAAAACTAAGAAGATGCGGACTAAATACCAGCCGGATTAGGTCCGAGCCAATCTAACCATGCCGGCAGCCGGTACTTTTATTTCTGCGATTCTCTCATCCAGGTAGCACCTATCTTCCAACAAGCGCTCACCCTGACAGGACCAGACTTCCACATGAAAATTTCCCGCTCTCCCCGTATTTCTCAGGAGGACAAAATCTGTCATTTTGCCATTGAGGACGTCAAGGCGGGATTGCGCTTCCCAGACCACCGGCACATCCTCATATACCCCGGCAATGGTATGTTCATCCAATTGGCTCATCAATAAAGGATAGTTGCTCAAGGGGTGGATAGCTGAGAAGTGTCCATCTAACAAAATGTGGGCATGGGCCCGCCAATATTCATTGTAAAAGCGGATCATTTTCAAAAAGGCTTCAGGCGCTTTCCGCAAATGGATGGATAACTGAGGCACGGCAAAAAATGCATTGAGCAATTGCAAGGCCGCCCGTTCCACCCTATCCTGCGGGTGCCAGGTCTGCGGGTCGGCATGTACCGCAGAATCCCCACAGAGGAGCTTGACATCTACCGTCCTGATCCGGTTAGAAACCGCATCATTCGGACAGTCAAAAGCCCGAAACATATTGCCAAACTTTCGCATGGCAGGGCCGATATATTGTTGGCGAAACTCAATCGCAATATCTGGCTTGAGGCTTTTGAGAGCTGCCATCACGTCTGTCATCAGACGATCTACGGCTTCATTGACGTTGGCATAATCCCGGCCATTTTCACGGGTTAGGACGGTTTCAGGATACACCCGAAAATCATCAATAAAGTCCAGCTTAAAAGCATCTAGCTGATAGTGTTCCAACGCCTGCACATAGGTATCGATCAGGTATTGCCTAACTTCGGGGTAGCGTGGATCAAAAACCGGGGCCCAGCGATGATTTTCGGTCAGGAATTTCCCCTTAAATCGTTGGTAGGCCTGGGATTTTTTCCCACAAAAGGGCACGGAGAACCAAAGTCCCATCTTCATGCCAAGCGCATGCACCTTTGCCACAAAGCCTGGTAAATCCGGAAAACGCTCTGGTTGCCAATCCCCTGTGTAATCATACCCCCGGTGCTCGTCCATGGTTTGCCAGCCGTCATCCAGAATGATCAGATCATATCCCAAATCCTTGGCCAGGCGGCATTCATGAAGTAGGATATCTTCCTCCAGCACCTGGTGAAAATTGTACCAGGTAGAATACAAAGGCAGTCGGGCCAGTTCCGGTACAGCAGCAGGTTTCAAATGAGGAAAGCTTTCCCACCAGCGGGACACGGATTGCAAGGCCTCGCTATACAGCACGGGCCGGGTATCGACCCGGATAAAGGCTTCATATTCAGCAATAGCGGGGTGGCGCTCCTGGAAGAAACTCAGGTGGCAATAAAGATGGTTGTCTTCCTCTCTAAGGAGAGCATTCATTTCGATGAGGTTCGTAGCGTCCGAGCAGGCAAAGGTGATGCCATTTTGGTCATCGTGTCCAAAGACAGAGATCACAGGTGCGTCTACTGAAATGCGGGATTGTTGATGGACTAATTCCCAATCATACTGCTGTCTTTTGTCATGTATTTTCCCGCATTTCCATACGCCTGCCATGTTCACGTAAGGGAGCTTCCACCGCAGGGTCACCGGCCGGGGTTGGGCGGGTTTATCGGTTTTGATGGAAAACCGAAACGTACTGATGCCTGCTTGTTCTTCGATCGGATGAAGCTCCAATTGAAAACTATCATTTTCCTGAAAAATCGAAATCTCTGGGAAGGCCTCTATTGCAATCGTTCTATCCATGAATTTCTTGTCGTTCTATTTCAAAAAGGCCTGATGTAAGACCAGTATCCTCTAGGGTGTGTTCCTTATTTTTGTACCCATCCTGACAACTCAGAATTTCCTACTGGCTTGGTTTGCCAGCCTTTGAGCGGCCCATTATTCTGACCACCGATGTACCAGCTCTCCCCTGCTTCGTCTTTCAGGCGGATCAGGCTCCTCCCATCCCCGGGAAAGAAAAAGCCACTCTGCTGGGGACTGAGAGAAATATATTCGCCCGCTTCATTCGCGCTCATCACCAGGCCGGAAAAAGCATCATGCCAGCCATGGGTTTTTTCTCCACTCATATCATTTCCGCATAAAAGGATTTCTAAGGGACCATCTCCGTTCAAGTCTGCGGCCAGCATTCCTCGAACGGGTCCCATTTGGGCAGCCCTGGGCCAGGCATGAAACTGAAAGCCTGCATCGCCGAGGTTTTCCATCCAGCCTGAACGGAGGGAGGTAATTTGATTGAGCTGATCAGATTCGGGTTGGTTGAGCATGCGCAAAAATTCTGTCTGGCCGAAACTCGCATAATCTGGATAGGTATTTTTCAGCTTTACCAACTGTCCAACCACATCATCGCGGGCATGCAAAGGATACAGCCGGAGGTCTCCCTCTGTCGCTTGCTGATACATCCCGATCAGCGGATCAGGACTGCCATTGCCATCAAAATCACCGGTATATAGGTAAAGCGGTTGTTCCGGGCTGGCCTTTAAGCGGCTATTTGTCCCGAGGTTCCCCATCAAGTAATCAAGGTCTCCATCCCGATCGAGGTCAGCAGCTTGGACCCCTTGCCAAAGCCCGGTTGCAGCCTGTGGAATCGCCACCCGTTTAAAGCCTGTTCCGGCTTGATTTTCATATATCTGCAGGACATTCCACTCGCCCACCACCACCAAATCAGCCCAGCCATCGCCATTATAATCTGACCAAAGCGCCTCACTGATCATGCCCATATTTTCCGGTAGCGCAAAGCGACGGTTGCCGGCTACCCACTGCCCGTTTTCCTGAAGCCAAAGCTGGCTTTGCGGGGGAGCAGGATACTTTTGAGGAATCAGTCGCCCTCCCACGAAAATGTCCAAATCCCCATCGTGGTCGATATCCGACAAAGCTACCGTTCCGCCGCTCTGGGTGGCTGGGGGTGCATAAGTTGGGGCCAAAGACAGGTTTCCTTCCCCATCATTGAGGTAAATCCGATCCTGGTAAAAGCCCTGTCGGGAAGCCGGCATTTCGGTTCCTCCGCTCACCACGTATAAGTCTAAATGGCCATCCCCATCCAGGTCTCCAAAGCTCGCGTCCGCATCTTCGTGCTCGGGGGCTTCCAGGAGCTGCAATAAGCTAAGCTTACCTTCTTGCCATCCAAATATGTTCCCGGCTTCCCCTTTGGCTCCCCCTACAAATAATTCCTCACCCGGCGCAGGATGGATATCTCCCCTGGCCAGACAAGGCCCTAACTGTGAATGTTGGGCCATCAATAAAGGCTGGGCGTCAAAGTCCTGGTAGGTATTTTCTTCATGTTCCCAACCGCTGGCAATCTCCTTTTCTTCCATCCAGGAGCCAGCCCCATGCAGGCGAGCTTCCTGCCAGGGGCTGAGGCTGGCAAAGTCAACCTCCAAGGTCTGGTTTGCCGCCACCTCATACCATTTTTTACCCGTCCCGTAAGCAGAGATCAAATAAATAGAATCAACCTTTGCCGACGATCCCAATCCAAAATGGGCCTTGGCTTCCACCGTGGAAAGATAACCCCTGACCGGCGCATGATAGTAGGTTTGCTCTCTGCCCCCGGCCCAGACATGAATGCGGGTTCCGATCCCTGCACCATAGGCTGCCTCCCCGGCAAAACTCAAGCTAAGGTAATGGACATCTTCTTGCTGGGCTCCTTGATTTTCATACAAAAAGGCAGGCCCATGAATATTGTTGATGATAAGCTCCAAATCGCCATCTCGATCCAAATCAGCATAGGCTGCCCCATTGGAAAGTGAAGGAGGGGTTTCAAACCACTGGCCGCGCCGGTCCTGGAATTGGAGGTTCCCTTGATTTTCAAAGAGGAAATTGGGTAGCAGGATAGATTCCATCTGCTGAATCACCCCATAGAGCTCCTTTTGCTGGGTCTCTGGCGTACCAAAGGGACTGCGGTTAAAACTGTAGTTGATAAAATCCAGGTCCGTGATGTCCTTTCCGTATCCATTGGAAACAAAAACATCTCGATCTCCATCCAGGTCAAAGTCAGCCAGGAGCGGCGTCCAACTCCAATCTGTCTGATGAAGTCCTGAAGCATAGCCCTGCTCACTAAAAGGCAGAACCTCCCCCGCCCGTATGCCTTGATGGACTTGCAAGGTATTCCGCACAAACTGGGGATGATAGCCCTGGCGCAGGCTCAACAGAAATTTATCGTAATTCATATACCCCAGCATGCTCTTCTGCCGCTGGTTGGTATAAGGCATCATGTCCAGGGTATAGATTTCTGGCCAGCCATCCTGGCTCAGGTCAGCCACATCCACACCCATCGCATTGTAAGAGGTATGTCTGAGATACTGTCGACTGACCTCCTCAAATCCTTGATGTACGCCATCCCGGGACCCGAGATTTAGAAAGAGGAGGTCATCCGAAAGGAAATCATTGGCTACGTAAATGTCAGGCCTGCCATCCCGGTTGAAATCTTCCAGACAGATGCCCAGACCATATCCGGGGAAGTGAATACCCTTTGCTTCAGATACGTCCACAAACGTACCAGACCCTCGGTTTTCCAGCAGTTGGTCAAAAGACGCGCGCCCAATCATTCGTTTAGCAGAAGGCGCATTTTTATCTCTTTTGTCGGTAAGGTTATGGAGCAGGTATACGTCCAGGTCTCCATCCAAATCGTAGTCAAAAAATAAGGCCTGTTGGGTGTACAGTGAATCGTTCAGGCCATAGTCTCTGGCCACTTCTTTGAAACGGGGCATCCCCTTATCATCCAGGCCTTGATGCAAGAACAGCTGATTCTCACAGCCTACCGGACAATGTTTCCCTCCTACCGACAGGTAAATATCCGGAAGGCCATCTGCATTAAGGTCGACAATGGACACCCCGGTAACCCAGCCTTGCGGGCTGAACCCACTGGCTTCGCTGATATCCTTAAAGCGTAAGCCTTGCTGATTCAGATACAAACGAGAAGGAACCTGATTTCCGGTAAAAACCAGATCAGGCCAGCCATCCAGATCCATATCTCCCACACCTACGCCCCCGCCATTATAGAGGTAATGGAAGTTCAACACATTAAAGGAATCCGAATCGGAAATGGTGTTGGTAAAATCAATGCCGGATGCTGCGGGAGAAATGAGTTGAAATAGGCGGTCAGAAGAATCGGCTTGACCACAGCCATACCCCCCTCCGATCAGGAGGGTATTCAGTATCCATAGAGGTAGCCAGATCCGTTTCATCTTCTTAACCAAATAAGCCCCCTTTTCATAGAATGAACCCAGAAAAGGGGGCCAACTAACATTGTTTAGATAAACTAAACTACTGAATTACTTTCTTGAATGAGATTGAACTCAGCTTGCGTAAGCGCTGATAGAAAACATCTCATTAATAGCCTGGATTCTGTTTCAGATTGCTATTTGCGCTGGTTTCACTGACAGGAATCCAGATGTACTCGTGTTTATTTGCTTGAAAGGAACCTCCACTAAGCGATTTGGGATGATCGCCATGCAAAGAAGGCGTCCCGATATAGTCATCAGCTAATCCCCAGCGAACCAGGTCGAAGAACCGATGGCTTTCACCCGTCAATTCCATCACTCGTTCATCGATGATCGCCTGACGCATGCCCGCCTGATCCAGACCGGTTTTTGGAGCAATATTCGCCCGAGACCGAACCTCGTTTAATAAAGGCTCAGCTTCCGCCGTCTTGCCTCCTTCGTTCATGGCTTCCGCCAGCATCAGCAGCACATCAGCATAGCGAATGATGCGCCAGTTGGTGCCTACATTGGTGCCCAGAAAGTCAACCTGATCTCTGGTGCCGATATCCATGCCGGCATATTTGCGGCTGAAAATCGCTTCCATATTCTCAGAAGCTGCCAGGGAAATTTCAGAGGCAAAATCAGTGGTAAAAGGTACCCCACCATACCCCACAGAACCAGGATAGTCATAGGCCAGGGTAGCATTTCTTCTGACGGTATCTCCATTCGCTTCGAATACATCCTTGACCCAACTATTTACATAGTGGCTCTGGTCTGGAGACTTGGCAGGAGGTGCATAGTCAATATGGAAGTTGCCCATGTTACCGGTTTGAGGAATATCTACGCCCCAGACAAAGGCATCCTGCCCCAGGAACTGAAGCTCATACACGGATTCTGCATTGTTCTCATTGCTTTCCGTGAAATTATCCATGTACTGGTCGGCGGGGAGAAGGCTGTAGCGATTGCTGGAAACTACCCGTTGCAGCGCAGCTTCGGCTTCCGCCCATTTTCCCTGATACAAATAGCTCTTTCCGACAAAAGCGGTAGCGGCTCCACTGGTAGGTCTTCCCAGATCTCCTCCAGACCAGCTAGCCGGCAGCAAACTTTCTGCCTCGGTGAAATCTGCGATGATCTGGTTCCATACTTCTTCCTGCGTGGCTTGATTGGGAAAGAAGTCTTCCGCACTTTGGGCGGTTCTGGTTTTCAAAGGAACGTTACCAAACAGGTTCAGCAAATACCAGTGCGACAAGGCGCGCATGAAATAAGCCTGTCCCAGGAAGCCGTTACGCTCGGTCGCGTCGGGTACATTCTCAGCATTGGTGTTTTCCAGGACAGCATTTGCCCGAAAAATAGCTTTATAGGGTTCTTGCCACACTTCTGTCGCCCAACGAGCGGCTCCGGCCTCGCCCTGAAAGGTAGACATGGCCGTGTTTGGACCAAAGGGACGAATGTTGAAGGCATCCGAACGCAGCATGGCACCCGTATGAATGATCCGGCCCCAGAAAAAGGTATTGGTAATGGGATGGTACATGCCATTTACCGCCAGACTTACGTCCTTGGCATTCTTCCAAAAGGTTCCTGTAGAAACCGTATTGGAATTGACCTGATTGAGCAGGTCTTCATTACAACTGAGCGGCAGCAGTCCTAGCATGACCACCCAGAGAATTGCATATTTTGAGATAGACCTCATGATTTGAAAGGTTTATTTTTTTCTAAAAATCTGTACAACAATCAAAGCCTAGAAGCCTGCTTGAACACCGAAAATCACACTACGGGAGTTTGGATAGGCTCTCACGTCGAGCCCACGACCCAACAGGGGATTGACTGAAGAAGGTACCCCGAAGAAAGGAGAATTGGTAGATCGCCCTCCGTTAACCGAAGAAATGTCGGGATTATATCCAGTGTAACTCGTGATGGTAAACAGGTTCTGTCCGGTTACAAATAGTCGCACATTCTGCAACCAACTCACAGAAGATGTATTGAAGGTGTAGCCCAACTCGGCTGTCCTCAAGCGGAAGTATGATCCATCCTCCACAAAGAAGGAAGAAGCTGCTCCGTTCTGCGCCGGGTCCTGTGTAGTGGTCCGCGGAATATCGGTATTGCGGTTCTCTGGAGTCCAGGCATTCTTAATCTCCGCCAATTTGTTGTCATCCGCCCAGAAGATATTGTAGAAACGGGTAGCATTGTAAATTTCATTTCCTTGTACCCCCTGGAAGAAAAAGGCGAAATCTAATCCTTTATAGGCTCCGGATAAGTTCAAGCCATAAATAAAGTCAGGTGTAGGATCGCCCAGGATGGTCTGATCATCACCGGTGATTTTTCCATCGCCATTGATATCTCTACGAATAAAATCTCCGGGCTGAACCACGGCTTTCCGGTCAGGATCATTAGCCAGGTTGGGATCTCCGTCGATGGCTGCCTGATCAGGATACACCCCATCTACCACAAATCCCCAGAATACGCCAGGTGCTTCCCCTTCGATAAAACGGTTGGCCCGAACCAGGTCTTCCGTTACCGCCGGTCCTACGATAGGATTAGGCAGAGAAGTGATGGAGCTATTAAAGGTTGAGAAATTCAAGCCGATATCCAGCGTTAGGTCTCCCTGTACATGACGATACAAAGCGTCAAGTTCGATACCACTGTTGTTGATTTCCCCTACGTTCTGGATAACGGGCTGGCTAAATCCAACCGAAGAAGGCAAGGCTACCCCTACCAATACGTCGCGTACATCCTTGTTGTACCATTCGGCAGAAAGGATCAGTTTATCATTCAAAATCCCCAAATCTACCCCGATGTTGGTGGTAATGGCGGTTTCCCACTTGAGGTCTTCTAAAGCGAGGGAAGTTTGGGCGTAACCTGGGACCACGGCATTATTAAATGAAGTGCTGGAAGTCAGGTTAAATACGGATTGATAAGAATAATCCGGAATATTCTGTGCGCCAAGCTCTCCATAACCGGCTCTGATTTTAAAGCGGTTGATGAAAGAGACGTTCCAAAAGTCCTCCTCATGCACGTTCCATCCCACCGAGGCGGAAGGGAAGTATCCCACCCGGAAAGCTTCTGCAAACTTGGAAGAAGCATCCCGACGGATGGTAGCCGTCAACAGGTATTTGCCCTGGTGGCTGTAATTGACCCGGCCAAACTGAGATAGCAGGCCACTGATGTTATTCACCCCTAGCGTGGCGTTCACATTGGTAGGATCAGCGGCTCCCAATACCTGGATGGTATTGTTTGGCAATCCTTCTACGTAAAGGCCTGCAGAGCGGAAATCAATCCGCTGGCGAGTCATACCCACTACCACATCCAGGCGGTTATCTCCAAAATCCTTTCCATAGCTCAAAGTCGGCTCGATGACCGTTAGCAGGTCCTCAGAACGAATCTCCGTCAAATCGTTCAGGGTGTTGACATTATCAACGGCATCTGATTCAGACATGAAGAAAGAGGGACGGAAAGCGAAATTATGGCGATTGAGCAGGTCCACTCCCATGTTCACTTTTGCGGTCAAACCATCTACGATTTCATAGGAAAGATTGATGTTCCCGAAAATCTTGTTGTCAGTTTCAAAATGATCTTCTAAGGAAGCTAATCCATATTTATTCAGGCCAGCAAAGTTATGTTTATCGAAGCTGGGGGCTTCAAATCCACCATCATTTTCCGGTACATTTTCCCGAAGAATGGGGGCAGAAGAAGAGCCATCACGCCCAAACCAAACGTTTCGCTCGATCTCGGAGCGGGTGATACCCAAGGACTGCTGAATTTTAAAGCGACCCAGGGTAAATTCAGTATTTGCCCGCAGATTGGTCCGCTCGAAACCAGAAGAAATCAGGATGCCGTCTTGCTTATAGAAGTTACCGGAAATAAAGTATTTGGAGTTGTTGCCGCCTCCAGAAATAGAAACCCCATAATCCTGAATGGCTCCCCGGTTGAGGGAAAGATCCTGCCAGTCAGTACTGATGCCTTCATCCGGTAATACGAAACCCGTGGCATCATTGGCTTCCCGCTGGTTGCGATAGGCCACAAATTCAGATCCGGTTAGAAAGTCAAGCAGCTTATCAGGGGCTTCGGTCCCTCCCCGAATATCCAGGCTCACCCGAGGTGCGCCATTTTCGGTACCTCTTTTGGTAGAGATGATCACTACCCCATTGGCAGCCCGAGATCCATAAATGGCTGCGGCTGAAGCATCTTTTAATACCTCGATCCGCTCAATGTCCTTGGGGTTGAGGTAGTTCATGTTATCGGCGAAGGTTCCGTCGATCACGTAGAGCGGGAAAGAGTTGGTTAGAGAACTCACCCCACGAATAAAGACATTGGTAGCACCACCCGGCTCACCACCATTGTTCTCTACCTGTACGCCAGGCAATTTTCCTTGCAAGGCGGAAGTAGGGTTACCCGCAATGATAGATTGGATTTGCTCTCCTTTGATAGAAGCTACAGAACCCGTTAGATCACTTTTCTTCTGGGTACCATAGCCAACGACCACCACCTCATCCAGGTAGTTCGTTTCTTCTTCCATGGTCACATCCACCGTGGCTCTACCATCCACATTTACTTCCACGGTTGCGTAACCGAGGTAAGAAAATACAAGGACGTTGGAACCATCGGGCAGGTTTAGGCTATAGCTGCCGTCTCCTTCAGAAAGGGTACCTTGAGAAGTACCTTTCACCACAATTCTCACACCGACCAATGGCTCTCCATCGGTTCCCGTTACTTTTCCGGAAACCTCAGCCATGGTCTGCACATCTAAGGAAATCGTTTCTCCTGGTAAATCGTCAGCCCGGGAGGGAAACATAAAAAAACAACAGAGCATGAGCAACATGATCCATTGTTTCCCTTTAACCCGACTCCTGGCCCGACTCCTACCCGTAGCGCGCAGGCTTGGATTTTTCGTAGTAGTCATGTTCAAAAGTTTGTTAAGTAATTAGTAAGCAGTCCCTCCCCTATTGATTGGTAGCAGAAGAGTGCATCTATATCTATGCTATGATAGACTATGCTACTTTCAAGAAGCAAAGAAATTCGGAAGCTTCCAAGCATCACCTAAAAAAACTCTCTACAAAAAGTGGTAAGTATGTGTTTTACACAGACTTACGCTTGATAAGGTGGGTATCAATGATTTTTTGGACAGGTTGTCGTTGGTTGACAAAATGGGCAGCCAGGGTGGCCATTTCTCCAAAATCGGAAGAGATCGTGGTGATTCCCTCCCCTACGATCTCCTTCAGTAAACTTTCATTATGGGAGATGATCCCGACTTCTTTTCCCATGGTCAGCCCTCCCTTCCGGCAATCTTTCACCACTTTAAATAAGTTGGTATCGTCGATACAGAGATAAATGGTCCCTTTTTGCAGACTTCCCAACTTATAGGCTTTTTCGATGCGCGCCTGTAAACCCTGCTGTTTGGCAAAAGCGAGAAAGCCGTTTTTCACCCCCAGGGGATAATCTGCATCATCCCGGTAAAACAAAACCAACTCCTGGTATTTGCGGATTTCAGGCAGGAGCTTCTGAAGACTCTTCTCCGTATTCTGTTGGAATTCCTGAGCGATAAAGGAATAGCCAGGGCCTAAATTCACATATCGGTCAACGATCAGCAGCTTGTCCGCAGGGAATCGTTTCAGGAGGGCTACCGAAGCTTTATCCTGGATAGGCGCAACCACATACATGCCGTATTTTTTGTCCACATTAGACAAGATCGTTTCAAAAATTACCGGGTTGTTGTGGTGAAAAAAAACGTCAACCTGTACATTCTCGCCTAATTGATCCCGAAAGGTATTATAGAAGGTTTCCTGGAAACTATGGAAGGCATACATCAGGAGGGCCACCTTCATGACCAGATTCGTCTCTTCCGTACGGATATAGTATCCTTTGAACTGCTTGGACTCGACTATGCCCCGTGTTTTTAACTCCTCATAGGCTTTAACGATGGTTTTTCGGGCGTATCCCAATTCCTTGACCATGACATTGATGGAGGGAAGTTGGCTGCCTCGGGCCAGGACTTTATCATCAATGGCATTGATAATGCCCGTCACCAATTGCTCATGCTTGGAAAGCGTGTTGACGGTTTGAAGTTCTTGTATTTTTTCGATCAGTGACATGCCCATCTCTAGTAAGGAGCGGCTAAGCAGAAGCCCAGGTCAGCTATGATTTGGGCCTGAAGATAAGGAATAACCATGGGAAAGCTAATCCACTAAGGAGAAAGCCCTACTTCAGGCTGCCCAAAAAGGCGACCAAATCGCGGATTTCCCTTTTGCTTAATACGTCTCCCATATTGAGCATACTGGACATGGCGTCAATTCGCTGGTCCACCTCAGCTTTTGCAATGACAGTTAAGTTATCACTCACCGTAAGTTTTATCTGTTGATCATCCTCAGATTCAAGAAAGCCTACCACCGTTTTCCCATCTTTCATGATCAGCGACACCACCCCATAGCCCGGCGCGATGACCGCGTTGGGATTGACCAAAGATTCCAATAGGTAAGCAGCCTCATGTCGGCTGCCAATTCCTTTCAGGGAAGGCCCGACTTCGCTGCCTGTCCCTCCGATTTTGTGGCACTTTGTACATTGGGCGGCTTCGTGTCCCCAGAAAATGTCTCTTCCTTCCTGCACATCTCCGCCTTGCTGACTCACATAAAATTCACCGAGGGTCCCTTCTGTAACTTTTTGCTGACGAAAGGCCGTGAGACGTGATTTTATTGCTGCTGAGCCGCTTGCCTCGACAATCTCTTCCCACTCCAGCCAGACGGCAGGATGGATTTCTCCAGCCTCGTATTTTTCCATCAAGTCTTCAAAAGCCGCTGCGGTATAGGTGGCAGGAATCGCTCCGATCGCTTCTAAGGCAGCCTGTTGCTCTTCGGGATTCCCCCGGGAAATAATCCCCATAGCCAGGTTGACGATCCGCTCTGGGGGGATTTTCAGGTCAGGCAGCAACGTTACTGCTCTGGCTCTGAGTCCTCTCACCCGGCTATCGAGGGCAGCCTGCACGATCTCTGCGGTTTGCGGGTGGCCTAGTTGATGTAAGCTGATCAAAAATGCCTGCTTAGCCTCCGGTTTTCTTTCTCGCTGATACTGCTGAAAAACCTCCTCTGAGAGGCTGGTCAATTCCAGCCGGCCAGCCACTTTCGCCGCCGCCGTTCGCATCAGCGCATCTCGGTCCTGGAGCAAGTTTGTTAAAACAGTTGGCAAGGCTTCTTTCAGTTCGTTCACCTCCCGTTTCACTTCCCCGCGATACCGCCCATCTACCCGATCCAACACGGAGGGCTGTCCCCAGGTTTCCAGGCAAGCCATGGCTTCCTCCCGCATGGCCATCGGTTGATCGGTACGGCGGGTATAGGCTATCAACCGCCGCCAGTCTTCCCCTCTACCGAGGCGTTGATTGGCGCTGATAATGCGCCTCAGCATGACTTCCCCTTCTATATCTGTTCGCGCTAGCATCCTCGCCAGTTTCGGCATGGCTTCAGGGATGGAATAATCATCATGGATGGCGCGTACCGCTTCGGCCACGATATACATATTTTCATCATCCAGAAAAGCCTGTATGCCCGCGGCCTTCATGCGTCTCAAGGCGAGCACGGCGCCCAGGCGGATGGCTTCATTTTCATGTGTGGCCAATGCTACCAAAGGGGCTTCCTGTCCCAGGCGGGCCAGGGCCAGAGTGGCAGCATGCCGTAGGTAGACATCTTCATCGTTGTTTTGGGCCAGCAAAGCAACCAGGTTTTCAAAGGCCTCCTGATGCTGGATTTTTCCCAGCGCCTGGGCCACGAAGAATTGTACGCGCTGGGAAGAATCGGCCATCATGCTCAGCAGTTTGGGGCCTGCTTCGGTATATCCCACATCTCCCAGTATGTTGGCGGTCTGGGCCCGAATCTCCGGGTCCTGATCGGTCAGGAAAGGCAATAATTCCTTAGCTCGTTCAAGCTTTCTCCGGGAGAGCTGCCACCAGCCCCATAAGCCGTGGATGCGCGCCATTTGGTTCTGGCTTTGTTGCACATGACTCATTAGCATATCCGCTCCAGCCTCCCCTTTTTCCACCAGGGCAAATTGTGCTTCCTGCCGCACCCGCTGGTCCGGATAGCCCAGCAGCAAGCCCAGGCTGTCCAATGATTTATCCGAAAAATTGCTTCCCAGGAGTTTTTGGGTGGTTTGACGCAAGGGATGTCGTAAATGAGGCGCCACATCCAGCTTCCAGATCCGGCCATAATCTTTGGCTCCCCAGCCTTCGATCCAGTCGGCCAGGTACAGTCCTCCATCAGGTCCGAAATCCATGCCGGAAACCAGTACCCCCTGAAGAATCTGCCGTTCTTTTTCCATTTTAAAGCCCGCTCCGTCCGGGGCCATTTTCACCGCCCAGATGCGGGCTCTGGCCGGGGTTCCGGGGAATTCTGAAATGAAGAAATGCCCGCGGGTGTCTTCCCCCAAAGCCGTACCTGGCTGGTATTTCATGCCAGCCGGACCGGCATGGAAATTCTGAATGGGAGGGATAAAATAGGCTGCCTGCCCTTCATGACGGGGCAGGTGCATTTTTTCGTCCATCCAAACCTTATAGGAATTGTTGTCAGGGTCGGTATACTTCCCAAACTGCCAGTTGATCCTCCATCCGCTATCCGACCCATCCACCAGGTAAACCAGCCGCTCTTTTTCTCCTCGATGATCCCCATCGTTGTCTACGGTAATGATGTTGCCGTACTCGTCAAAAATGAACTCATGGGTATTGCGCAGGCCCGCACAGAAAACTTCAAAATTACTGCCATCTGGATCACAGCGCACAATGGTCCCTTGATTGGGAAAGTTCCAGTGCCGGCCACTTTTGTCCGTAACATTGGTTCCTATATCTCCTGCCCCCCAATACACCCTTCCATCAGGCCCCATGATCAGTCCCGACATGCCATGGGCCCCAAAGCCGATATGCACATTATAGCCATGACTGATGGATTCCTTTTTGTCTGCCTGATCTTCCCGGGTAGAAATTTTCCAAAGGTCAGGTCCTACCCCCAGAAATACTTCCTTTCCCCAAACCAACAAAGCCCCGGCTACATCCGTAATTTCTTCCTGAAAATCTCGCAAATAGAGTTGGCTATAGTCTGCTATTCCATCTCCGGATTGATCCTCCACAAAGTATACTTCCGTGGGCTCTACCATGAGGTCTTTCCAGTCCACCAAACTGTCCTGATTTAAGTCAGGGAACCAGCTGTTCTTATCGCTATTTTCCGGGGCAAAAGTAGTCCTCAAAAACGTCCTTCGATCCTCCACGCTTGCAAAGGAAATACTGGCCGTCATCCAATCCCGATGGTCCCGTATATCAAATTCGGAGTGTTTAATCCGCCGGTTGGCCGTCAGATATATACGACCCTGACGGTCAATGCTAATCGCCACCGGATCAACCACCAGCGAATCTGAAGCCCACAAGGAAAGCTGCCATCCTTCCGCTAATTCCGCGTTGATCATTTTGCGAATACTATCTGCCAATTGTGCGGCCCGCAGTGGCTCTAGCTGAAAGGACTCTACCGGCGGGAGCGGTTCCGGCTCCGGGGTAGGTTCGCAGGCAGTGAACCAAAAAAGGGCGGCAAGAAGAAAAAGGGAAAGCAGACGAAAGGGGTGGGAAAGCAACATAGAATAGCCTTTATGAGGACAAGACTTATAGTCCTTTTGTAAATATATAGATTGCTCCGACTTTACGAAAAGGATTTCGGCCAGGCTAGTCCGGAAGATTTAATAATTTCTTAACGGATAAAGCTAGAATTGAGGCCTTTTCCACTAGAATTTTTCGTGAAAAATGCGTGAATTCGCAACAGAATTATTGACAAACAAATCGACACCAAATATGGCTCTGTCCAAAAAATACAGCAAAGATCAGTCAACTTGCCAGGTGACCTTTAGTATACCGGTCTCAGCGCTTCCCGAAGCAGAAGAAGTGCGCGTTTTGGGGGATTTTAACAATTGGGATTGGGAAAAAGGTCAGGTGATGACGCGGAAAAAAGATGTCTTCTCAGCTAAGTTGAAATTAGAAACCGGCCGCAATTACGAATTCCGCTATTTCAGCAATCAGTCTCATTGGGAAAATGACTGGGAGGCGGATAACTATGTTCCTTCTCCTTTTGCCGGGATAGACAACTCGGTGGTCCGCCTGCCATCTGGTGGCGTCAGCCCAGCTCCCAGCAAAGCCAAAAAAGCAAGCAAAACCCGCCGGAAGAAAAAAGTTGACCTTACCATCATCGAGGGGGTAGGTCCAAAGATCAGTGGCCTGCTTGCTGCAGGCGGTTTTGCCAGCCTGGAAGCAGTAGCCAAAGCTGATCCCGCTACCCTCAAAGAAATTCTGGAAGCAGCTGGTTCCCGCTACTCTTTTCATAATCCTGCTACCTGGCCTGAGCAAGCCGCCCTGGCCGTGGCAGAGGATTGGGATGGCCTGAAGAA
>JBCBGC010000071.1:0-40507 GCA_038527215.1 Bacteroidota bacterium
GGCCCGAAATGGTGGCTGCCCAAAGGCTGCCGTCATTGCTCTGCAAGATTTTCTGGGTGCCTTTTTGCTTTTCTGGATAGCGCGCATATATCTCGAGATTTATCCCCTGCTCCTTTTCCGTAACCACACCAATGCCTTCTTCGGTGCTAAACAATATTTCTCCCCTGAGGCTTTTGGCAATGTCGATTACCTCAGCCCCTATGGTGGGGAGGGCCGTATTCGAAAAGTCCTTTCCATCAAACTGGGTAAGCCCTTCAGAGCTTAAGCACCAAAGTTGTCCCTGTTGATCCATGATGGATTTTTGCAGGAAGAAAGGATCCACCGGGTAAGCAGTGGCTCGAAAGTGTTGGCCATAGCTGTTACTCGCGAGGAAGAACAAGCAAACGGTGAGGAAAGTAGGAAAGCGCATTCCTTTCTGATTTCATTCTTGGAATATCCAATTTGGCAACAATGGCCGACTTCTCCCATCCCAAGTATGGAGGGATGTTACACAGATGTATTAGTCTATAGAGGGAAACTATTCGAGGAGATGAAGGCTTAATCAGCTGATTAACAGCCAGGAGGCAGATGGGGAGGCGTGAGGGTGCTTTCCTATACTGATTATTCAATTAAAATCTTTCTCGAAAAAAGTGGGGTGGATTTGGGGAGATCAATCTCACCCACGACTCCGCGTCCAGCAATCCATCACATGATCATTGACCATGCCGCAGGCTTGCATGAAAGCGTAGCAAATGGTCGATCCTACGAATTTAAAGCCTTCCTTTTTCAAGGCTTTGCTCATGGCATCGGACTCTGGGGTTTTAGCTGGGACATCGGCCAGGGTTTGGGGCTGGTTGTCGATGACCTGATAGTCGGTAAACTGCCAGATAAACTTGTCGAAGCTTCCCCAGGCTTCCTGGACCTTGAGGAAGGCCTGCGCATTGGTGACAGCCGATTGGATTTTGAGTTTGTTACGGATGATGCCCGCATCTTCGCGGAGGGTGGCTAGTTTGGCTTCATCGTAGCGGGCCATTTTATCTGGGTCAAAACCGTCAAAAGCCCGGCGGTAATTCTCCCGCTTGACCAGGACGGTGTACCAACTCAGGCCCGCCTGGGCCCCTTCCAACATGATCATTTCGAAGAGCTTCTGGTCATCATGCTCAGGGATACCCCACTCAAAGTCATGATAATCCATGTACAATTGATCTTTGAGACACCAGCTACATCGTATTTTTTCTGCCATAATGGGGGAGGTTGAGGCTTAGGATGATTCGCGCCAGCGCCTGACTGCCTGCATCAGGGTTTGAATCCGCTCTGGATCCGGGGCTTCGCGCCAGTTGCCGTCTTTCTTTAACCAGGAGCCGATAATCAGGCCGTCCGCTACAGCTAGATAATCAGCTACATTATCTGCAGTGATGCCCGAACCCACCCAAACCGGTAGGTCAAGCTGCTGGTTAACGCTCCGGATATCCTCCAGATCTGCGGCCTTTCCAGTAGCCACGCCAGTAATGATGACGCCGTCCACCCCAAAAAACTCGGCGGCGTGAGCCGTTTCTAAGAGGGAAACATCTGCGGTCAGGGCGTGGGCGCTGTGTTTCTTTTTAAGGTCGGCAAAAATCTGAACGTGGGTAGCCTCGATCATTTTTCTAAAGCGGAGCAACGGACCTGCATCTGCGTCCATCAATCCTTCATCCGCCAGGTGTCCGAAAACAAAGCCTTCCGCCCGGATAAATTGTAAGTCTGCGGCCAGGGCCACTGAAAGAGCGGCCTGATTGGCTCCGGCCAAAATTTGAATCCCAGCCGGCAGATCCGTTGCTGATCGGAGGACCTGGGCACACATGGTCATACTGGCCACGATTTCGGGGCCTACCTCCCTTTTTAAATAAGGCAGGTCGTGCATGTTTTCCAGCATGATGGCATCTACGCCTCCAACTTGATAGGTTTCTACTTCCCGTTTAACCTGATCCAGAATGCGAGGCATGGAAAGATGATGGCCAGGGGTTCCAGGGAGGGCTGGAACATGAATCATCCCAATGATGGGTTTATGATGCGGAAACAGGACCTGACGATTACTCATGGTCGGTTGATGCGGATTTTCTCAGCGACTATATGGGTAGGGGTGCGCAATAAAGCCAGGTAGGTACCGGGTCGGAGCCCTTGCAGAGAGACCGATAATTGATCTTTCATCGGTTTGATCAGCCCCGCCTTGCGTTTCACGATTTTTCCCCGGGGATTTTTCAGGATAAAGGCCATGGTACTTTGCTCCTTCAGGACGAATCGAATGTCCAGGGCGCCATCCTTGGGTACTTCCGTCTCGGTGATACTGATATCTTCTCGAAAAATGGCCACCGTATCACTTTGGTCAATCTCCCCATAGATATCGGCAAAGGTGAGGCGATAATAATTCCAGCCTAGCATCGGATTGACATCAATCCATTGGTAGGCTTGCTTTTCTTCCGAATCACCGGTAGAGCCGACCCGGTCCAGAATCATGAATTCCTTGCGATCGGCTGAGCGGTCTATGGTAAAATCAGCCATCATAAATTCCCGCTGGGTTTCCCAGCGCACATCCACGCTATCTCCAATCATGGCCGCCGCGAAAAAAGTCATGTGCAAGATAGGCTGAGGGATGCCTTCGTCTTCTGCTATTTCGGGTTCTTCTTCCTCTCCCCGGGCCGCCACGGGTGGCGCGGCTTTTTTCTCCCCGGAACACAGGCCCGTTTGAAAGCGCAATTGAAAGGGCTTGAGACTAAATCCCCGGTCATCGACCAGGGTGTTGGTCAGTTCCAGGATGTAAGCTCTTTCCTCATCCAGTAATTCCCGAGGCGTGATTTGAATATACTGATGTTCCGCATTGTAGGCCAGACGGGTTTTTACCTTTTTATGGGATTGGTCTTCGGGATAGAGTAAAAAAGCCTCCGGCGTGAGGGTTGCGGGATCAACTTGCTGGCTTTCGGCCGGAAATTCCAGGTTGACGGTAATAAAAGTGTTGCATTGGAGGTTGGTAGCTTCATTTCTGGGAAAAGAAGAACCTACGTAAGCCCGTTGTTGGGCCCACATGCTACTGGCCAGCAGGATGAAACATCCCAGCCAGATTGTCCTGAAAATAACGCCTTTTAGATGTAGGATTTCCTTCAACATGATTCCCTTCAACAACAATAATGGAAGCGTATTTTGGGCTTCCGGATTCTTTTTTCTTTCCTGCAGCAGGTCAGCAGGCAATTCGGCTAATCTAAGGGTTGTCAACAGGGCACCCAGGGGAATGATAGGTGCGATGTGAGAATTTATATCATTCTGCCGTAAATATAGGAAAATCATGGGAAGATAGACGAAAGGCCGGGCGCTTTTCCGCCTGCTTGAATGTCTGAATCCAGACAAACATTCCTGCCTAGATTTGATTATCTTTGTAGGACAATAGGAAAAAATTAACGCGTACCGCAGATGAGTGCAGAAAATACAAACATCCCACACGAAGAAGTAATTATCATCGGTTCCGGCCCTGCTGGATATACCGCCGCGATCTATGCATCCCGGGCGGACTTAAAGCCTTTGATGTTTAGTGGGGAGCAGCCGGGCGGTCAACTGATGATCACCAATGACGTGGAGAACTATCCTGGTTATCCAGGTGGCATCATGGGACCCGAGATGATGGAAGATTTCCGTAAGCAGG
Organism: Bacteroidota bacterium; assembly: GCA_038527215.1. GTDB lineage: Bacteria > Bacteroidota > Bacteroidia > J057 > J057 > JAWPMV01. The sequence goes on from JBCBGC010000071.1 coordinate 3,650, forward strand.
CTGAGCGTTTTGGGACCCGCATGGTCTATGAAAATATTGCAAAAGTTGAGCTGCAAGGCCACCCTAAGCGCCTTTGGACAGGCAGCGGACAGGAATACACGGCGGATGCTGTGATTATTTCCACCGGAGCCAAGGCCAAATGGCTGGGCATTGATGCCGAAGAGAGATATGCGAACCGGGGCGTCAGTGCCTGTGCGGTTTGTGATGGCTTTTTCTTCAAAGGAAAAGATGTGGCCATCGTAGGCGCAGGAGATACCGCGGCTGAAGAAGCCCTTTACCTCTCCAAATTGAATCCTACCGTGCACATGCTGGTGAGGAGAGATGAAATGCGTGCTTCTAAAATCATGCAGGCCCGGGTGTTAGCTACGCCTAACATCAAGATTCACTGGAACACCGAAGCCCGTGATCTTTCCGGCGAAGAAAAAGTGGAGAAGGTTCATATCGTTAACAACAAAACCGGGGAAGAATCTACCCTGGATGTAGCGGCCTTCTTTGTGGCCATTGGCCATAAACCAAGTACCGAAATCTTCAAGGGACAGTTAGACCTGGACGACCAGGGTTACATCATCCCCGTAGCTGGCACCGCCCAAACCAATATTGAAGGCGTCTTTGTCAGTGGAGATGCTGCCGATAATGTCTACCGCCAGGCGGTAACCGCTGCCGGAACCGGCTGTATGGCCGCTTTGGATGCCGAACGTTGGTTGGCTGCCAAAGAAGTACCGGTAGAAGTATAAAAAAACCGATTCTCATAAACCGGCAGGGAAGTCCTCTCTGCCGGTTTTTTTGTTTCCCCATCTTTTTGCGACTTTGGCAACATGAAGATACCCCTTAGTCGTCCTAACCTATCACCCTCTGCCTGGGAAAAGGTTAAGGCGTGTTTAGATACTGCCTGGATTTCTTCCGCAGGTCCGGCCGTAGGGGAATTTGAAAGCCAAATGGCCCAGCGCCTGGGCAGTCCGTATGCGGTGGCTGTGCAAAGTGGGACGGCAGCCTTGCACCTCGCCTTGCGAGCCTTGAATATTCAGCCAGGGGATCAGGTGGCCCTGCCTAATCTGGGATTTATTGCCAGTGCCAACGCCGTTCGCTACGTAGGGGCTACCCCGGTGTTGATAGATGTAGATCCCGTTTACTGGCAGCTGGATACAAATCTTCTGAAGGATTACCTCAAAACGCCCGCTGGTCGTAAGGTCAAAGCGGTCATGGTGGTGCATTTGCTCGGATATATGGGCCATCTGCCTGCCTTAGCTGACTTGCTGCGCCAGTATGATATTCCGCTCATCGAAGATGCGGCTGAGGCCGTTGGAAGCACCTACCAGGGAAAGGCCTTGGGTACTTTTGGAGACATTGGCGTGTTGAGCTTCAATGGCAACAAAATCCTGACTACCGGCGGAGGAGGCATGGCCCTGACCCGGGACGAAAGCCTGGCGCAGCGCATCCGTCACCTGAGTCAGCAGGCAAAATCCGACCCTCATGCCTACTGGCATGATGACCTGGGCTATAACTACCGCATGACCAACCTGGCTGCCGCTCTAGGGCTTGCCCAGTTAGAGGCCTTACCCCAGGCCTTAGCGGATCACCGCAGTTTGTATGGACTGTATCAGCCATTTTTCGATGCTAAAGAGATGCCTGGTATTTTTCCAGACTCTCTCCCCAATCATTGGCTGGTCAGCGGGCTCGTGTCTCAACCCGATACCCTGAGGGAACAACTCGCAGCGGTAGGCATTCAAACCCGTCGGATTTTTCCCGCCATTCATCTTCAAAAGTGCTTTCGGGAGGCTCCTTATATTCAGCAGGGAAACCTGAGTACCTACCTCAGCAATCATGCGCTAAGTTTTCCGACCTTTTCTGGTATGACGCAGGAAGAACAGGCCTATTTGAAGGAAAAATTGTCGGCCTTGCTGTAAGGGATTTGTTCTTTGGCGGGAAACCTCTTTATTGCAAGCTTAATCCAGTAACATGAACCTATCTGAATTAGCAAGTCCATTGGTGGGCATTGCCATTGATGCCGGACAGAAAATCCTTGAGGTGTATCATGATGAAAGCCGCTTCGGAGAAATTGATTATAAAGCGGATGACTCTCCACTTACCGAAGCAGACCGATTGGCGAATGAGCGTATCGTGAGCTTTTTGGAAAATTACTGGCCAGACATTCCCGTTTTGTCCGAAGAAGGGCGGGATATTCCCTATGAAGAACGGAAAGACTGGGCGCGATTTTGGTTGGTAGATCCCCTAGATGGCACCAAGGAGTTCATCAACCGAAACGGTGAGTTTACGGTAAATATCGCCCTGATCGAGGGGCAACAGGTGGTCGCAGGGGTCGTGCACGTACCGGTGCAGGGGGTAACCTATTTCGCGGCCAAGGGCAGCGGGGCCTGGAAGTACGCGGAGGGCGCCCCTCGCCAACAATTACAAGCCGCCTCCTTTTCGATGGACCAGGCCGGCCTGCGCGTGGTTTGTTCTCGGAATCACCTGAGTGAAGCCACCAAAGCCTATATCAATGCCCTGAATCAGCCAGAAATGGTCAATATGGGTTCTTCCCTTAAACTGGCCAAAATCGCAGAAGGGGAGGCGGATGTTTATCCCCGTTTTGGTCCTACGATGGAGTGGGATATCGGGGCCGCTCAGATCATTGTCGAAGAAGCTGGCGGCCAGGTGCTGATCCACGAAGTGGGAACCCCTTTGCAATACAATAAAGAGAACCTACTCAACCCCTTTTTCATGGTGTATGGACAACGGAAGTAGGGTGACTTTTGGTTGATTCACAGATGCTTTGCCCCTTTTTATCCATAAAGAAGGGAAAAGCTCCCCTTTCGAAAAGTCCATTAGCACGCGCCAAAAGATCAAAACATGAACACCTTCCTCTTTACCTGGAATCCCAAGAAATGGGTGTGGGAAAACCTGGCGAAGCAAATCCGGGAAATCCAGACCCAGGGCTATGCTGAGCAGGCATGGAGCGTAGCCAGTCATAAGAAGGTAAAAGAAGGGGACCGGGCTTTTTTGATGCGCGTGGGCGTGGCTCCCAAAGGCATGGTGGCTTCGGGTTTTGTGGCTTCAACCCCCTTTCAGGTTCCGCACTGGGGCGGCAAGGACCGCATGATTTACCAGGTAAAACTCCACTTCGATACCCTGCTGGACGCTTCTCAAAGTCCTATCCTTCGTCTGGAACAGCTGAAAACAGGCCTCTTGTCTGAGGTAAATTGGACGCCCTTGTCTTCGGGCAATATGGTCCGTCCGGAGTATGTGGAAGAGTTGGAGCGGCGGTGGAGAAATATCTCTTCTTAGGAAAAACTAAAAAGATTCTGCTTAGGGTACTTACTTTTATCTGGGGCATTTATCCCCCTGGCAATCAGCACTACCTACAATGCATGGCTAACAAACCAACCTTTCGGTGTTATCTGAATAGATTTGCGCCTATGGTCATTTTCATCAATAACGCTGACTACTAAGCCCACACTTTCCAAACTTCTAATGCAGCTTCTCATCTTTTGAGCGGATTGGTACTCAAATAATTGAAAATCTCCCATGGCAAAAATCCCATCTATTTCTATAGCATCTTTAAAAAGTTTTAGCGTTCTGGGCTTGATTTGGGTTTTTACATCGACTAAATATTTATTTGACTTTTTCGTCAGCCAATCCATAAACGCCATTTCTTTAGCATCTATGGTACTTGGTTTGAGTCCCATGTCGTCTATCCAAACACAGAAATCATTGGCATATTTTAAGGTATTGCGAATGTTTGACTTTAGGACATCATATAATAAACCGAAAGACTGTTTGGTAATAGGCAAGTAGTATTCCTGGTTTCTTCGGTAAGTTTTTACCCGTCTTTCAAATACTTCTCCTAGATGTATTTTTTGTATGCCTCCTATTTGAAGCGGATCGTGCATCAGGCCTTCTAAACGTGGAGAGGAGACAATACTTGAAACAATGCCGAGGGAACCACACATAATCCATCTAATACCTTGGATATTGAATAAGTTGTCCCTGAGGTCTTCAATGATTTTTCTCGCATTTTGAGATTTTTCCAGTAACTCAAGGTTGTCAATTACGCAAACAACTCCTCCTGAATTTTCTTTGGGAAACATATTAATAAGCCAATTCCTAACGGCTCGTCTAAAGCCACTTTTTTCGAATCCCCTCGAGGTATTTGCTTCAATGGTTTGACCGCCTCCAAGGGATAATAAGGGCGTACCCAAAGAACCTTGATATGATTTTGTAAAAGGTGAGTTTAACCATTTGTCAATTTCCTCCAGATTATCTGGCAGTCTCACATTTAGAATGTTTAAATCTCTCTGATATTTGATAAATGTCTGAGCAATTTCAATAAGCACCTCATCAAGGAAATCATCTGCTGATATGTCCTCCTTTAATTGAAAGCTACGGATACAGGGGATAAATATGGGCGAATTTTTCTCTTTCAAATGGTGCTGAAAAGCCCGAAAAATAGAAACATTGATGATGCTGGTTTTTCCAATCCCATTTAATCCCTCAATCGTAGGGATCTGAGGTTGATTATAAATTCGCCTGATTAATTTTCGGATTTCTTGTTCCCTACCTGCGATAAGGTTGTTTCCCTCGTCCTCAGCGGGCAGTGAAGTTGTCTTGAATGGATTGTCTTTAAAATTCCAGTCCTGATAGTTATTCATTTGAGCAAGGTTTGCAGTTAATGTGAGCACAATTCCCTGGTTCTCCGGCAAAAGCGAACTTATTTACCTTATATTATGGGGTGAGAACACACTGTCAGGTATTTACCTGAACCACATTTTTGGAATTGAAATACCCTTTATCTGACAATATGAGGATTGGAACATCCGATCAGCATATGGCGTGGGCTGTAGTAAAGAAATGAAAAATGGTTCAAATCGCCAAAATTATCATAATTTCGGCTTATTTGAAATGTCGGATTAATTGGGCTAGGCGCTCTTTTTCATTACCTTTTCCTTGTTGGCAAAAACCCTTTGAGAAGATCTCTTTACAGAACAGAAACCTACCCGCCTCTACCCCTTATTTCCGGTATTTCTTCAGTAAGCTTCTACTTCTTCCCTGTACCTGATTCTGCAAAAAGGGCGTCCAGCCCAAAAGTAATCCCGGTAATCCCAGGGCTTGCCGACTCCAGCGCCACATATTGAACTGGTCAGTATGTCGGATGATTTTTCCGTCCTGGAACTGGAAAGAGGCCTGAATACGGTTGTGGACAGGTCTTTTTTTCGGACCAAATACATAGGTTGCCTCCCATTTGGCTTGTCCCTGATCACCATTCCCATGTACGTCGCTAAAACTAACGTTGAGGCTAGCGCCCCCTCTTTCGATGAGCATACGCCACATGTCTTTGGCTTGCTCGCCCTTTAGCTCCCCAAATCCCGGATCACGAAATACCACTTCGTCGTGGTAGTGGGCAACCATATCTTCAGCCCTTTTTTCCGCAAAGGCCTGGTAGAATTGCTGGATGATTTGTTCGGGTTGCATGGGTTATTTTTTTCGGAGGGTGGATTGAATGGCGGAATTGACCAGACTGGCCATGATTTCGTAAGCGGTTTGGTTCGGATGAACCAAGTCTTGCGCCGTGGTATAATCGGGTACTTTTAACCCTCCTTGATCGTCCACCAGGGCGGAATAATAGTCTACATAGGAGAGTCCGTTTTTCTGCGCATAGGCTTTGATCATTTGGTTTAACCTGGGGATGATTTCTACGGGCGCTACTTCGGGTTTCCAGGGAAATTTGATGGCGGGCAGGACCGAACAAAGGATTACTTTACAGCCACGAAAGCGCGCCATTTCCGTCATGGATTCAATATTTTCCATAATCATTTCCAGGGGCACCGGGCCACTGTTTTGGGCCAGATCATTGGTGCCAGCCAGGATGACCACCACGGCTGGGTTCAAGTCCAGCACATCTCGGCGGAAGCGCAGCAGCATTTGATGGGTGACTTGCCCGCTGATGCCACGATTGATATAATTGGGCGGTTCCCAAAAGTCAGCCTGCCGACTGGACCAGGCTTCGGTGATGGAGTTCCCCATAAAGACCACCCGGTTGCCGGGATTCGGTTGAGCCATTACGCGCTGGTTGTCCGCTTTGAAGCGATCAAAGTTGGCGTATTCGTAAACGAGGGGGCTTTGTCCAAGGGCCATTTTTCCGCTGATCAGAAAACACAGCCATAAGAAGCAAAATTGACGCATAAGAGTAGGAGTCGTAGTGGCTTAATATACAGATTTATCGGTACCTTAATGGGCTAAACTATCATTCAATATCCTCATGTTCCGTTTTTTTCGCCTGCTTTGCTGGACCGCTTTTGGGTTCCCTTATGTTTTGGTAGCTCAGCCTTCTTCGGATGCGGCCTTTTCAGATGAAGCGCCTCTCCAACTAATCAGAGAACAATGTGAAGTCTTCCCGGAAGGTACGCAGTTAGCCATGGCTTTCCTGAACGAAGGGAAAGTCCACTTTATGGGGTTTCAGCGGATGGGGGATAGCCTGGTAGAAATAGACAATCGTACCGCTGTATTCGAAGTGGGCTCTATCACCAAAGTCTTTACGTCTACCTTGCTCGCTCAGGCAGTAGGAGCCGAACAAGTCCAACTTGATCAGGATATTCGGACCTTAGGCCTGGAAAAGCTGTGGGTAAAGGATAGCATTTCCCTTTTGAATCTGGCGAATCATTCCTCAGGCCTACCCCGTATGCCCAGTGATATTTTCCTCACCCCCAATATCGACCACCAGAACCCCTTTAAGGGTTACACTGGTGAAATCCTGGAGGCATACCTGGCTGAAAAAGTCCATTTAGATCATCCACCTGGAGAGCAGTATGCCTATTCTAACCTGGGAGCCGGACTTCTGGGATATTTACTGGCGAAACAAGCGGATATGAACTATCCGGAGCTTCTTCAGCGACAAATCTTCGATCCCATTGGGATGAAGAATTCCGGATGCGAGCGGGCGGACTTTCCTGATCAAGTGGTTCCTGCCCTGGGGGTTACTGGAGATACGGTTCCGCACTGGGATTGGCAAAGTTTAGCAGGGGCTGGGGTGATCCTTTCCACGGTGGAGGACTTAGGCAAGTTTGTCAAGCAGCATTTTGAGCAGGAAGATGCTGCCCTGAACCTCACCCGGGAACCGACTCTCCGGGTGAGCCCCAAACTCAATATCGGGCTGGGCTGGCACATTATTCGGGGAAAAGATAACCGGGAAGTGCACTGGCACAATGGCGGTACGGCAGGTTTTTCTTCCCATCTGTCGATGGACATGGAAACCGAGCAAGCCGTGATCATTTTGTCCAATGTATCCGCCTATCATCCCAAAATGAGGCGCATAGACCAGATGGGATTCCGCCTGCTCAAGCGACTCTAAGCCCATGCCCAAGCCTACCAACAAAACGGAATTGCTCCAGGCCAGTGAGCGGGAGTTTGAGAAGCTGCTGAAGCAGGTGGAAGACTTGTCCGCTGAAGCGCAGCTGGCGGCTTTTCCCGATACTTATCTCAATCGAAATGTTCGGGATGTGCTGGCGCATTTGCATCATTGGCATAAGCTCTTTTTGGGTTGGTATGAGGTAGGCAAAAGGGGCGAAAAACCGGCCATGCCCGCCGAAGGCTATACCTGGAAGGACAATGCCCGCCTCAATCTTTGGATCAGGGATCAGTATGCGGATTATGAGCTTTCTCGGGTCCAGGCCTTATTGAAAGAGACTCACCATCAGGTGATGGCTTTGATTGAAGCAGAAGCGGCAGAAACCCTTTTTGTCAAAAAACACCTTCCCTGGACCGGCAGTACCTCGCTAGGAGCTTATTTGATTTCCAGTACTGCCAGTCATTACGTCTGGGCCCAAAAACTGATCAAAAAGGCGCTGAAGGAATGGGCATAAAACAGTTTGCTTCCCCAAAGGCTATCTGGTGAGGAAGCAGAAAGGAGCTAGATGGCGAGGCCTGTTGGGAGTAGCGGTTTTCTCTGCTGAAAGTAGGTTCGTATCACCAACCTGCCTGGCAGCGTTCAATATCACTTTGTACAAATCGTTCTAGATAAGTCGTATGATTAGTCCTGATTCTCCCCTACCTATGAAAGTCTCCATCTTTTCTTGTTGCGTGTTTCATCTGCTCCTGTTGGGGAGTTTTCTTTCAGCTTGTGGACAAGCTTCTTCTTCTGCCGCAGCCGATTCCACAGACTTTGCAGATACCGTAGCCATTCCTACGGTTGCCTGGCAGGCTATCGCAGAGGAGGGACTTACCTTGAGAAGCCGTATCCAGGTTCCCCCCGGAGCGGTCCGGGATAGTTTTCCGCCTGACCATTTTGGGCATTTCCTCCAAGAACTTCCTTTGAAAGCCCACGGCAGTCCGGTACACTATTACAACGGAGGAGAAAAACCGAACTACGGGGTATATGATGCGGTGATTGATTTACCGATCGGGAACAAAGACCTGCACCAGTGTGCAGATGCCGTGATGCGGCTGCGGGCGGATTATCTATACAGCCAGGGCCGCTACCAGGATATTCATTTTCATTTTACCAACGGCTTTGACGTGCATTATAGCGAGTGGCGAAAAGGCAAGCGGATGGTGGTGCAAGGCAATCGTACCTATTGGCGACAGACCTCCCGAGCTTCTACTAGTTCGGAAAGCTACTGGCAATATTTGGAACTCATTTTTATGTACGCGGGTACGCTGTCTCTGAGTAAGGAAATGCGCGCCATTTCTGTGGCAGAACTGGAAATCGGAGATGTCTTCGTGCAGGGGGGATCGCCTGGGCATGCGGTCATCGTCGTAGACGTAGCTCGGAATCCTTCCACTGGAAAGCGATTTTTTCTCCTCGCCCAAAGTTATATGCCCGCCCAGGAACTCCAACTGCTAAAAAATCCTTCAAATTCCGACCTGAGTCCCTGGTATGAGGCCGATTTCGGGGAGGTGCTGGAAACGCCAGAGTGGCGTTTTTATGCCCGGGATTTGAAGCGGTGGGAGTAATGAGAGGGTTTGAGAGGAGCTCAGCTGCATCATGAAGGAACTGGGCAGCTAACTTCCTGTTTTTGTATATTCGTACAGAAGGCAGAGGATCATCAAAGCCATGGTAGATTATTCAACAATTATTGAAGTGGATCCTGAAGTAATGATGGGAAAACCTGTTATTAAGGGGACGCGCATTACTGTCGACATGATCCTTGAGGAACTTGCAGCAGGAGTTTCATTGCCCGAACTCGTCCAGGCCCATCCCCGCCTCACCCTGGAAGGGGCTTATGCTGCACTCGCCTTCGCTGCTGATGCCATAAAAGGTGTGAAGTCCTACCCCATTTCTGGATGAAATTTTTGGTAGATGAAGGGGTTGAAGGGTTCTTGGTAACCAATTTCTCAAAAAACAGAGATGGTTCTCCAAGTGATCAATACGTACCAAGATGAATTGGAAGGTTCCTTTACGGTAATTCAACCCGGGGTAGTCCGAATCAAGAAATTAAGATCATAAGCTGGGGGTTCTAATCTAATCCTGGTTATGGGAAGTTCAACTCTCCAATCAAAAAAGCAAGCCTTAAATAATTCCTCCCCATGAACCTCCTCGCCTGGAATTGTAATATGGCTTTCCGGAAAAAATGGCCAGCCCTAAACGCTTTCCCAGCAGATATCATGGTGATCTCGGAATGTGAGCGCGCGGATAAGTTTTCCGAAAAGCAGCGCATTCCCGGCTGTGAGGATTTTGTGTGGATTGGAAAAAGTGAGCATAAAGGCCTGGGGGTGATGTCCTTCCACGGCTATCGCCTGGAGATTTGTTCCTTTTACTCAGATGAATACGAATACGTTCTGCCATTGTGGGTAGAAAAAGGGGGGCACCGTTTTTTGTTGTTCGCCATCTGGGCCATGCCGCATCCCCAAAGCAATCTCCGGAGCTACGTCGGCCAAATCTGGGCAGCGCTCACCCATTACCAGCAACATATGCAGGGCCCGATCCTCTTAGCCGGGGACTTCAATAGTCACCCCATGTGGGATGGAAGCCGGAAAGTGGGGCACCATACGGATGTGGCACAATTTCTGGGCGAAAGAGGTATTCATAGCCTTTACCATCATCACACGGGAGAGGCAGCTGGGGCAGAATCTCAGCCCACACTTTACCTGTTGAAGCAAATGGCCAAACCCTATCATCTGGATTACTGTTTTGCTTCTCAATCCTTGATAGGACCGGAAACGCGCCTGCAAGTGGGTGCCTATGCTGACTGGATCACCTGGAGTGATCACATGCCCCTTTGGGTGGAAAACCTGGCTTGTTGAAAAAATGGCTACTTTCCTATCATGCACGAAAACCACCAACTGGAGCAATACTTTTTTGATGAAGAAACCCTGGCCTTTCTGGCCCGGCAGGCCGCTCAATTTAAGAAGCCTTGTTTTCTGTGTGCGCCTCTGTTAGGGCAGTATTACCAGGAGCATTATGGGGCATGCTATATCCTGGACATTGATGATCGTTTTGCGCACTTGCCGGGCTTTATTCAGTATGATATTTACCGGCCAGAGGCCCTGCAATTAGATTTCGATCTGCTATTTTGTGATCCGCCTTTTTTCAATGTCTCCCTGTCCCAACTCTTTAAGGCCATGCGGCTGCTATGCCAGTTTGATTTTCAAAAGGAAGTGGTTTTATGCTACTTGAAACGCAGAGAACGCGCCATCACCGGGGCTTTTCATCTCTTTAGCTTGGAGGCCACCGATTATTTTCCTACCTATCAAACTTTGGTAAAAAAAGAAAAGAACCATATTTGTCTTTATACCAACGGAACCTATTTAGCCGAACCTCCTTCTGAATAATATATGCCTAGACGTAGAAAAAGATTTAAAAACAGCAAGCGGGCCATCTGGCAAGAACTCAGTAAGCAACTGGGCGCAGATTACTTTCAGGGAAAATGGACTAAGCCTGATCGGGTGGAAGCCTACGTAGGGGAGTGGGTGGTAACCATGGATACCTACACGGTAGATAAAGTGGTGTTTACTCGGTTGAGAGCTCCCTATGTCAACTGGGATGACTTTCGCTTCAAAATATTCAGGAGCCAGTTTTATCACCGGATCGGCAAAAAATTCGGCATGCAGGATGTGATCGTCGGCTACCCGGAATTTGACGATGCCTTTATTATTCAAGGCAATGACGAGCGTAAGTTAAAGGCCTTTTTCTCCCATCCGGAAATTCGGGAGATCATCAGCTATCAGCCTTCTATCAACCTGGAAATCCGCCCGGACGCCCCCCTTTTTCATAAAAAGTTCCCCGAAGATGTGAATGAGCTGGTGTTTTACGTACCAGGCATTATTAAAAACCTTAACCGCCTCTACGACCTGTTTGAGCTTTTTGCCATTGTTTTGGAGCATCTATGCGAAATCGGGACCGCCTATGAAGACGATCCGCAATTTGGGTACTACGACAAGCGCTAAGGCTAGTGCAGGTAGACTTTTCGACTGTAAGTCTGGCCGTTGAGGGCCGCGCGGAGCAGATATATCCCATTCGAGTAGCCGGGTTCTCCCCATCTTAGCTGGTAGGTAGCAGGGGTGGCCTCCATCTGTTTTTTGCCCAGCAATTTCCCTTGCAAATCCCACAATTCAAGCTCGATGGTACCGCGCTGACCGCCTCCGTTCCATTGAAGGACGATTTCGGTTTGTCCATATGGAACCCAGGCAGAAAAGCCTTGCAGGCTAAGGGCTGCCTCCATAGAGGTGGCATTGCCTTGTCCTTCGGAAAAGGTCCAGCTGTCTTTGTAGACATAGTCTCCGCCCCGGTTGCCATTCCCATTCGCAGCGACAAAAGTAGTATAGAAACTCACTTCTCCACTGCCACTGTCAGGCGCTTGCCAGAGGAAGGCCCACATGGCTGAATCCTGGGCCGCATAAGCCGTATCGTGGGTAACGTAGTGGCGGGTAGAATCAAATTTCCATTTGAACTGGGTTCGGGCATCTTCAGCTTCTTTTAGCTGACCAATGGAGCCATTGGTCGTGGCACTAAAGGCCATGCTCATAAAGCCAAAGTAGCTTTGGCCAGTTTGCTTGACCTTCGGTTGTATGAGATAGGTCTGGCCTGGCACATAACCAGACTCCGGGATGTCAGTAAACAAGGCGATTTCGCCAGGTCCTGAGCCGAGCAGGAAGTCATTATGACAGTACCCATTGTAGCAGGTGAGGTCGCCCGGCGCTCCGGTTCTCGCAACAGGAGGTCCATCGGAATAGGAGATAAGGGTGTGGGTCATCCCAACCACCAGACTGGCAAGTAAAATAACAGGCAGGTAATGAATTTTCATCTGAGCAAAAAAAGGAGGCTTTTTCCTACGATTTTTTACAAAAAACGAACATTTGAAGGGTTGACGGAAATAAAATGGCCTCGAATCTTACTTTTCGCACAAGGTCAATAGCCCGCTGAAGCATCGTCTCCGCGGGGATCTGCCCCTCCTTCCAGGCTGCCGTTTGGCAGAATCAGGATGGCGTCTACCCGGCCGATCCTTCTGCCACTGCGGAAGCTATGGCCCATTTCACTGAGCTTGAGAGAATCAGCGGAGGTGAGGGCTCCCTCCTCTATCATGACCAACTCCGGTTTCCATTGGTGATGGAAACGGGGAGCCGCCACGGCTTCCTGCATGCCCATCCCAAAATCCAGCACATTGAGGATATTCTGGAAAACGGAAGTGATGATGGTGGAGCCACCAGGGGTACCGACCACCATGACCAGGGAATCATCCCGGGATACGATGGTTGGGGTCATGGAACTCAGCATGCGCTTGCCGGGTTCGATGGCGTTCGCTTCTGCTCCGAGCAAGCCATACATATTAGCGGTGCCTGGTTTGGCACTGAAATCATCCATTTCGTTGTTCAGCAGGAAGCCTGCCCCGGCTACCACGACATAGCTGCCGTAGCCGCCGTTGAGCGTGGTCGTGACTGAAACAGCATTACCTTCTGCGTCCACGATAGAGAAGTGGGTAGTTTCCGGGCTCTCAGCGGGAGCGGGCTGTCCGGCCCTGATGCTGTCGCTGGGTGTAGCCTGCCGAGGATCAAAGTCCTCCATGCGGCTGCTGATGTAGCTTTGATCAAGTAAGCCTTCCACCGGAACGGGGTAGAAGTCAGCATCTCCCAGATGTTGGGCCCGGTCGGCATAGACTCGTCTTTCGGCTTCGACCATCAAGTGGACGGTACGGGGATCATGCCAGCCCCAATCACCGATCGGATAAGGCTCTACGCTCTCCAGCAATTGCATGAGGGCGATGCCGCCGCTGGAAGGGGGCGGCATGGAGGTAATTTGGTAGCCTCGGTAGTCTCCTGAAATAGGGGTTCGCCATACGGCTTCATAATCCAGTAAGTCCTGATGGCTAATCAGGCCATTGCCTTGTTGCATCTCAGCCACCATTTTATCAGCCACCGGCCCTTCATAGAAACCTGCTGCCCCATGATCCCTGATCTGTCGGAGGGTCTCAGCCAAATCCTTCAATACCAGGGTATCTCCGGTTTGCCACTCCTCCTCAGAAACATAGGCCGGGGAGACAGCATTGACCTGAACGAAGCGGGCCCGGGCCCGGTTAAGTTTGCCGGCCTCCTTTTCCGTCAGGGGAAAGCCATTTTCAGCCAGGTCTATCGAAGGTTGTATCAACTCTCTCATAGATAAGTTGCCCAAAGAATCATGAGCCACAAACATGCCAGCCACCGTACCTGGTACCCCCGCGGCCAGATGTCCCAGGCGACTCATCTCAGCAACGGCATTTCCCTGGTCATCCAGGTACATGTCCCGACTGGCCTGGCCCGGCGCTTTTTCCCGATAATCCAACGCATAGCTTTGGCCATCCTTCTCCCGAACCACCATAAAGCCCCCGCCGCCAATGTTTCCGGCTCCGGGATAGACCACTGCCAGGGCAAATTGTACCGCTACTGCCGCATCTACCGCATTCCCGCCAGCGGCCAGAATTTGCTTGCCAACCTCACTGGCCAGAGGATGGGCCGAGACCACCATAGCCTGCTGGGTAATGAGCCCTTTTAGAGGGGGCGCTTGTTGCTGACAGGCCAGTAGAAAAACAATTATTAGAAGTATCGGATGGCGGAAAGAAGACCTCATGGACTTGATTTTGGGATGAAATAAAGAAATCAGTCGAATGCTGCAATATAGAATATTCCAATAAATCGGTCTAAAAACCAAATGAGGAAGGAATTCTTCCCGTATAGCCCTAAACTTTTTTACTTTCATTTAGTTCTGAAAGTATGAAACATAAGCGTGTAATTCTCTGGCTGAGAAATGACTTGCGACTGCATGATCAAGAAGCACTTTGGCGGGCTAGCCAACAAGCCGAAGTTGTACTGCCTATTTACTGTTTTGATCCTCGTCATGAAAGGACGACGGTTTTGGGCCTCGAAAAAATGAGCCCTTTTCGGCGTAGGTTTTTGATAGAAAGTCTGGAGCAACTACGGGAAGGTTTTCAGGCCCTGGGATCCGATCTCTTCATTCGTCATGGTAAACCTGAAGAAGTGATCCCTGAGTTGGTGAAAAGTTGGGATGCTGAGGCGGTGTATGCTCACCAGGAAGTGGGAACAGAGGAGGAGCAGGTCGAACATCGGCTGGAGCAGAATCTGTTCAAGCTGGGCTTGCCCTTAAATTTGTATTGGGGGAGTAGCCTCTATCATCGGGAAGACCTGCCTATGCCTATGCATGCCCTGCCAGAGAGCTATACGCCCTTTCGGAAGCGGGTAGAAAAATACGTGGACATTCGGAAGACTTTTTCCATTCCTGAGCGTTTGCGCTTGCCGCAAGGCCTTTCCAGGGGCAGCCTGCCTGAAAAGCCTGGCTTGCAGGGTTCTAACAAAGGGGTCTTACCCTTCTTTGGTGGGGAACAGGTTGCCCTCACCCGATTGAAGCATTATCTCTGGGACACCGATGCGCTTGCTACCTATAAAGAAACACGCAATGGTCTCCTGGGGGCAGATTATTCTTCTAAGTTTTCTCCCTGGCTGGCCCTGGGGTGTCTTTCTCCCAGAAAGGTTTATGAAGAAGTAAAAGCTTATGAAGCCCAGCGCAAAAAGAACAGTTCTACTTATTGGTTGATTTTTGAATTGATCTGGCGGGACTACTTCCGCTTTATTGCCCACAAGCATGGGCGTAATTTATTCCTGGGATTGCAGGAACTCATGGTGCCTTCCGCCATGAGCGATATTGAATTATCTGGTGAGGCCATGATTCGCTGGCAGGCCTGGACCAAAGGGGAGACGGGCTATCCCTTCATCGATGCCAATATGCGGGAGTTGAACCAGACGGGCTTCATGTCTAATCGGGGTCGGCAAAACGTGGCTAGCTTTTTGGTACATGATATGGGAATAGACTGGCGATTGGGCGCGAGCTATTTTGAAGCAAAGCTGATTGACTACGATGTTGCGAGCAATTGGGGAAATTGGAATTACCTCGGTGGCGTGGGCAATGATCCGCGCAAAGACCGGTATTTCAATATCCTTGGGCAGGCCAAGCGATACGATGCTAAGGGCGCATATATCGCCCATTGGATTTCAGCTTTAAAAAAGCTGCCACCCAGCATGCGCCATGAACCTTTTTCATTCCCCACTGAACAGTTGATTTCTTTCGGGTTCAACCTGGGGCAGGACTATCCGGCACCTATCGCTTCCCTTAGAGGAAACAGTCGGAAACTGCCTGTCTAAGGTTCGGTTTCATACGTCCCCAAAGGCCGCTCATTCCCTTCCGAATGGGTGGCCTTTGGATATATCGTGACTGCTGAGAAGGTAGCTTCTCAGCAGGTCAAATTCGGTTAAATAAAAAAAGGCGCAGACAAAACTGCCCGCACCTTAGACCTAAGAATACTGTGAATCGTTAAGCTCTCTACAAATCGGAGAATAGCTATTACCAAAGCAAAAGAGAGTCCATGTGCTTTTTTCCGTCTACAAAAAGCGTTTAATTTCTCTCCGATTGTATAGTAAATATAGAGGCTTCTGCTGAGAAAAAATCGACACAAATTTCTATTTTGTCCAAACAAGAACTTGCTCAATTATTTATTATTAATAAATAATGAGCTGTTTTCGCCCAATTTCTTGGGCTATTTGTCCAAAAAGTGTTTCTTACATTCTCTGCATATTTCTAACATACATTTGTCTACATGCGGGCCCGAAAAGTCTGGAAACTTTATCAAAGCCTTTCTTCCAAAGAACGAAATCATTTTTCCAGGTGGCTAAACCTGGAGGTTGGCAAACGCCAACGTCCTATGATGAATCTTTTCCAACAATTGGAAAAAGAAGGTACTTCTCGTGATTTGGATCAGGATTCGACCTCCGGTAAAAAGTCCCCCATAGAGCTTCGGATCTGGGAGGCGCTTTATCCTGACAAACCTTTTAACGATATGCAATTCAGGCGCTTGTGCGAGCAACTCGTCAAGTGGCTGGAGGAGTATTTAGCTATCCAGGCCTTCCGAAAGGATCAGGATACCAAAGACCTCTTTTTGCTCAAAAAGATGAGCACAGGGCCTCTACAGCCCTTTTTTCTCACCACGCTGCACAAGATTAAAAACCGGCTTGACCGCCAGCCTACCCGCGACCGACATTACTTCCGCAAGCAATTCCAACTGGAAGGTGAGCACCAGCAATACCTTCGCTGGTACACCCATGACCTTCCCGAAAACCCCTACCAGCATCTGCAGTATAGCCTGGACCAATGGTGGATCCTGGAAAAGCTCAGAATGGGCATCATGAACCTGACGCTGCCCGCCCGGCAGAAACCGGAGGAATTTCCCTTGGCTCCGATCATTGAGAGCCTGGAAGAAACCAAAATGGCTGAAGCTAATCCATTGATAAAGATGTATTTAGCTATCCATTATCTCTATGCAGGCAAACCCATTGATGTAGAGGAGATTATCTCTCTGATCAAGTATAATAGCCAACTCCTGTCCAAGGATAATCTTATGACTGCCTATCAGGTAGTGCTTAATCATCTGGCCGTTCGGGCAAACCAAACCCGGGAACGCTTTTACTACCAGAAGCTGCATGAGATGTATAGCTGGGCGATAGACCGGGAATTGGTGTTCATGGGGGAATACCTGCCTGCTGCCTACTACAAAAACATCATTACCCTCTCTCTCCTGCTCGCAAATACAGAAGTCCCCGAGGAAAGAACCCATTACCTGCAAGTCGGCTATAATTACCTACATCATCTCCGGCATTTCTTGCCGCCTCAGGACCAGGAAGATGAGTTTTACTTCAACCTGGCCTACTACTATTTTGCAGCCGGAGACTTCGCCAAAGTAGAATCCAGTTTGGGAGGCAGACCCTTCAAAAACCTCCAATACGCCATCCAGGGCCGTATTCTTGGGATGAGGGCCCGCTACGAAATGCGGGATTTCTACCACCTTGCCAGCTCTATCCGATCCCTGATGGTGTACATTCGTAAGCACCTCCCAGAGGGAAATCTCTATCGGGCTCCATTTTTAAATATGCTCCGATTTTTTAGGAGATTGGTGGAATCTCAGACTGCTGATGAACTCTCCAAATTGGAACGAGCCATTATCAGTAGCCAGAAAGTCGTGGAAAAAGCCTGGTTATTGCAAAAGGTCAAAGAACGAAGGGAGAACAATAATTATTCTACCCAAATGGTATGAGTTTCAATGCCTTCAGAGGTCAATAAGCGCACGTAGTGCAAGCCTGGCTCGATATAAGGCACTTGAAAGCTCTCTTCATCTACAATGGTCTGAAATACAGGCATGCCGTATGCATCTCTGATTTCGATTTCTTCTACGATGGCTCCTCTGAGGCTTCTGATATATATATCTTCCGCCAGGTTTACTGGATTGGGATATATTTCGAATTCTGATTGCTGGAGCTCGGAATTGGTGCTGCTTTCTTGTTCTGCAGCGGCTTGAAAGATGTCTACTACCACAACCCCTATCTGGGCTTGAGCGCTAAAATTGCTGATGGCCATGAGCGCGAAAAAACAAATGCCTGCCAGTATTTGAGAAGAGGAGATTGTGACGTTACCGAAGATACGCATGGGAAAATATTTTTTATGGTTTGAAATTGTGTCGTTTAGAATCAACACTGCTAAGGTAGGGGTCAGGCAAATTTTTGGGCAATCCCAAATAATAGCCAATACTTACAAATAACAGGAAAAGTGAATTTTTAGTTTTTCAAAATAAAACGATAATACATAAAAATGACATATTGATTTATTGTTATGTATTTTTGAATAAGAAAAGCCCCCATTCAAGGGGGCTTTGGCAAGAGCTATTCAGTTGATTTTTTAGAACAATATCTGGCTTCCAATCCGCAGGTTGACCTGACGACTGGATCTTGGCAACAGGGGGGCCAGTACATTGTCCGAGGCAATGAACCCGGCGAAGGGGCCGAGTTTCAGCCAGAGATTTAACCCGAGGTTGGTATAACTTCGGTTTTGAATGGCGTAAGTGAGTCCGGCAGTAAACACTTTTCCCAAATCTTTGCTGGCATTGAGAGCAAGGGCTGAGGCAGTTTTTCCGTCATACCAGGTGGCTTGGTAAAGGCCCCCTACACGGAAGGATTTGATCGGGGAAAAAATCAGACTGACGGAGGCCGTGCCAGGCAGGACGGTACGGAAGCCTGCACTGCTTTCTTCGTCTAGTTGAATCTGCTGGAGCATGGAATCTTTAAAGCTTTCTATCGCCTGGCTATCGGATAGCATCCTGGCCGCATCAAAGCCCTCAAAACTCAGCTGGCCTGATGCCCGGTAGGTAGTGGTTTGTTCATTCCAGTTGAGAAAGCCGAGGTCTCGCACACTGGCAGAGACGCGTAATTTTTCCAGCACTTTCCAATCCATTCCCAGGTCAATGGCCCACCCGCGGTTGCTGGTGAAAGGCTGCGGTTCGAAACTGGGCTGGAGATTTTCCAAATCCTCCAAAGAACCTAGTTGAACCATGCTGGTTCTCAAACTGTAGTCCAGGTCTAGCCCTAAGGCATAGGTTTCGGGATTGGTTTGAAGGCTGAGTTGCTGGCGTTGGGTGGAAAAACTTGCGAGGCCGATCAGGTATTTGGGACGGATGCCCAGGGAGAGCTTGTCTTTGATCCGAAAAGCAGCTCCCAGTCCTATCTCATGATAGGCATAGGCCTGTATGCCCGGTGCGAGGTCAAGATTTTCCCCCATAAAAGGGGCGTTTCCGTGCCAGGTGATCTCCAGTAAGTCCTTAGGATAGGTGAAACTCACCTGGGAACGGGTAGCGGTGTTGAGCGAGAGTTGCAAGCCCCCCAGGCGAATCGAGAATCCCAATAAATCCATGGCGGCGTGTGCCTGCAAGCGATTGCGGTCCTTCATATTCATGAGGGCGTAATCTGGGTCCACCAGGAAGGAATCTGTGCCGGCCATGGGCCGGATCAGATTTTTCCAGGCAAATCCATCGTGTTGAGCGCTGACAAAAGGGCTGGGTAATCCAATCTGGATTTTTTTTTCCGTCATGAAAGCCGGATTCTGCATACGGGCAGGCATGGCTTCCTGAAGGAAATACAAGGAGAGTTCCTGCTGGGCATGACTTAAGCCGCAGCTAAGCAGCAGGAGACTGCAGATGAAAAACGATCTGATATACATAGATGACATCGTCAGAAGTAAATAGAATGAAAAAGGCTTAGTTACGCCCTTCTACCAGGACCCCCAATTGGATGCCTAGCTGATAGTGGGAGTAGAACTTTACCGGGACCTGCCCGTTTTCAGAGGTATGAACCAGGGTTTTGATTTCTATCCGCTCAGCGGCTTCTAAGGCCTCCAGCCTGTCGGCAGGGATAGGCACCTCTGTTTCCAATACATTGGCAGCACTCACCTTGCCATTTCCATCTACCGGAGCAGCCTGCAGCCAGAGAGAAGGCGTGGCAAAGAGTGAATCCACCGTTTGTCCGTTTTCATCCAGGAAGTAAGCCTGTACGGAAAGGGAAAGGGGGAAGCCGTTTTCGGTTACCAATTTGAAGGTGGCTGCTTCAAACAAGTCCAGTCCTTGAAAATTTGCGTCCATCTGCGTCCGCAGGGCTACGGGTTCCAATTGAAGATCCAGCGGGACTTCTACCCCTATTTCTACCTCCAGAGAACTGGTATCCAGGACAAAGCCGTTTTCGGAGCCTTTGCCTTCGGGGAAGGTAGTGGCGGAGAAATTATATTTTAAGGCTTCTGGCAGGCTGGCCAGGATTTCCACAATTTCGGAGTTTTCCTTATTGATGTTGATCACCGTAGGTACCCGCTCACCTACCTGACTCAGATTGGGATAATTGATCATCGTTCCCTGGGTCAAGCCCTCATGGTCCAGCCCGATGGTGCCGGCAGAGGTTTCAAAGTCCAGGGTATCAGCCCGGAGTTCAATGGGTACGCCAAAGGAATTTTGGAAACGCAGTTGTAGCTGCGGATTGCTCAGGCGTAAGCGGTCCAATTGACTAAAGGCTGAAGTGAGGTCAAAAGAAAAGTTTTCGCTGCCGCTGCTCAAATCTTGCTGGCCGAAAAAACCCTCGATAAAGCGATATTCCAGGCTATCCAGGGTAAAGAAAAAGGCAGTAAGGGGTAAATACTGGCCGGTTACCGGATCTTCTGCCCGATAAGATAAGCTGATTTCACTTTCCTCCAGTTCCAGGAAATATCCGCTCAGGTCCAGCGAACCCGTCTGCGTACCAGGACCGCTCTGCGGAAGGACCACCTCTAAAGATTGTCCCGCTTGCTGAGCCTGCTCAAACCGAATGCGGAGGTTATAATCCGTACTGAGGGCGGATTGATACTCAAAGGCTAAGGTGCCATTTTTCAAGTGCATCCTGCCTATTTCATTTAGAGGAAAACCCACTGTTTGCATGGTGTCCAGCATGGGGACGGTAATTTTCGGTAGGTCCAGAACGTCCAAAGCAGGGAAGCGCAGGCTTTCACTTTCGTACACAATGGAAAGCAGGCCTTCGCCATCCTCATCCAACCAGTCCTGTTCGCCTATTTCGTCAAGGACCTGGCTAAAGGTAATCTCTGTCTTGACCAAGGGAAGCGCGATCTCAGGCGTCCACTGTGGACCTTTGATCCGTTCGCTTTCATCTACTAAACTACAAGCAATGGTCATACACCAGAGCAAGGGTATGACCCACAAGGTTCTCAATCGGTAAAGTAATCTCATATAGTGATTGAAGATTTGTGCTAAATCTCCATATTTTCCATTTTTTACAATAACCGATGTTTCGAAATAAATTACGCACTTAAAGGCCGCCTATCTCCGGGGATTGCCCCTTCAGGCCTTTTTGGGATAGATTTTTCGTCAAAAGCCAAGGCTATCTAACGAAAATTTTTCCTATTCGCCTTTGCCCTTTATGCTTGACCTGCACCACATAGACCCCCGGAAGCCAGTCCTGAATGGGCAGGGTGAGGGCTCGTTGCGCGGAAACCCTGATATCGGCACCGTGGAAGATTTGCTGACCGCTAGGCGCAAAAATCTGCACATCGACCGCTATTTCGTGAGCGGATTGTACTTCTATCCGCAGGGCATCCGAAGCCGGGTTGGGATAAACCAGCATGCTAAAAGGACGAGGCGGCGGCGACCAAAACAAGGCAGGACTAAAGGCTACCCGCCCATTTTCTCCGACCCATTTAATCCTGAAAACGCTCTGGTTCCGTTGGTTGCCTTTGGGATTCCGCAGATGGAATTCGTATTGGCTTTCCCGTCCATGCGCTAGGGATGACATGCTACCGAGCTGGCAGTAGGTGGAGTCCTGGTCTAGCGCCTCAATCAGGAAGCGCCCTTTCTCGGCAGGTAAGCTGACCTGCCACCTTAAGCGCAGCCCCTTTTTGACCGGGCGGAGATGCAGGTCGGTCCATTGCAAACTCATGATGGCCACATTGAGCATGATGTTGGCTTCGGCTACATTGCTTTCTGTTCCCCCGTCGTTGACGCTTACTTCTATGGTGCGGATCGCGCCATAATCATCGGGGCCACTATGGGTATAGCCGATTTGGGTAATCACTTCCTGGTATTGGGCAAGGGTGGCTGTACCGCTCAGGCTGATGCTGTGCCCGTCTGCAGAGAGGGTGGCGGTAATGCCATAAGCTGCCAGGGTTCCTGCATCAATTTCTATGGTTAGGCTTTCTTCACTGCCATCCACGCCGTTGGTGAGAGTAATGGTGGCTGATTCCAGGTTCAGGTCATCCAGGTCTGTGAGAAAAGCAGAGGCACTGTCTCCGATGAGGATCACTTCTCCTCCTGCTTCCAGGGTGTCGACATGATCAAAGCCTGAGAAGCCCCCATCCAGGTCGAGCACGGGCGGATAGGAACACAGTTGGAGGACAAAATTCTGCAAAACAGCGCCGGCTCCTCCTGCGGAAGCTCCGTGAGAAGTATTATGATAAATATGGCTGGTATTAGAACTAATGAATAAACCTGCGGCTCCTCCCTGAGCAGAAGTGCGGATGCCCGCAGCTAAGGCCGTACGGCTTTGAATCAAACCACCGGCCCCTCCGCCACCCGGACCATGCTGGTTGGCGGTGTAGATGCTGGCTCCATCTCCCCCATCTACCTCAAGACTGAGGTTTGAGGGGTTGATGAATTCGCTTACATCCAGCAGGATAGAACCGCCTGCTCCCCCACCGCTGGCTCCATCGTTGATGGAAATATCTTGTGCGTTCAAAGCCGAAGCATTGATTTGGGCCCCGCTGCCGGCTTCAAGCGCAGTGGCTCGTAAGAAGATGATGCCGCCTCCGTTGGAGGCTGGATAGGCTGCCCCATTATTTTGGTGCCCGCCGCCGCCACCTCCTCCCAGGAATAACTTGGAAGAACCTGACTCATAATAAGTGCCCAAGGAAAGGCCGCCACGACCTCCTTTATCCAGGTCGCTTAGCTTGCCGGCAGTATTGGATCTCCAGCCATCTCCTCCCTGGCCACCCGCGCCATAGTTGCCGCCCCCGCCGCCGCCACCGTTGTGATCATTTCCACCTCCGCCTCCATTGGCTAGTTTGCCCCGGCAACCAGCGTTGGGGATTTCGATGATGCCTTCCCCTTTGATGCCGCCTTTGCCTGAGCCTACTTCGCAATGATAGACCAGGCCGCCCGAAGTAGAGGAACCGTTGAATTCCCCTCCTTTAAAACCCGCGTCTCTGGCAGTTAATTTTCCTTCCAGAAAAAGCGTATCCTGAACTTCCATAGCCAGGATGCCTCCTGTAGTACCGTTCCAGGCAGAAGCAGTGATGCTATCGCTGACCTGCACACTTTGGTACACAGGGATACGCACGGCCTGTACAAGGCCACTGATCACATAAGTTTTACATAGGTCATAGGCTACAAAAAGGGTGTCTCCGGAAATGTTGGCTACTTCATTCCATTCATAATTCCCTGCGGTTCCAAAATCCAGGATGTCTCCATAGGTCGAGTCTTCTGCCTCGATGATCGAGGCCCCCTTCATCTGAATGATGAGGACTTTGTCTCCCGTAGCGAAAGCAGCGGTACTACTCAACCGGATATAGTGGGTGTCCAATGACAGCACCTGGCTGTAAGCATTGATCACCCCCGAAATGGTTGGGGTAGACTGGGCCCTAAGGATAGATAGGGAAAGGACACTAAAAATAGAAAGGATACAGACTCGGGTGGGGCGACCAACGAGACTATTCATGAGCAAGGATTTCAGGACTAAACGAAAAGGGTTTTGTTTAGTTCTTGTAAATTACTATTACTTGAATCTGTGTACCCTTACTATTGCGTAAATGGTCTGAATAGCTACTTGAATGGGGGCGAAAGGTTTTTTTTTCGGTGAAAGTGTCCGCTTGAATGAAATTTATTACGGAAAATTGAATATTTAATTAATTTAACTCGCCCGGAATAACCTCTACTTTTTTGAGTTTGCCTCGGCGGATGACCTGCAGCTTTTGGGGGACTCCGATGGCTTCGGTATTGAGCAAGCGATGCAGATGGTCAATCCCATCTACCTGTTCTCCTGCCAGGCTGATAATGACATCTCCTTCCTGCAGGTCGGTATTTTGTGCGGGTCCGTCTGGCTCGACCGAGCGAACGAGAATCCCCTGAGTGCCTTGCAGGCTAAGTACGTTACGGGTGCGAGCGGGCAGCACAATGGTTTGGCCAGCAATGCCCAGATAGGCGCGCCGGATTTTTCCTGAGGCGATCAGGTGGCTGACGATGTAATGGGCGGTATTCGAGGCAATGGCAAAACAGATGCCTTGGGCGGCTTGAATGATGGCAGTATTAACGCCGATGACTTCTCCCCGGCTATCTACCAGCGGACCGCCACTATTGCCAGGATTGAGGGCGGCGTCTGTTTGAACGACATCGTCGATCAAGCGGCCACTTTGGGAGCGGAGGCTTCTGCCCAGTGCGCTCACTACGCCGGCGGTCAGGGTGTGGCCGAAGCCATAAGGGTTGCCGATGGCGATGGCCAACTGGCCTACTTGTAGCTTATCGGAGGCGGCAAAGTTGATATGCGGCAGGCTGGAAGCGGGCAATTTCAACACAGCCAGGTCGGTAGAAGGATCGTCGCCTACTTTCTGGGCCTGATAGGTCTGGCCGTCAGGAAAAGCTACGGAAATCTCCTTGGCAGAATGGACGACATGGCTATTGGTAACGATGAAACCATCCGGAGTGGCCACAAAACCGGAACCGCTGCCTCTTCCATCCCCGCGTCCTCGGCGGCGGCGATTTTGAGGCATTCCTTTTACTTCTATACTGACGACACTAGGGCCTACTTTTTCGGAGGCTGCGACTACGGCTTGCGAATATGCATCCAGCAAGGCCGCGTCTGAATGATCTGGATGAACGGGCATGATTGGTTTTTGGGTAATGACACGGTGATGCCCGGGGGTGTGACAATTGGGGTAGCGCCACGAATGCACGAATGAAAGACTAATCTACAGCGATTCGTCCCTCATTCGAACATTCATGGTTTTCCTAAAAAGGGCCACGAATGCACGAATGAAAGACTAATCTACAGCGATTCGTCCCTCATTCGAACATTCGTGGCTTTCTTAAAAAAGGGCCACGAATGCACGAATTAAAGACTAATCTATAGCGATTCGTTCCTTATTCGAGCATTCGTGGCTTCTTCCTATTCTCCGATGATCACGGCTCTATTACGGATGCTGTAACCCGTAAATATGCCGCTGCCTCCTTCGATGTTGCTTTGAATGGAAGCAGGCTGGCCGAAAGGGCTCAGGTTGGCAATGATGGCGGCCGTGGAGGTTTCCAGGAAATAATAGTATTCCGGTGGAATATGGTAAAGGGTAGAAACCAGGGTGTCTCCGACCTGGTAGTCAAAGGCTGTTCCCACGGTGATCTGTTCCCCGTTTTCTATGTCATCATCAATGTTGAAGTCAAATACTTCCCGACGCGTGGCTTCCAGCACGGTTTGTCCATTTGAATCCTCTACTTCCCGGGAAATCCACTCATCCAGTTGGAGGCGGTAGAAATTCACCTTTTCCCCATCATCCTGAAATTTGGTGAGGACAAAAGCCGCGGAATCATCGTTGAAGCGATATTCCATGGTATCCAGGCTGACGGGAGCCGGAATATGGGTAGTGGCGGTTACATCCCTTCCATCAGCGGTTTTGATGGTCAGGGTAAAATCCTTTTCGTATAATTCTGGTACGAGAGCGAAGGAAGTATAGACAAAAAGGGAATCGCCCACGATGGGGCCCAACGTCTGTAAGAGGCTGGTATCTATGCCTGCGCCACCAGGAATCTGGAAATCCAGCGGAATGCCAAATTCTCCCAGTTCTACTGAGCCACCTTCGAATTCAATGCTTACGGTAGCGTCATGTAGAAACTGTAGACGGATATCTTCGAAGTATCCCACACTCTCCGTTAGCACCAGCAAATATGGCTGCCCGGGCTGCAGGTAGGATTCTACCACGATTTGCGGTTCGAACTCTGGCAAGTCGAGGTCTACTTCCTGTTGAAGGTTGCAGGCGGTGCCAAGAGCTAATATGATAATCGGTAAAAGGAACTTTTTCATTATCGTATGCATTTCGGTAAAACCGATTAAAATTTGAAATTATAAGTAATGGACGGAATCACGGGGAATAAAGCTACTTGCTGGGCTTTGTAGGCGGTTGGAATGCCATCCTCGTTCACCACATTTTCGAAGTAGATGAAATAAGGATTCCGGCGGTTGTAAGCGTTATAGGCGCTAATGGTCAGATCCGCTTCGCCCCATTTGGGGAAGAAGCGCCAGACAAAGCCTACGTCTCCCTTATGGTAAGCAGGCATGCGGAAGCTATTCCGATCCTGGAATACCGGTACGATCTGGGGGATTTCGAAGTCACTGCCAAAGCTGGCAAAGCGACCCAGCGCCAGGGTAATGGCGTTGCCGCTGCGGTATTCCCAGGAGGCACTCACGCTAAAGCGCTTGTTGATATCATAGATCCCCACGATAGACACATCGTGTCTTTTGTCATTTCGCACAAAAAAGGGCCGCCCTTCGTTGATCGCGTCAGTCGGGATATAGGTCCCGTTACGCCAGGTTCCATCAAATTCCCGGTAAGACCAGGCCAGGGTATAGCCTACCCAGCCGGTGAATTTTCCGTGCTTTTTTTCTACATAAAACTCCGCTCCGTAAGCCCAGCCCCGCCCAAAGACAAATTCCTGGTCCAGGTCATCGTTCACAAAGAGGTCCGCCGCATCCCGGAAGTCAATCTGGTTATGCAGCCATTTATAATAAACCTCCGTGGTGAAAATCCAGTCTTCGTTGGGTGTGTAGGTAATGCCACTGGCCACCTGGTCAGACTGCTGAGGCCGGACATTTCGGTTGGAGGGATACCAAATATCGGTCGGCAGGGAAGAGCCGGAGTTGGCGACGAGGTGCAGATACTGCGCCATGCGGGCGTAACTGGCTTTCAAGGCTACCTGCTCAGAGAGCTTGAAGTTAGCGGCTACCCGGGGTTCGATGTTCGGATAAAAGGTGCTATCACTGGCAAAGCCTGAGAGGCGGAGGCCGGCGTTGATTTTGATATTTTTGGTGAGCTTGATTTCGTCGGCGATATAGGCCCCGAGTTCGGTGCCGAAATAATCTTGTCCAGCATTGAAATTAAAGCTGCTGTCCTGGGCCCCGGCATTGAAGCGACCCACTACAAAATGGTGGCGAATGGCTTTGGCCCCAAAGCGCACGGTGTGCTTATCGTTAGGAATCCAGGAGAAATCGGTGCTTAGGGCCTGGTCGGTAATCTGCGACCCTAACTCAAAGTTGAAAATGTCAAACTCATTGGAGATGCTGTAGCGGTAGTCCGACACGCTGGCTGAGACATTCATGAACAACCTCGGCGTAAAGAGGTGGTTCCAGCGCAGGGTCCCGTTGGCATTTCCCCAGAAGAAGTTAAAGTTGAAATCGTCGTCATCGAAGGTGAATTTATCCCGCCCAAAATACCCGCTGATAAAGATCTGGTTTTTGTCGTTGACGATATAGTTGGCTTTGGCGTTGAAGTCGTAGAAAAAATAATCCGGGATGAGGTTAAAGTCTGGATTATCCGCCTGAGAGCGGTTGATGCCCCGGGTAATGATATCCGCATAGGTTCTCCGTCCGGAAATCATAAAGGAGGCCTTGTCCTTGACAATAGGGCCTTCCAGGGTAAGCCGGGAGGCGATCAAGCCTAAGCCACCGGAGCCGGAGATTTTTTTGGCATTCCCCTCATTCATCTTCACATCGATCACCGAGGAAAGCCGGCCGCCATACTGAGCCGGAAAGCCCCCTTTATAGAGCTTTACATCCTTGACTGCATCGGAGTTGAAGGTGGAGAAAAAACCAAATAAGTGGGAAGGATTATAGACCAGGGTATTGTCCAGGAGGACGAGGTTCTGGTCAGCCGAGCCTCCGCGCACAAAAATGCCCGAGCTTCCTTCACTACCGTTGGAAACGCCGGGCTTGAGTTGGAGGGTTTTGATGATGTCCACCTCACCAAAGAGGGCTGGAATCTTTTTGGCGTCCGTCATGGTCAGCCTTTCCACACTCATTTGTGTAGAGTTGAGCTGTTCCTGAAAGCCTTCCGCTTCGATCACTACAGCGTCCAGGCTTACATCTTCCAGCTCAATGGTTTCCAGGTTGATGTCCTGGGTGGGCAGGATGCTTTTGTTTACCGACTGAAAGCCTGCAAAAGAAAATCTGACCCTTACGCTGTCATTTCCTTTCGGCAGGTTAAAGGTGAAAAAGCCGTATTCGTTGGTGTATGTACCCATTTTTAGGCTGGGGGCAGCTACGGTAGCGCCGATCAGCCCTTCTCCGGAGGAAGCCGCTTTGACGTAGCCACTCAGGGTGACCATGTCCTGGGCACCCAATCGGGCCATGAGCATACATAAAGTGAAAAATAATAGAGTTCTTAGGTTCTTCATGAAACGTTGTTAACCTGTTGAGATTCTGCTAATAATTCGTACTGAGCCTCCTTTGCCAACAGGCAAAGGGCGACTTTTTTTTCGTTGATCCTAAACCAATTAAAGGTCGGCCAGAAGCCCGAGCTTTTTAATCGATCTTGTCTCCATGAACCAGCATGGAGGCTCGAATGTCAGTACAAATGCGTAGTAGCAGACCCGGCGCTGAGGGCAAACTTAAGGCTACCTCATCAAACAAAGTATCATTTTGTTCACCTGATCAAACGTCTCTGGCCCGACTTTGTTAGCCCAGAAGGGCAAAAAAATTGCGGCGTGCAAGACTTCTTTCGTTCCTGGGCAATTTTTACAGGTGGTGGCGGGATATAGCTAGAGAATCACCTGCCGGACAGACGGACAAAAAAGCAGAATGGTTGCGTGTGGAGGAAACAGTTTTTCTTAAGGGCAGTTGAATGGTATATTCGACTCCTCTAATATATTAGCATTAACCTCCAAACTCATGAAACAACTCTTATTGCTACTCTCTTTTGTGGGCTTTACCTCTCTTTTTGCCCAAACCGAGTACTACTCCACAGATGGTAAAAACCGCCTGACTGAGGAAGAAATTGCGGTCAAGCAAACTGAACTAAAGGAACGATTCACCAAGGTGATGAAAAAAGAAATGTTTGTCAGCCTTAAGGTGAAAGAGACGGTGACCAAACCCGATTCTATTATTTATGTGGTGGGCTTTGATATTGGAGACAAAAAGCCCGAAGCAGGGCTGAAAAAATCTCCGCTGGAAGCCCTCAAAGGGAATGCTTTCCCTGCCATGAGTTTACAAACCCTCTCCGGGGAGGCTTTTGATCCTGCCAAACTCAATGGCAAGCCTACTTTGATTAATTTTTGGTTTACCCGCTGTGCGCCTTGCATAGATGAGATGCCCGTGCTCAACAAGATTACCGAAGAGTTCAAGGATGAGGTAAATTTTGTTGCGGTGACTTATGAAAAACCTGAAGCTGTTACGGCCTTTCTCAAGAAACACGCCTTTGAATTTGAGCATTTGGTCGACGGGCAGGCATTTATCAACGAGCTAGGCATTCAGAATTACCCACAAAACCTTTTTCTGGATAAAGAAGGGAAGCTGCAATTTGTAGAAGGTGGCATTGCTTATAACCGGGTGGAAGATGGTGAATTAAAAATGGGGGAAGGGACGGAAATTGTAGAGAAGCTGAGGAGCTTGTTAGAATAAGGGTAGGGCCACGAATGCACGAATTAGGGACGAATCGCTATAGATTAGTCTTTAATTCGAGCATTCGTGGCCCTTATTAAATTAAAGCGGCGGCCCGATCAGTAAGGCAAGCCCTCGTACCAATCCAGGATATAATCAGCCACTTTTTCCCAGCCGGGTTCTCCGCAAGTAAAATGGCTTCTGCCGGGAAAGATATTTACGTCCACCCGACTATGGGGATGGGTATAACTGCCCGCGATCTTTTCCGCCAGGCTGGCTGGAAAAATGTGATCACTGCCTCCGCCGAGAAAAAGCAGGGGTTCATGTGGCTGCGAAAAGTCTACTTTGCCGAATCCATTAAAGAGAATAGAGGTGTTGATTTTGAAACTTTCGGGCACCGCGAAGGCATCGTAGGCGGCCGCACGATCTCTTTCCGGGAGGGTATTAAAAAAAGCCTTATTGAACCACTTTCTGCTACCTAGCCAGGTCTTCTTGAAAGAAAAGAACCCAAAGGCAGGCCACACGGTTTTGACGGTCTGGGGCGGTGCCATAATGTTCTTGGGCGGGACCCCATGCACGCTGACCCCAGCCACGGCTTTACCCATTTCGATGAGCTTCATTACCGCCAGGCCTCCCATCGAATGGCCAATGATCAAAGGCTTTTCTGGCAGGGTATCGATAAAGCGGGATAGGTTATCCACTACCTCTATAATGCCCGTAGCGGCCAGGTCTGGGTGGATGTTTTGGCGGAGATCAGCCGGCACCCCTTCATGGCCAGGGTTGGAGGGGGTATGGACGATATATCCTTGGGCTTCGTAGTAGGTTTTCCATTCGGCCCAGGCATGGTTGTTCACAAAGTTTCCGTGGATGAGGACGATATGTTTTGACTTTTCCATCGTGGTTTTTTGTTGAGATAATTTTGCTTACCTCACAAAACTCCAGAATGGCTCAGCCAAAAACTTTAACCTCGGTTAAAATCCTATTTTTCGGATAATCTTTTTCGAATCCGGCTTAAGGAAGGGCCCTGAATGCCCAAATAGGAAGAGATATGATAGAGGGGAACTTTCTCGTATAAATCCGGATGGGCTTCGATTAATTCCAGGTAACGTTCCTCCGGGGATTTTAACAAAAAGCTCTCTACCCGATCAATTACAATATTCGCGGCCCCTTCTGCCACCAGTCGGCCAAAACACTCCCACTGATGAGATTGCTCGTATAGCTTGAGGAGATTTTCTAAGTGGATGCAGACGATGTGGCCGTCGGTAAGGGCTTCGGTATGGTACTCGCAGGGGATTTGCTTGACAAAACTTTTGTAGGCCGTCACAAAGCCGTGTTGGGAGTAGAAAAAGATGTTTCTTTCTTCTCCGCTTTTCTGATCGATGATATAGGAGCGAAAGGTGCCCTGGAGGATGAACCCTAGTTCCTTACAGACATTTTTGTAGTCGTTAAAAAGCTCCCCTTTAGCAAAAGTCTTTTCTCGCCAGTAGCCTTCTGATAAGGCAAAGGCTTCCTCGGACATGCCGCAGAATTGGTGGAGACTCTTTTGTAATATGTCGAGATGGGTCATGGTGCAATGTTCATCAAGCGGATAGAGGCAGGTCCTTTTCTATGCTTAATTTACATTTTTTAGGCGAAGGGCCAGACAGGATTTTCCCTCAGCGGAATGGTGGATTTTGCCTGACTAAGCGCTCTTCAAAGCAAAAGCCTCCAGCATGAAAATCTCTATCTTATGCCTATCCACCCTTTTTTTGATCTGGGGTTGTCAAGCAGAAAAAAGCCCCCAGACTCATTCCGATGTCTATCCTCCGGCTGATAGCCACCTGGCCGCTCCGGAGCCTTTATGGGATCCCCATGAAAACTATTTGGCTGGCCATGACCTGGACGGAGATGGCGAGCGTGATTATATGCACTTTCGCTATACCGGAGGGGCGCACTGCTGCTACCTGCTTTCCCTCAAACTTTCTTCGCAGACCGATACTATACACTATCCTTTTGAAATGGATGGAGGTTATGGCTTCGGCAAAATAGACGGCAGCCAGCACGATCAGTTCGCGATCAGGGATGTTGATGCAGATGGGCGGCCCGAGATTTTCATGGGGATACAGACCTATAATGGCGAAAAAGGGGCAATCCCGGCCGCGTGGACGGAGACCTATGGGATCAGCACGAATGCGGTGCTGTTTGATTTTCGGGAAGGGGAGATGCGGGTGGTGGATTGGGAGGAAAAATAACCTGCCTACTCCCAAGGCTTACTTGGGAAAACTTCCTCCTACCACATCTATGCCATGATTGAACATCAATCCATAAGACACCGAGAATAACCCAGCTCCTCCTCCTATCCCAAAATACCGGCTGTCTTTCGGGAAGGAACCTTGCCCGTACATTCTTATAAAATAATCTTCTTTAGAGAAAACCAGTACATTCATCCGGGTACTATCTGCTTCCATGGAAATCTTCACCAGGGAAAATCTATTGGTAACGGTATCTTCCGGAGCTAGTTGGTCAAACTCACCTACCATGGGTTCAATTAACTCCTCCCTATTTCCTCGAAAGATAAAATCAGCTGGTACCAGGGTCCAGTAATCTACGGATTGGGTTGAACCTTCTGGCGTTTTAGGAAAGACATAGGTTTTTCCATGATCAAATAATTCCGCTCCCGGAGAAATGCTGACAGAATCGTTAAAGGTGCTGGCTACTTCTTTCGGATTGGTCAGGAGCCAATAACTATATCTTTCGTGGGAGATCACTTCAAATTCATGCTCGCCAAATTGAATGGTATGGCCTACTACCAGGTCATTGTTGTCATATATTTCTGGATTGGGAACAGGGGAAGAGTCTTCTTTTTTGCAGCTATAGAGGGATAAGATTAATAGGAGAAAAAATAAAGTGAAAATATGATGTAAATGTGGCATGGGTAAAATCAGGTTTATTTAGAGAATGAAAAAAAAGTGCCCCTGGTCGCTCCAGAAGGCGATTGTTGAATTTTTTCGATTAGTTTCCAAATTCTGTGTGGCGCGATTAAATATCCTTAATAATTGAATTAAAAATGATTACATAATTCAGGAAAGACCTTTTCTTACTCCTAAAGTCCCTGATTATTTATTTATGATCAGGATTATTTGAAGATGGATTATTTGGCATTATGATGTTAAAGTAATGCCATGGTAAAAGTAGGAAAAAATATTTTTACACAGTTTTTTTTAATTGAAAAATCTATTCTCCACCATTTCCTATTTCAGATTTTATCGCCTGCGCACAAACCTGATATCTGGCTGGTAGCCATTCGTACCTCCGCAACGTAGCCCAAACAAGTTCATTTTTATCTGCGAGCCGCGATTCAAGTGAAGCCTGTAAGTGAGGCTTACTTTTTTTCTGCCGAACCATCCGCCAATCATTTCAGTGAAAATGATATAAAAAAAGGGGGAGCCTTGGCTCCCCCAGATAGAGATATTTTTCCGCATGGTAACCAGCAGTCCCTCACTCCTCCGGTAGCTCAATTTCCTCGCCCCAGATATACTTGCCGAACCACTGCCAGTTGTGCCAGTTGGCGGCGAGGCGCTCCTTGGGTTTGCTGATGCCATGGCCAAAGCCTTTGTAGATGATCAGTTTGGCGTCAACGCCTACGTCCTGCAAGCCTTGCAGCAGCTCGTAGGCATTGGCGACGGGTACCCGCCGGTCAAATTCCCCATGCTGGATCAGGGTAGGCGTAGAGGCATTGTTGATTTTGGTCATAGGGGAGGTCTTGGCGTAGACCTCAGGGTCGGACCAAGGGGTACCTTTGAGGTACTGCCGAGTAAAAGGATGGATGTCGGTATTGACATAGTAGGTCATCCAGTTGGAGATGCCTGCCCCAACAGAGACCGCTTGGAATTTGTCGGAGTGGGTGGTCAAAAAGGCAGAGATATAGCCGCCCTGGCTCCAGCCCATGCAGCCGACTTTATCGCCATCGATGAGGCCTTCTTTTTCCAGAAAATCCACTCCAGACAAGACATCCCAGGCATCGCCTACGCCCAGGTTACGCACGTTGAGGGAGCGGAAGGCTTCTCCATAGCCGGCAGAGCCGCGATAGTTGGGTTGCAGAATGAGCGCGCCTTTGTTGAGCCATTGCAGCATGGGATAGACGGAAGAAGGAACGGGATTAGGCGTCGAAATGCCGGTCGGTCCGCCGTGGATGATCACCATGAGGGGATATTTTTTATTGGGGTCGTAGTCATGGGGTTTGTGCAGGACCCCTTCGATGATCGCACCGTCTTCGCTTTTCCAGGAAATCATCTCACTTTGAGAGTGGGTCCAGTCTTTGACCTGTTGGTTGACCTGGGTGATTTGCTGAAGGCGATCAAAGGTACCTTCCATGCGGTGGATCTCTGATAACTGACCGGGCTTGTCGCCTATGACGGCAAAGGTCTCTCCGTCTTTGGCTACGGAATAGGAACCCACGCGGGCAAAAGGAGAAGGGAGCATACTGACCTTGCCGTTTTTGGGATCGAGCTTGATCATCTTGCGGTCGGTTTTTTGCCAGGCGATGCCATAGATGCCCGCTTCCGTCCACCTCATGGATGAGATATTCTCGTCAAAGTCTTTGGCGAGTTCCTGCATCCCGGAACCATCTACATTGATGCGGAAGTAGCGACTGTTTAGGTAGTAATTGGAAGTGGTATTATCAAGGTGGCTGGTAATGAGAAGGGACTTACTATCGGGAGACCAGTCGACCAAACCGTCAAACGAAGGATTTTGGACGAGCACCTGGTGCGATTTTTTCTCCATATCCCACACCGAAATATCTGACTTGAAAAAGGAATTGATTAAAGGATCGGGCTGATGATTGAAGGCGATCTTTTTGCCATCGGGGGACCAGCGGAAACTGGTGATGGTGAAGTCGGCGCTGTCGATCAGGAGTTCGGCTTTGGTGGCGGCTTTATAGGCTGAGTCCTCCATTTGGGCGGGGGTAGGGGCCTGATACATGCGGTCGGCATCTACGGGCATGAGCCAGAGTTGGTTGAAGCTGTATTCCTCGTCGTCTACGGCGAAAGCGCCGTATTTTTTGGTGCGCTTTTTTTGCTGGGCGGATTTGTCTTCGGATTGCAAAAAGGCGATCTGGCTGCCATCGGGAGACCAGGCATAGGTGAAGATGTTGCCGTCGGTCTGGCTGAGTTGGAAGGCTTCCCCTCCGGCCAGGCGGATGAGGTAAATCTGGCTTTTGCCGCTGCGGTTGCTTACGAAGGAAATCCATTGTCCATCGGGCGACCAGCGAGGGTTAGAGCTATTGCCTTTGGGGGTATGGGTGAGTTGGAAGGGGGCTTGGCCGGCTTTGGCGAGCCAGAGTTCCCGGTCATAGCGGTTTTCGGCCCAGTCGACGGTCCGCCGCTGGTAAATGATATTTTGCCCATCGGGAGAAATGATCGGATTGCTCACGTACTGGAGGGAGAGCACTTCTTCCATGGAAGGCTCGTGAAGTTCCTGGGCAAAGGTGGTAAGGCTCAGGCTCAAGAGGCAGAGAAGCAGGAGGTTTTTCATAGCGTAGCGGTTTTTGAGGGAAGATAAAGAAAATGTGAGGGGAAAGCCATGGATGGCTGAGGAGGGCTTAAATGTGCAATTATGGCCTTTTTTGAGGGAAGCCACGAATTTTCGAACTTAGGACGAATAGCTTCTGATTAGTCTTTAATTCGTGCATTCGTGGCCTATTTTAAGGGAAGCCACGAATTAACGAATGAGGAGCAAATAGCTTTTGATTGGTCTTTAATTCGCGCATTCGTGGCCTATTTTAAGGGAAGCCACGAATTATCGAATGAGGAGTGAATAGCTTTCGTTCAATCGCCTCCTGTTCCATTCCCATATTTTTCATGAGCATCCAAAAACATACAGAGACATCTCAATCCATCAAAAGTAAGCTCAAGGCACTGCCGAAAGCAATCACTTCAAAGAAAATTCTCCCCCAATGCCAATGCCCCCAATTGCTCAGTTCCGCGGGCAGGGCTTCATCCGGGATACTGCGGTCCGTGAAGCCTTGGTTCGCTTTTTTGAAGTAGAGAAAGAAAGTAGAAAAAAAGGCGATGCTGGAACCCGCTAGCACAAAAGATAGCCATTGATCATCGGAAGGATACATCACATGATATAGGGCGGTCAGGATGGGCAGCACCGTGGCGGCAATGGTTAATGGCGCAAAAAAACGGTGGATATACTGGCCGTGCCGTTGATAAAATTGAAAGAATTCATCGGCGGTCATGTTTTTCCAGTAGGGAACAAATAGTACGGCTTCGGTCAGCTGAGCCCCTAAAAAAATGCCCAATATGCTGCTGCTTAAGATGTGGAGACTGCTAAGGATCATCAGCTTAAATTTTAGATTTTGAAACATAGGTCACCACATCTCCCCCGAGGTATAAATACCCCTGGTGTTCGACTACCGCTCCGGCTTCATGGACGGTTTTCCCTTCGCTGTCGAATAAGGCTTGGATGATCTTCCCTTCCTCCGAAAATTCTATGACCATCCCGAATTTCTCTGCTTTGGGTTGGACAAAAGCGGGGAGCCCATACACCAGCTTTTTCATGCCTACTTTAGGGTGAAGCTGATCTAGTTGGTCATTGCGCCTGGTGGTGAAGCCCAACCAGAAATGCCCCTTGCTTGATCGGGAAATATTGTTGGGGAAGCCGGGCAGGTTATCCATCCAGACTTCCGACTGGCCTTTTTTGGCGCCTTTGATCCAGTATTTCAGGACCCGGTATTTAGAAGTCTCAGATACCAAAATGAAATCTTCCTCCGCTGATATGGCCAAGCCATTTCCGAAATAATTTCCCTCGGACAGAACCGTGGTAGTTTCAGTATGCGGGTTAAAAGCATATACGCCTCCGGTCGGTTTCATCTCCAAAATCAAGCGGTTGATATATTTGGGAGAGGTCTTTTGGGTCGCGGACATATTGACAAAATAGATGACCCCATCGGAGGCGATTTTCAAGCCAGTTCCCATGCGGATAGGCTTTCCATCCGGCGTATGGGTCAGGAGGGTATCGATGGTTTTGTCAGGATGAATTTTGACCAGACCCACATCATTCATCAAGGCGATCAGGTTTCCTGCAGCATCGAACTGCATGCCCGTGATCCAGGCATCGGTAACCAAAAACTCTTCTACGGAATCATCCGGATAGATTTTTAGGATAGCCCCGGAAGAAAAATCCGTTGCCCCTTTGTGTACCCCGCAATACAGATTGCCCGCCTGATCAATGGCAAATTCTTCTGCCCCATAATATCCTAACAGATGGATGGGAGAAGCCTGAGTCAGCCTCTCATTTAAGGAAAGCTGATGGGTGAAGGCCGGCTTTGGCGGAGGGGTCCAAGCCATAGGCTGGATGGCACAGCTACTGAGGAAGCTCAGCAGGATGAGTGAACATACAATGGTTGAGAATTTGTTGCCTTTG
>JBCBGC010000072.1:0-39951 GCA_038527215.1 Bacteroidota bacterium
GAAGTAGTCAATCCGCTTGAAGCCCTGGTTAGAACCAGAACCGGAAAGGAAAGCTGTCAGGCGATCGTTGCTGTACTCAAGCTGCATAAACAGGCCAGCCCAGTTTACGATACCGTCGTTGTGATACGCCAGTACGTTGTTGCTGGTCTGGTAGGTGTCATCCTGGAAGTTCAGGAAGTCAGCGGGAGATTCTTCGGTGATGACATTTTCAGGATTGTTGTCATCAGAAGCTGAGAAGTAAGCATCAGCGCCGATCAGGTTTTCTACCCGACGGAAGTGCTCACCGATGTAGTAGCGAGCGTCGATACCTGCTACCAGGTTGAAGTTGTCGCTCAACTGGTGCGTCAGGGTAGAGAGAACCCCGTACCAGTCATGGTAGTTCATAGACGCACGGCGGATGAATCCAGAACCGACGTTGTCGCCATTGATTCTACCGCCGTTACCTACTACGTACTGGCCATTGAATTGACCTTTAGCTTCGCCCCATCCGTCTACTACACCGCCTTGGTTATATCTGGCGAGGTCGTCGAAACGAACTTGGCCGTTTTCGTCATGCAGGCCGGTTCCGAATCCACCGAAAGAATCGAATACAGAACCTGGGGTGCGCAGACGTCCGCGAGGACCTGTACCCCCACCGCGACCGAAGGAAGCATAAGCAGAAGTCTTCAGGCTGGTTTTGTCAGAAGCATTCCAGTAGTGGTTCAGGAAGATTTTTGGCTTGTGGTAGAAGTTTCTTCTCCAGGAGAATTCTTCTCCATTCAGCTCTCCCCAAAGGTGGTTGAATTTACGACCATCATAGTCATCCGAATCCAGATCCTGGAAAGTAGACAGTCTGATGGCGTCGAAGCGAGAAGCGCCCAGACGCTGGTGGTGCCACTGTGGAGCCCCTACCGCAGTCAGGGCCAGAGTGTGCTTGTCATTTACACGCTGAGACAAAGAAAGGAAGTAGGAATAAGCCTGGAACTTAGTTCCGTCTACATATCCGTTTCCGCGGGTGTGGGTTACCTGAGCCGTAGCTGCGAAACCACTTTCGGTCAGACCGGAAGAGTATACCGCGCTGTACTTTTGGTATCCATCGTTACCGATACCTACAGAAACAGCTCCTCCTTTTTTGAAGTCAGCTGCGTTGGTGATGATGTTGATAGAACCACCTACGGAAGATACGGCCAGTTTGGAAGCACCCAGACCACGCTGTACCTGAATTTTGCTGGTAACGTCAGAAAGACCAGCCCAGTTGGACCAGTAAACCCAACCATTCTCCATGTCATTCACGGGTACACCGTTGATCATCACAGCCGTGTTACGCTGGTCAAATCCCCGGACGTTGATACGGGCATCTCCGAATCCTCCCCCAGACTTGGTTACATAGATAGAAGGGGTAGAACGCAGAATCTCAGGAAATTCCTGGTTTCCTACGAGGGCTTCTACCTGCGCACCGCTGATGGTAGATACAGCCACAGGCGTTTTGCGGTCAATAGCGACAGAAGCAAGAATGCTTACTTCGTCCAGTCCTACGCCTTCTGGCGTCAGGCTTACCCGACCGACGTTGGTCGTCTTTCCATCAGTAATGGTGATCTCCTGATCATTTCCTTCATATCCGATGTAGGAAAAGGTCAGGTTGTAGGTTCCGGCTTCCGCCTCGAAGGAAAAATCTCCGTCTTGGTTGGTGATGGCTCCACGAGGGGTAGAGCTTAGGATCACTTTAACACCGATCAAGGGTTCTCCAGTGTCTCCATCCAGAATCTGCCCTTTTACTGTGCCTTGGGCGAAGATTCCGTTGTTCATGCAAAATAGCCCCATAAGCAGGACTAAGGTCGAACGTAGAAGTTTCAGTTTCATAAAAGTGAGTTTGGTTTTATGTAATTCACTCAATATGCTGCGAAGTTACCAGTCGTTGACTTTTCGCGTATTACGTAAACTTTAAGTTTTTCAAAAGTTATCCATATAGGATGTGAATAACTCATTATCAGAGGGTTATAAGTGAAATACCTGTTCAACTAAGCCTTTTGGCAAAAGAATGCCCGTCTTTTTAGATAAAAACTAACATTTTGATCAAAAAAATCTCAAATCACTTGCATTGTCTAATTTTTTTAGTAATTTGAACCCAATAACCAGAAATAACCCAACAATGTTAGCATCTTATACCTTCAATTCGCAGTACCGTCCCTTGCAGGAACAGGACCGTTTGTGGCCGAGTTTAAGGCTATTGGAAGGCGGAAAATTCTCACCCCATCAATTTGCCCCCACTTTGATTCGGGAGCAGGAAGAAATTCGCCTGCATTTTTACAAATGGGGCCTGGTACCTCACTGGTCTGAAACTTATCAAGGATGTAAGTCCCGGCTTTTCCTTTCGCATGAGCAGATGCTTTCTCATCCTGCTTATCAGGTGCCGCTCAAAAAAAGAAGATGCTTAATTCCCGCCGATGGATTTTATGTAGAAAAAAGACATGCCCGGGGAAAGCGTACTTATAAGGCGATGATGACTGAAGGAGAAACCTTCTGTTTTGCCGGCATCTACGATGCCTGGCGACAGGCAGATGGCAGCCTTCAATATACTTTTGCCATCCTTACAGCCCCTACCCCGCTGCACCGTCAGGGATTTGGGTTGCAAAGTCCGATGATTGTGCCGCGTCAGTGGGAACAAGCCTGGCTCAATCCTCGCACTCCCATACAGAATATAGAGGCTTTGTTGCGTACACCCGTCCAGGATCAGATGATCTGGCACCCGGTGGAGGAACTCAGCTTAACCGATACACATGCTGGAGTAATCGAGCATGTTGCTGCGTAGTTGATTTGAGGGGTTGGTACATTTGGTTGAAAGGATAGCCACACTGGCTATCCTTTTTTTGTTTATAGGTTACCTTTAGCCGAGCGAGCGATACAGAGAGATAAAGCAGAGGCTTTTTTCTGATCACCCCAGGCTATGTCTGAATCTAACATGCCAACTGGCTCCAGTATCCTTTGGGCTTTCCTGCTCTGGCTTCCTGCCTTGCTGCTGGAAGCAGGGCTGGTTGTGGGCTATCTCTACGGGGTGGAGTTGGCTGGAGGACGAATGGCGATGGTTGGCATATTTTTATTAGCGACGGTTTGGGGATTTCTATGCCTTTTTCTGCCCTTTATGATGTATGCGAGCCTAAGGAAGGATGGCTTAGAAAAAACCTTGAAAGGTCAGGCAAAAGATACCTACCTGCTGCGTTTTCCTATGATGCTGGGTGGTTTCCTGGTTTACAGCCTTTGGATTTTCGTGGTAATCGGCTCGCTGCGGCTTTTTATGCCC
The DNA here is from genome assembly GCA_038527215.1 of Bacteroidota bacterium. Taxonomy (GTDB): domain Bacteria; phylum Bacteroidota; class Bacteroidia; order J057; family J057; genus JAWPMV01. Next base: position 3,278 of record JBCBGC010000072.1, read on the forward strand.
GTATTTCCCTTTGAAAGCATTGTGTATATGTTTGCCTCCCTGGGCTTCGTAGCGGAATTTTTCAAAATGCAGGAACGGCTCGGATTGGTGGAAAATTTGCAAAATGTGGAAATCGAGCCTTATTCCCGCCAGCAGCTGAAGCGCTTTGCCATTCTGCAAAGTCCCCTTTACCTGGGCACCATGGCCTTTGGCCTATTTACGGTAGGGCTGGTGGGCAAAGGCCTGGTGGACGCCTACGCCTACATAGAATGGGTAGAGCTGATCATTTTTGTCCTGATCTTCGTGGTCCTGATCGGTCTTCGCTTTGGGGAAAAGTGGCTGGAAAAAGAATTCCGCAGGAAAACCAATATTCCCTGGAATTCCCGCTATTAAGCGCTGGTTCGGATTTTGAGGATTAGCCTAAACCGTGGTGACGCCTGCTGCTAACAGGCCTTTTTGTCCTTCCTGCAATTCGAATTCATAAACGTTATCCAAACGCAGATAAAAGCCTCGCGGTAGTAAGGCAAAAGGTACAAAGACTTCGTGATACCCAAATTCCTGGTCCATGTATTTCATGAAGCCATAGCCTTCAGAAGTGGCGTAGCACTGCCCTCGCACCCGGTGGTCCAATTCTCCCCAGCTTTCGAGATCCTGTCCCTCTACCGGTAGTAGATTGGGGATCATGTAGCCTGACGTGAATTCGTCTACTTCATACCGTAGTTCCTGAGAGCAGTTTTTAAAGGCAATCAGTTCTACCCTTACGCCTTTGCTTTGCACGGCTTGTACGACCCGTTTAAAATCACCTGAGCCGGTCAGCAAATAGATTTTGTCCAGTTTCTCTGCCTGCATCAACATGTCCACTGCCATGTCGAGGTCGACATTGGCCTTGCTGATCCAATTGCCCTCTTCGTCCATATACTTCCGTATGGACTTGGTCACCACTTTGAAACCGAAGTTGCGAAGGATAGAGAAATAGCCGTATTGCTTTTCGGCGTACTCCCGATCAGCTCTGGCTCTTTCATCGTCAAAAGCCAGATAGGTATTTAGCCGAATGGGCGTTTCACCCTGTAAACAGTAATCGCGCAGCACATCATAGCGCATGGATTTTCCTCCATTGGCGCTAATATTGGCTGCATCCACAAATACACCAATGCGCATATCACAAATTATTCTTAGGCGGTTTCGGACGCTAGTCCGAAACCGCTTCAAAACTACCAGAAAATGGGGGAATTCCGAATGTCAATTTATCTGACCAGGGTAATGGAACCCTGGTAATGTTGGTTACCTATTTTCAGGGCATAATAGAATACGCCCTCATTGACCCGATTACCTTGGGGGTCAATCCCATCCCAGGGCTCATCCGGTACATTGGATAGAAATACCTCCCGACCCCAGCGGTCAAAAATCTGGATATCATAGGATTCTACCCCTCGATATTCTACCCGAAAGACATCATTGATGCCATCGGCGTTAGGGCTAAACACGTTGGGAACAAATAGATCCGGAGCCAATACGATATAAGGTCCTAAAACCAGGGTGCTCACACAGCCATTAACATCGGTTACGGTCAGGCTCACCTGATAGCTACCGGGTGCCTGATAGGTATGGTCAGGGTTCTGTTCGCTGGAAACCTGTCCGTCTCCAAAATCCCAATACCATCCCACAGGTTCAGCAGATAGATCGGTAAAATCTACCCGGGTGTCTGGCAACAATAATTCCGTTCCCGCAGGGGGCACCGAGGTGAAATCTGCGGCACTAGCTGCACTGACTTCGATGGTTACTTTTTGCACACTGCTTATACAGCCTCCTTCTCCCACGGTGGTGAGGGTAACCGCATAAGACCCCACGCTATTATAGACGTGGGTAGGATTCTCTTCATTGCTGACGGGCGAGCCATCGCCAAAATCCCACTGGTAGGAAAGGGCGTTTGGACTATTGGGCAAAAAGTTGACCTCCATGCCTTCACAACCCGTAGCCTGCGACGTAAAATAGTCCGCTTCAGGTTGAGGGAAAATACGCAGGGCTACCGAATCTTCGGCGAAACAGGCCCCTTCCTGAACCCGCAAATGATATACGACGCTTGTGTCCGGACTCGCCAAAGGATTGCCTATGCCCGGGTTGCTCAAGCCCCCTGATGGCGTCCAGGTATACAGATAGTTGGGAGAAGTGGCGTTACCTCCGGCTACGACCGCCGTAAGTTGTACACTGTCTCCACCGCAAGCGGTAGTCGTATCGGCCCGTAGGTCCAGGCTTACTGCTGGAGTAACGGTAATCAGGATTTGATCCGTCGTAGGGCACTTGCCTGCGATACTGGTTTCTACTTCATAGAGGGTGGTTTGATTGGGCGAAATCCGGATATCTGGCGTATTGGTGCCTTCCAGGATTTGATTTTCTGGAGTCCAACGATAAATAATCGGATTCCCGCCTCCGAAAGGAAAGCTATGGGTAGCTGTCAGGGATAAACTATCTCCCTGGCAGATCAGGGTATCTGCATTGAGGATGTCAGCAATGGGGGTAGGATCTACGGTCACGACGATCTGTTCACTGGCGGCTCCGCACCCAAAAGGCGAGGTCGCGGTCAGGGTGTAGGTAGTGCTTTGAGGAGGACTGGCCAGAGGCTTCGCAGATTGCGGATCGTTCAGGCCTATTGCCGGACTCCATTGATAATCATAATCGGAAGCCCCTAAATCACCGGCCGCCCGGCCATCTAGTTGCACGCTGTCCCCTACACAAATCGAAGGACTGCTACCTGGGTTAAGGGTTGGGGTCGTGCCTACGGTCACCGTAACCTGGTCCGCATCGGAATCACAACCGTTAGAAGTTACCACCAGAGAGAAGGTCGTGGTAAAAGTAGGCGAAACCGTGGGCGCCGCCAGCGTAGGGTCATTAATCGTTCCCGTCAAAGCAGGCGTCCAACTGTAGGTATAAGTCGGCCCACTTTGGCTGCCAAATCCCTGCAACAGCACCGATTGTCCCAAACAGACGGCCGTATCCGGTCCGGCATTGGCGATCGGTTTGGGGACGACGAAGACCGTAACGGTACTCAGGGTATCCAGGGTGTTTACCTCAGAGTTACACCCATTGGCGCTGCTGCCAACCAGGGTATAAATGGTCGTGGTATCTGGGCGGGCGAAGGGGTTGGCGACCAGCGAATCACTCAGCCCGGCAGTGGGAATCCATTTAAAGGTAATGGGAGCAGGGGCAGCATTGTTGGCTGCCAAACCGCCGTTGAGAAAGGCCCCTGGTCCGTCTTTACAGATAGAAACATCAGCCCCGGCATCCATGATGGGCTTGGGTTTGACGATGACTTCCATGCAATCGGTATTGCTGACACAGCCATTGACATCGGTTACCTGCAGGCAATAAGTAATGGTATCCGGGCTGCTTCCCACGGCAGGGTTAGCCACCGGGTTCAGGATATTGTTGGCACTTAAGCCACAGCCTCCCGGCTGATCACAGGTCCAGGTGATAAAATTTTGTCCGGAACCTCCTTGCAAACTCCCCTGAAGCATGACTCCGCCATCGCCTTCACAAAAAGTCTTGTCAGGGCCAGCTGAAGCCACGGGTTTGGCATTGACAGTAATTTGCTGGGTAGCCGTAGTTACGCAGCCCTTATAGGTAACATCCAGGCTAATGGTTTTTAGTCCGCCGGTTACGTAAGGGATGCAACCTGGATTTTCCAGGCTGGATGACTGGGGCAAGGCGCCCGCTCCAAAACTCCAGGCATAGGCCTGGTTGGGCCCTACGGCAGGTCCAACATAGTTGATGGTGATGCATTCGCCCTCACAAATGTTACTGGAACTGAGGGAGAAGGTAGCCGAAGGATTCGGGATTAATTCAAAGGTAATGCTGGTGGTGTCAGAAATACATCCGTCCCGGCTGACCACCAAAGAAACCGTCTTCTCACCTGGGAACTGATAGCAAATGCTTCCAGGAGTCAGGCTATTGGAGGTAGGAGGTTGGGCATCTGAGCCAAAATTCCAGAAAACCAGAGAGTCCACATCTGTATCTCCGGTATATAGAAAGGTAAAGCAGTTATTGCCGAAACATTGGTCTGCTACTTGAGCAATGCCCGCCTTGGGTTTTCCTTTTACATCAACGGTGAGGCAGGTTTGGGTAGAAATACAGCCATCATTGTCCACCAGCAGGCATACATCGCGGGGACCGGCGCTGTTCCAGGCCACTTTGTAGGGACCGAGGGTTCCGCTGCTGCCCAGATTTTCTACGTAGCTGGCTCCTGCGAAAGTCCAGGCAAAGTTGGCCGTAGCAGGAGCGTTGCCCTGATAGGTATAAATGGCGGTGTCTCCGGCACAGATCGAGGCCGGACCGACAAAGACCGAAGTAGGTACTTCTTTCACATCGATGGTCTGGCTATTGAGGGGCCCCACACAGCCATCGTCCGTAACAGTCAGGCTGATGGTTTTGGTACCGGGATTATTCCAAATCACGCCATAAGGACCAGCGCCACTGCCCACCAAAGAGTCCGGATTATCAAAATCCCATTGGAAAAGAGCATTGGCTGAAACTACGCCCCCAAAAGAGATCGTGGTAGGTTGCCCTGCACAAGCCTGGGCTGGAAATAAAATCACGGCTTGCGGTAATTGCTTCACGGTTACCCGAACGGTATCACGCGCTATACATCCGCTGGCTGAGGTTACAGCCAGGACATAGTCGGTGGAGGTGGCAGGGGTAACCACCGGGTTGGCCTGGGCCAGGTTGCCGGGGTTCCAAAGGAAGGTATAGCCGGGACTTCCGGTCAGGCTATTGTTCAGGGTAGACGGCTGACCGGCACAAATGGTATCCGGGCTAGCCGAAACGGTAAACTGAGGCTGATCCTGCTGGAAGTTTTCGGTGGTGAAAAGGCCTACGTTCCCACAGTTGTCAAAAACGGTATCCACCAGACTCAGAGAATAGAAGCCAGATTGGGTAGCTGCTGGACTCACAGACAGGGAGAATACCTGTCCGAAGGTGCCCCCTGCCTGACAAGTGCTGCTGGTAACGCTGGTGATGGTATAGGGTCCTCCAGGTCCAGTCAGGGTGAAGTCTGAAGCCTGTACAGAACTGCAGAGTACATTTTCCGAAAAAACGACCTCTAAGCTATCTCCATCACAGTTGACCCGTACCGGATCAAGCTGGGGAGGAATGGTGTCCAGGATTCCGGCGGTGGAAGCAGAGAAATCCAGGGTATATCCATTGGGGGAGGCGGAGAAGTTGCTGACATTGACCACAAAGGTCTGGCCAGCAGTGACCGGGATAACGGGCTCAAAAGCGCCGCCGATCTGCCCATTAGGGCCGGTGGGACCAGTGGTGCCTGACCAGTTACAGCTCACTTCCAGGGCCGGGGTGGAAAATATGTCGGAGCAACTCGCATTGGTTAGATTATAAACGGCCCAGTCGTAATCGTCAGTCGGGTCGCTGGGGTTCAGGGTAAAAGCCAGGTTGCCAGCCGTCTGAACCGTCAGGATGTACCAAACATCGTTTTCTTCGCCGGTACCCAGACAGGAAGTGGTAGAGTCAATTTCATCCGGTAAGACCCCCTGTCCCTGATAGGAATTGGGTTGGACATATACCGCCTGACAAACAGAGAGGGCATTAAAGCAGTCTTGCTCTGGTTGCAGGGGAGGAAGTTGGGCAAAAAGGAGGTGGGGCATCAACCCTGCCAGGAGGGTGATACATAGGAGAGAGCGCAGGTAATTCATGTGTGAGACTATCTAGCTGGCAAGGTAAGCTTTGTAAGGGAGAGGCTAAAAGAATCACCCATTTTGTCTTTCATTCCTTCGGGAGCGGCTAAGCCCAGGGCACTAAAGTCCATGCTCAGGCTCAGGTTGGCATCGAAAGATTGAGGAGAAAAACGAATGTTGGTGAGGGTAGCCTGGAAATTGACCTGCTGGTCATTGTAGCGAATCTGTCCTGGGACGGTGATCTGGTCTATTTCTTTCGCAGACCCAGGAAGGAGACCCAGCATACTTAAGTCAAGCTCCAATTGCATCAGACGGTTGGCCTGAGGAATAAAGGCTTCCTGAAAGGCTGTCTGGTTCTGGGCACTGGCCCCCATCAGAAAGGCTCCGGTTTTGGCCATTAATTCCATTTTGCTCTGTTCCGGGAACAGCTTGCAGACCATTTGGTTGGTAGACCATTCGGTGGTAGCGCTGGCTCCCTGGCTAGAGAGAACGGCTTTATGGGTACCGATATAGTTTTGGGCAAACAGACCCAGTCCGGAGAGAGATAAGAGGAGCAGGAGGGACAGAACTTTATTGGTAATCATCATTGGATATTTGAAAAGCGGTCCCCCAATATACAGAAAAAACGCCTGCCGGATAGGGCAGGCGCTTAGGTTATTTCTGCAAAGTCGGGAAGGGAGCCTATTTGGCGTAAGCAATGGCTCTTTTTTCCCGAATCACGGTTACTTTGATATGACCAGGGTATTGCATGTCCTTCATGATTTTCTGAGAAATGTCGAAGGCCAACTGGTCGGCTTTGTCATCGCTGACTTTTTCACTTTCGACGATTACCCTTAGTTCACGACCGGCCTGGATGGCGTAGGTTTTCATCACGCCTGGATAGGAAAGGCCTAGTTGTTCCAGGTCTTTCAGGCGCTGGATGTAGCTTTCCACGATTTCCCGACGCGCGCCAGGACGAGAACCACTGATGGCATCACAAGCCTGGACCAGGGGAGAAATCAAGGCGGTCATTTCGATTTCATCGTGGTGGGCACCGATCGCATTACACACATCCTGATGCTCGCCATATTTTTTCGCCAACTCCATTCCCAATAAGGCGTGGGGCAGATCAGAGTGGTCCTCTGCTACCTTGCCAATATCATGGAGCAGACCAGCCCGCTTGGCTTTTTTGATATCCATGCCTAATTCCGCGGCCATGATGGCGCAGAGGTTGGCAACCTCCCGGGAGTGCTTGAGCAGGTTCTGGCCGTAAGAGGAACGGTATTTCATCCGACCTACCATACGGATCAGTTCTGGACGCAGGCCGTGGATGCCGAGATCAATTACGGTTCTTTCTCCCAGTTCAATGATTTCTTCTTCTATTTTCTTGGTGGTTTTGTTTACCACTTCCTCAATCCGAGCCGGGTGAATCCGTCCGTCCGTTACGAGCTTATGCAGGGAAAGACGGGCTACTTCCCTTCTCACCGGATCAAAGCCAGAAAGAATGATGGCTTCCGGGGTATCATCTACGACAATCTCAATTCCAGTAGCCATCTCCAGGGCCCGGATGTTTCGTCCTTCCCGACCGATAATCCGTCCTTTGATTTCGTCATTTTCGAGGGGGAAAACCGTAACGGTATTCTCAATGGCATGCTCGGCCGCGGTACGCTGAATGGTCTCAATCACCACCTTCTTGGCCTGCTTGGTGGCGGTGAGCTTGGCATCTTCAAAAATTTCTTTGATAAAGGCTGAGGCTTCGGTTTCGGCTTCCTGCTTGAGGGCTTCTACCATATTGGCCTTAGCTTCTTCGGCGGAGAGGCCCGCAATTTTCTCCAGGTCTTTGACCTGTTTTTGACGGAGCGTTTCAACCTCTTCCTGCTTTCTCTCCAGCATCTCCAACTGCTTGCCGAGGTTTTCTTTGATCGAGCGAATAGATTGCTGTTCGCGCTTTACTTCATTCTTATCCTGGCGGATTTTTTCATCCCGCTGCTCCATTTGCTGCTCTCGCTGGCGAAGTTTGTTTTGCCGGTTATCCAGCTTTTCCTTCTCCCGCTTGGCGTTCTGTTCGAATTTGTTCTTGAGCTGTTGGTACTTTTCGTTGGCCCGGGTAATTCTTTCCTGTTTGATTTCTTCTCCCTTAAGTTCAGCTTCTTTAATGATGATTTCCACCTTGTCTTTGGCGGTTTCAATCATTTTGCTGTTGGCAGTTTTCAAGAGATACCGACTGATAATATAGCCTAACAAGAGGCCGACTACGAGACCAATTACACCTAAAATAATATCCATCTTATCTATAAGATTAAGGATTGAACAAGGGCGAATACCTTGAATCTACCTTCCGAAGAAGGCACTGATAAAAAGATGGGATAGCTTAATTCACATCGGACATTTGCAAGCTCTTGTTGAGCTTTTGTTCCAGCTCGGCCAACTCGGCCAGGGCGGCTGTTTTCTGTTTTTCGTCCTTTGCCTGTTGACTTAAATAAGTGGTCATCGTCTCCAGGCAGCACATGATCGCAATATCCAAATCGTCTTGCGTAGGATATTGAGCCTTAAAGGCTTTGATCTTCGCATTGATGGTGTCCGCCGCTTCCCTGATCACCGCTGCTTCATCTTCATCTACTACGGCAGGGAATTGTCGTCCGAATATGTTTATGCTAATGGAATGCTTTTCCAAAGGGTAATCTTTTTACCAGTTTATGCTATTCGCCAAAACTTTTGAGACATTCGTCTATCTCCTTTATATACATGTCAATTTTGTCTTTCACGGCTTGGCGCGCTACGTCATCGGTGTCGAGGTGCTGACTCAACTTTGCCGCTTCGATCCGGTCTTCCACCTGATCCAGGGCCCGATCCTTGTCCGCTAGCGCGGATTTCAGGACTCCGACTGTTTCAGCCAATTGCGCTTTCTCATCCTTGAGTTTGAGGATAACGCGCTCCAATCGTCCCATTTTTCGATTGGTTTCCTGAAGTTTTCGGAGTAATTCATCCATGCTATTCCAGAGCTCCGAATGTCAAATTACCAAATTTTTCTAGAGTATTCAAAGAACGGGAAGCTTTCGTCTAATACTTCAATAAAGAATGCACAACTCCTTATGAATTAGCTACTTGCTTCGGGGCTAAAAAGCCTGTTATCTTCTCACTTCTGCCCCCAGTTCCTGGGTCAGCATACTTTCCACCCGCTGCATGACTTTATCGGCGGCTTTATCCGCCAGGGTTTTCTGATCATCGCGCAATTCAATGGAGATGAGATAACTCTTTTTGTCTTCCGGAATGCCTTTCCCCTGATACACATCTCGCAAGTCTACGGAACGGATCAATTTAGGATTTGCTTTAGGTACCAGCGCATGAATTTCGCCGAAGCTCGCCTGCTGGTCGATCAGCAAACTCAAGTCCCGACGCATAGACGGATACAGAGGAATCGCTTGATAGCTGATCTGCTGCTCGAAATGAATCTCTACCAGCAGGGCCCAATTGGCAATCAGATAGTATACTTCATTCCGCAGTTCGTTGGCTTCACTCAACTCACTGTGAACTTTCCCGTAGGTAAGGACCACTTTTCCATTATGGACCAGCTCAAGACAATAGGCGAAATCCGGATGGCTCGCTTCTCGGAGTTTGCCAGAGAAGCCAAAGGTCCGTTGCAAGCGCTCTACTTCACGTCCCAGGGTGGTCAGGCTGACGGCAGCCTGAGGGCCCCGCCAGTGAGGAGGAGAACTGTGTCCGGAAATCCCGATGGCCAGCCACTCTTTCTCTTCATAGCCCGAGCCTTTTTTCCGATAGGTCTTCCCAAATTCGTAAAAAGCCAGATCTTCTTGCTGCCGATTCTGGTTGTAGCGCATCGACTCCAACATGCCAGGCAGGAGGGATTGCCGCATGATGCCCAGTTCTTCTCCCAGCGGATTGACCAGGGCCACGGCTTGCTCATCTCCCAGGTTCTTGTGAACCAAAGAGTTGTTCAGAATTTCGTGTAGTCCCTGAGCCGCCAGGGTATTGGCATATTTTTCCTTCAGGCGAAACGCGTCCTGATAGGCTTTGTCAGAAAGGGAAGCATTGAGGGCCTGTGGAATGTCGATGTTGTTATATCCATACACCCGGAGGATGTCCTCAATGACATCAATGTCCCGCTGAACGTCCACCCGATAGGGAGGGACTTCAAGGGATAAGAGATCTCCCTCTCCGGAAACCCTTACTTCCAGGGCTTCGAGGATATCGATGATTTCCTCCCGGGAAATTTCTTTACCAATGATGCGCTGGGTTTTGGCGATGGAAAGCGATACCGGGAAATAAGGGAAATCTGATAGCTTTACATCGGACATAGCGGAGGCTGTACCTCCGGCGATCTCTACGATGAGACTTGCCGCACGCAGCGCAGCCGTTGGGGTCATATAGGGATCTACCCCGCGTTCGAAGCGAAAAGATGAATCGGACTGCAGGCCGAGGCGCTTTGAAGTCCTGCGAACCGTACCGGGGTCGAAATAGGCCGCTTCCAGGAAGACATTTTTTGTCTCCTCGGTTACGCCTGAATTGAGTCCTCCCATTACGCCACCGATACATAAGCCCCGTTCTCCATCACAAATCATCAGGTCCTGCCCGGCTTTGATGGTTCTTTCTACCTCATCCAGGGTTTCGAAAGGGGTATCTTCCGCCAGGGTCTTGACGATGATTTGGCCCCCTTTGAGTTGATCGGCATCGAAAGCATGTAAGGGCTGCCCGAGTTCAAACATCACGTAATTGGTGATGTCCACAATATTATTGATGGGTCGTAAGCCAATGGTAGTGAGCCTTTTCTGCATCCACTCCGGACTGGGCGCTACCCGAATGCCTTCCAGGTAAATGGAAACATAGCGCTTACAGCGTTCAGGGTCTTCAATGGTGACAGAAATGGGATTGGGCTTTCCCGCATCAGCCTGCACCGATATAGGCGGCAACTTCGGCTGAGTACGTAAATAGGCCGCAATATCTCTCGCTGCCCCATAGTGAGAGGCCCCGTCTATCCGGTTGGGCGTGAGATCTATTTCCAGGGCATAGTCGATGGATACGTTGAGATAAGGCAGGGCCGGGGCCCCTACTTCCGCTGATTCATCCAAGACCATGATGCCATCATGTTCCGTTCCTAAGCCCAGTTCGTCCTCCGCACAGATCATACCCTGAGAGACCTCTCCGCGTACTTTTTGTTTCTTGATTTTAAATGGCGAATCCGAGCCAAAAGGGAGCAGGGTGGTTCCCACGGTAGCCAGGGGGACTTTTTGTCCTGCTGCTACATTCGGGGCCCCGCAGACAATGTGCAAGGGCTCTTCTGCTCCTACATTCACCAGGCAGACCTTGAGTCGGTCTGCATTGGGATGCTGACTGGCTTGCAGCACCTCGCCTACAATGACCCCTTCAAGGTCATTAAACGCGCCTCCTATCTTCTCTACTTTTCCTACTTCCAATCCCAACATGGTCAGGACGTCGGCCAAGGCTCGCGGCTCGTACTCAACATCCAGATAGGTTTTTAGCCAGTTATATGAAATTTTCATGCTCGAGTGAAACTTAGATTTTCCCCAGGCTTTACATACGGGAAAATATCAGGCAAAGGTAGGAAATCTACTTTTATCCGCTAAATAAAAATCGGGCCTTTCTCTTTCGCCCGGGTCCCGATCTCAAAATCTGTTTTGCTAAAGGGAATTAAGGCTACATACCTGTCAGCATCGAATTGTTTCTACTCGCCCAACAAAACGTGCAGATAGAAATTTCTCGCTTTGAACATTCATTGAAATTATTTATGATTAAGGCGCTTTTTGATGCCCCCTGATTCTTCAAAAGAAAATCCCTTTTATTTACCGGAAATAGCCTCAATATTTTTTTTGGTCCGCAAAATGAGAATCAGGCAAGGTTTTTGCGGAATAATAGCATTGCGCAAATGGTAAAATCAACCGTGAATTCCTAATACAATTAGGTAGTTCTTCGCCTGTTCAAGAAAGGAAAGAGAGAAATAATCTGTAACTTGATTTTGTGATGAGGACCAATAAAGAGTTGATTAGGAGCGAGTATATGAAGGAAGCTGCGGCAAAGACCTTAAAGGTTGGGCGTGCGGCTGCTTTTATCGCGATTCCGGTTCTCACCATTTTCGCTGTCCAGGATTTGCTGGTGTATCACTTGAATGAAGCCTTGATCTGGCGGATTATCAGCCTGGTACCCTTCGTCCTTTTTCTCATCCTGGCTTTTACCCAATTCCGCCGCAATCCCCAATTGGCCATTCCTTTCAACGCCCTCAACATTCTGGGGATGATTGTAATGATGAGTGGATTGGTGTATGTGGTCTTCATTTTAAGCAATCCCCCGCTGAATCTTAAATACGGGGTGACCCTGGGCTATGCCGTAGCGCTTTTTATTTCCCTGATCATCTCCGCTGGCGCCCGGCAGTACCTTCCCTATATCATCGTATTTCCATTGAGCATCCTGACGGTCGTCCTGATTTTCACCCAGGAAATGGAATTGAGTGATTGGGCGTTTATGTCCAATATTTACATCGTGGCTATCGTGGTGATGGTCTTTTCTCATAACCAGGAGAAAAATGCGTTCAGGGATTTCGAGATGCGGCAGATCATTCAATCCCGTGAAGAAGAGCTCAGTTTTCAAAAGGACAAACTGGAACTGGCCAACCAGGAACTGCAAGCTTATAACTATTCCGTTTCTCACGACCTGCGAAATCCTCTGCGTAGCATTTTGCTATATGCGACCTTTTTACGAAAGGACTTTGAGGAAAAACTTGGCATAAAAGATCAGGAGCATATCATCCGGATCAAGGAAAGTGCCATGCAAATGAATCAGCTGATTGATGATATGTTGGCTTTCTCCAAGGTCGGCAACAAAGACCTTTTTCTCCAGATTTTGGATATGAAGGACCTTTTTCAAGAAGTCTTTGAGGAACTTATTCGCAGTGAATCAGATCGCCGCAATATCCGCTTCAATCTCACCGAGATAGAGGAGGCCTATGGAGACAAAGCCATGATCCGGCAGGTCATTACCAATCTGCTATCCAACGCGCTTAAGTACACCCAAAAAGTAGAAAGGGCGGAAATTGAAATTAAAGGCTTTTGGCACGGGGATGAATATGTCTATCAGGTCAAAGACAATGGGGTAGGATTTGATGCCAATCAAAGTGAAGAAATGTTCCGGGTCTTTCACCGCTTACATACCCCAGAGGAATTTGAAGGAAGTGGGGTAGGCTTAGCGATTGTACAAAAAATTGTCCAACGGCATAAAGGTCGGGTCTGGGCGTCTGGTAGCCGTGACCAAGGTGCTTCATTCTTCTTCTGCCTCCCCAAAGGACCCCGACAGCGAAGAGTAAACCAGGCCTCCATTTCTGCTTAGAACTCCCTGTTCTTCGTATCTCTCATTAGAATTCCCTTAAATCCCTGATGTTCTGGCGATTTTTTTTGCTTTCCGTACATCTTCTGCTTATTCATATCGTATCTAAATAAGGAGTGGTGTACCTTTGCACCCTCAAAGCAAATTATCTCCAATATGGCATTTGATCTTGATATGATTCAAAGCGTTTACGACCAGCTTCCCGGTCGAATCGCTGCTGCTCGGGATATGCTCGGGCGCCCCATGAACCTTACCGAAAAAATCCTTTATGCTCACCTGCACCCTGAGACTCCTCTTCAGGCCTATGAGCGAGGGAAGGCATATGTAGATTTTGCTCCTGATAGAGTCGCCATGCAGGACGCTACGGCCCAGATGGCCTTGCTCCAGTTCATGATGGCTGGCAAAAGTAAAGTAGCTGTTCCTTCTACCGTGCACTGTGATCACCTGATCCAGGCCAAAACAGGGGCGGCTGAAGATTTGGAAGCCGCGATCGAAACCAACCGTGAAGTATATGACTTCCTGGCGGATGTTTCTAATAAATATGGCCTGGGCTTCTGGAAGCCCGGTGCAGGGATCATCCACCAGGTAGTATTAGAAAACTACGCTTTCCCAGGTGGCATGATGATCGGTACTGACTCCCACACGCCGAATGCCGGGGGATTGGGCATGGTGGCCATCGGAGTCGGTGGAGCTGATGCAGTAGATGTCATGGCGGGGATGGCCTGGGAATTGAAAATGCCTAAGGTAATAGGCGTACACCTTACGGGAACCCTGAATGGCTGGACTTCTCCTAAAGACGTGATCCTGAAAGTAGCCGGCATCCTGACGGTAAAAGGAGGGACGGGTGCGATTGTAGAATACTTTGGAGAAGGGGCCCGCTCTATGTCCTGTACCGGTAAAGGGACCATCTGCAACATGGGAGCAGAAATTGGCGCGACCACTTCTACTTTTGGATATGACGAGTCTATGGCTCGCTACCTCCGCTCTACGGACCGGGCCGAACTGGCTGAAATGGCGAACAAAGTAGCCGAGCACCTTACCGGAGATGCAGAGGCCTATGCCGATCCGCACACCTATTTCGATCAGGTGATCGAAATCAACCTCAGCGAGCTAGAGCCACACATCAACGGACCTTTTACGCCGGACCTGGCCTGGCCACTGTCCAAATTCGCCGATGCGATCAAAGAAAATAACTATCCGCAGGAACTGCAGGTAGGGCTGATCGGTTCTTGCACCAACTCTTCTTACGAAGACCTGGACCGCGCTGCTTCTGTAGCCAAACAAGCCGTAGCCAAAGGCCTCAAGGCGCGCTCTGAATTCACCGTAACGCCGGGCTCAGAGCAGGTACGCTTCACCGTGGAGCGGGATGGACAGCTTTCTGCCTTTGAAGATATTGGGGGAGTCGTCCTGGCCAACGCCTGCGGACCTTGTATCGGACAGTGGGCCCGTCATAATGACAACCCTGAGCAGCCGAACTCTATCATTACTTCTTTCAACCGAAACTTCGCCAAGCGGAACGACGGTAACCCGAATACCAATGCCTTCGTGGCTTCACCCGAACTGGTAACGGCATTTGCCATCGCTGGCGACCTTACTTTCAATCCCCTGACCGACAAACTGGTCAACGATGAAGGACAGGAAGTGATGCTGGATCCTCCTTCCGGAGATGAACTACCAGCCCAGGGTTTTGATGTGCAAGACCGGGGCTTTATTTCTCCTATGGAGGATGGGAGTGGCATTGAAATTTCCGTGGCTGAAGGTTCTCAGCGTCTCGAACTGCTGACCCCTTTTGAGCCCTGGAACGGGGAAAACCTGACCGGACTGACGCTCTTTATTAAGGCCTTTGGAAAATGTACCACTGACCATATCTCTATGGCCGGTCCCTGGTTGCGCTACCGCGGCCACCTGGACAACATTTCCGGAAACCTTATGCTAGGGGCCATCAATGCCTTCACCAAGAAAGCCAATTCTAAGAATCAGCTGACGGGGGCCTATGATGAAAACCCCAAAGTGGTACGGGCTTACAAAAATGCCGGCATCCAGACGGTGATCATCGGGGACGAAAACTATGGAGAAGGTTCTTCCCGTGAGCATGCAGCCATGGAGCCTCGCCACATGGGCGTGAGAGCGGTGATTGTAAAATCTTTTGCCCGTATCCACGAAACCAACCTGAAAAAGCAAGGCATGCTGGGGCTGACTTTTGCCAATCCCGCTGACTACGACCTGATTCAGGAAGATGACAAGTTCGACATCCACATAGCCGATTTCGCGCCAGGCCAGCAAATCAAGGTGGTGGTTAACCACAGCGATGGCAGCAGCGATTCCTTTATGACGAATCACACCTACAACCAGCAGCAGATCGACTGGTTCAAAGCCGGTAGCGCCTTGAACATGATCCGCGCGCAGGAAGGGGTGTAAGGCATCTTATATAAATTAAACATGAGTCATCCCGAATGTTGGGATGGCTCATTTTTTTTTTTGAAGAATTTTTTGAGACGGATAGGAAAGGGCCATTTTTCCTCCTGATGGTGAATGCTAACTTCTTCTCTAGTCCCGGCACCCCGGAAGCTTCTCCGACTGAAAGGAGGTGAGTTATCCGGGGCAAGGACTCCGTCAGCGATATCTTCGGAGGTCTCTGCGATCCTTATGTAATCATGGAGACCCCGGATAAGGCATTTTCCCTGGTGGTCAAATGCCTTTCCGGGGTGACATATTTGTGAGTGGTTAAGGTTTCAAGAAGCGTTTTGATGGAATCTTGGCTTACTCAACATTCGGGATGACTCATATTTTTCATACATCAAAGTTCCTATTTCAAACGGCTGGCAATCTCGTCCATGATGGTCGCGGCATGGGCGATGGAGTTTTCGATAAACCATTTATTGGTGTACATGCCCCCGCAGACCGTTCCAGCCAGGAAGAGATTCGGCAGATTGGATTCAAAGGTTTGTTCGTTTCGGTCGGGAATTTTGCCCTCATCCTCCGACGTACACACCCCTACCTGCTCCAGAAAAGAATAATCCGGGCGAAAGCCGGTCATGGCCAGCACAAAATCATTTTCAAGGGTCAAGATGCCCTCAGGGGTTTGAATGTCTACCTCGGTAAGCCGTACCGCCGTTAGCCTGCTTTGAAAATGGGCGGTGATAGAGCCCTCCTTGATCCGATTCTCAATGTCCGGCTTCACCCAGTACTTTACCCGATGGCTCAGGGCTTCTCCGCGATGCACCAGGCATACCTCCGCTCCTTTGCGCCAGGTTTCCAGGGCTGCATCTACCGCTGAGTTTGCGGCGCCTACTACCACCACTTTTTGATCCGCGTATAGATGAGGTTCGTCATAATAGTGTTTCACCTTGGGCAGCTCTTCGCCAGGAATGCCCAAAGGATTCGGATGATCATAAAAACCGGTGGCTACCACTACGGTGCGCGCCTGGTAGCGGCCTTTCTCACTGAGAATTTGATATCCCTCCCCTTCCGCCTGAATCCGGGTAACGCGCTCGTAGGTATGGACCGGGAGGTGGAAGTGCTGCTTGACCCGTCGATAATACTCCAGGGCCTCACGCCGGGTAGGTTTGGTGGTATGGGAGACAAAAGGCACCTTGCCAATCTCGATGCGCTGGGAGGTGGAGAAAAAAGTCATGTTGATGGGATAATGGTAAATGGAATTTACCAGACACCCTTTCTCTATAATGAGGAAAGACAGCCCACGTTGCTGTGCTTCGATTCCGCAAGCCAGACCAATCGGACCGGCCCCAATAATGATGACATCATACGTATTCATATCCGCTTTTCTACTTGAAATCAAACTGCTTGTGCAAGTTACCAGCTGAAAGCCGGGAGAGGAAGTCTTCGCAGGGAAAAAGCCTTCAGTCAGGCTGTAAGTTTTCTGCATGATGTGATCGCGAATTTGCCCCTTTCCGGCTTCTTTCCATATTCCGAATGATTTTTGTCAGTTAGGCCGATGATTTCCATAACATTCCCTAATTTGGCCCTTTAATAGGCACTTTTCTGGAGGTAAGGAACTGGGGAAAAGAGGGAGGAGAGCCAGAATTTGAGCCCATCTTGTCCTAGACTGGGATTGCTTGAAAACCAACCGGTTATTCAGGCAAGAGACCATTTTTTTTCTCCGAAATATCCTTCTTGTATTCTCCTAAATAAAAGCTAATTTAGAACGATTCTAAATGTATCCAGTGTAGGAATTCTTTCTATGCTGCGGCTTTGAAGAAAATAGGGAGTGTTTTAACTTGCGGGCCGAAATATAGAGTAAATTCACTATGTTTTCATCTCAACGTAGAGTTGGGAACAGCATGTCTACAATTAGAGAATCAATATGAGATATATGTCTAGGCTTCGTTACCTCTTAATCGCGAGCCTGCTGTTATTTGTCTCTTCCATCACATCCCTTCACGCCCAGCCTTCCGCTGAGCAAGGTAAGGCCCTTTTTCAGCAATGTACTGCATGTCATGCCCTTCAGCGTAAGGGTATCGGTCCTGCTTTGATGGGGGTTAACGCAAAATATGCCGGGGATGAGGAATGGTTGTACAGCTGGATTCGCAATGCCCCAGCCCTGGTTGCTGCAGGAGATCCTAAAGCAGTTGCGCTGCGGTCGCAGTATCCCTCTTTGATGCAGGCTTTTCCTACCTTAACGGATGACCAAATCGGTTCCATTCTTCTCTATATAGGAGCAGAAACCGAGCGGATTAACACTGCTGATCCTGAACCGGAAGGTCCGGTAAATAAAGGCGATTCTGCCATTGATCCTTCCTTGTACTATACCTTACTGGCGTTGGTAGGGGCGCTGCTATTGATCGCCCTGGTTCTGGTGGTCATTACAGCCACCCTGGTATCTGCCGTACGGGCCAAGGAACAGAAGGAAGATCTGACCTTCGGTGATATCATGAGCCGCACCAAGGCGATGTTGCAGAATCAGTTTGTGATTACGGCCATTACCATCTTTGTCTTGGTAGGAGGTACCGCTAAGTGGATTGTGGAAGCCCGGACGATTTCGTTGCACCAGGGATATATGCCCGAGCAACCGATCGCCTTTAGCCACAAACTTCACGCAGGCGAATACGAGATCGACTGTCAGTATTGCCACACAGGTGCCAGCAAGTCCAAAAACAGCTGGATTCCTTCTGCTAATGTGTGTATGAATTGCCACAAAGCGATTTACAATCGCGCAGACAAGGCCAATCGTCATCCTGATGCTAAGGGAGAGAATGATGTTTCTCCGGAGATTGCCAAAATCTACGAGGCTGTAGGATGGGATCCTGAGAACTACGCTTATATTGAAGACTATAAGCAAAAACCCATTGAGTGGATAAGGATTCACAACTTACCTGACCACGCATACTTCAACCATGCCCAACACGTAACCGTAGGAGGGCAGGAATGCCAGACGTGTCACGGCGAAGTACAAGAAATGGAAGTGGTGTATCAATACTCTGATCTAGGCATGGGTTGGTGTATTTCTTGCCACCGTAACGAAAAAGTTAAAATTAAAGGCGAACCTACAGAGGACACTGTAGAAGACATGGGTGGACTTAACTGTGCCCGGTGCCATTATTAATCTTCAAAAAAAAGAGGGTCCCCCTCTATAATGAATAAACTAGCATGAAGCAGCCTAAACATTGGATTGGCTTAGAGCAGTTGGAAAACAGCCCAGTTTATCATGAAAATAACGGGCGTGAATTCCCGACTGACATCTCGCTGGAAGATAGTCTTGAAAATACCACCGAAGAAAGCTTGAACGTTAAGGCCAGTCGGCGGGATTTCATGAAGTTAATGGGTTTTGGGATTACTGCCGCCACCCTTTCTGCCTGTGCGGAAGGGGCGCTGAAAAAGGCGATTCCTTACGTAGAAAAGCCTGGGGATATCATCCCTGGCGTAGCAAACTGGTATGCCTCTACCTCCCCTACCGGGAACCCTGTTCTTGTAAAAACCCGGGAAGGTCGACCAATCAAGATCGAAGGGAACCTGGAATCCGAATTCAACCAGGGAGGAACCAGTGCAATAGACCAAGCCACGGTTCTGAATCTGTATGATATGGATCGGGCTAAGAACCCTAAAAGAGGAGATGGATTTGCCGCTTGGGGAGATATCGATAAAGAAATCATTGAGAAGCTAGGTGAAATTGCCGCCAATGGAGGGAAGGTCAGGGTGCTTTCAAAAACCATCAATAGTCCTTCTACTCGTCAGCTAATTGAGGACTTCCTGGAGCCATTTGGTGAGAATGGAACGCATGTGACCTATGATGCACTTTCCGCTTCGGCTATTTCAAAGGCACATGAGATGGATTTCGGCGTCAAGGCTATTCCGTCTTATGAGTTGCAGAAGGCTAAAGTAATCGCATCTTTTTCCTGCGATTTCCTGGGAGGCTGGATTTCTCCGGTAGAGCTTTCTCATAAATATACCGCTCAACGTAGCCCGGACTGGGAGAAAAATCCTGATCCATCTACGCATTGGATGTCTCGACACTTCCAGATCGAATCCATCATGTCTCTGACTGGTGCCAATGCAGACCTGCGGTTCCCGATTGAACCTTATGCTGAGGGAGCAGCGCTGCTTTCTTTGTTTAATAAGGTTGCTCGTATCCTGGGCCGTCCTACCTTGCCTGGCGTTTCAGACTTTAA
The DNA here is from genome assembly GCA_038527215.1 of Bacteroidota bacterium. Taxonomy (GTDB): domain Bacteria; phylum Bacteroidota; class Bacteroidia; order J057; family J057; genus JAWPMV01. Next base: position 22,896 of record JBCBGC010000072.1, read on the forward strand.
CGTAGCAGGAAATCAGTTGGACAAAATCGCGCAGGAACTGGCCGCTTGTAAGGACCCCAACACCGGAGTAGGTTCTTCTTTGGTCATTTGTGGAACCAATGATGTGGCTACTCAGCAGGTGGTCAATGGATTAAATGAAATGCTCGGAAATTATGGTTCAACCATTGACCTGGCGAATCCATTCCAACTTCGTCAGGGTGATGACGAAGCCATGGCTGGCTTAGTAGCAGAATTAGGTGATCTGGATGCCTTGATTCTCTACAATGCCAACCCTGTTTATGAAACGCCTTATGCCGCGGAATTTGAAGCCGCACTTAAAAATATCGGATTAACGATTTCTTTTGCGCAAAAAGCGGATGAATCAGCTATCCATTGTGGATACCACACGCCTGACCATAATTTCCTGGAATCTTGGGGAGATGCTACTCAAAATGCTCGCTTCTTCAGTCTCCAGCAGCCGGTTATCAACCCTATCTACAGTACTCGTCAGGCTCAGGATTCTCTCCTGAAGTGGTCGGGTAGCGAAAGCACCTACCTCAATTACCTTAAGCAATACTGGAGAGATAATCATTTCAGCAGCGATGCCTCTGATCAGGATGCCGCTTTCCGTGCATACTGGAACGATCTGGTGCGGAGAGGTGTCATGCATCTTCCTTTGGCTGAAGTCTCGCCCACCTATGATGGTAGTGGGATGGCGCAGGCTGCTTCTGCCCTGACTACCCGCCATAACAATGGAAGTGGCTTAAGCCTGGTAGCCTATGAAAAAGTGGCGCAGGGAGACGGGACCTATGCCAATAACCCTTGGCTGCAGGAAATGTCTGACCCCATCACCCGGATTGCCTGGGATGACTACCTCACAGTTTCTGTGGCCTATGCGACGGAAAATAACCTGGAGGAAGGACAATATGTAGACATAACGGTACCTGGTTTGTCTGAGCCCATGACACTTCCCGTCATGATTCAACCTGGACAAGCTATGAACACCTTGGCACTGGCCCTTGGATATGGTAGAACAGCCGCTGGCAAAGTGGCAGAAAAGTCCATCGGAGCCAATGCCTACACTATTACTTCTTTCAAAGATGGGGCTGTTTCCTTTACAGCCTCAGGTGCCTCCATCAGCCCCAATGGCGCTGATAAATACGAATTCCCCAAAGTTCAGACACATGACCTCCTGTACGATCCTAAAATCGGGAGACTTTATGGAGATGACTTTGACCGGACAGATGCTATTGTCAAAGAAGCTGCCTTAGGATATTATAAGGATAAGAGTGAGGAGAATAACCCATTCCGGGAATCCCTCAACGAATATAAAGCCAAAAAGAAGCACTTGGTCAGCCTTTGGGAATCCCACTTTAAGGATCCTCAGAATGGAAAAAATATCCACTGGGCAATGGCCATCGACTTAAATAAGTGTACCGGATGCGGGGCATGTGTCGTAAGCTGCCAAGCGGAGAACAACATTCCAGTGGTGGGAAAAGACGAAGTGCGTCGCCGCCGGGAAATGCATTGGATTCGGATCGACCGCTACTATAGCGGATCTCCTGACAATCCTGATGTGGTTTTCCAGCCTATGATGTGCCAACACTGTGATAATGCTCCTTGTGAGACGGTGTGCCCAGTCTTGGCTACCATTCACAGTAATGAAGGACTGAACCAGATGACCTACAACCGTTGTGTAGGTACCCGCTACTGTGCCAACAACTGTCCGTACAAAGTTCGTCGCTTCAACTGGTTGAACTACACCAATACGGACACTTTTAAAGATATCAACCCAGCGCACGAGTCCAACCCTGTTGGCCGCCTGGTACTGAATCCAGATGTAACTGTCCGATTCCGTGGAGTAATGGAGAAGTGTACCTTCTGTGTCCAACGACTCCAGGAAGCAAAACTCCGGGCCAAAATCAAGGAGGAAAACTCCTATGCCAAGCCTGATCCTAATGATCGCATGATTACTGCTTGTATGAGTGCTTGTCCTACTGGCGGGATTATCTTCGGTGATCGCAATGATCCTGAAAGCGAAATCTCCAAACTATGGCATGACCAGGATAATGAGCGGAAATACCTGGCCCTGGAAGAAGTGAAAACACTTTCCTCGGTAGCCTATATGACACTGGTGCGAAACCGTACCAAAGAGGAGTGGGATACCAAAAATCAAGAAAAGGAAGAATTACAAACCTACTAGATAGCATAGTATAAGCGTCTCTGATATGAGTCATGTTCGATCACCCATTCGCCAGAAATGGGTAACTAATACAGAAACATATACGCAGGTTACGGATGACATCATCCGTCCTGTGGAATCAAAGCCTAACCTGCTCTGGTTGGGGGCCACCTTGCTTTCTGGTGGAGTTATGACCATGGGATTTGCCCTGATTGCCTGGACCATGTGGGAGGGAATCGGGACCTGGGGGCTGAACAAAACCATCGGCTGGGCCTTTGACATTACCAACTTCGTATTCTGGGTAGGTATTGGTCACGCCGGTACGCTGATTTCAGCGGTACTGTTGCTCTTCCGTCAGGAATGGCGGAATTCCATTAACCGTGCTTCAGAAGCGATGACCATCTTTGCGGTACTCTGTGCGGGTCTTTTCCCGATTCTGCACATGGGTCGTCCCTGGATGGGTCTGTGGTTTTTCCCCTTCCCCAACACCCGGGGTTCTTTGTGGGTAAACTTCAATTCACCGCTGCTTTGGGACGTATTTGCGATTTCAACCTACTTGACCGTATCGCTGGTCTTCTGGTACCTGGGTATGATTCCAGACTTTGGAACCATCCGCGACCGCATGGCCAAGCAGGGACGCAAAATTGGCGCTTACATCTATGGATTGCTGAGTTTCGGATGGGAAGGTTCCGCCAGGAACTGGTCCCGCTTTGAGATCATCTCCCTGATCCTCTCCGGTCTGGCTACTCCGCTGGTACTTTCGGTACACTCCATTGTAAGTATGGACTTTGCGACTTCGGTGATTCCGGGTTGGCACACTACTATCTTCCCCCCCTACTTCGTAGCTGGGGCGATCTTCTCTGGATTCGGAATGGTACAGACCCTGATGATCATCACCCGCAGAGTTTACAGATTAGAGAACTACATCACCATGGACCACATGGAGTCTATCGCCAAGATTGTATTGGCAACTGGTTCCTTGGTAGGTCTGGCCTATATGACCGAGTTCTTCACTGCCTGGTATTCCGGTAGCTTGTGGGAACGCTACATCTTCGTCAACCGGGCCTTTGGACCTTATGGCTGGTCTTACTGGATCATGTTCTCCTGTAATATGATCATTCCACAGCTCTTCTGGTTCAAGAAGATCAGGACCAATATGCTGGTTACCTTCATCATGTCCATCTTCGTGAACATCGGTATGTGGTTCGAGCGTTTCGTGATTATCGTTACCTCCCTGCACCAGGACTTCCTGCCTTCCAGCTGGGCCATGTATACGCCCTCCTGGGTTGAGGTCGGTATCTTCGTTGGAACCTTCGGTCTGTTCTTCTTCTGCTTCTTCCTCTTTGCGAAGTTTTTACCAGTAGTGAACATGTTCGAGGTGAAAACCCTGGTTCACCATGCGAAAAAGCCTGAAGGGCTTGACGACGGCAAAGTTCCCGCTCAAAATGATTCTGATGACGCTTCCGCAGAAGCATAAGAAAAAATAGACATGAAGAATTTTCTAATTGGTAAATACTGGAACCCCGACGCGACCATGGATGGGGTGAAAAAACTGCGGGAAGCGGGTCAGCTGATCTACGACGTATATTCTCCCTTCCCGATCCACGGCATTGATCCATATCTCAACATCAAGCGTACCCGTCTGACCGTAGCTTCCTTTATCTACGGTTGTATGGGATTCACCACAGCCATGCTGCTGATGGGGCTGGTGTATGGGGTGATCTGGCCGATGAACATCGGTGGGAAGCCTTCGCTGGCTTTCCCGGATGCAGTGCCTATCGGCTTTGAGCTGACGGTACTATTTGCTGCCCACGGCATGGTCTTGACCTTCTTCATCGTAGGAAGATATTGGCCTGGAAAAAAGGCAGTACTGTTGGATGATCGTCAGACCGATGATGTCTTCGTCGTAGCGATTGATAAAAACAAAATCCAAGATGAATCGGCGGTGCGCGATATTTTCCTTTCTACCGGCGCTTACGAAGTCACTGAAAAAGAAGCAAACCTATGATGATGTTAAAGAAATATTTACTGCCCGTGGGGGCTTTTCTCCTGGTGGCTGGTTCTTTAACTGGTTGCTATAATGATAAGTCAAAGCGGAACATTGAATATGCACCTCAGATGTATCATTCTGTTCCCCTGGAGCCCTATTCTCAAACGGTCTTGAATGAGGATTCCGGACTGGTAAAAGTATTTGCCAACGCAAAAGAAGGAAATGCTTTTTTCAATGGCTTGGCTGCCCAGGCTCCCCCTGAAGGAACCCTGCCTCGCGCAGACTCCTGGTATTATGAAGAAGCCTATACCCCTTATTACCTACCTAATACAGAAGAAGGGTATGTGGAATCAGCATCCAATCTAAGTCCGCTGAACGATCCGGCTACTAATGAGGCCAACTTAAACTGCACGCAGGCTAGTTATGACCGGGGAAAAGTTCTGTATCAGCGCTTTTGTATCATGTGTCATGGCCCAAATGGCAAAGGCAAAGGTATTTTGGTAACGAAGGAAACCTTCCTCGGTGCCGTACCTGCCTACAATGACGCTGCCCACCGAGACCTGACGGCTGGAACCATGTTCCACTCGATTACCTACGGAAAGGGCAACATGGGCTCTTACGCTTCTCAACTGACGCCAAAAGAGCGTTGGGAAGTAGTTTGTTACATTCAAGAGTTCCAGGAGCAAGAGTAAGTGCGAGGAACCTTTTTTAGGGAAAAAAAAATACCAGAACATTGGCAAGCGTACATTTCACACCGGAACAACTGAACGAGCGATTTGAATTCGCTCAGAAGTTTAAAAATATTGTCTTCGGGCTCATCGGGATCGGGATTGCTCTCATCCTGGTAGGCGCGCTGTTCTTTGGGGACAGCCACGAAGAAGCCACAGACAGCCATGCGGCCATCACTACGGAACAGGTCAGCAATGCCGTACCCGTAGCGGATACGCCAGATGATCATGGCGAAGGCGGCCATGCCCACCACCACCGTGGTACGGAGGGGCGGCTGGTCTCTAACTTCCTGCTCTGCAGCCTGTATTTCCTGACCATCAGCATGGGAGCTTTGTTTTTCCTGGCGGTGCATCAGATCGGAAATGGAGGCTGGCATACCGCCATCCGACGGGTGCCTGAGGCCATGACGACCTACCTGCCAGTGGCAGCGGTTGGATTCGTGGCGCTCTTTTTCTTTATGGATGTCATCTATGAATGGCTGATCCTTCCCCCCGGAGTAGACGCACTGATTGATACCAAACGGGCATTCCTCAACCGCCCGGCCTTTATCATTCGTAACGTCATCTTCTTCGGCATCTGGATCGGTGCAGCACTCTGGCTGCGTCGCCTCTCTATCAGACAAGATACAGAAGGAGGCTTGAGCCACTTCCACCTGAGTACCCGCATCTCGGCGGCCTTTGTATTCCTTTTTGCTTTTTCCTACTCCCTCTTTGCAGTGGACTGGATCAAGTCTCTGGAACCTCATTGGTTTAGCACCATCTTCGGCGTATACGTATTTGCCGGATCCTTCCAGTCAGCGATGATTGTTACTGGCTTCCTGCTGTACTTCCTGAAGCGTCAGGGCTATATGAGTTATGTAAATGATTCTCATTTCCATGATGTCTTTAAGTACGCCTTTGGCTTCAGTGTATTTTGGGGATACATTTTCGTTGCCCAGTACCTGCTGATCTGGTACTCCAACATTCCGGAAGAAGGCATCTATTACGTAAAACGTTACCTGGTTGATTCTCACGATTATGTGGGGGGTAACTTCATTTGGCTTTTCTGGACGAACGTCCTTTGCTGCTTCCTGATCCCCTTCCTGGGTTTCATGATGCGCGACGCCAAAAGAGATCCTCGCTGGTTTATTCCGGTTGGCCTGGTCGTACTCTATGGACACTGGCAAGATTTGTTCGTGATGATCATGCCTGGTGCTATGGGTACGGAATGGGGCATTGGTCTCATTGAAGTTGGATTTTTCTCCGTATTTGCTGGTCTATTCCTTTATGTAGTCTTTAACGGACTGAGTAAAGCCAACCTGGCTGCAGCCAATCATCCCTACATGGAAGAGAGTCTGCACCACACCACTGGGCCGATCTAAAATATTGGAAAAATTATATATATATCTTTAACAATATATCGGTTTATCTGTTGTATTTTTAGGCATTGATAAGCCTCTGAAGTTGAAAATAAGTTTATGGACGCTTCGCCATTTATGGATCTACAAACCATCACCGGACTGATTCAGGGACTGCTGGTCCTGGTCCTGCTGTTGGTCGGATTGAACCTCTATCTGGTATTTCGCTGGAAAGACATCGATCCATTCAGAAAATGGAATCCACATGCTATTAATGGTAGCCTGTTCTTCCTTTTCTTCATCGTAGGGATGCTAGCCGCGGTGCTTTCTACCAACGCCTGGTCCGATACGTTCACCCTTCTCAACAATCCTGCCTCTGAACACGGGGTGGAAATTGACAGAATGCAGATCAACACCACCTGGGTGGCTGTTTTTGTTTCTGTCGTTACCAATTTCCTCCTCTTCTACTTTGCCTGGAGATACCGGGCAAAACGTGGTCGGAAAGCCTTGTTCTATCCTCACAACAACCGTCTGGAAGTGATCTGGACCGCTGTTCCTGCCGTGGTGCTTACCCTGCTGGTGTTTGACGGGGTCAATGTATGGCACGACATCTGGGAAGATCCGCCAGCAGATGCCATTGAGATTGAGGTGAATGGCAAGCAGTTCGGCTGGACTTACCGCTACCCTGGTGCGGACATGCAGTACGGAGAAACCTCCGTAGGCTTCATGAATGATGCCAGTGGCAATGAATTGGGTTTCAACTTCCGGGACAGAAACGGTCATGATGACATCGTCTCTTCCGGGGCAATTGATACCATTTATTTCCCTGTCAATAAAACTGTCAACCTGACCATCAAATCCCGGGACGTACTTCACTCTGCTACCCTGGCCCACTTCCGGGTGAAAATGGATGCAGTGCCTGGGATGCCCACCCGTTTTACCTTTAAGCCGATCCTCACTACCGAGGAAATGCGTAAGCAGACGGGTAACCCAAAATTCAATTATGAAATGTCTTGTCAGCAGATTTGTGGTGGCGGACACTGGAATATGCGTCGGGTAATAAAAGTCGTGGAATACGACGAGTACCAATCCTGGTTGACTAAGCAAACGCCTTTCTTCACGCAGTGGAGAGGCATGACCCCAGCCAACGAAGCAATGGGTAAGGAATTTGCGGAAGCCGTTGAGGCTGCTAATGAAGAAGAACCTACAGTTACTTTAGCAGAATAGATAACTAAAAGAATTACGCTGATATAATGGCACATGATCATCATCACGGCAGCTTTGTAACCCAGTACATCTTTAGTACTGACCACAAAGTCATTGCCAAGCAGTTTTTGATCACCGGAATATTTATGGCGGTCATCGGAGTCCTGATGTCGACCTTGTTCCGGCTTCAACTTGCGTTCCCCGAAACCGTCTTCCCTTTCCTGGAAACACTGCTGGGAAAATGGGGTGAAGGGGGACAAATCAACCAGGACTTTTACCTGGCCCTGGTTACTATGCACGGAACCTTCATGGTCTTCTTCGTCTTGACGGCAGGCCTGAGTGGTACCTTTAGTAACTATCTGATCCCGCTACAGATTGGTGCGCGAGATATGGCCTCAGGCTTCATTAATATGTTGTCCTATTGGTTCTTTTTCGTTTCCTCTGTCATCATGCTGGCTTCCTTGTTCGTTTCAACCGGACCTGCCTCAGGCGGTTGGACGATCTACCCGCCCTTGAGTGCATTGGAAAACGCGGTACCTGGTTCTGGATTGGGAATGACCCTCTGGCTGGTCTCGATGACCCTTTTCATCGCTTCTTCTTTGATGGGAGGGATCAACTATATCACTACTGTTCTAAACCTACGTACGCAGGGTATGAGCATGGACCGTTTGCCTCTGACCGTTTGGGCTTTCTTCCTTACGGCCATTCTAGGGGTACTTTCCTTCCCGGTTCTGTTTTCTGCCAGCTTGCTGCTGATGTTTGACCGCCTGCTTGGCACCAGCTTTTATCTCTCGGACATCTATCTGGGGGGTGAGTTGCTCCATTATCAGGGAGGTAGCCCGATTTTGTTCCAGCACTTGTTCTGGTTCCTGGGCCACCCAGAGGTATACATCGTACTGCTGCCAGCCCTGGGTATTTCTTCCGAAATTATTTCTGTGCATTCCCGTAAGCCTATCTTCGGCTACAAGGCCATGATTGGCTCTATGATCGGGATTGCCTTGCTGTCCTTCATCGTATGGGCCCACCACATGTTCGTAACCGGTATGAACCCCTTCCTGGGAACGGTGTTCATGCTCTTTACGCTGGTCATTGCGGTGCCCTCGGCGATTAAGGCCTTTAACTATATAACGACCCTTTGGAAAGGAAACATACGGTTTACGCCGCCGATGCTCTTTGCGATCGGGTTGGTTTCTTTCTTTATCACGGGGGGTATTACCGGGATTTTCCTCGGAAATGCCGCACTGGATATCCCGCTTCACGATACCTACTTTGTAACCGCCCACTTCCACCTGGTTATGGGTAGTGCTTCGGCCTTCGGTTTCTTTGCTGGTATCTATCAGTGGTTCCCGAAGATGTTCGGTCGCCTAATGAACAAGCGTCTGGGGTATATCCACTTCTGGTTCACCTTTATCTCCCTGTATTTGGTATTCTTCCCGATGCACTTCATGGGACTGGGAGGGGTAGCCAGACACTATTATAAGTACACCGCCTTTGAATTCATGGGGCAGTACGGGGACGTGAGCGTGTTTATCACCATCGCCGCCATCATTGGTGCCTTGGCTCAGTTTGTGTTCTTGTTCAACTTCTTCTACAGCATTTTCTTCGGACCAAAATCTCCTGCTAACCCATGGGAGGCCAACACCCTCGAGTGGACTACGCCTCACAACCCTGGGCACGGCAACTGGCCCGGCGAGATTCCTGCGGTATACCGCTGGCCTTACGATTACAGCAAGCCCGGTGTCAAGGAAGATTATCTGCCACAGCATATTCCGGATGAAGAAGTCGAACGAGAAGATGGCAGCCCGATCCCAGAGGTGCCACCATTGAGAGAAGAACCCGCTCCACGGGTAGAGGATACGGAGGAAAGAGGAGAAGAATAAAACGATAATTTGAATAACGACTTCATAAAAACGGCACCTATCGTGAAGCGCTACCGGTCTTGGGCCAGCATCACGATCGGTGCCGTTTTGATCTTAATTCTAGTAGGGGGAATTGTGCGGATGACGGGTTCAGGGATGGGATGTCCTGACTGGCCCAAGTGTTTCGGACAATGGGTGCCTCCTACAGATATTTCTGAATTACCGGCTGATTATAAAAGCCGCTTTCAGGTAGCCGGACGGGAAATTGCAGACTTCGATCCTTTTAAAACCTGGGTAGAATATCTCAACCGGCTGGTCGGAGTAGTGATAGGCTTATTAGGGATCATTACCGCCGTTCTTTCTGTACCATTTTTCCGCGTGCGTCGCAGGGTGACCTGGCTGAGTTTCTTAGGCCTGTTTTTGATCATCCTGGAAGGAGGCATCGGAGCCTATGTCGTAAAGACAGACTTACAGGTAGGTCTGGTAAGTTTACACATGGCCGTAGCAATGGGTGTAGTGGCGGTCTATATGATGGCCATTACAGAGGCGTTTCAGGGATATTTTACGGACAAAAGTGCCCAAGGCATTTCTCCAGGTAAAAACCTGAAAGCGATGGCTGCCCTTTTACTGGGACTGACGCTGATTCAAATGCTGGTCGGTACTCAGATCCGGGAGCAGATTGACCTGATCGCTCAGCAAAATCCTGATCGCTCGACCTGGATAGCGGCCTTGGACAGTGTTTATGTCCTTCACAAATTCTCCTACTACGCTATCGTAGGAATTTGGCTGTATCTGGCCTGGAAGCTGCGTCCATTTTTCGGCCAAATGCCGCTCTGGAAAAACCTTATATCGCTGATTGGGGTGGTTTTGGTGGCGGAGGTGGCTTTTGGATTGGGGATGCATCACTTTGAGGTTCCGGTTCTTTTACAGCCTTTGCACCTTTGGTTTGCGAGCTTATTGTTCGCGGCGGAATTCGGCCTGCTGGCCAGTATGTGGAAATTAAGTCCTGTGGAATCCACAGAAGACGATAAAGAAACTAGCGTTCATGATTACCAAGAAGGTAGAACATATATCCAAAACCCCCAGGTTTAGTCTCAAGTTGAGAGGCCTGGTACAGATGCTGAAAATGCGGCTCACCTTACTGGTGGCGCTTTCCGGCGTGTTTGGATATGCGATGGCCGCCGATGGAATGGCGAGTTGGGTAAACCTGGGTTGGGTTTTTCTGGGAGGATTTTTGGTAACCGGCGCTTCAAATGTGCTGAATCAAATCTCCGAGAAACCGCTCGATGCCTTAATGAACCGAACGTCTAACCGGCCCCTGCCGACGGGCGTGCTGAATGAGTTGGAAGCGATCCTGTATGCGATAGTCCTTTGTGTGTTGGGCGTCGGCATCCTGGGTTACTTCTTCAACCTACCTGCGGCCCTGCTGGGGATTATTGCCCTCCTCTCCTACGCTTTTGTTTACACTCCCATGAAGCGGATTTCTCCTCTGTGTGTCTTCATTGGAGCTATTCCAGGATCCTTACCCCCTTTAATCGGTTGGGTTGCTTTTACGGGAAGCCTGGATACCGGAGGATGGATTCTTTTTGCTTTCCAGTTTTTCTGGCAGTTTCCCCATTTCTGGGCCATCGCCTGGCTATTGGATGAAGACTACCAGAAGGCCGGCTTTAAAATGCTGCCTACTTCTTCTGGAAAATCCAGAACCAGCGCCCGTCTCATCTTGACCTACACGCTCTGTTTGGTACCCCTGGTATACTTTGCGTGGAACATAGGCTTGGTTAACGGGCTTGGGAGCATCCTCTTAGTTGTTCTCGGATTGGCGTTCGCCTTTCCAGCCTGGAAACTGTTCCAGAACCTGGAAGCTACAACTGCGAAGCGACTGATGTTTGCTTCCTTTCTGTATCTCCCTTTGATTCAACTCGTATTCATTTTTGCTTAGCAATTCGGATAAATCTTTTATGTATACTCAAGAGATGAAGATAGATCAGAAAAGAAATGGCATGCACCCGCAAATGTTTGCCCTCATTCTTTTTATGGTCACCGTGGTGATGATTTTCTCTGGCTTACTGAGTGCCTACATCGTAGATCGCTCGGTGGTCCGGGAACCAATGATTTTTGATTTACCTCAGTCCCTTTGGTTAAATCTGGGGGTTATTTTACTGAGTTCCATTCCTGTGCAGTGGGCTGTCTTTGCGATACGTCGCCAGAAACACGATCAGGCTATTCTGGGGCTAGGGCTAACGTTGGCCATGGGCCTACTCTTCCTCTTTGGGCTCATGCAGTCCTGGGATGAAATGGTAGAAAGTGGACTCTTTCTAGTCAATCCGGAAAGTTATCAGAAGGTAGGTAATTCCGCCTCTTTCTTTTATGTGATCACTGGCTTGCACGGGACTCACTTGATTGGAGCGCTGATTGCTGTATTGGTGATGCTGGTCCGGACGGTGATCAACCGAAATAAGGAAAACCTTTCCACTACCCCCTATTGGATGACCGCTGTTTTCTGGCACTTTCTGGGGCTGCTATTAGTAACCCTGGTAGGCTTTATGTATTATTATCAATTGAGCACCTTATAAATAATGAGTCGTTTTTCCTCCATGATGAAAGCCACCTGTCCTCGTTGTCGAAGCGGGAAGCTTTTCACGCATGGTGCTTTTAACCTCAAGCATATAGGGAAGATGCCTCCATCCTGTGAGGTTTGTGGGCAGGATTTTGTCATTGAGCCAGGGTTTTATTTTGGGGCAACCTATGTGAGCTATGGCTTAAATGTAGGCTGGTTGATTCCGAGCTTTTTGTTGTTAGTTCCCGGCTTGGGTCTAACCTATGAGCAGTACGTAGGCGTGGCGGTGGTCCTGGCCATCTTACTAATCCCCTTGATCTTTCGATTGTCCCGCTCTATCTGGATTCACTTTTTCGTAAAATACGATCCTGATAGTATCAAGCTTAAGACGGAAAAGCCAGCTTGAGGATAAAAAAGTACGACTCAGTATAAACTGTAATAAAAACGAGAAAATAAACGAGCAGGAACCCTCCCGGAAATTGAATATTATCCTGCTTTTATGTTAAATTTGATGCCGAAATCAATACCTACATGGCAAACGTAGCAGTCGATAAAAAAGCACTCGTTGAAGGCGAACGACCGATATTTCAGGCCAGCTATGGCAAACTGATGATGTGGTTCTTCCTGGTGTCTGACGCCTTTACCTTTTCTGCTCTCCTCATTGCGTATGGGGCCTTGCGCGTGAGCGCTGTATCTGAAGGCTTGGCCTGGGCTTTTCCTGAAGACGTCTTCATCCACACCCCGATTCTCCACGAGGTGTTCCATATTGACCTTCCCCTGGTGTTCGTCGGAATCATGACCTTTATCCTGATTTTGAGTTCCGTAACCATGGTACTCGGGGTCGAGGCAGGACACCGGAAAGCGCAAAAGGAGGTTTCCAAGTGGGTCTTTCTGACCATGATCGGTGGAGCTACCTTCCTGGCCTGTCAGGCTTACGAATGGTACCACTTTATTTCTGGTACTCCAGATGGGGCAGCCTTGATTCTGGCTGAGAAAATGGAAGATGATAATGGGCCCAACCTCGACGACAAAGTCGCTGAATTTGATCAGTTTAAAGTCGTGGAAATGACGCCTATCTATGAAGGCGATGATCATGATGATCACGACCCTGTAGCGCTGGAATTGAGAAATGGTGAGCGCATCACCGGTGCGCAGATGAATCAAATTCTGGAGGTGGCCTCTCATACTCACGCCGGGACCTGGCGCCTGGACCACGATCAGGCCCTGGATAACAATATTCCTTCCCTGGATAAAAACTTCGCCGTTCCGGTCTACATCGTTTATAAAACAGATAGTACCATTGCCGGCCTGCGCATGTGGAATGGATATGAGGTTGAAAATGACGGAAAAAATGTAGATCAACTGCTCGATATGAGTGGTGAGCGTTTGGACGAAGTGCCCCGTACACAGGGTGGTGCTTCTCTGAAAGCCAATCAATATGGACCGCCAGATTTTGCGGGACTGTTCTTCTTCGTTACCGGATTTCACGGTACGCACGTATTTAGTGGGGTGGTGCTGCTGCTCATCCTGCTCATCAACGTGAACAAAGGTACCTACGATCGTCGGGGGCACTACGAAATGACTGAGAAAATCGGTCTCTACTGGCACTTTGTAGACCTCGTTTGGGTATTCGTGTTTACCTTCTTTTATCTGGTTTAAGCAAAAAACTACACACGTTATGGCACATGCATCTGATGGTGGAAAATCCGCAAGAAGAGAAATCTATAAAACGACCATTATCCTCTCGGCGTTAACTGCGTTTGAATTCCTTTTGGCAGGAATCAAAGGCTCCATGGACGAGTGGTTGGGAATATCTGAAAGTACGGTTCAGGCCCTGGTGGTAATTACTTTTGTCATCCTGACCATCTTTAAAGCCTTTTATATTGTGGCGGTCTTCATGCACCTCGGCAGCGAAGTGAAAAGACTGGCCCTGACCATCCTGATTCCGTTCATCTTCGTGATCTGGCTATTAATCGGCCTGATTCTCGAAGGAGGATATTGGGGCGGATTAGCCTAAACAAAGCCAGGCCTTCCATAGTTTTTAGGTAAGTGGCGTTGGCTGCAAGGATAAAAAAACCATATGGGAGAAAGACGAAATATAAACGGCCTGATTCTAATCGCGGTATTTGCTATACCGATGGGCCTGATGGCATTTCTTTACCTGTTCACGGAGCAGGTACATGACAGAGTTCCATACGAATATGATATAGTTGAAAACGGGGATACGCTCTTTCACGAGCTCCCCGTTTTTCAATTGGTAAACCTTGATGGAGACACCCTGGGACGAGATGATCTCCTTCCCTATGTAACCATCATTGATTTCTTTAGCCTGGAGAAAGATTCCCTGAACGTCCGTACCGTGCTGCACGGCAACCTGGAGCGGACCTATAGAAACATTGAGTGGGACCGTCAGCCCAAACCCCCTATTCGTTTTATTTCCATCTCCACGGGGGATAGCCCGGAAGCGTTGAAAGCATACGCTAGCAAACGCGAGGAGGTGGATGTCGACAATTGGTGGATTCTTCGCGGAAGTCCCGAAGAAGTGTATAAGCTGGGAGCTTACACTTTTCAGCTCATGGACTTCTCTCGCAAGACGGCTCAAAGTGAACCCTTTACTGCCCAGCAAGTAGCCCTGGTAGACCGGGAAGGGAAAGTCCGCAAATACTATGTGGGTACCGACCTGATTGAGGAAAGGAAAATTCAGGAAGATCTGATCAACCTCTTTAAGCAGGATTATCCAGGCGTGTGGGACATCAGAAGAGAAGTAGCGGGAGAATAATGCAGGATATGGAGCAAGTAAAATATAACGAAAAAGTATATGTGCCGCTGATCTGGGGCTTTTCCATTGTCGTCCCGGTGGTAGTGGGCTTATTGCTGAATCCCAGGTTGGATATCTCCATTGACTGGGGCTTCGATCCCATGATTCTTCCGGCGATCAATGCGAGCATCAATTCTATCGTTACGGTGCTGCTGCTCTTAGGCTTTTACTTTATCAGCCGCAAGCAGATCGTCTGGCATCGGCGGATGATGGTTGGAGCCTTTGCCATGTCAGCGATTTTTCTGGTAACCTATGTGATGTATCACCTCTCAGTAGGACATCGGGTGTATTGTGATGAGGGATTAGTGCCTAAAGGCGTGTATTATTTCACCCTCATTTCTCACATTCTGCTTTCGGTCACCATCATTCCCTTGGCCTCCTTCTCCATTTTCCGGGCCTTGAACGAACGATTTGACCGTCATCGCAAACTAGCGCGGGTAACCCTGCCGCTTTGGTTATACGTATCTATAACAGGCGTACTGGTTTATTTTTTTATCGCTCCCTGCGGATAAACTATGTTCAAGACTCGGATAAAAATAGCGTTGCTTTTTGCCCTCCAACTCTGCTGGTGGGGAATCCCTTATGTGGCCGCTCAATGTTCTCAGTGTAAGGCTGCAGCCGGGGCTACCGATGAGGATGGTAACCTTGTCGTAGGAGGCACCTTGAATACTGGGGTTCTCTTTCTCCTCACCTCTCCTTTTATCCTGGCATTCGGGGTATACCTGGTCTGGCGGTATATGCAAAAAACCGCAACGGATCCGGATACTGCTTTGTAAGAAAAAATTAGGAGACAGGCGTTTCTGAGACCAGCGTTTTGACGCGTCCTTCCATCAAGCCCTGGGCATTTACCGCTAACAATTCCACCTCGATCAGTTGGTTCACCAGTGCGGGTTGATAAGGCACTTCTACTTTGATGTAGTTATCGGTAAATCCGTTTAGCTGCTGCCCATCACTTTTTTCCTCAAACAGTACTACCCGCGTTTCCCCTATGAACTGCTCGTAGAAGGCTCTTCTTTTCTTTTCGGACAAAATCCGCAGCATATTGCTACGGCGGTGGCGCTCCTTCACTGGCACTACCCCATCCATCTCAATGGCGAGGGTGTTTTCCCGCTCTGAGTAGGTAAAGACATGCAGGTAGGAGATATCCAGTTCCTGCAAAAAGCGATAGGTATCGAGAAAATGTTCCTCTGTTTCGCCTGGAAATCCGACTATCACGTCTACCCCGATACAAGCATGAGGCATGACAGCTTTGATATGGGCTACCCGATCTACGTACAATTCCCGGCGATAGCGACGACGCATTTTGCCCAATAGCTCATTATTTCCACTTTGCAAAGGCATGTGAAAATGCGGCATGAACTGCCGGGCGCCCGCTACGAAAGAAATGGCCTCATCCTTGAGCAGGTTTGGCTCGATGGAAGAAATCCGAAAGCGGGGCATCTCTACCTCGCTATCCAGGGCCTGAATCACATCTAGGAATTTACGCTGATCTCCTTCTGGCAAGCCTTTGCCATAATCCCCAATGTTTACGCCGGTGAGGACGATTTCCTTGATACCTTGCTGGGCCAGGCGCTGGGCATTGGTGAGGATGTTTTCCAAACGGTCGCTTCGACTCTTACCTCTGGCCAGGGGAATGGTGCAAAAGGTACAGCTGTAATCGCAGCCATCCTGCACTTTGAGAAAAGAGCGGGTCCGGTCTCCAGCAGAAAAAGCGTCAACAAAAGAATTGACTTCGTCAATCTGCGAATTGCGCACACAGGGATTCGCCTCCTTGGTGAAATCTTCCACCAGGTCGAGGATGCGGAATTTATCTCCTGCGCCCAAGACCATGTCTACGCCGGGAATGTCGGCGATTTCCTGCGGTTTGAGCTGGGCATAGCAGCCTACGACAATCACATAGCCCTCAGGATTGGCCTTGAGGGCCTGCTTGATGACCCTCCGGCATTTTTTGTTGGCGTTCTCCGTTACCGAACAGGTGTTGACGACGTATACGTCGGCTGGGGCGGAGAATTCCGTCTTACTGAATCCTGCTTCCAGGAACTGTCTGCCAATGGCAGAGGTCTCGGAAAAATTCAGCTTGCAGCCAAGGGTATAAAAGGCAACCGTTTGCATGCCGCAAAATTACGGTTTATCTGTGAGATGGAAAACCTGGGCTGAGGTATCGGGCTCAAGGAGCCCGACCTGCTTATTTTCGGGAGTCTCTGTGCTCATTATGTAATCATGGAGACCCCGGATAAGGCTTTTTCCCTGTCGGTCAAAAGTCTTTCCGGGGTGACATCTTTGTAGGTGTTTGGGCTATCCGGGTCCATGATGTCGATATATCTATCGTCGGGGATTTCTGCGCTCATTATGTAATCATGGAGACCCCGGATAAGGCTTTTCCCCTATCGGTCAAAAGTC
>JBCBGC010000073.1:0-39289 GCA_038527215.1 Bacteroidota bacterium
TTTAGCCTTGATTTTAAGGCTGGGTATTTACCTTTGCGCCACGCACAAAAATTCGAATTTTTAGGACATTTTTCTTTACGGACAGTTTGCATGTTGATGCCGGAATATTAATTTACCTAAATGACCAATAGCAACCCTCAGCCTGACGCTCCTTTACCCGGAGATCAATCTATGATCCCTCATCCCAAAGCCAACGCTTTATTAGTAGAAATTGCGTGGGAAGTCGCCAACCAGGTTGGCGGAATTTATACCGTAATCCGTTCCAAAGTCCCTTCCACGCTTAAAAACTGGGAAGGAAGATACCTCCTCATTGGACCCTACGTAGACCCGAATATTTCCGCCATTTTTGAACCCAGTGAACTGGGAGATGACCCCTTTTCCCGAGCCGTTCAGAAAATGCGGGACATGGGATTTGAAGTCCACTATGGCCGCTGGTTGATTGCGGGTCGTCCGGAGGTGGTTCTGTTTAATCCCTATTCGGTATATGACCGCCTGGGCGAAATAAAGTATTTGCTCTGGGAGCACCATGATATTAGTCTGTCAGATACGGATGACCTGACCAACCAGGTAGTAGCTTTTGGTTGGTTGGTTAAAGTGTTTTTGACCCGGCTTACGGAGGAAGACGTCAACTCCCGACAAGTGATCGCCCACGTTCATGAATGGATGGCTGCTACCGCTATTCCTGAAATCAGACGGGATAATTTGCCCATCATGACCGTTTTTACCACCCATGCTACCATGTTGGGGAGGTATTTGGCCATGAATGACCCGCAGTTCTATGATCACCTGCCCTTTTATAATTGGCTGGATGAAGCCCGGCATTATAATATCGAAACGGTGATCAGAATTGAACGTGCTGCTGCGCATGGTGCCCATCTGTTCACCACGGTGAGTGAGGTTACGGCCCGGGAATGTAAGCACCTGATCGGCCGGGAACCAGAATGCATTTTGCCCAATGGGTTGAACATTAGGCGGCATGCAGTACAGCATGAATTGCAAAATGTCCATCAGCAATACAAAGAAAGTATTCACCAGTTTGTGATGGGGCATTTTTTCCAGAGTTATTATTTCGACCTGGATAAAACCCTCTACTTTTTCACCTCTGGTCGCTATGAGTACCGCAACAAAGGCTACGACCTCACCTTGGAGGCCCTGGCCAGGTTGAATTGGCGGATGAAGTCTGCCAACATCGACAAAAATGTCGTGATGTTCTTCATTACGCGCAGACCGGTGGAGAGCATACATCCCCGCGCCCTGGAAAGCAAGGCCACCATGGAGAAAATTCGGCAAACCACCGAATCGATTCAACGGCAGGTCGGCGAAAGGTTGTTCTTCCAGGCCTATTCGAGCCAGGATCAGCGCTTCCCGGATGTCAATGATTTTATTGACGACCGATTGAAACTGCGCTTGCGCAGGAGCCTTCAATCCTGGAAGTCCCACGAACTACCACTGGTAGTTACCCATAATATGCATGATGATGCTAATGATGATATCCTCAACTTTTTGCGGGGCTCTAACCTGCTCAATCATCAGTCAGATAAGGTCAAAGTAGTCTATCATCCGGACTTCATCAGTTCCACCAGCCCGTTGTTTGGCATTGATTATGAAGACTTTGTCAAAGGCTGTCATTTGGGTGTATTCCCAAGTTACTATGAACCCTGGGGATATACGCCGCTGGAGTGCATGGTGCATGGGGTGCCTGCCATTACCAGTGATTTGGCTGGTTTCGGAGACTACCTTTCCCGAATGGATGACGATCCGGAAGATCAGGGGATGTTTGTGGTAAATCGGCGAAATAAATCCTTCGATGAGGCAGCCAATCAATTGGCAGACCAGATGTTCTCCTTCGTGAATTCCCCCAGAAATGATCGGATTAGCCAGCGATATCGTCTTGAAGAGGCATCCCAGAAGTTTGACTGGGCATACCTTACGGCTTATTATGAAGACGCTTATTCCAGGGTGTTGCAACTAGTTACATGATTCCAAAGGTTTTGATGTTGGGCTGGGAATATCCCCCGTTTTTGAACGGGGGACTGGGGGTGGCGTCATCCGAACTGGCCAGAGCCCTGGCTCCTTTTGCCCAATTATCCTTAATCCTGCCTAAATCAAAGCCCAAGGAAGAGAAGCAAATTGAGCTGATCGGCCTTTCTGACCTTAACCTTCCTAAACTGTGGAAAGAAACGGATCCTATTTCAGCCTTTCATCTGAAGGAAGCGAAAGTAGCCTGGGTAGAAGTGGCCCTTTCGGGCTATGAAGTATTGCCCCAAAGCGTGTCTCCGCCGACTCCTCACCCGGGCAGTCTGTGGATTGAACATCCACAGCCCCGAAATGTGCCCCCCGTCCGCAAATACCTGAAGGAGCCTTCTCTATACGGCCATGATCTCTACCAACGCATCCTTGATTATACCAGGATCAGTGCCCGGAAGGCCCAGCAAATGGATTTTGAGGTAATTCATGCCCACGACTGGATGACCTTCCTGGCAGGCTTGCTGATCAGAGAGCAAAGCGGAAAACCTTTATTTGTTCATGCACATTCATTATCTCATGACCGGACCGGCCCTGATATCCGGGATTGGGCCTATCAGGTTGAAGCGCATGCCTTTAAGGAGGCCGATTACATTGTAACGGTCAGCGAATATTCTGCGAACATCCTGTCCCAGACCTACGATATCCCCCTGGAAAAAATCCAGGTGTTGTATCATGGCTCTCCTTCGCTGGAAGCCCAAAGGCTCGCACCTCCTTTTCCTGAGCAGCTAGTCAGTTTTGTGGGAAGATTTACCCGCCAGAAAGACCCGTTAACCTTCATAGATGTAGGCCTCAAACTGTTGGAAAAATATGATCGCTTACGTTTTATCATGGCCGGTAAAGGGGACCTGCGGCCCCAGATGATCGAAAAGATCAATCGGGCCAGGGTAGGGGATCGCTTTCATTTGGCGGGGTTTTTGGGGCAGAAGGATCTGGAGAAACTGCTGCAAATGAGCACGGTTGTGGTGATGCCTTCAGCATCAGAACCTTTTGGTCTGGTGGCCATTGAGGCAGCGCAGACCGGAACCCCGGTCGTGATCAGTACGCATTCAGGGGCGAGGGAGGTGCTCCCTCACGCACTTACGGCCGCCCCAGGCAATGTGGAGGATTTCGCCGAAAAAGTCGGGGCTTTGCTGTCTTATCCTGCCTTGAGAACCGAAATCTCGCAAGGCTTGCAGGAAGACGTCAGTAAACTCAGTTGGGAGGCTTCGGCACTTGATCTGGTCAAACGCTGGCGGGAAGCTAGCTTACACCCTTAGGGAAGAGAAAAAATATGCCCAAGGCCATTTGTTTATATTTTCAGGCCCATCAGCCTTATCGCCATACCTCCTTTCCGGTTTTTTCCATCGGAACCCATGCTCCGTATGAGGATAAGGCCCTCAATTTGGAGGTACTGAATCGGGTATCTGACCGCTGTTACCTTCCTGTAGCTAGCCTGTGGGATCGCCTGGGGCAACGCTTTGGCGATCAGTTCCAGGTCAATGTCTCTGCTTCGGGCCATCTGTTGCAACAGCTTGAAACCCATCGCCCGGCGGTAATCGAACGCTGGCAGAAGTTATCAGAAAAAGGGCAGATTCACTGGCTGGGAGAAACCTTTGCTCATTCTTTAAGCTTCTTTTTCAGTCGGGAAGAATTTTTTGAGCAGGTCATCGAGCATCGGGAAAAGGTCTGGAACCTCTTTCAACAAGATCCCCGGGTTTTCAGAAATACGGAATTGGCCTACCAAAATCCTATGGGATTTTTCCTCAAGCAAATGGGATATAAAGGGATGCTGGTTGAGGGGCTCGTTTCTGATCCAAACAAGGTATATAGTCCTCCTCACATTCCTGATTTCGGTTTGCTTCCCCGACACGTGCTAAGATCTGATGATCTCGCTTTTCGTTTTGCTGATCCATCCTGGGAGCATTTTCCCCTGCAAGCTGAGGATTTTGCAGCCTGGATGCTGCAGGAACCGGGAGAGGTATTGACCATAGGGCTGGACATGGAGGCCCTCGGGGAACACATTTCAGCCGAGACAGGAATCTGGGAATTCTGGGAGAAATTAATTGAGATCATTCTTAGAGAGGGAGGCAAGTTTCTCAGTGCCGAACAAGCCCTGGTAAGGCAGAATGAAAAGCCTGCCTGGGATGTTCCTATGGCAATTTCCTGGGCTGATCAGGAAAAAGACCTTTCTGCATGGATGGGTAACAGCATGCAGCAAGAAGCCCTACATAAAGTTTATGAATTAGAGGCCGTGGTTAAGGAATCTAGACGGGAAGACTGGGTAGCTACCTGGAGAAAACTTCAGAATTCAGACCACTTTTACTACATGGCCACCAAAAAGGGAACGGATGGTAATGTTCACCAATATTTTAGCCCGTTTTCCAGCCCCTATGATGCTTATATTTATTTCATGAATATCATCGCAGATTTTCAACTTCAACTTCGAAAATCCTGACCCATGCCCCCGGAAGCCTTTTTAATTGCCGAGAGTGGTGCCACAAAAACGACCTGGATGGCAGTCCTGGAAGGGAAAGCGCAGGTCCTACATCAGGGGCCGGGACTCAACCCGAACGCTGTGGCTCAGGCTGTGATTGAAAAAGAGCTTCATATCCTCAAGGGCAAGACTCAGCAGATTGGCCCCATTACTGAACTGTTTTTTTATAGTGCAGGCTTGCGCAAAGAGGCGGTGCGAGAACACATGAGGGGCTTGATGGGACCATACTTCCCCCAGCTTACCGTGGAAATGTATACGGACCTGGATGCCGCAATACGGAGTACGGGAAGGAAAACCGGCCTGGTAGGAATCCTGGGAACAGGTTCCAATGCCGCCTTTTACCGGGCACACCAATTGGAGAAGAGTAGGGGAGGTCATGGGTATTTGATGGGGGACGAAGGATCAGGCATGGACCTGGGAAAGCATTTACTCAAAGCTGCCCTGGAAGGCCGACTGGAAGAAAAGGCGATCTCGGAATTTTGTCAACTTACCGGTGAAGCATTATTAGCAACTCGCACAAAAATCTATCAATCCGCCAAACCGGCCTTTACCATGGCCGCTTTAGCTCCCTTTGTCAAGGAACTCCTTCACTATCCCACTGTGCGAGAAATGGTTAGGGAACGATTCCGTTTATTTCTTACCACTACTTTTTTGCAAATGTCCGAGGCGCGCACATATCCCATAGATTTGGTAGGCGGAATTTCGGAACATTTTTCTGCAGAGATTCGGACGGTCATGCAGGACCTTGAATTGGAAATAGGTAATTTCATGGCCAATCCTATAGAGGGATTGGTGCAATATCATCTTCATACATCCCTTGCTCGTTAAATTTGGTATGTAACTATGGAAGTCAGTAGACACCATTCGCGCTCACGTAAAAGATCCCCGCAACTCGTTCAATCCTGGAAACAGGAAGAAAATCAGTTTTTCTTTTACTGCCCCGAGACCATTTTGCTCGTTACCATTTGTGATGCGCATATCCTGCGTTTCAGGTTTTGTCCGGAAGGCTGGTTTGAAGATGATTTCTCCTATGCCCTCCCAGAGGAAAAGGTAGAAGTGCCAGACCATCTAAATTTTGAGTTGCAGGAAGTAGATGGGCAATACCATCTGATTACCAGTAAACTTACTTGTAAGATTACCAAGAGCCTACACATTTCCATTTTCAATGCCAATGGGGTGCTGATTTCTGAGGACGAAAGAGGCTTCCATTGGGAACGGCATCCCACCCTGGGGGGAAACATCGTTTACAGCTCCAAAAAGATTCAGGAACAGGAGAACTTCTACGGGCTGGGGGATAAGCCAGAACGCTTCAATTTGCGAGGGTTACGCTTTGAGAACTGGGGCTCAGACACCTATGGATTTGAGAAGACCTCGGACCCGCTCTATAAAAATATTCCCTTTTTCATGGGGCTTCACCATGGCTTAGGCTATGGCATCTTTTTCGATAATTCTTTCCGGACCCGCTTTGATTTTGGCCATGAAAGGAGCGACGTATGTAGTTTTTGGTCCAAAGGCGGGGAAATGAATTATTATTTCATTTATGGGCCGAACCTCATCAATGTGGTGGAAGGCTACGCTCAGATTACCGGAAAACCCGAAATGCCTCCCATGTGGGCCTTGGGATACCACCAATCTAAATGGAGCTATTATCCGGAAGAAACCGTCAAATCTATCGGCAAAGAACTGCGAGAATATCAGATTCCCTGTGATGCCCTTCATATAGATATTGACTATATGGATGGATTCCGCTGTTTTACCTGGGACCATACCCGCTTTCCTGATCCTCGGCGCATGATTGCGGAAATGGAAAACGAAGGATTCAAAACTGTGGTCATCCTGGACCCCGGGATTAAAATTGATCGGGAATACTTCGCCTATAAAGAAGGCATCGAAAACGGCTATTTCTGTCGAAGAGCAGATGGTCCGCTCATGCAGGGAAATGTCTGGCCAGGTATGTGTCACTTCCCAGATTTTACTTCTCCTGAAGTCCGGGAATGGTGGGCTGGCTTGTTTGAAGAATTTATGAAATCCGGGGTGCATGGGGTGTGGAATGATATGAACGAGCCTGCCTTGATTGATGATGGCACCTTTCCCCAGGACACCCGGCACGCGTATGACGGTCATTATTGTAGCCACCGCAAAGCGCATAATGTCTATGGCATGCAAATGTCCCGCGCTACCTATCATGGCCTCAAGAAGAATTCCTTCCCCCGCAGACCCTTCGCCCTGACTCGTTCTACCTATGCCGGAGGACAGCGCTATGCAGCGGTTTGGACGGGCGACAACCTTGCCAGTTGGGAGCACCTCTGGATTGCCAATATTCAGTGTCAGCGCCTGAGTATCTCCGGCTTCTCCTTTGTCGGTTCCGACATAGGCGGATTTATCGGGGAATGTAAAGGAGAATTATATACCCGCTGGATGCAAATGGCGGCCTTTCATCCCTTTTTTAGAACGCACTCTTCCGGCGACCATGGCGACCAGGAACCCTGGTCCTTCGGTGAACCCTATACCTCGGCTGTGCGGAAAGCGATAGCCTTACGCTATCAGTTGATGCCTTATGTATATTCGGTTTTCTGGCGGCAGGTACAGGAAGGCACCCCCATGATCTTGCCCTTGTGCTTTATTGATCAGCACGACCCGGAGACCTACTACCGCATGGAAGAATTTGGATTGGGGAACCATATGGTGATTTGCCCCATCTCCCGAGAAGGGGCAGATGGTCGGTATGTATATCTTCCCGAAGGCCAGTGGTTTAATTATTGGACGAAAGAAAAATCTGAGGGGAGACAGGAACTGTGGGTAGATACCACCATAGACACTTTCCCCTTTTTCATCAAGGCCGGAACCGTGTTGCCTCAATATCCGGTTCAGCAGTATATCGGAGAAAAAGAGTTAGAGATCCTCGATCTACACATTTATGCTATAGAGGGGCAACTTAGCTCAGAACTCTATGAAGATGATGGAGATTATTATGACTATGCCCAGGGTAATTATTCTACCAGGGTATTTAGCCTACTTGGAACCGAGGGGGTGTTGGAAATAGAGCAACGGAGAAAGGGGCGGTTTAATTCTCCCTATAATCAATTCCGGCTGGTGTTCCACGGCTTGGAGTTTGTTCCGGGCGCAGTGAAGGTGGACGATGAAATTTTTCCGGCAGATGAACTCCTACGCGGGGAAGATGAAACCCTGGTAATGGAGGTAGATAAAAACTTTGAGCGCTTACGAATCCTTCGGCTGGACAAAGCAAATAGTTAAATTATGCAAATAATCCTGCTGAATGATCGACTAATTATTTGGTTAGTTTGATCAGGAATTGATAACTTGCCAGCTC
The DNA here is from genome assembly GCA_038527215.1 of Bacteroidota bacterium. Taxonomy (GTDB): domain Bacteria; phylum Bacteroidota; class Bacteroidia; order J057; family J057; genus JAWPMV01. The sequence continues at coordinate 7,833 of JBCBGC010000073.1, forward strand.
AGATATTTCCTCTCCTTTGTAAATCCTGACTACGTAAGATTGACCTGCAAACATGAAGATGATTGGGTATATTGTTATATACCTGATTGATCGGCATTAAGTGCCTATAGGTCAGTCGCTTTATAAGCATTAGTTGAAGATCAGGTTTTAATAAAACATTTATGGCTAGACTACTACTGAAGCAGATGAGCTTATTGGGGCTCGTCTTATTTGCCCTGGGGAATTATCTGTTGGCCCAAACAGGCACCCTGGCTGGCACCATTTCTGACAAGGACGGTCAACCCCTGCAAGGGGCATCTGTCAAACTTCCCGCACTCAGTATTGGCGCGCTCACCGCGGAAGGGGGAAAGTTCTCCCTGGCTAATGTACCTGTAGGGGATCATCAGGTCGAAATTGATTTCATCGGCTATTTAAAAGAAACGCGAACGGTAAAGGTGGAAGCTGGCCAAAGCACCCGGCTCAATGTGGTGTTGCAGGAGGAAGCCTTGTCGCTGGATGAGGTTGTCATGGTAGGGTACGGAACCCAGCGAAGACGCTCCCTGGTAGGTTCAGTTAGTAAAATCGATTCAGAGGATTTGAATGAAACTATCGGCGCGAGTTTTGAAACGGCCTTACAGGGAAAAGCACCTGGGGTGCAGATTACCCAAACCAGTGGCGTGGCTGGAGCAGGAGCCGTCATTCGGATTCGGGGGATTGGTTCGCTAAGCTCAGGTGGAGATCCGCTCATTGTGGTAGATGGTATTCCCATCACCCAGGACCCTTTCCTCAGCGGAGAGACAGGCGGACTTAACAATAACCCGCTCTCCTCTATCAACCCGGAAGACATCCAGTCTGTGGAAATCCTGAAAGATGCCGCCGCTACCGCCATCTTTGGCTCTCGTGGTTCCAATGGCGTTATCCTGATCACCACTAAGCGTGGAAAGCAAGGCAAGCCCCAGTTCAAATTCAACGCTCGGGTTGGATTATCAGAACCGTCCAATATGCTTGACTTCCTCAATGCGGAAGAATGGCTTATGGTACAGCAAGAAGCCTGGGAAAATGATGGAGGCGTCGGCAGAGTACCCCTTCCTCAAAACCTGACTTATGAGGAAATAGAAGGCGTAGATACCGATTGGATGAATGAGGTATTGCAAACAGGCGTAAAGCAGGAATATTCTGCTTCTATGAGCCAGGGAACTAAAAAATTTAAATCCTATGTAGGCCTTTCCTACATCGACACAGAAAGTTATCAAAAAGGCAATTCATTCCGGCGCTTGACGGCCCGGGCCAATGTTGATTACAATATCCTGCCAAATCTTAGACTTAGCTTGTCTACCTCTCTGGCGCGCGGCTTGAATGACCGCATTTCTCAAGCCTGGGCAGGAGGATTTGGTTGGGCGCAGTCTACTGCCTTGCCCATCTTTCCTATCAAGGATCAAAATGGAGATTGGTTCAATCTGTATGGAAACCCGGTAGCGCAGCGAGAACTGGTAGACTGGATTACCCAGGAATGGCGCTCTATCAACAACGCCAAACTGACTTTCACCCCCGTAAAAGGGCTGAATATCAATGCTACAGGGAACTACGATTATATGAATCTAGGGGATTACTTCCTGGAAGATTCTACCTGGACGAATTTCTCCACCATTGCCAAACGCTTTGCTTCTGAGGTCGTCAACTGGTCTACCTACCTGACTGCGGATTATAATTGGCAACTAAGCGACAATCAAAACCTGGCCCTTCTGGTAGGGTCTGAATATCAGTCCTCTTCCAACAATCGCTTCAATGAAGAGTATGCGGACATTTACGAGCATCTCTACAACGTAAACGATCTGGCCGGAGCAGATACCCTCAATTTCTCCACCACCGAAGTAGATCGTTGGTTGTTTGCCAGTGTTTTTGCCAAGCTGAACTATGATTATATGGATAAGCTGTTCCTTCAGGCAACTTTCCGCCGGGATGGCTCCTCCAAATTTGGCCGTAACCGCCGCTTCGGAAACTTCCCAGGTGTGGGCGTGGGCTACATTATTTCGGAGGAGGATTGGTTCCAGAACAGCGTAGTAAACTATATGAAACTGAAATCCAGCTACGGCATTACCGGTAATGCTGATATAGCCTGGGATGAGCAGTTTCCTCGCTACTTCCTGAGCCAGGAACCGGGAATTGTCAGGAGCCAGGGCTATAATGGTTTTCCCGTGCGGAACCAGGTCAAGCTCGACAATCCAGACTTACAGTGGGAAGTATCTCGTACCTTGGATGCCGGCGTGGAAATCGGACTCTTTAATGACCGGATTACCACGGAAATAGGCTATTACTATAAGTTGACCACCGATGCCATCATCAACATTAATATTCAGGCTTCTTCGGGAATTGATAACATCGTCTTTCCTCAGAATGTCGGAAAAATCGAGAATGAAGGCGTAGAGCTCCGGCTTACCACCCGCAACCTGGTTAACAAATTTAAGTGGACCTCTGATCTAAACCTGGCCTTCAACCGCAACCTGGTACTGGAAGTGGGTACTGCCACGCCGGATGCCCTGGATGGTGGTTTTGGGGATACGAGAGCGGTGCCCGGCTTTCCGGTTAATACCAACTTCATCGTCAAATTTTCTCGCCTGGATCCAGAATCGGGTCGTCCGATCTACCTGACCCGGGATGGAGAAGAAACCTATGATTACGATGTCGTCTTGAACCGTCAGCCAGCGGGTGATGGCATGCCCCGTTTTACCGGTGGATTCAGCAATACCTTTAGCTACGGAAAATGGAACCTCGACATGCTGTGGGTATTTAGCTACGGAGGCATGATTTACGATGATGCTGCTAAAAGACAGCTAGGGGTAGTTACAGATGATTGGAATATGCGGAGAGATGTCTTCGACCGCTGGAGAGAACCCGGTGATGAGGCCCGTCTGCCACGCTGGACCCGAAGCATGATCAATTGGGGAGGAAACGCCAACTTCTGGCAGAACAACCACAGCCTGTGGTTGGAGGATGCTTCTTACGCACGCTTAAGAAATCTTTCCTTGAGCTACGTCTTCGACCAGTTTTCTACGCCTATGGTTCGTCGCCTGCGGTTGACCCTTTCAGGCACCAACCTCCTGACCTTCACCAATTACTCAGGTTGGGATCCGGAAGTGGCCCGGGACAGATCATCTCCAGGGCAGCGGAATATTGGTGGAACCAATGTTACCTACCTGACCGCACCACAGGAAAGAACGTACAACCTGGCCTTATCTGTTGATTTTTAGTAAGGAAAAAAGAAGAAAATGAAGATGCACATTAACATATATACCTTAAGCAGGGTCTGGATATTTCTGGTAGCCGCCAGTTTATTTACAGCCTGTGACGATTCCTTCCTGGAGATCGTCCCGGAGGATGCGGGTTCTTTGGAAGAATTCTGGCAAACCTCTTCTGATGTTCAGGAAGCCCTGAACGGCGCCTACGATGTGATGCGCTCAGGAAATTTCCTGGGAGGACAGGGCCAATTCCTGTCTGAGTTGTTTGCGGACCATATCAGCCAGTTGACCGGCTTGAGTGGCGGCGACTGGGCGGCCCACTATACCCGGACTACGGACATCTTTCTCGGTACCACGCGTACCTTCTGGTCTGACGGTTATAAGGTGATCGGCCGGGTCAATTTTGTCCTGCAAAACATGGATCTGATTGAAGGGATATCTGATGCTGAAAAAGCCCGCATTACGGCGGAGTGTAAATTCCTCCGGGGCCTTGCTCATTTTGAGCTGGTACGTTTGTTTGGGCAGCCTTACGGCTACACGGCCGATAATTCTCATTTGGGCGTTCCCATTCGGTTGAATTACTCTTCAGATATTGTCCCCAGAGCAACCGTAGGCGCTGTCTATGAGCAGGTCATTGGTGACCTTTCTGAAGCCGCGGCCTCCCTGCCGACGGACAATAATGGCTATGCCACTTCCTGGGCCGCGAAAGCCTATCTGGCGAAGGTCTACTTTCAGATGAATGATTTTACCAATGCCTACGCCCAGTCCAATGATGTCCTGAGCAACGGCGGCTTCCAATTTGATACCAGCCTGGTGCGCCGCTTTTCTACCGAAGGCACCTCAGAGGCGGTGTTTGAATTGGCTAGCAGCGACTTTATCGCGGATAATTCCGGCGGCTGGATCAGCGCGAATTACCAACCCAATCCCGGTAATAACAACGTGCCCAACATTACCCTATCCAGTTATGTGTATAACCTGGCCACCCAGGATGTGGCTGATAAAAGAGGCCAGCAATGGTATGAGATTGATGAAAGTGGCAGTGAACCCCTCTATTTATCTACCAAATTCGTTTTACAGGAAGCGATGAATGTGCCCCTGGCTCATGTAACGGAATTGAAGCTGATACGGGCTGAATCTGCGGCGGAACTTGGCAGCAATCTGGAACAGGCCGAGCAGGATTTGTCTGAAATCAGAACCAGAGCCGGTTTGACGCCCGTTTCTTCAGGAACCCCTGCCAGTAGCCTGATTGCTATTTGCAGAGCTGAACGAGAGTTGGAGATGGTGTCGGAGGGCAATCGTCTCCATGAGCTGAAACGCCGGGCCGTCAGAGGAGAAAACTCCCTGCGCATCCGTAATGCTCCCTGGGATTGTGCGGGCCTGGTCTGCCAGATCCCTGATGCAGAATTGAAAGGAAATCTTGATTTAATCCCCAATGCCTCTGGTGGATGTAACTAACTATAAGATGATGAAAAAGATCAATCAAAACATATTCCTCCTGCCCTTGGCTTGCCTTTTTGCCTTGCTGGCCTGTGAGCAAACGACACCCGAATTCGGAGATACCTACAGCAAGGTTGAAGGGATCAATGGGGCTTTTAAATTGACCCAGGTGATTCAAACTGATGAGCGAACCGCGAGCTTCGATAATACCCTGGATATTTCTGGGTTTTTCCTCCGAAGCACGCCTCCGGAACTGAATTTCTCCTCTGCGGATAGAAGCTTCACCCTCGCTCCTGGAGATTCTCCCAATTTCCTGGGGGAAAGTGGAAGTTGGAAATTTGATGATGAAGAATTTCCTACCCAACTGATTCTGACTTCCAATGGTCAGGACCTGACCCTGGAGTTAAACCGAACCATTCGGGAGATCGACAACACCCTGGAGTTCAACTTCCGTCGGGCCTGCTTTGGTAAGGCTGCGTTAACCTACACGTACATTTTCACTCGTCAATAAACGTAAGATGCGAAATACCCTAATTTTATTACTGACCCTATTACTGACTGGGGCTTACAGCCTTCAGGCCCAAAAGACCTGGACCATACCAGCAGAATTTAATGCGGATCAGGAAATCACCATCTACGTGAACCTGAAAGCATGTGATTGCCAGCGATTGGTAGGCAATGCCGGCCCGCTCTATCTTTGGACCTGGCTCCCTGCTCCCGATGCCGACCGGGCTGACGAAAATAAAAACGGAGAATGGACCAATTCGAATCCGACGATGGCCATGAAAGACGAAGGCAATGATGTCTGGAGTTTTACCATGATTCCCACCGAATTCTATAACGTGGATGCTGCAACGGTCTTTGCCAACGATTTTCATTTTCTGGTCAAAGGAGTGGATGGCACCGGTGAAGGAGGCGGAGGATGTGATGAGGACAAAACGGAGGATTTGCTCATTGAAGTAGAACCCCCGGTAACCGGTCCCCGCAAGGTGTTCAGCTTTCCCGATAAAGTCTCCAAGGACACGGTTTACACGACCGCCAATGACGTGTTCACCCTTTTTTACGACCACAAACTTGAAGAAAAGGAAAGCATGTTGGACGTGGACGAACTGTATGTCTATACCCGTATCGAGTTAAACACCGGAGAGGTTATTCGAGTAGAAACCATCAAGAATACCGATACCAATCCAGCCTTGAAGATGACCAAGGGAGCGGATGAGGTCTACTTTTGGCATGTGATTCCAACGGAAATTTATCAACCTCCAGCGGGAAGTTTCATTACCGGGATGATCCTCCAGATCATGAAGCCTGGCGCACGGTCTACCTCCGACATTGTAGACGGAGAGTATACCCATGTGTTTTCCTGCTATTAGGGATTAGACTAAGCATATAAAAAAAGGGCCATCCCATCGGATGGCCCTTTTTTTATCGTAGCATCAACCTACTGAATAATCAGCTTCTTGGTCAATTGCTCTCCGGTTGGATTCTGGATCCGAAGGAGGTACATACCTGCTCCGAGATCTTTGCGATTGATCGTCAGGCGATCTTCGCGGGTTTCCGCCTGGAAGACTACTTGTCCGGCCATGTTCATCAGGCTAAACCGATAGGTAATTCCTGTTGGATTGCTGAACTCCACGTTAGTAACCTGAGAAAATGGGTTCGGATAGATGCTAAAACTGCCATTTTCATCCAGATCATCTTCAATGTCAGTTACCCAAACGGTGTTACACTCATTGAAGTTGTATGCCGGTAGCACCGTATCGGCAGGAATGTTGATCAGCTCCAGGGCCCGGTTGTTACCAAAGCCGCCCAATCCACATCCGCCAGCCAGGAAGTCGCCAGTTTCAGAAAACTCGTCTGAGGAAGGATCTCCGTTGGCGCCGTTGAAGTACTTATACTCGTAGAAGTTTGGCTTGATAGAAAGCGTAACCTCATACACTTCGTCTCCGTCAGGGTCTTCCAGCTTGATTTGGTTTTTCTGCCACTGAGGGTCCTGGAAGCTACCTCCGATGAAGAGGCCACTGTCAGAAACGAATTCATTGGCCATGTTCACCCGGAAGGTAACGTTGATAGGAGGCAGATCCTGAGGACATACTTCGAAGGAAGTACCGAAGCAGTTTGCATTCAAAGTGGTATCCAATCCATCTGTTACGCTGATCTGGCGGTTACCCCCTGGGAATGGCTCCCATACGTTGCTTCCACTGGTGTCGGTCAGGGTGAACTTATACTCATAGTTTCCTGCAGGCAGAGTCAGGGTAATGCTGTAAACGCTGTCGCCATCGGCATCATCCATGAGCGTCAGACCAGGCGTCCAGTTGGAGGCAAAACCGGCGGCCATCTGAAGGCTACCAGAAATGGATACGGAATCAGGCTTGAAAGTCTCGTTGCGTACATCCACCTGGAAAGTAACCATTCCACTTCCAGAAGGGCAGGAAGCATCACAGGTGTTAAAGCAAACAGTGTTCAGGGTAGTGTCCGCTGCTACAACCGTAACAGCGCGGTTTCCCCCACTGTTTGTACAAGCACCAGGAGGCGTTTCCCAGGTGGCAGCACCTGCTTTAAGGTAGGTGAATTTGTACTCGTAGGAGCCAGCAGGCAGGGTCAGGGTATCCATGTAGATCCCGTCGCCATCGGCATCCTTCATGACAATCTGCCCTGGGGTCCAGTCATTGGCAAATCCGGCGGCAACCTGGAGGTTACCGGCGATGCTGACGGTATCATTTACCCCGATATCTTCTCCATTCATGTCAACAGAAAAATATACCTGCTGCTGGGCAAAGGTATATCCTCCGGCCAGGAAGAGACCCACCATGAGTGATCGTAGTAATAATCGCATAAACGTTGGTTTTGGTTATGATAGTTAAGGTTCAAAAATATGTCATGGCTTACAGCCAGAAACGAAAGCTCAACAATTCATAGCCAGTATACTTCAGGAGAGAAGTATAGCAACTGCAGGAAAGGAGCTCTAAAATATAGCTAATATTGGATATAACATGAGGGAACCAGGCTTTTTTTTGCACATCGCTACATTTTGTGGGAAAAAATGGCAAAAAATGATGCTTTTGATCTGAAAGTAATTGATCAGATGCGCATTGGAAGCCGAAAATTTGTTTGTTTTGAAAGGTGAAGCTATCTTTTGCCTTTGGGTAGATTGAATGATCGTTTCAGACAAAAAATTCGCTAAGATGATGTATCTCAAAGGCATCCATCGGCCTACTCTCTCCACAACCTACTTGTTACTCAATAAATCCTGGATGTTGCTTTTGCTGGCAGCCTGCATATCCGTTAGTGGCTGTAAGTCAAAGAAGAAACTGGCGGAAGAAAAAGCCCAGGAAGAACTACGAGCCCAGGAAGAACGCGAGGCCTTTTTGGCACCCATCAGGGAAAAATTATATACCCTCATGGAGCGTCCGATTCCGGGCATGGATGAGCTTCGGATCAAAGAACGTGATCTGGCTGATCTGAAATCTCTCCATATTGACGATGGAGAAATTCTGGTCATGATTAAAAAAGCAGAGTACATCCTGCAGCAAGAAAGGGTGCGTCTGGAAGCTGCGACCGCTCAGGTGGGAGGGGAAAGCCCGGAAATAGACCCGGCGGCTGTTCAGGTAGACCCAGGTCCCTCTCAGTTTGTGGTCGGCCAACAGGTCGATGGACTCTTTGAACGGGTGGCTGGGGCTCGGGATGTATATATGGCGAATGCGACCATTGATGAAGCCCTGCGCCTCTTTGCTTCAGAAAGAAGCCCAGTATTGATCATTATCAGCCAGGAAAGAGGTGAAAATGACTACGATAAACCTACTACTATTCGCAAATATTTGGAATACTTAAAGGATGTTAGAAGAGTGCCCGACCGGGTCGAAAACATCGTTTTTGATGCCAATGGCAAAATTCGCGAACTAGAACTTATCAAACGTTAAGCTTTCATGGTAAAATCCACCATTGTTTTCATATTTGCTTGCTTCCTATACTCATTCTCTGTTGGTCAAGGCATCATAACTCAAAGTCGCAAAGCTGCTATCGATTCTCTCGCGATGGAAAAAGTCCGGGATTTGAGTCGGTACATCTCTATTATTGGAGATAAAGGCACGGAGTGGTCTGAAGGCAATAGAGTCATAGATCGGGCAGTAGAGTTGTTTGCGGAAGGAAGCATCATTGGCGTTTCTTCCTTATACCGGACGGAAATTGTTGAATACAAAGTGCGCCCTTATTTTGAGCACTTAATGCGCCTTAACTATTCCTCGGTCAATATTGAATGGTTCAACATCCAGTATATCAGCGATCTGGAACAGCAACCTGATGGGAGGTTTGTTGGCATTATTACGATATTTCAGCGATTCAAAGGAATCACCAAGGAAGGCCAGGTTTATGAAGATACCACCAAAAAAGATATCACCGTTTATGTAGAGCGTAAACGCACCCAAATTAGTGGCCGCATGGTCGATTTTTGGGATGTCTTGCTAGGGGATATCCGGGTTACCGAAACCCTTCCCTAAGGCCTGCTGTAACTTATATTTTTTCAAGCCCTTGTAAGTCTGCTTACGAGGGCTTTTGCTATGCAGCTTCCTGGACGGATTATCTGGAAGTGAAATGTAGGTGATGGCGGAGAATTCCCCGGTCTTTCTGCATAAATGGCACTATATATGCAAGGATGGATAGGACTTCCCTAGCTTTAAGTCATTAACTTATTTCTACACTTAATTATCCGGACCCCTTCAGATTTATGCTTGTTCCGACACGGAAGTTTTTGGGAATTAATTGCTTGTTCTTATTCATGTTTACAGTCCTATTTGTGGGGCTGTTACCCGGGCTGCATGCTCAATTGATGGGGGAATATCTGGGAGATGAAACCGTTTTATATGCTGAAACCAAACAGGTTAACCAGTTTTTTCGGCGGTTTAACGGGGAAGAAGGAGCAGAAGGCTTGAGGTATTATCCGAATGACACCCTGTATAGGGATCGGAGAGTCAGAGACCACTACCTCAAAATGTTGTTTGATGATCAAAACAGCATGCTGACCTGGGAAACCAAACAGAAATTTATCCGATACGTCAACCCGTATCGCCATGGGCAATATCTGGATTTTCACGGTGGAGAATGGTTTGCCGAGGTCCAGACTACTTTTATGTACCAGGGTAAAAGTGAATTGGTAACCTTATTTTTGGAATTAGAGGAATCAAAGGTTGGGTCAAAGTGGGTGTTCACCAATGTGTTCTTCGCACCTTTTACCAAGCTATTTGCTACCACTATGCCGGATGGCAAGGTCATCCCTTTCCTCCATCCACTCAGCCATGAATTAGACTTTATGAACCTCCTTAAGGTGTTTCGTAATCAAGATGAAGTAAGCCTTTATGCTGAAAAGGCTTATCAACCCGATTACCTCACCTTATTCTTATATGAAATCAAAAAAGGTAACCTAAAGTTCCAAACCGTCAATCAAGTGAAGTTTCACTTTTTCCAGATTGAAGGATGGTATTTTGAACTAAAGGATATTCAGCGTAGTGGCCCTAACCGGGGTTGGTTGATTACCCAGATGTTGGAGATTCCGGAGGGACAAAAAGAGAAAGTACTGCAATTCATCTATCATCAATGAGAAGAAAACTGATCATTTACTGTCTGGGATTGCTCTTTGGTCTCAACTTTGTTACTGCCCAGTCGAATAAGGGGCAGGCAGCAGAGATCGAACAATACGAAAAAGAAGTACGTCGGTTGGTCCAATATCTGGAATCAACCTTAAACGTTATCGGAGCGCCCCAATCCTCTTCGAGAGAAAAGGAAATTATCATTCGGGAGAGTTATCAGAAGATCTTCCGGGATGAGGAGGTGCAAATTGAAGATGACTTGGTGGAAACCCGTTCCACCATCACCAATAAAGATGTACAGGCCTACCTGCAGGATGTGGATTTTTTCTTCCGCACCGCTTCCTTTGAACTCCTGATAGATGAGATTACGCATGAAATAACCGAAGCGGGAGAAATCTATTTTAAAGTGGGCATGTCCCGCCATTTACAAGGGATTCTCACCACCGGAGATAGCATCAACAATATCATTCCCCGCTATTTGGAGATCAACCTCAACGAAAAGAAGCGGGATCTCAAGATCGTCAGCATGTATTCCCGCAACATGGATGAGGATGATTCCTGGGTGCTTTGGTGGAACAGCCTTTCCTATGACTGGAAGAAGTATTTTTCTGCCAAGTGGATTGTGCAGGACCAGCTAACCATGTCTGAGGCCTTAAAATGGAACCACAACCTGAAATTAGGAGATACCCTGGTGATACCGCGGGAAATGCTGGCTGAAAAAGCGGGTTTTCAATCTTTCTCCGGAGACGAAATGAAAACAGATGAATGGGAGGGAGACATTTCCCGGATTGATGTGATGGAAATCCCCATCGATCCGGAAGCATGGGTACCCAGGATCAAGGAGTTGGACCTGATCGAAGTCATGGACCTGGCAGGCATGGCCAATATCTCCAGTTTAAAACCCCTCAGTCGTTTGACGTCCCTGAAACGACTGGATATTTCCGGTACCTCGGTCAGTGAATTGGACCCTTTAAGAAATCTCACCCACCTGGAAGAGCTGAATTGTGCCAATACCCTGATCACCGATCTGAATTCCCTCCGCTATGCGCTGGATCTGCGCAAACTCAATATCAATGATACTGAAGTGCATGCGATCGAGGTGTTGAGAAACTTCCGTAGACTGACGGAACTTTCTGCTACCAACACTAAGATTACGGACCTTCGTCCTTTAGCCGGCCTAGGCTATCTGAAAAAACTAAATCTTTCTGCTTCTCAAGTGGGTGGGGTCAGTGCCCTGGCTTCTTTGAAAAAACTGGCGGTCCTGGATATTAGCCACAGTGAGGTGAGAGATTTAATGCCTTTGCGGGATCTGTTTATGGTAGAAGAGTTGAACATTGCGCATACCCCAATCCAATATTTGGCTCCGCTCAATGAATGGCGCAACCTTCGCACCCTGATTGCGGACCACTCCGGGATCAAAAGCCTGAGAGACCTGGAAGGCCTGGAATCCCTTCGGAAAATCTACTGTGATCATACGGCCATTGGTCAGCAGGAAGCAGAACGCTTCATGCAGGAAAAAGCTGGTTCCATGGTGATTTATAATTCTGCGGCTTTGCAGAAGTGGTGGCGAGACCTCACGCCTGATTGGCGCAGCCGGGTAGCAGATAAGGTGCAGCTCAGCCAATCCCCTGATCGGGAAGAACTGCAAAAGCTCACCAATCTGACCAGCCTGAACTTATCCGACTGGCAGGAATTGCAGTCATTAGAGCCCTTGAAGATGCTCTCTGGGCTGCAAAAACTGGACATCTCTGGTACCCGGGTAAAAAGCCTGGACCCATTGAAACACTTGTATGGCCTGATGGAAATCAACGCCAGTCATACCCGGATTCGGAGCATTTATCCGCTGGTGGGCATGAAAAGCTTGCGTACCCTGGACATTAACCATACAGAGGTGGACAGCCTCAAAGCGCTGGCTGAATTACCACGCCTTCAGCATTTGAACATTGATCATACCCGGATTTTTCGGCTCAATTCTTTGATGCGAAATGCCAACCTTCAGACAGTGTATGCGGATGGCCTCGACATCAATGAGCGGAACATCAATGAATTTATCAATAAGCATCCGGATTGCCTGCTGGTGTACCGCACGGAGAGTTTGCAGGAGTGGTGGAAAACCTTGCCGCAGGGTTGGCAAAAAAGCCTGCGCAGACAAGGAAAAATGGAGGCTACCCCTACCCGTGAGGATTTACACAGGCTCATCCTTAGTCATAGCCTTTCCTTTACCGAGGGAGATGATATTCACAACCTGGGACCGCTGGGTTTCTTTAAAAGATTGACGCATCTGCAACTCAACGGTACACAGGTCAGCGACCTAAAACCCCTTTCCCAGTTTCCTTCTCTTTTGGTATTGGATATAAGCCGCAATCCCGTCAGCGATCTTTCCCCGCTAAGCTACCTGTCTCAATTGACCTATCTTTCTCTGGAAAATACGCCGGTGGAAGATTTAAGCCCGGTAGCGAATCTAAAGCGGTTACAGGAACTGTTGATCAGTGGAACCCAGGTCAAAGACCTCAAGTCTCTCACGGGTTTGTATGGGCTGCAAAAGCTCAACTGTTCCAATACGGAGATCCGCTCGTTGAAGCCGATTGAAAACTTGCAGAAGCTCAATCACCTGACCATTTTTAATACCAAACTTTCCCCTAAAAAGGTGGATCAGTATCGGTTAAGTCATTCTCGTACTCAGGTGGTTTTTTACTAACTTGAGCGCCTGATGGCTCGACGGAAGATTTCGATAAAATATATAGGAAACTCCTCTTTATTCATGATAAAGAGGAGTTTTTTGCTGTCTTTTTTCCTCCCCTTAAGCCTGATGGCCCAGCAGCCTGATTATACCTATTGGAACCAGCTGGTCAATTGGGATGGAGTAACTCCCTGGCAAAACTATCTAAGCATGTCTCCCGCTTTCATGGGACCCCACGCCTTGGCCAATCCGCCTTTGTTTAACGATGGGCTAGGGGAGCGGCCCAGTGTGTCTATGTGGGCGCCCTATGCCTTTGGGCAAGGAGACCAAAGTCTCAGTGCCTTTTTTAAGGTCTATATCCCTTTCGATCAGGGAAGGATTGCCACGGAGCTTTGGTATAATCCCGTGGAAAGATATCGAACCACGGCCGCGGTACGGGATGAGAGAAAAGCCAGGGATTTTGAGGCGGAGGGATGGGCTGCCGGAGATGTGCATGTGCGCACCACCGTTTTGCTCTGGAAAGAAAAAGCCCGGCGACCCTATGCGATGGTCAGCGCCTATCTGAAAACTGCTTCCGGGACGGACTTAGCCAATGCCCGCTATACGGATACGCCCGGATACGCTTTTGAGCTTCACACGGGTAAAAGGATCGCCTTAGCTGACCCTCATACCTTCCTAAGATTGTACGGCAAAGGCGGTTTTTTCGCCTGGCAGACCCATGATGATACTTTCTTGCAAAATGACGCCATCACCTACGGAGTGGGCCTGGGACTTACTCGCTCCTCCTGGAAACTGGATGCCAGCCTGGACGGATATATCGGGTATTTGGATAATGGAGACCGCCCTTTCATAGGCCAGATAGAAGGCAGCCACAGTGGAAAATCCGTTGAACTTTTTGCCCGATATCGCCACGGAATACGAGATTTTCCTTATCAGATTTTCACACTGGGCTTCCGAATCCCACTATCGTTTACCACCTCAACTTCACCTTAGAAGGATAAACTTGTGGGTAAGAACGCCTTCCTCGGTTTGAATCCGCAAGAAGTAAAAACCGTTGCTTAGCTTACTAAGGGGAACTTTATGTCCATGAAGGTTGGTTTCTGCTGAGTTGAGCATGCTCCCGTCTACACTTAGGAGTTGATAGGCACCAGGAGAAAAGGATCCTTCAAGATTGGTGATTTCCAAAAATTGTTGGTTCTCTATTTGATTGAATGCCCAGGCTTGGGGATTTAATTCATGAATCTGGGTTGGAGCATCCTGAAAAACCACGATTTCTGCAGAACCTTCTCCTACCTCGATTTCGGTGCCTTCCCGATCCATCAGGAATGCATTGGAAATGCTGAGGGCAAAGGTATCCAGCAACAAATCTTTTCCCGAAATATCATCGATCATGATGATGGTCAAGCGGGCGATTCTCCCGTAACCATTCTGGGTAACTTGATCTGAACGGCTCATGCCCATTTCCACCTTCCCATCCAGGTAGAAATCTTTGTCGATGGTGAGGAGGTCGGTATTTTTCTGTCCTAGCCAGCTATTGGCATAAGTGATCCTAATGCCTCCTGAATCTACCACGGCAGGATCGTAGTTTACCGTAAAGGTCAGGCCATAGGCGTTGGTCGCGGGCAAACTGTCGGTACCGAGTAGAACATCTGCGATCAAGGTATCTCCGGCTTGCACGGCAGGATTCAAGGGGACAATGGTTAGCGGGACCCCGCCGGTTTTTTGTCCGGAACCGGTTTTGTTGTGCTGTAGGCCAAAGTTCAGGTTAATGGCTAAGGTATCATCCAGGTCCACCAGGCCAGAGCCATCGGTATCAGAAAAAGCATAGTCGGTGCCATTGTAGATTTGTTGAAACCAAAGGGGCGCGGGCTGCCCTACCCAGCTGAGGCTGGGATTGGAACGAGCGGTGCCACTGCTACCAAAAGCCTGGCCCAGGGCCAGGATATCCTGGGTATTGACGATGCCGTCATCATCTGCGTCTCCCGGCCAGACGGAGTCGGCATACATGAGGGTCGAAATTTGGTGATAGGTGCTGTGATAGAGCATACCGTTGGGACCAAAAGCTACCTTTTGTACGGTATCCGTTTCTGCCCCGAAGACGTCATATCCTAACGTGGTCCAATTTTGCCCATCCCAGACTTGCATAGGATTGTTATACGCCTGGCTGATCCATTTTCGATCAAAATCATCTACAAACACTTCCAACACTTCATCGCTGACCATGGGAGAATTGCTGCTGTTGTAGGTGGTGGAACTCGTGCCATCATATTGTACCAATCCATTTAGGCTGGTAATCCAAATGTCATCATTGCCATCAATTTCCAGCGTAAATTCGTTATAAAAGGCAGAGGTAAGGTTGGTAAGGTGGGTAGTAAAGTTGTTGCCATCGAAAGAGGACAGGGTCCCTTGATCATCCATGATCCAAAGGGTGCCCTGACTATCACCTTTGATTGCGCTCAGCCAGTCGGAATTGATGTTACTGTTACTGGTTTGATAAGACGTCCAACTATTTCCATCAAAGGTCCATAAGCCATCAGATTCAGAGGCAATCCATAAATTATCCGACGCGTCTACCCACAGTTCAGCTACCTGCATATTGGCAGGAAGGGGGCTATTGGTACTATTGTACAGAATGAAGGCATTTCCATTATAGAAAGCGACTGGATTGCTCGTGGCACCCCATCCACCGCCTCCGATCCAAAAATCCCCGTTGGAATCCCAGACTATTTCATCCGGTATCACTTCTGGGCTGGCCAGATAATTCCATTGACTACCATCAAACATGACGATTTCATGGGTTTGCTGGAAGTACTGTTTGAACCATACTGCACCACTGGGAGACATGTAGAAATCCCTAAATCCTGGCGTGAGGGATTGGGTACTAGGGCCTAGCTCGCTCCAGGTAGTTCCATCGAAAATAGAAATTGTACTGGGAAAGGAATTTGACCAGTTGGGGTAGGTCAAATAAACCTCACCTGATAAGGTATCAGCAGTTATTCTGGACACCCTGGCGTATTTTACCCCACTATTTGAAGGTTTGTGAAGGTTCCAAATGTTGCCATCATATTCATACAGACCGCTATCACAGCCAGCCCAGATTTTCCCCCCGCCTCCATAGGCCAGATCTAGAAAGCGATTGGTAACTAAGCCAGGTATTTGGCCCCAGCCCCCATTTTGATAAACGTAAATCCCTCCGTTGGACACTGCCATCCACAAGGTGCCTGAAGGATCAAACGCCATGCCGGTGGGATAACCAAAGGTATTCACAGGTTGACCTAAGTAAAACCAGGCTATGCCATTCCATTGGAATAATCGCATGTTTGCATCCATGGCCCAGATGTCCCCATTAGGTGCCTGGGCGATTTTTAGAATGATCCCTACATGAGGAATGTTGAATAAGGTCTCAAAATCTACAAAGGTCCAGTTCGTGCCATCAAAGCTCGAAACCCCGCCCAGGGAATGACCTATCCACACCACATCATTGTCATCAACCATGATCTCGCTGATGGGGTGTCCGATAAAATTACTGTTGAACTTGGTGTAGTAGGTCCAACTGCCATTGCTGAATTCCCCAATGGCATAAGCACTGACACTGTTATCGAAGCCCGAAACCCAGAGATCTCCGTTACTGTCCGACACAGGTTTTCTCTGCGTACCAATGGTAAAATCACTATTGTCTGGGGTGAAAAGCCGCTCCTGTAGCGGAGTTTTCCAGAAGAGATCACTCCCGTAAGTGATCCAAAGACCGCTATTTTCCAGATAGGCAAGGTCCCGAATTACCTTCTTGGGTAAGCCTACCGTGTATTGGTTCTTGCATCCATAGGTCCAGCAGATATCGGCGGTCAGGGGGTCCTGGTCATCGCAATCCAGGTTGGTGCCACAATTGGCAGGTGTGTAGGTGCCTTCTTCTCCCGCCAGGAAAATATTTACCTGGGCTTTGGAACCGAAGTAAGAGAAGCTCAAAAGGAGAAAAAGGATGAGGCTTGATGTTTTCATACGAGAAGGTTTTTTCATAGTACCCAATATCCACTTTAACCTGGATCACAGAAAACACAAAAAGACTAATAACTGAATTGGATAAAACCAAAAAATCCCTCCAAATATTAACTGAAGGGATTTTTTAAACCAAAACCTTATCTATAACTGAAATTACTCCAGGACAAATCTTTTTTGATACTGCCTGCCCTCAGTTTCAATCAGCAAAACATACATCCCTCTGGGCCAGTCCGCTACCGAAACCTGGAGGGTTTGTCCTGTAAAGTGAGAAGTGATCATACTTTTGCCGTGCAAATCTATGACCAGTAACCGGGCCTGCTGAGCCATTTCCAGTTCAATGTGCAATTGATGACGGGCGGGGTTGGGATAGACGTTAATTCTGCTTTCCAAATCCTCCGGAACACTGGTGGTGATATTATCACAGGAAATGGTATACGTGAGGTCATCTGATAGGAATATCGTGTCTCGGACCACGCTGTTTTCGCATTGATATACAATCTCATATTTGCCTTTGAAAGCCCGGATTTCCTGTATGCCGTTCTGATCCGTCGTCAACTCCTCCTCGGTCCACCATTCGGTAAAGAGGTAGTGCGAAAAGGTGTCCGCGGCTGGCGTGGCGCTCCAATCTTGCCGGAAGAGGTTGGTGCCGGCGTTGAGCCAGGTGGAGCCATCCCAGAAGTTCCAAAAAAGGAAGCCATCCATGCTGGGGTGACTAAAAGTAGCCGTCAAAAAGTCCCGGAGATAGGTCGCGGCTACCGTTTCGTCCACGAAACTCGGCATATCAAATTCGGTAACCTTGGCCTTTAAGCCAAAAGCCTGGTGGAAGTCATCCCAGGTTTGAAGAACCGTAGGGATACCATTAGGAAAGCCCCCAATATGGCACTGAAAGCCAATGCCTTCCATGTCTACCCCAGCATCGAGGAGTTCCTGGATAAAGGCCTTGAGGCTATCGTACTGAGGTGCTCCCGCTTCTTGCTGCTGAGAAAGGGTGATGTAATCGTTGATCCAAAGCCCGGTGAGGCTGTCTTCTACCCGAACCTGCTGAAAGATCTCCGCCAGAATTTCCCTTCCTGTCGGATATCCCGGTTTGCCTTTGAAGGCGTTTTCCATAGAATTATTGGTAATGATCTCATTGAGGACATCCCATTCCTCAACTTCCCCTTTGATGCCTGGGTAATTGAGGATACTATTCAGGTGACCGTTAATTCTATTCTTGACATAGGCCGGATCGTTGAGATTGGAGGCTACATCGTTGGGCAGGTTATCCGCTCCGGGCCAGACCAGGGTATGGCCCCGGATGGTGATATCATGGCTGCGCAACCAGCTGACGGCATTGGCTAGCTCAGGTTTGGTAACAAACCATCCGCTTTCCCAGGCAGGCCACTTCATATCATTTTCGAAGACTACCCAATTGAAGCCGTGTCCTTCCCCGTCCAGGTTGAGGATCTTGTTTTCGTAGATCACGTTCTGGGCATTATTGCCAGCGATTTTATTGGCGGTGATGGCCGAGCCCCAGGCAAATTCATGTTGGAGCATGTTGAGAGAAACCGTTCCATTACTGATGGGCTGACCATTGCTGTCCTTGATCTCTAATCGAAAGTTCCGCTTTCTTAAGCTGTCAATACGGATAGCTGCCTCAGCTCGCCAGGGGGCATTGGCTTCCCAACCGCCGTAGAATTCATTGTTGATTTGACTAGGGAGCGACGCCAGCGGCGTCGATTGCTGATAGTTTAAGGCGGTAAATCCTCCGATTTCGATCACCTGGGCTTGATATCCCAGATGCAATCCAAACTCCAGGCCATTTAAAAGGTAGGTTTTTTGGCTTTCGAATGGGATAAAATACTGCCGCCAAACGGTGTCGACCGGGAGCGTAAAAAATATTTCCTTCTCATAATTCGTCGGATGTTGAGCGAAAAGGTTGACTTTGCCTTGCCCGCCTTCTGATCGAATGAAGAAGGTTAGCAACACCCGATCCCCGGTCTGAATGTTGGCCTGATTGCGGATAGACCAGCCGGAGGAAAAAGGATTGGCTCCAACTGAGGAAACGGTGATACGTCCTTTTTTTACAAAATCCTGACCCGTAACATCTGATATGGCATAACTGGAACCATAATGCGTAAAGTTCCCCATGATGTCAGATTCATTGGTATAAAAAACCCAATTACCCGCCGGAAGCCCATAGGTAGCCTGAAGGTCGGTTTGAAGCTGGGTGTGGTAGGCATCCTGGGCTTGGAGTCCAGCCATACATATGGCCAGATGCAGGAGAATGATGTTAAAGAGAATTTTTTTCATGAGAAAAAGTGCCATAAAAAACCACTTCCCCTTCGCCCTGTAGAAGCCGCCCTGAAGGCATCCTTGGTGGATTCGCTTCTACAGGGGAGGGAAAGTGATCAATAATTACCCACATTTCAATGAAATGCTTCTTTGATATTGTTAGGGAAGAAGGAGGCCTGAAGGTTCATCCCAGGGCCTCTTCTTCCGGTAGCTTACTGTTTCAAAATTTTGAGGGAACCAGCGACCTTGTTTTCCACCATGATTTGCACCATATAAATCCCTGAGGGCATAGACTGCAGGTCGAAAGTATGCTGATGCGCACCGGCAAACTGAAATCCTGCCTGGGTCATTTGGATATGCTGTCCCATGTTGTTGGTCAGGAGAAGCCTTACTTCTCCAGCTTCCGGTAATTCATAATCCACGTTGAGAAGGCTCCGGGTTGGGTTTGGATAAGCCTTGAGACTGGCGAGTTTTTCCAGGTCATTGATGCCCACGGTATTGTCGCCAAAGGAAATCCAATCAATGGTTACGGTTCCACTGTAACCCCCTACATCTGGGTTGACAAAAAACTGTAGATTTTCTATGCGCTCCCCATCTACCGGGCAGCCGGAAGTCATACAAGGCGTGCCCCCATAAGCCCCATCTGTATAAGCGTTGCTGTAATCCAATTCATAAATAGCATAGTCAGTACCCAAGGTAGTAGATACGGCATTTAGGTTACTGACATAGCCGAGCTTGTCTTGTACATCGATCCGCAGCACGGTTGCGTCCACACTGGCTTTGGCCCGCACGTAGAGTTTGCTATTGCTGCCTACTGCATTGGCCAGGATGAGTTCACCCGCATCATTGTGCATATTGTAGAGGAGGGCTGCGTACTGCCCTGAAGTGCCGTCTCCGGTAATCGTCCACTCGTCGTTAGCGACAGCAGAAGTAAACCCACCCACATCAGTGATAAAGAGGGAGGTATTATCGTCCATCAGGTCCGCATAATTGACGACTCCCTTGGGCCCCAGGTCTTCTCCGGCAGGTTGCCCAACCGAGATGTAATCTATGCGAATCTCCCCATTAAAACCGCCTTGAACAGGATCAGGATATATCAACACCTGACTGATGGCCGTTGGGTCTACCGGACAAGGTCCCGAAGCACAAGGTGTGCCGCCGAATCCACCATCGAAATAACCTCCGGTGAAGTCATATTCCAAGACCTGCCAGTCCTCCCCAAAGCTCTTGGTCAGCTCAGTCTGAGAAGTGGTATAGCCAGCAGTATCCAGTAAATCCATGCGGATCGGAACCATGCCTGAGTCAACTTTTGCCCGGAGATATACTTTATTCCCTCCTGGACCCATATTCAGGAAAATCTGATTGAGCGAATCCTGGTCATGAAAAAGGTAGGAGATAGCCGCATAAGGAGGTCCCGTTCCATCTCCGGTGAGTACCAGATCGGAGCCCTCTTCAGCTACGGTGAAGCCCGCAGTACCACTGGTGTAGCTCAGGGTTTCATCCCCAAAATGATCCTGATAAATCAAATCTGGCTCTGGACCCAGGGGCTCCAGCGAAATACCAAAGGAAATGTAGTCAATGCTGATGGTGCCAGGAAAGGCTCCCGTACCCGGTTCTATGAAAAAGAGCAATTGCTGAACCCGGGTACCATCTACCGGGCAGGGTGCGGTACTTTGGGTACAAGGGGTGCCGCCATATCCGAGGTCGTTCATCACCCCACTGAAATCATACTTCAGCACTTGGTATACCGTATCCACAATATTGGTGAGAGAGCCCTGCGTACTGGCAAAGCCATTGATATCCTGCACATCAATGCGCAGGGCAGTATTGGGAGCGGTCGACTTCACTTTAATAAAAAGCTGATAGTTGCCGGTAATGTCAATATCAAAGGTGTCCTGATTGGCATGGTTGGCGAAAATGTAGGTAAAAGGATCATACTGACCTGTGGTGCCATCCCCGGTAATCATAAGCGCTGAACCTGCTTGAGAGGCACTGTATCCTTGTCCGAGGAATGCTACGGACTGAACAGAAGAACTGTCATCCATGTGATCCTGGAAAACCCCAGAAGTAATCACTGTATCAGGAGCCTGCCCAAAGGAAAGGTAATCCATGACCACGGTGCCATTAAATCCGCCTGCACCAGGATTAGTATAGAACAGGAGTGAAGCAATTTGACTGCTGTCAACCCCACAAGGACCCATCGCACAAGGGGTACCTCCATATCCGCCATCAACATAAGCTCCGGCAAAATCAAACTCTAATACCAGAAAATCGGTAGTAAGGGTTTTGATCAGCCCAGGAACAGTAGTGGTGTATCCTGCGGTATCCTGAAGGTCTACCCGGAACTGAGTAGGAACCACACTGGCTTTGGCCCGGACGTATAATTTGTTGTTACCAGAAACATCAATGGAGACCGGATTCCCATTCTCGTCGGTTAGCTGATAGGTAAACACATCCCAGGCGCCGGTGTTGGTAGCAGTTACGGTTAGTTCTGAATTAGCTTCGCTAAAGGTATAACTACCCGCTCCTCCCATAGGAGTGGTCATGCCATCGTCAAAATGGTCCGAATAGACCTGCGCCTGCAGCCCATAAAAGCTGAGCATCAGACACCCAATGAGTGTAGTAATAGTTCGCATATCACGTAGTGTTAAGGTTAATGAGTTCGCTGATTGATGAAAAAAAGCTGGCCTAAAGAATTTGGACAAATTCAAGATTGTCCAGGTTTACTTCCAGCATGCCATTGCTGTCATCCTCATCCATCAGGAAGAGTTTGATCAGCTTTATTTTTGTAGGGTCTACAATGTTGTCTGTGAGATCCTTGAATCTGTTTAACGGGATGGAAATACGCTCCCAACCTTCATCATCCAATTTGATGGTGTGGCTGAAATCATTGGGAGAGCCTTCATTTTCGTTGAAAATGATCAACAAATGGGTTTGATCCCGGCCATTATTATGGGCGTCGAATTCCAGCAAGGTGTTGTTAGCCGTAGTAGTCAGCCCAAAGTTTTCAAAATCATCGCCTGGAAAGCCAAAATTGGATTGCGTGCCTCCTACCCAGGTGATGTCAAATTCATCCATGCCGCTAAGTTTTAGGTAGTTGCCGGAGATAGGGGCCGGAGTAGTTTGTTGGACGGCGTTCTGGGCGGTCTGTTCAATGCTTCCCTGAAAGATCCATTTTGCAGTTTCTGGGCGTTCGCCGCCTCCGTCGAAATCATTGATCAGGGTGTTTTTGATGGTGAAAAAAGGCTTGGGAGAAAAGGCGTTTCCTCCGTTAGCCACCACCTGAACCGGGCCTTTCTCTACCCCTTCAGGCACCACTACGTGCAGGGAGTCCAGCGTAATCAAGGTGACCTGGGCTTGCACGGAATCAAAGAAGTAGACTTCAATCGGCTCAAAGAAGTTCTCGCCAAAAATGGTGACGCTTTCTCCAGGGGCCGCCGATTCTGGGTTCACCCTAAAAATTTCAGGAGGCTCATTGGTAACAGTGAAAGAAGTGGTTACTTCTCCCTTTTCCGTGGACAAAATCACCTCATGTAAGCCAAGGGGTATGTTTTCCGGTATCCGCAGCAGGAAAGCATGATCAGCATTATATGCGGTATTAAAATTCACGATTTGTCCGCTAAAGGTGATGGTTTGGATGCCTGACAAATTCTCTCCCTGAATGGTCACCAGGGTTTCTATAGGACCAAATTCAGGAGATATAGAATCAATCACTGGGGTCAAAGATTCGTTTTTGCATCCCCACAAGAGCAGCCCCAGCATTATGACAGTAAAGGGAAATATGTTTCGATTCATCGGTACAGTAATTGAAGCAGCAGAAGATTAATAACCAGGGTTTTGGGTAAGCTGAGGATTGATTTTCATTTCCGAATCTGGAATAGGGAACAGCAGCTTATTCGCGTTAGGATTCTTGCCGTGCAGGGTCAGAATTTCAACTGCTTTGCCAGAGCGAATCAGGTCAAACCATCGGTGCCCTTCAAAGGCAAATTCTACCCGTCTTTCGTGGAGGACCACTTCCCGATTAATTTCATCCAGGGCAGCAAGCCCAGCCCGGAGACGCACCTCATTAAAGGCCGTTAAGGCGACGGGATTCACCGAAACGCCCCCTTCAATTTCCATAATGGCTTCTGCATAGGTGAGCAGCACGTCCGAATAACGGATCAGGTGGGCGTTTTGAGGCGTACTCATGAAACAGATGTTTGCTCCACTGCCGACCACATATTTCTTGATATTGATAGAAGTGGCAGAAGCCCCACTGGGCGGATAGGTATACCCGCCATCCTGCGCATTAATGGTGGGGTAATGCGTGTTGGGCGTCATGATGGTTACGGTTTTTCTCAAGTCTCCTTCCTCAAAGGCGTCCATCATGGTCGTACCGGGATTGGAAAGCTGAGGACCAGTTGGGATTTGGGAACCCCATCCATCGCGATCTTTGGTGATGCCTTCACCCCAGGGAGCAAAAAAGGCCTGCATAGGATTGCCCGTTCCAAAGGGACCGCATCCAGTAAATTGCACCTGGAAAATGCTTTCCGCATTATTGTCGCAAGTCGCCAATTCGAAATTCTCAGCATAATTCGGCATCAGGCGATAGACCCCTAAGTCTATCACAGCCTTGGCATTGTTTCTGGCTTGGACATAGTCTCGATTGGTAAGGCAGACTTTGGCGAGATAGGCCAGGGCTGCGCCCTTGGTGGCTCTTCCCACATCTTGTCCTGACCGGATGGCAGGCAGATATTCTGCCGCATATTGCAAGTCGGATTTTATCGCATCGTAAACCTCACTTACGGTGGCCCGAGGTAGGAGGAGGTCTGCCCCAAAGGTGGGAGCCTCTAAGACCAGTGGCACACCTCCATAGATCCGCACCAGATCAAAATAAGCCACTGCCCGCATAAACCGGGCCTCGGCAAGCATAGGTTGCAGCCGAGCATCATCTAACTCCATGGCGGCAATTTTTTCCCTGGCCGTGTTGGCGAGGGCGATTTGGTGGTAATGAATGGCCCAGTAATTCCCCACGGGCTGGTTATCCGCCGTGACGGTGAAATTATCAATCGGGGTGAAATCCGGGTCGGTGCCCCCAGCCTGGCTGTTATCAGAAGGGATTTCCGTAATCATCCAGCCTTTGCCCGTCCAATCCTCATTCATCATCGCACTGTAAATGGACAAAAGGGCACGATGGGCATCTGCCTCAGTTTTGTAAAAGCTGTCCTCGGTCAACTGGTCCAGCGGCTGGCGGTCCAGAAAGCCCTCACACCCTATGAGGAGGCCTGAACCAAGGAAAGCGATCATCCAGATGTATGTATATTTTTTCATGTCCTTTTTTTCTCGGTTAAAACTGGGCGCTTAAGCCAAAGGTGTAAGAAGTAGCAATGGGATACCGACCATTCTCAACCCCATTGATCAGGGGGCTTTGGTTGTATGATCCAATGTCTGGATCATAACCAGAATAGCGGGTCCAGGTCTGGAAGTTTTGCACCCCGCCATAAATTCGCAATTGCATGAAATTGATGCGTTGCAGCCATGTATCCGGCAAGGTGTAGCCCAGAGTAAGGTTTTTGATGCGGAGAAAAGAACCATCTTCCACAAAGCGATCGGAAACCCTGCGGTTAGCATTTGGGTCGCTACCGGTCGCTCTGGGGACACTTTCACTGGGATTGTTGATTGTCCAGCGGTCAGCCACCAAGACGGATTGATTGGACAGGCCAGCCATGCCTTCGATGTCTCGGCGAATCAGGTTGAGAATTTCATTGCCATAAACCCCTTGAAGGAAGATATTCAGGTCAAAACCCCGGTAGGCAAATTTATTGATCAGGTTTGCGGTGAAATCCGGATGCGGGCTGCCCAGAAAGGTTTGGTCTCCCTCGTCAATCACGCCATCGTCATTGAGGTCCTTGAAGCGAATATCGCCAGGGCGGGTTCCCTCAGACTGAAATGCACTTTCGTTGATCTCCTCTAAACTCTGGAAAATCCCATCCGTTACATGGCCGTAAAACTGTCCGATGGGCTGGCCCTCTTCGGTGCGGGTAACTGGAATTCGCTGGATAAGCCCGGTCAGGTTTCCGGTGGATCCTAAACTTACCACCAGGTTCCGGTTGATGGAGAAATTGGCATGGGTTCTCCATAAAAATTTGCCGGTAGTGTTGACCGTGTTCAGGCCGAGTTCAAAGCCTTTGTTCTCTATTTCTCCGATGTTCACAAAGGGGGGTGTCAGGTTACCAGCGGTAGCGGGGAGCAAGGCAGGGAGCAGCATGCCTTCTGCTCTTTTGTTATAGTAATCCGCTGTCCATTCTATCCGGTTATTGAAAAAGCTCAGGTTCATCCCGATGTTGGTTTGAAAGGAAGATTCCCACTTAACATCCTGGTTGGCGATATTGGCAGGCCCAAATCCCGTGATCAACTGATCACCCATCACCACATTGATGCCGCGGACATTGCTGCTGTAGGAGTATAGCCCAATCTCCTGGTTGCCAACCCGTCCTACCCCAAAGCGAAATTTAAGGTCGCCTTTGGTCCGCTCGAAGAATCCCCAGGATTTCATAAAAGGCTCATTGGAGATTCTCCAGGCAAAGGCAGCCGAAGGGAAAAAGCCATATCGATTATTAGGGCCAAAACGAGAGGACCCATCTATCCGGAAAGTCGAGGTGAGCAGATACCGATTGTCGAAATTATAGTTGAGGCGTCCAAAGTAGGACAAAAGGGCCCAGTGGCCGGCTCCGCCATCATTGTTTTGCTGGCCGGCATCGCCTAAGGTCAGCTGTTGAAGTTCATTGTTTGGGAGGTTGTCCCGGGAAGCAAAAATCCATTCGTATTTCCCTGCCTGGGCTTCAAATCCGCCCATGACCGTAAGGTGGTGCTTGGGCGTAAACTGCCGGTCAAACGTCAACAAATGCTTATTGATCCAAAAGAGGCTGTTATTGATGCTGCGTCTTACGCCAGATTTTCCAAAGAAATTTCCCCGCTCGAAGGAGGGAAAGAAAGTGTTATGATTGGAATAAATAATGTCCGACCCAAATTCTGTGCGATAGGTTAGGGAGGGGAGAATTTTTCCTTCCAGATAGACATTGCCCAAGATCCTGGTTTTGGTGTTCACATCGTTGGTCTCGAGGGCTCTGGCCACCGGGTTATCAAACGCCAGGGTGATTTCTTCCTGAGGACCCGCAAAGCTCCCATCTGCATTGCGGACCGGGGCATTGGGCACCATGAGCAGAGCGGTATAGATCACCCCATTGCTGTTATCGTTGAAGGTGATGTTTTCCTGGGTACGACTGACCAAAAAGCTATTGCCGATCCGCAACTTATCGTTGAAGCCGTGGTCAAGATTCACCTTGGCAGTGAGTCGGTTAAAATCAGAACCTACCACGGTCCCTTCTTTATCATGATATCCTAAAGAAAAAGCATATTGAGTTTGTTTGTTACCCCCGGAAAGAGTGAGCTGATAATTCTGCATGGCTGCCGGCCGAAAAACGGCTTCCTGCCAGTCGGTACCTTTCCCTAACAATTCTGGTTGCTCAAATTCTTCAATCTGTTCCCATCCCACATCGCCATAGTAGGCTGCATACTGTTGGAGATCCATCACCGGGATTTTCCGGCTTAGCTCCTGAATACCATAGAAGGTTTCGAAGGAAATGGAGGACTTACCTTCCTGGCCTCGCTTGGTGGTGATCAATACCACCCCGTTGGCGGCCCGTGCTCCATAAATAGCCGTAGCCGAAGCATCTTTGAGCACTTCAATAGATTCAATGTCATTGGGGTTGATGGTGCTGAGGGCATTGGAATTTTGTCCCCCTCCATCTAGTTCGGAGAAATTGGAAGAAGTTCCCTGGTTATCGTTGACGACAGGGATACCGTCAATGATATATAGGGGTTCGGCGGTCAGGGTCGAGCCGATGCCTCGGATGCGGATGGAAACCCCTCCGCCCGGTGCGCCTGAGTTTTGGGTTACAAATACTCCTGGCGCTCTACCTTGTAAGGCCTGATCCAGGCCGGTATTGGGCAGCTCTTTCAGGTCTTTCCCACTGACGGAAGAAACGGCCCCCGTCAGATCACTTTTTTTCTGTGAACCATAGCCTACCAGGACCACTTCATCCAGGTTGGTCGCTTTCGGCAAGAGAAGGATATTTCCTAATTCCGGTCCCGTTACCTTGATTCTTTTTTCTTCATATCCGTAGTAGCGGATCAGCAAGCTTTTGCCCGTTTCGGCTTTCAGGGTAAAACTGCCGTCCTCCAGGCTCATGGCCCCCCTTCTGGTGCCCATGACCACGATGGTCGCGCCCGCCAACGGTTCCTTGGAATTTCCATCGAGGATTTTTCCCTTCACCTCAATCAGGGGAGGTGGAGGAGGAGGCAGGGCTTTTTTCTTAGGGGTGGAAGCCTGAAGGGTGCGGACCCTTTTCGACAGCTTGACCACAAAAGTTTTAGCGTTAATCCGTTTATGGGTGAAGGAGGAGCCTGCCAGCAGCTTTGTCAGGTCTCTTTCCGGAGAGGTTCCGATTTTGATCGGCTTGACAAAAACGTCTTCTGTCTGATCAACATCGTAAATGATGTTCACCTGATGTGCCTGCGCAATTTTGTCTATTTCCGTACTGAGAGGAAGGGTTTGGTCCGCCAGACTCTGGCTGTGAGAGGTGGGTCCGGTGGGGGAAGCCACCACCCCTTGACCTCCTGACACCAGGCCGATGAGGAGCATCAAAGCGAACAGACGTTTGCCGGTAAACGGGAGTAGTTTTAGTAGTTCCATGATCTTATTTTCATGGGTTCCGGAAGAACCCCAGGGAATTAGCGGATGATGTATGTTTTGGGCCCTTTTTTCTCGAATCTGAGGTCATAGATGGCAGCCAGCGCTTCCAGCAAAACCTCTGGGATATTTTCATCTATAGAGGCATTGACTTTTTTCTCCAGAATAGAAGCTGCCTCAACGGAAACCTGCCAGCCAAAATCATCTTCCAGTCGCTCAATGATGCTGGCAATGGAGGCATTGCGGAAAATCATCTTGCCTTGCGACCAGGCCAGGATGGGATCCATGTCCACTTCCCGAATGCTCAGGCTACCTCCTTTCCAACTCAGTTCCTCTCCAGGTTTGAGGATTTGGCTGGCTTTTCCTGCTTGCTCAAACCTCACCTTGCCTTCCACCAGCGCTACAGAAAGGGCCTTCTTACGCTGCTTGGCATTAAAGCTGGTGCCCAGCACCCTAATATCCCCGGCTGAGGTGTGAACCAAAAAGGGCCATTCCGGATTGTGGGTCACCTCAAAGTAGGCTTCCCCTTCTAACCAAACCTCTCGAATATTTTCCTCAGACCAAGATTCAGCCCATTTCAGTTGCGAATTTGCATTGAGCATGACGTGGCTACCATCGGGAAGCCTAACCTCCTGGGGATCGCCGTATTGGGTTACTGCCAGGGAATAAGTGGGAGTCGACCATTGCAAAAAGGCCCAGGTACCCGCTGCCAGAAGTAGAAAAGTGGCTGCTATGGCAGCCCACCGACGAAAAGGTGGGAATTTCTTGATAGCAGCAGCGGCTTTGGCACGTGAGGAAAACTGTGCATAAGCTGCGCTTATTTCCTCCTCGGATAAATGGAGATGTAGGTCTATAACCATGTTGCGCGCTTCCTCAATGATAGGGCGACTCTCGGGATGGGAGGATATCCAGTCCGACCATTGGTGGCCTTCAGGGGAATCGGTCTTCAGACAATAAGCCTGAAAAGATTCTGAAGCCACCAGGGAGGCCACATTTATATCTGGTTCATTGATCATGTGCGTGTGTATAGGTAATAAAAGAGAAGACCCCTTTATAGAGATAGAGGGGTGCTTGGTCTTTTTTTTACTATGTCTGCGAATTTTTTTTTGCCCTAAGGGGGAGAGCCCAGGATTTCTCTCAGCTTTTGGATAGCAGTATGTACCTGATTATAAATGGTTTGCTTGCTTTTTCCTTTCTCCCGGGCCAGTTCCTCATATTTTTTTCCATCCTGAAATTTGGCCTGGATCATTTCTCGCTGGGTAGGAGATAGGCGATCTAAGGCTTGAGCAAGCACTTGTGCCCTTTCCATTTGGGTTTCAGATTCAATGAGGGCTTCCTCAAAGGAGATTTCAGGCAGGATGGGCTTTGATTCTTCCAGGCTCTGTGGGCCTTTAGCTTGTGCCTTGAGGGCGGTCATCATTTTTCGGTAAAAGGCTCGTTGGAAATAGGTTTTGGGATGTTCGATCTCTTTGGTCCAGATTTTTTTCTCCCACATTTCCAGAAAAAATGATTGCAGGGTATCCTGAGTAAGCTCTTTTTGTTTACTGATACTTAAGCCCAAATGATAGAAGTCCCGATAGTTTGAGGTGAAAAACAGCTCAAACTGCGCTTCCCTGGATAAGGGATCTTGAGGGGAATTGGGTGTTGAATCTGTATTCACAATAGCGCAATACCTATCAGATTTCTACTGCCTTTGCTAGATGGGACTTTTTGTCATATCTATTATAAGCGGAATTCAAAGGTATTGCAATTCATCAAGATTGTCCAACTTCCTGCTTTCAAGCCTGTATATAAGAGGCATGATTCTTTGTTGTAAACCCTCTCTTCTGTGAAACACTCCGTCCTTCTAAGCCTGGTTAACCGCCTTTCGCCCAAAGAGCAAAAGGCTTTCCGGCTCTTCCTGGCTTCTCCCTATCACAATACCAATGCCCGCCTGATTCCGCTGTGGGACGCTTTGCTTAACCTGGATTTATCTACTGATAGACAGGAACTCGACCTGGACTATCTGCATAAAGCCCTCTTCAACACCAGCCAGCCCTTTCACAAACAAAAAGTATATGACCACTGCTCATTTCTATTGAGAAAAATGGAAGACTTCCTGGCGCTACAGGCTTTCGAATCAGATGAGCAGATGCGCCGAATGTATCTCATGAAAAAAATGGTGGAAAAGAATCATGAGTCGGGTTTTCACCGTGCTTCCAAAAAATTGCATCGCTTGAGAGAGAAAGCTGGACGGCGGGATATGGAGGTTCACCATATGCAATATGAAGAACATCGCTTAGAGGACCTCTTGTTTCTTCGACAGGCCCGACGGGATTTCGATCAAAGCCTGGATGGTGTAATGCTGGAACTGGATGCTTATTACCTGGCTGCCAAATTGCGCTATGCCTGCTCTATGCTGAATCGCCAGAATATCATCCAGGCAGATTATGCATTGCCCTTCTTGCCAGAAGTCCTGCACATGGTCGAGTCCCGGAAGGATCTGGCCGCCTTACCTGCGATTGCCCTCTATCGCTGTATTTATCTGTCCCTTACCCAACCCGACCATCCGGCCTACTTTCCTCAATTGCTGGAATTATTGGAAGTGCATGGGAAAGCTTTTCCCCGGGAAGAGCGAATTGCCCTGTATGGTTACGCCCAGAATTATTGTACCAAAAAGATCAACCAGGGACAATCTGCCTATTTACGAGATTATTTCAACCTGGATAAGCAGATGTTAGCCAAAGATCTGTTGCTATCCCATGGCCTGTTGGATCATCGAAAGTATAAGAACATGGTGACGGTGGGCTTGCGACTGAAGGAGTATGCCTGGGTAGAAGCCTTCCTGGAGCAGTATGCCCGGCATCTGCCCGAAGCCTTCCAGGAGATAGCTTATCTGTACTGCCGATCCGCTTACCTGCATGCCGTTGGAGATTTTTCTGGAGCAAAAGGTCTGCTGTGGCGGGTGGATTCAGAAGATATTTACTATCAATTGGGGGTAAGAGCCCTGCTGCTAAAGATATATTTTCAGGAAGGAGATGAGGAAGGGCTGGAAAGTCAGGCCCGGGCCTTTAAGGGCTTCCTTAGCAGGAATAAAAAAATCAGTCCCTATCAACTGAAATCTCATCGGGGCTTAATAAAATATACCCTGCAATTATCCCGTCTGCGGGGGCAACAGCCAGCCCTTAGCTTGCAGACCTTCCAATTTTCGCTGCAGCGGATCGCAGAAGACCTTGCCGCCAACCCCAGGATTTCGAACCTAAACTGGCTGAAAGAACAAGTGAAAATGCTGGGAGAGGGAAAGGGATAAGTTTTTTTCTGACTGACTAGCAGGATGTTCACCTTCTGTGGAAAAATTAAGAGCATGAATAATTGGAAATCTCGTCATGCAATCAGTACCTTTGTCATCCCTTCTTAATCAAGGGAACGCTCATTAAACATTACGAAAAAACGGCTGAGAAGAGGGAAAAGAGGAGAGGTCAAAAAAAGTTAAAATTTTTTGGCGGAGAGATTTGGAAAAGTGAAGAAAGAGGTCGTTATTTGCATTCGCTTTTGGAAAAAGG
>JBCBGC010000074.1:0-38919 GCA_038527215.1 Bacteroidota bacterium
CTTCCGCTTTATCCGGGAAGGCTGATTCGATTAATCTTCCGCCAGGTTCAATGTATCCTTTGATGACGAGGTTACGGAGTAGCTTATCGGCGAGTTTTTCTGCCAGACCCAACCCCACGAAATCATCTTCCCGAAATTTGCCCAGGTTCTTTACGGCCATCCTTACCTTTTCGGTCAGGCTGTCTGATTGCAGATGCAATAAGCGGGAATCCGAGACCAGGGTGATGCCTCCGCCTTCTTCCAGGCTATGAAACAGGCTGCGGGATGCCCGTGGACTGAGCATCGGAGTGGCGAGTTGGGCGGGACCAAAGAGCGTAGGAACAAAGGTTTGATGCATTTGGTTGAGGAAGGCAATGGTGGCTTTTTCCGCTGCCTGTTCTTCCTTTTCTTCCAGGTCCTCTAATTCCTCCAGCAACTGTCGGGTGTTCCATTCATTGGAGCGGAAGAGCTTTTGTTTTGCTTTGGAGGACCGCTCCCCGGTGAGCATGTAGGCCAGATCGCCGCCGCTGAGGTCGTGGGCTTCCATCCACTTCCCCATGGCCAGCAGGATCTGGGTTAGCCAGAGGCTTTCGTCTACCTGATCCGGGCTTAAGAAAGGACTTTCAGCTTGTCCTCCTTGTACGATCTGGTAGGTTTCGCTTTGGTGTTGGGTAAAATGGAGTAAGAGTGAAAAAGGATTGAAACTGCGCAAAGCTGGATCATGGTCCAGAAAATCCATGATCTCAAAAAAGGCCTCGAAACTCACCCCCATCAGGCGGGCCAGTAAGTTGATGCGGTAGATCAGCGAAAGGCCGGTCAAGGTTGTAGGATGATTTTCTCCCAGGGGATGGGTGCTGCTATCCTCCGGAAATGTTACCCGAAGCTTATTGACCAGGAAGTAAAAATCGGAGTCAGAGATGGATAAGGCCTTTTGGATGCGTTTCCGCAAATCCTTGTTGTCGGTATGTAAAATATCCGGGGCTGAGGCGGATGAAGCCAGTAAGCTATATTCGGCATACTCCTCATGGAGGTGTGAGCCTGCCTGAAGATAGGTCTTGTCGAAGCTTACAAAGGGCACGTTGAAGACTCGGTTGAATAAATCCATGGGTTCCTGACCGTGGCCAAGTCCCGTATGAGAAATGAGTCCTCCCAGCACACAGACCTTGTCTATCGGCATTTCATAGGTATCGCTGATATATTTCAGGGTGGCAATGATGTTCAGGGCCCGGGCGTCCAGCACATGTCCACAGCATTGCGTAAGGATGGTGTTGAGGTCGAGGATAGAAATACCGGTAGCGGAGGAAAGCCGGATGAGCAGGGCCGCCGCCTTTAAGCGCTTGAACCAGTCAGAAGTATCTACCTGAGAGATATCCCCCGGTAAATCTCCCCAGTAAATGGTGTCCTCCGGCGTGTCTGCGCTGATTTCAGCTTCTTCCAGGGGGACAAAAGCATAGTCTGTGGTGCCGTGGTTAATAAAGTTTTGGTTCGCTTCAGATAATTCCGAAGGTTCGGAGGTGCGACTCAGGTGCTGGAATAAGAGATGTCTTAGGCTTTCTCCATTGATGTTGGTCCGTTTAAGGTAGGCATCTACGGGCCGAAGCGCATCAAATATATCGCCGGTCGTTTGATCCGTAGCAAATCCATAATACTCCTGGAAAAAGGATAAATGCTCGCTGGGGGGACTGATCAAACTTTGGTAGGTAACCGCTGAAAGTCCCAAATATTCCCGGGCCACAATGGCGGCCTCGGCCTGTCCCACCTGATAGGCTTCATAAATCTCATGGGAGCGGGCTTTGGTGAAAGAAAGGAAGGTTCTGTACCGGGCATCATCCAAGCTAAACGGCAGGTGGAAAGGATATTTGGTGTCTAACAAGCGGCCATAAGGCGGCTGTTTTTCTTCCGCCCCGGCATCTTCCTCATGCATGATTTTATTTTCCAATACCCGGTTCACGATATCCAGGTAAGGCAAGGTCTCAAAGGCATTCTCTCCATTGAGATCAATGAGTTCCACGTCAGACCGCCGGACAAAAAAGTCTTCTGGTGTGGCATTATTGAAGCCAAAATGCACCTCAAGAAGCTGGAGTAAATCAGCCAGATAGGCTGCGGGAGAATATACCGTACGGCCCGGGTCAGCAGCTCGGGTATCTAGTTCACCAAAGAGTTGTTCGTAACTGGGGAAATTTGAGTTGGCCATGGAGAAATATGATTAGCGAGAGTCAATGAAAATGTGGGAGGAAAACATCCAGATAGGGCGAGCCGGCCCGAAGGTCGGATCTATCCTGAGGAGGTCCAGAAAAGGAAAAAGAAAGGCTAGCTGATGCGGGAGAGCGGTTGTTGTTTTCTATTCACATAATGCAGCAGCAGTCTGGCTCGTATGGCGGTGGCTTTTCGATGGCAGGCCAACAAGACCGATTGATCTTTGGTCAGATGCTGATACTTTTGTAGGAACTGCTGCTGGGAGATCGCAGCAATGTGGACAGCGGAACGGAGCCCTTCTTGGAGAAAAGGCAGAATAAGGTCCGTATTTGTTGAGGGAACCACGTTCAACAGGCGCTGGTAAGCCCGTAGCTGCTTAATGAGGTTTTGGTCGCTTTTCTTCACCCCTGTCCATTTAAAGTCAGGGTTAGCAGCAGGATCGCGCAGGTCGCTGGTTCGGATGAGTTGGACCTCATTGTTTTTGAGGAATTTTTTAAGGCTGGTTAGAGAAGGGCCTTTCCCTTTTTTTTTGGCTGGCATAAGTGGGGTAGTTCTAGGGTCGTTAGTATGTGGCTATAGCTATTGCATGCAACAGAGATACCGGGATGAAGCATCCTTCATCCTGGGAAATGATCCAATAAAATCAACGGTTCATGAGGAAGTGAACCTAAAGGCTATCTCTAACGAACCCCAACTTGTTTGGTCCTGGTGAAGGACCCTGGGAAAAGGCCTGCTCGCACGTGGTTTGGTGCTACGCTTTGTTGTTCAAACGAAGGTAGACAAATGTAGGAGATAGATGAATAATCTGCTGTACGGGTGATTCTGAATATCCAAAAAATACGAAACTCCGCAAAATATCCCTTGGCATTTTTTGCAAAATCAGGTATAAACACGGGGGTGGCTGCGGAAAATACGGGATCAGGCCATGGAAAGAAAAGAGCTTCCGCTTAGCCTGCAAAATCATACACCCATACCGCGAGGTTTTTGTCCGAAAGCTGCCGCAAAATCAAAGGCTCAATCTCTTCCCACTTACCGCCAGCCAGCCCACAGCCGATGCGGGGCATGTGGACCGAGGCACCCAACGCCAAGGCTTTGGTGGCGACTAAACCCAGCCCTTGCTCCACGGCTTCATAACGGATCGGGGGCCTGCCCGAAGCATCTTTGTGCAATTTGTGCTGGCCGATGAGGTTGGCGATCCAAAGATCAGGTGCTACCTGCACGAATTGGACCGCGCCCAGGGTAAAGTTTTCCTGGGAGGCATACCAGGCTCGATATTGAGCCTCTGGTTCCGGCCAGCGGCGGGAAAGAGCCATCACGAAGCCTTTGCCCCAGCCACCGATATCATTGCAGATGTGGACGATGATCTTGGGACCAGGAGTTTGAGGAGCCGTCGCGTCCCCAACGGTATATTGGATGGTTTCCATGTGGATGATTGTGGGATACGTTACTACTCAATCTCCAACCACTCCTTAAAGGCTTTGCCCATTTGTTCAACTTGTTCCCGACTCATATTTCGGATCCGGGCGCCACCGTGATCTTTTCCGGCCAGGTTGAACCAGAGGGAATTGGTGGCATCACTGGGGGGCACGGCTGGCGCGGACCAGGTATCGCTGGCACCGTTGATGTAGATGAAATTATTGCCTTCGGTCTTGAGCCATTCGGCTACCTTGGGCAGGAGCGAACCGTCGAAGGCTACCTCCATTTTATTCGGGACAAAGGCTGCATGCGGATGAGGCTGCATCGGCAGGGCTTTCAGCAGGCCTTTAAAGGGCTTGGTCTCATAGCCATAGTAGCCCATTTGGGTGGCGGCCTGGTAATAGTGCGAGCCATAAGCAGCGATCTGCTCATCGGAAAAGAAATCCAGCCCGGAAACCGCCAGCATATGGTCCAGGACCTCCTCTAAAGGAGCATCTTTGCCGGGGATATCCTCACAGCTTGCGCCCCATTGCCAGAAGGAAAAAGGATATTCCAGGATGGTGTATTCAAAGGCTTCTTCAAATCCCAAATAATCGAAGCTCAGTTTGGCTCCTTTGCTATACCATTTCAGCATTTGCAGCACTTCCTTTCTTTCCTTGAGGAGGCGTTTTTGTACCCCGAGGATGGCGGCTCTGCATTCGTCGCTACCTACGGTATCCAGGAATGTGTAAATCCTTTTTTCTTCAAATTCCAGGTTGAGGGGCGCGACATAAGGCACGCTGACGGCTACATCCTCCGGGAAAAAATACCGATAAAAAATGGTGGTTTGGCCACCTTTACTGATGCCGGTGGAAATCCATTTTTCCTGATAGATTTTGCCCAGAACCTCTCTCACATGATGAAGGTCAGCCGTGGCCTGTTCCAGGGTCAGGTATTGATAGTCCAGCTTTTCGGGCATGGACTCCCCGAAATAGCGATGCTCTACATCAATTTGATTGGCTTCCAACAGTTGAGATAGCTCATAGATGCGGTTGCCATTGCGTTGGTAGCCTTCCGTCACGATCACATTGAACTTATCGAAGCCTTTGTGAGAAAGCCATACGCGTTGGTAAAAGTGGCCTTTATCCGGGTTTTGGTGATCCAGGGGTTGTTTGATCCGGAGCACGTAGGCCGCTTCATAATCCCGGGGTGTTTCTATTTGTTCAAAAATGACATCTGGTAACCCAAATAGGGCGGCATCCAGGGCATTCATTTGGGCAAAAACCGGCAGGCCGAGCCAAAGCAGCAGACATATACTCAGGAGCTTTTTCATCGAATTGAGATTGGTGTTCATGAAATTCTACCCCGCAAGATGCATAAGCCTATGGCTTTTGTCAACTATGAAGCCTGCCTTAAAAAAACAACGTCCAGGCTTTGCCTGGACGTTCAGATTGATAATCTGTCCTCCCTTGTTTAGTCCAATCTCTTAAACTTGATCGTGTGTAGGGTGGCGCCTTGTTGGCTGCTGAGGCGGAGCAAATAAAGCCCCTCTGCCAGGGAGGAAATATCCAGGCTCTGTAAGCTGGTGCCCTGGACAAGCATGCGCTGTGGAGGGTGGACCTGTCTTCCACGGAGGTCCGTAATATTGATCCGAAGGTCCAGGGGACGCGGACTGCTTAATTCCAGGTTGAGCTGATCACGGGCTGGGTTGGGGAATAGGCGAAAGTCCACGATGGCGGCCAGATCTTTATCTATGCCGACGGCGTTTTGATCAGGCTGGTGAAATCCTTGCGTCAGGATGAAACTACCAGAAATGGCCGTTTGTACCACGGTTTCTCCTACGGTGTAGGACAGCTGTGGGTGGTCATTTCCCAGGCTGCTGATCACCTGACGACTCAGGCTTTGGGCCGATATACTGTGCAGGCACATGGAGAGCAGGACGAGCATTGAGAGTCTTAACATCTTATTTCTGTTTAAGGGTGGCAATTTCTGCTTTGAGGGCTTCAATCTGTGTTTGTTGTTCCTGAAGGGCCTTAACGAGATAGGGAACCATGCCGGCATAGTCTACCGCCTGGAAATCCACTTGCTCCCCAGGGGTGGCTCCGCCTTCTATTTCTTCCTTGGTAATCGCGGGTTGGGTGGTAAGTTTCACCAATTCAGGCATGTGCTTAGCGACGTCTTGCGCCATGAAGCCCGTGCGCGTTCCGCTGGGAAGTTTCATATGAGCGTATTCGCCCTGCTTGTACTCATAGTTTTTGATCTTCAGTTGCATCAGTTTGTCCATTACCGTGGCGCTGGGCGTGATGCGGGTTTTCAAGCCTTCATCGGAAGGCAGATAGGTGCCGGTGGTATATACATCCCCTGAAAAATATCCGGTGTATTCAGCACCGATGGAGGTTGAGGAAAAAACCGATGCATAGAGCCCGTAAGCTACTCCGGAGCCATTGTCATTGTCGGCGATGGCCCGGACGCCATAGGCAGCCGCAGCTGTCGGAGCATCTGTATTAGCCCATCCGTAAGTGCCATAGGCGGTTCCGCCTGTATTGGTGGTAACTGCGTACAGGCCATACACGGTGGTGGTAGAAGCGGAATTCGTTTTATCCAGGTCTACATAAACGGCATACTGGGTGGCAGCACCACTAGCACCATTATTATGATCGATGAAAATAGAACGGCTGGCGAGATCGTCATTTTCAAGATCCATCAGGTAAGAGGGGGTGTCTTCATTCAATCCCAGCAAGCCCTTTTTGGTCAAGGTTAGGGCATTATTGGTATTAGCGGAGGAACTGCCATTGCCAATCACGAACAAAGGTTCTGAATCTACCCATGTGTTGGTAGAACCACCAGTGCGAACATTGTATCGGCCAAAGGTGGTCTGAATGTAGGTGCTTGATTCAGTGCGGAAGCCACCGACGAAACTCAAACCGCCCCTGGCTCTGGACTGGGAATTAAAGGCGGCAGAATAATCTCCAATAGCCACCGGTTCAAATCCCCAGGCAATGCTGTAAAAATCGATGCTATCTGTAGGATCATAATTGGCGATGCGCCCGCCGATCAGGCCCCCTTTGGAGGAATCATAATAGAGCTTGGAGCCAGTAGAAGTGTTGTTGGCGCCCCATAATACATCGCGATTCAGTCCGACATGGAAATCTACCAGCGGATCCGTTACGCCTATACCTACATTGCCCGCGTTGTAATAGATTTCTGTCCCGTTTTCGATCCAGGGAGAGCCGCTAGGCAGGGCAATGGTTCCGCCTCCATTCGAAAGGGTGATATCCGAACCGCTAATAGCCAGGGTTTGGAGTTCGTTGGTGGGATCATCGTCCGCATCGTCGGTTTTGTCTGCATCTGGGATCCAGGCAGCGCCATCCCATTTCAGGACCTGACCAGCGGTGGCTCCGCTGCCCACATCCTGAAGATCATCCAGGTTCATCTGCGTCGCTATATGACTGTAGGGAACCGCCTGAAATTGGGTAGTGTCAATTTTTGCTCCGTTTAATTCTACGATCAGAAAATGAGCATTCTCTGCCCAGTCGATGGAAGTATAGTCCCCAATTTCAGCATTCCCCTCCCCAATGATGATCGAAAATAGCCCAAATTCATTGGTCGTAGGAGCATGAGTTTCGGTATAAGTATTGGTTCCGGCGGGGCTTCCCACGTGGATCTGGAAACGGATATTGACCGTGCTGTTGGCAAGCAGGGCTCCGCTACCATCGCGGGCCACGGCTTGATAGTGAAATCCACTGGTTACCTGCCCATAGGCAAGGAATCCAACAAGCAAGAAAGAAAGGAGGGTAATAGCATGTTTAGCCATAGGTGGTAATTAGAATTAGCATAAAGGAAAAAGTGAATCGTTAAAACGACGGCTCTTAGGTCACCTATCAGTGCCTGAGGGGGGTAAATTGGTTACCACTTTTTCTGAATTAGTCGGGGAGGATGGGTATAGAATCAACGCTGTATAGGTGAGACGAGGAACTTTCTGGAATTACATCCAGCCTACGGACTTTTCTTGCTAGACTTTGGGCGCGTATGATTATTCACCGATTAAGGCGTATCTTTAATGCTCAGATGTTAGCCTTATGATCAGAATTATCATACCCCTGGCCATGCTCATCCTTCTGGGCATGGGTGCCTATTGGGGGACGCAATCCACCAGCCTGGAAACAGAAGAAGTGATCCGCTCCGAGAAACTGGATTTTCGGGTGGAGACGGTGGTGGCAGACCTGGATATTCCCTGGGCCATGGCTTTTTTACCCAATGGAGATATGCTTTTTACCGAAAGAAAAGGCAGTCTTAGGCTGGTCCAACAGGGGGAGCTACATCCCAAGCCAATTGGGGGTGTGCCCAAAGTGAGAGCACGGGGCCAGGGCGGCCTGCTCGACCTGGAACTGCATCCACAATACGCGGAAAATGGCTGGATTTATCTGAGCTATTCCTCTCCCATTGAGGGAGACGAGCCCGGTGAAGGAGCGAATACTGCTCTGATGCGGGCCAAAATCAAAGATCATCAACTGGTCGAACAGGAAGTGATTTTTAAAGCGCTTCCCAATTATCGCCAATCTCATCACTACGGAGGGCGGATCATCTTTGACCAGGAAGGCTACCTCTACCTGAGCGTGGGAGACCGGGGCGGCAGAGATGAAAACCAAACCCTCACCAACTATCGCGGAAAAATTTTCCGCCTCAATGACGATGGCAGTATACCAGAAGATAATCCCTTCGTGGAAGAGGCAGGAGCCGTAACGGCCATTTGGTCCTGGGGGCACCGGAATCCACAGGGGCTCAGTCTGCATCCCGAGACCGGAGAAGTATGGGAGCATGAACACGGGCCCAAAGGAGGGGACGAGCTTAACCTCATCCAAAAAGGCCGGAACTATGGCTGGCCGACCATCACCTATGGCATCAATTATATCGGTACCAAAATCACCGATGAAACCCACCGGGAAGGCATGGAACAACCGCAGACCTACTGGGTTCCCTCTATTGCACCCTGTGGCATGGACTTCGTCGAAGATGAACAATACGGTGCCTGGCAGGGCAATATCTTGATCGGCTCTTTGTCTTTCCGCTACCTGGAAAGAGTAGAACTCAAGGGCCACGAAGTGGTCCACCAGGAAAAACTCCTGGAGGGTATCGGACGGGTGCGGGCGATAGAACAAGCCCCCGACGGATATATGTATGTGGCCATCGAAGGCCCTGGAAAAATTGTACGCCTGGTTCCAGAGAAATAAAAAACAATTAAAAAGGCCCACCAAGCGTGGCTTTTGTCCGAAAACTTCATCCAAAGAGCAGCCAACAATCCCCTCTCATTGGCGTTGAGAAAGATACTATGCATCATCCCATGACCAGATTTTTTTCCCTGGCCCTGATCCTCCTGCTGGGCGCAGCTTTTTTTCCTGTAGAAGAAGAATTCGAAGAAAGTAAAAAACGGGGCAAGGAGCTATACGAAGAAATGTGCGTTACCTGCCACATGGGCAATGGAGAAGGGCTGATGGGGGCTTTCCCTCCCATTGCCAAGTCGGATTTCCTGACCAAATATCCCCTGGATGCCATCCGAGCCGTCAAATACGGCCAATCTGGTGAAATCACCGTCAACGGCGAAACCTACAATAGCTATATGCCCGAACCAGGGCTGGAAGATCAGGAAATCGCCGATGTAATGAATTACATCCGCAATGCCTGGGGCAACCAGAATGATACCATGGTTACCGCCACCATGGTCGCAGCACTAGAGAAAGAATAAATCCTTATATCCGCTTGGCGCGAGGTTCCAGATCTGTCAATTCCGCGATGCGGACGGGATGGCCTGACTCGATGCTTTTACGGGCGGCAATGCCAATCAGAATAGACATGGCGCCATCCCGACTCCCCGCCGTATGCCCCATGGGATCAGGATTTTCTGGGTTCCGGAAGAGTTGATCCTGTAATCGGGAATCGCCCCCGCCATGGCCTCCCCGCTGATACCTCACCGGCACCACCTCATGCTTCTGCCAGTTTTTATGCAGGATGATGGGCTTTACAGCCGTAGCCTTCCCTTCTCCGCCCATCTCAGCAGCGTGCAGCGCATCCTGGCTGATGGCGTCTCCTTCCAACCAGGGAATATCCAACCAGGCTTCTATGCGTCCATCTGTCCCGTTAAAGGCAATGCGCCAGCCTTCAAAGGGAGAATAAGTGGTCAGCGAATAATTGGCCAGGACCTGATTCTTATACTGAATCTGGGCTGACATGCGGTCATAAATATTCACTTCATGTCGGAAGAGGCAGTTGTCGCGAATGTAGCCATCGTATTTTTCGTGGGCGGCATACAGGTCCATGTAGCGCTGGTTTTGGGTGATGTCCCAGTGAAACTGACAATCCTGCTTGTGTTCGCAACTGCGACAATTCTCTCCGCGAAAGGGGCCATTGCTGCCATAGTGTTCCAGGGCTCCATAAGCATGCACTTCTTCCGGCTCACTGTCCAGCCACCAGTTGAGCAGGTCGAAGTGGTGCGTGGCTTTATGAACCCAAAGCGTGCCCC
This sequence comes from Bacteroidota bacterium, assembly GCA_038527215.1. Classification (GTDB taxonomy): domain Bacteria; phylum Bacteroidota; class Bacteroidia; order J057; family J057; genus JAWPMV01. Next base: position 10,088 of record JBCBGC010000074.1, read on the forward strand.
CTTCTTGTCTGAGACCATGCCAGCGACGGAAGTAAGAGGCCCCGTGATAGGTGTTGAGATACCAATGAAAATCTACAGAATTAACCCGACCGATTTGCTGCTCCATCAGCAGCTTTTTGATGGTGGTCATATAAGGGCTCCAGCGGTAGTTGAAACCGACGATCAGGTTGCCACGATTGCGCCTTTCTGCATCGAGGATGGCCTGGCACTTCCGCTCGTCGGTAGTCAGTGGTTTTTCCGTCAACACATCACAGCCTGCGTCCAGCCCTTTGACGATAAACTCATGGTGGGTAGAATCTTTGGTGGTGACGATCAACAGCTCAGGCTGGGTGGTGGCCATCATCTCATCAAAGTCCGTAAAAGTCGGACAGTTCACCTTCATATATTCCTTTCCATAGGCTAGCCGACCTGGATTGATATCGCTAATCCCCACGAATTCCAGCAGATCGCTGTATTCTTCCACCAGACGCCGCCCCCAAAAGCTGGTGCCTCTTACGCCGGTTCCGACCAGCGCGACGCGTATTTTTTTGTGGGGGGACAAAAACTGCCAGGAAGGCATGGCCAGGGTTGTGCCAGCCGCCAGGGTAGCCAGGGAGGTCAAAAAGGCCCGGCGATGTTGGGTAGCGTTCATATGGAGTAGTCTTTTTCAGAAGATAACAGCTGGCAAGGAAAAAGCCTTGGCGGAAGGCTGCTCATTTAGAATTTTCTGATGGCTCGGATTCGGTGCACCGCCACCTTGATCTGAATCCCGGTCGAGCCTACCCCAAAATCCGTGGCTGACCCATTGAATAAGGTAAAGTTGAGCCCGTCTCCCTGGGTAGAACTCCAATAGTTATGTGGAGAAAAGCCCCCGTAACCCTTGAGATGAAGGTTTTGGTACATGCTAACCAAAGCGTCCCGGGCCGGTAAAAACCAATCGCTATAGCCATTTAAACTCAGGTTTTGGCAGACCGCCGCCGCAATACCAGCCGTGGGACAACCTGAAACGATGGCGGGGGTATTGACAGCGCCTTGGCCCAGGGCGGTGGCATTGGCATTGTTGATGGTAACCCCATAGCAGCCCCACTCCCCGGCACCCTGATCCATCGCCGCTGCTACATGTCCACTGCCCAGGCTATCGAGCTGAAAAATCAGGCCACCGGCCCAGCTTTTGCCATATAAACTATCCACCGGTTCTCCACCGTTGACGATGCTCAGGGGCGTTTCTCCGGTATCCAAGCGTTGTTGGATGTTGAGGTTTGCCCCGGTGTTCAACTGACTCAAACCAGGGATCACGATATAGTTGGACTGGCTGAGAAAAATGGTGTCCCCATTGAGGGATAATTGCTGTAGCTCATTGGTAGGATCGGGGTCGGTTTGTTGCGTGATAAAACCCGCATCATTGGTGAACTGACTGAGGTTTTGCGGAGCATTGGTAAGGTCCTGGTAGTCGCCGGAAAAAGCATTCTCTGCGATGCGGGCAGTATCAGCCCGGTCTGCGTATAGCGCATAAGGAACACTTAGCAGTTGAGAGGTGTGGAGGCTGACGAAATTGGTTCCTCCGGTAGCATCCATTTTTACTTCGAGGAAAAAACGATGATCCGCCCAGGCCAGCGATTCAAACTGGCCGGATTGCACGGCTCCCGTCCCAATGGCGAGATGAACTAGCCCAAAATCGTTGGTGGTGAGGAAGAAATGTTCTTCGTATACGAGGGGACCGTTAAGGCTATCGGTCCGCAGGCCCATGGATAAGCCGACGCTTTGCTGGCTCAGCAACTGCCCGTTAGCATCGCGCAAGACCGCCTGATAGGAGATCGCCTGTGGAGCTTGTGCGGATATAGAAAGATAGCTCAGGAGGAGGAAGGAAATACCAAACAGGGTTTTCATGAGGAAGGAGGTTGTAGGTAAATGGCTAAAGGAAAGGGACCCTTTTCACGGCAAAAAATAAGATACGCAAAAAGCAGATACCTGGTATCTGGGTCTACCTCAATAAAAAAGAGCCCCGAAAACCCTAAGGTTTCCGGGGGTGTTGATGGTGGTGTATGCTTTGGGGAAAAGTAATGAGGGAAAAAGGGACCTAACGGCGGCGAGGAATGCGACGAGGACGTAGCTGACGTTTTTGTCCACCCATGCTTTTCGGACGCTTGGGCATGATACCGTCCTCGGGGCTCCAGGGAAAAGCATCTTCTCCGAACAAGGGCAAGGTCCAATTAGGGCGTTTTTCTGGCGAATTCATCTGGCTAATGTTTTTGTCATGTTTTCTCCTATCTATTCAAGGCAGATGCCAGCTGGTTAATGCGCTGATTTTCAGAATTTTGTGTATGGCATACCCTTGCGTATTTTCTCAAATATCCAAAATGACTTCCCAAAATGAAAAAAGACTTAGGCCGCCTGTTGGTGGTTCATGGCCTCTTTTACCTTGTTAATGACCAGATCTTTTGCGCTGATCACCCGATCCAGCAGTTCGTTGATATCCGCAGCATTTTCTAGAGATAATTTCCTATTCTCCAGGTGGTGGGTCATCCGCTTGGCGAATATGGCATCCAGGTCCATCAATTCCTGAAAGGCATTATTCAACACTTCATAGGCAGGAGGACTGATTACCGCGATTTCCACCAATTCCCCGAGAACTTCCGGGAATAATGGATGAACCTCCTCGTCATACTTTTCCAGTCGCTCCGTATCTATTTTGGCTGGATTGGTATGGGCCAGCCAAACATACCAGTTGATGGTATGCTGCATAGTGAAAAGTTTTCGCCCGGTCTGGCTCAGTTGAGTCTGAAACTTTTCGCGCTTCGCCACTAGCTGCTCCCGCTCCCAACGTTTTTGCTCGTTGCGGGTATCGAAATATTTGTTGATGAGACTAGGCACGATGCCGATCAGGGCACCTACGATTAAGGGGATAAGGGTAGCAGACATAGGTAGAGAATCTAGGGGGTGGAATAAGTGAGCTTCAGGCCGGGATGGCCATAGTATACATAAGCCAGAGGCGTGAGGTTCCCACGTATTTCGTAGGAATCTCGTAAGTTCTGGAGGATTTCGCCCAGGGTTTTGCCTTCCTGCAACGCCTGTTCATAAAAGCCTTCCGCCAACTCTCGCGCCAGGACATCCTGAACCGACCAGAGAGGAGCCAGGAAACCTTGTGCGCCGTTCAGCAAAAGGATTCCGGGAAAACCTGAGGCTTGGCCCAGAAAGGTATTTTCGGTGCCTACCTGGCAGGCATTGAGAAAGCAAAAAGCGATGGGAGGCGTTTCTCCCGGACGGTATCCGCCTACCAGGAAACTGGCTGGAAAAACTTCTCCCGTCGTCAGGAATAGTCCACTGCTGCTGGCGCGTGGGTCGCTGAAGCCGTGGAGGGCGATGTGCATCAAGTGCCCTTTAGGCGGTTCAGTATCCCCTTGTTTGGCCAGGGAGTCCAAAGTAGCTTTATCTGCTTCCAGCGGAATCGCCTGATAGGTATTGACCAGGTGTTCCCGCTCTTTTTCTGCCTCCGGTAAGCGTACTTGGCGAGCCGCCAGGGTATAGTGGCCGGAAAGGGCGGTGATTTGCCCGATTTCCAGGGCCTGAGGAGGCTGAGCCGGCACCTGATTGTGCATCCACCATCTGCCCATTTGGGTTTGATTGCCCAGGAAGAGAAGCTCATTTTCTGGCAACAAAGCCTGATCCAACAAGGCCAATTCCCAAGGCACAAAAGGCTCATCGGTGGAGAGCAGGAGGGTCAAGGCTTGATCCCCCAGTTTTTCCTGCACCTGATGCATGATTGGTTCCAGCCTATCCGGAAAGGCGGCCCGGATCATTTTGCCCAGGTTTTGGAGGCCGTTCCAGGGACCAGGCCCATCAAAGCCGGCTTGTTGAAAATCTGCCGCCAGGCGGCTGGCGGCTGCCTGGGCCTGCTCCTCACTCAGGCGGGAGATGGCGCCTTCGTTCACCCCGATGGAAGGGGCCAGGATGGACCATTGCAAGGTCTCGCCATCCCTGCGCATGATGTTGAGCTGCAGGTCAATGGCAGTCTGTTCAGGAACCGCTCGGCTAACCTGAAAGCTGGCCGGAGGCGTATCTACTGCTTCCAGGGTTTCGGAATCGAGGTTTACTTGTTTGGTGGCGGTGCCCAGGTGCTGATGGCGGAACATATACAAAGCCGTAAAGGAGAGCTGGGTGACGCCCTCATGTGCTTTACAGGGAAAAAATACCGCGGTATGCGCGTCCAACGGTAGGGCTCGGGTATCCGGTCCGATCAGTTCTGCCCCGCTTACCAGTAAGCGTACCTCTATCCGATCCTCCGGACCAAAGTCTTCTACGCTGAGCGTGCCAGAGGAGATCAGGGTGTCGTCTGCTTCCGGCCGAAATCCCACCGCTACCTCAAAAGCCTGCCCGGCCTGGATATCTGCGGGCGTATCTAAGCGGGGATGAGCCTGGAAGCCGGTTTTTTCCGATAAATCATGGGACTTAGGAAGGCTCAGATTTCGATCCATCTCTTCAATCATGAGGAAATAGCCTATGAGGCTTTCTCCCTGATAAATCAGATGCCGACCTGCTTCCGCATGGTCTACTACATCATCCGCCTGGCTTTCCCAGGCTAAACATCTTTCCGGGAGTAATTCCCCAATGGGGGTATCTGCATGGCTTGCGGACTGGATTTTTTGTAGCCAAAGCTGGAGTTCATCGGGAAGGAGGATTACCCCATCCCGATCTTCGGTAGCTGGGATCAGTAAGGGGCGGGGGAGCACACTATGTTGGGCATACCATGCCAGTAATTCTTCCCTGGTAAGAGGACCCTGAAAGACAAAACATTTCCTTTGGACAAATTCAGCAAAAGTTTCCATGGCTAGGTGCTTACTTGGTTGGCCGCCACGAACCAATCAATGATTTGGGCGTGGACCTTGGGGAAATTCATGATGTTGAGGTGGTTGACTGCCCGAACCTCCCCCTGACCATCGGTATATTTCCCTTCCAGGCTGAGCATGCGCTGATCAGATTCCAGATGGGCTGCCTCGAGCTTACCCAGTTTGAAGCAGCCAGGATGAGGCACCACTAAATCACTGGCCTGACCTTTAAAAATGGATTCGGTGATATGGCGAACCAGTTCATTGCGCTTACGTGTAAGACGTCTTTGCCGCTCATTTGCTTCTCCATCGGTCAGGTTCAGGTCAAAAGCGGCGCCGATTACGTAGCAGTGAGGAACCATCGCTTCCAGGGCGTTGAGCCCCGTTACGGTGTTACCCTGCGGGCTCATGGAAGCCAGTCCTTTGAGCTGTTCCAGGCCTCCCGGCCCGACTAATTGTACCAATCCAAGGATGATTTCCAGCCCGATGGTGATCAGGTGGTCAGGTAGCCAGGTCAAAAAAGTGGTGTAGGTGTGGAGCCAATCCGTCACATGTTTAGCTTCGGTCAGCGGAGTGCCCTGGTTAGGAGGCGCGACCATTACCAGGTGCTCAGCCTTCAGGGTGCGTGCTCCGACTTCCTTTTGTGCGATGCGCTTGAGCAGATCTCGGGCTACCAGCGCGCCCCGGCTTCTGGTCAGGATATCAACATGCAGCTTTTGGTCAGCGGGTAGGCCAGCCAAAAAGTGATCCACATTCTCTTCTATAGATTGGTGAGCCGTGGGGTGGTTAAAGGCAAATATCCGACCTTCATAGAGCCGGAGAAGCGCTTGAAATCTGGGGTTTAGGATTAAATCTCCGAAGGCATATTGGGCAGTAGCGAAGGTGCCATGTACCAAAAAGAGGCTTTTACCCTGACCCATCAATTCAAAATCCGCGGCCTCCATGGGGACAAACCATTTGGCAGCATCCTGTTGATCTGTCGAAGGCTCGACCTTAAAGAAGCGGGGACCCGCATATTTTTTATCTTCCCAGCGTTTCGCCGCCTTAAAAATCCGCTTGCCGATGGGGTCTTTCATGGTCCAGGCGACCACCCGGATCACCCTCCTCATCAGCTTGGTAATGGGGCCTCGATTGGGGCCTTTTTCCCCCAAAGGAGGCTCTGCCCCGTCCCTGGGAATCATAAAGTGCAGGTGGCTGCTGTCCGGGCTGTCCGCTTCTGGGAAGACCCATTGAAGATCGCCATCTTCATCAGCGTAGAGCACCATTACAGCATTTTCTGCTCCATAATTAGGGGTGCGAAAGATCACCGCAGAAGCGCCCGAGCGGGTATGGGCGACCAATCCTCCGGCCCGAACCGGGTTTTCCTTGATCTCGGGAGGAATGGGGGATATCTCAAACTCCAAGGTGCCCAGATCCACTAATTCTTTATCCTGCATCATCTCCTGAAGCCTGGCCTCAAATATACCCCCATCATTCCGCATGGTAGTTTCCTGGGCATTGAGCATGACGCCTTCTCCTGTCCATTCAGGAGCTTGTAAGTCAAAGCCAGTGGTACCTAAAGTAACAAATTGGGGCGACCCGTTTAACAAGAAGGGGGTGGACATGGCGGTTCGGATAATTGATAGGATATGCTGGGTCAAACGCAAGAGGACGCAGCTTTCAACCCTTTTAAAAGTAGGATATTTTCTTTTGTCGGACAAATTCTGCTCATGCAGGACCAAAAGCGAATTATGGCGAGCCAGGAGCAGATACAGGCTTAATCCCTGCATTTGCTCAATTGGCTCTGTTGAAATGGACAGAAGGAGGCATTTTGAGCCTAAATCCTCGAATTATGAAACGCTTTACGCTCATCCTTTTCTTAGCTGGTCTGCTGCTGCACGTCCACGCTCAACATCCGATCAAAGACCCCAATTTTTTTCCGGAAGTATATGTCTTTGCCGACCGGGTCAACCTCCGTTATTTACCCGACCTTTCCTCCCGGGTAGTGGCGACGGTACCAGAAGGAACGGTTTTACATGAAATCGCTAATTGGGGGAAGGACACGATCAATGGGAAAGTAGGGCTTTGGAAAAAGGTCTACTATCGGGACGAAATCGTCTTTGTCTGGAGCCGACTCCTGGCCAAAGCTGTGATCCAAAGCCAGACCGATCCTACGGTTCGCTTTATGTTGGGGAGAGGTGCCGGGCTTAGGGAAGGAAGCATCAAGGCCTTTCGAAACGGTAAGAAATATGCGACGCACGCTTTTCAGACCAGCCGGGACCTTCAGACCGTATATGAGCTGGAAACCTACGGCTCTCAGGGCTTATCGGGGATCAAGGATATCCTTTCCTTTATCAGCTATGGTTCAGCTTGTGGGCAGCGGACCGATCATTTTTACTTTGCCTGGGACGGTGAGAATATCCATCCTTTTATCACCACCTACGGAATTCCTGATGGCGAATATTTTGACTATACGGAGGTGATCCTGCCTTATGACTCAGGCGGGAAAGCGGGGAAAGTACAAGTAGCCTTACGACAGGGAGAGATGCTCCATACTTCGCAAAAGGTGGAGGACCCCCGTTCCAGTCCGGAGATACGCTATACGGTCCATTCGTTGTTGACCTATCAGTGGAAGCAGCATAAGCTGGTGCGCATAGAATAAAAAGAACAGGCAGGGTATACCTGCCCGTCCTTAAACCAATATTTATTATGCTCAATCACCATGATTTAGCCAGCTTAATTTCCCGGATTAGGGGTGGCGCGCTGGGATGTGCGATATTTCTGCACATTAAAGCCCACAGAAATGCCTACCTGGACATCCCTTCTTAAGGGAGAGGCATATATGTTCACGGGAATGTTGAGGTTGCCGGAGCGGAAAGTAATGCCTGCCGCCCAGATCCAGCGAGAAAATACCGTCATGTCTCCCCGGCTGTCAATTTGTTCCTCAATTTCGTTGGGATTCGGAATAGGGTCGAGATTTTCATCTACTTCATTCCACTCATGACGCAAATGCCAGGTTTTGACGCCTTCATTTTCTACAAAGTAGCCTTCGGCCATTTTACGGGCCCCGATAGAAGGGCCAAAAGCGATTTCGAAGCCGCTTTTTTTATGCCGAAAACCATTCATCAAGACTACGTTGGGGATGAACAGGGATTGCTCCATGCCACTGACCATGCCCAGCACCTCGATCAAAGCCTGGAAGTTACCAGAGCTGAGGTATTGAAATTCGTGCTGATAGCCTACCTGGCTGATGACCGGATAAATATCATAGCCTCCCTGGCTTCTGGGGGCCGTCAGACGATCGGCCGTCTGGCCAAAAACATAGGCCATGCCTACGCGTGGACCATTGTTGAGCTGCTTGGCAGGCTGTACGGAAATCACAGAACTGGTGTAGGTAAGTCCATGCACCAGGGCAGGATCATTGGTCCGGCTAAAAATGTTGTTGATGGACATCTCCAGCATTTTCTGGACCTCTTGCTCGTAATTCACATACTCATTGACGATGGTCTTTTCGATGGAACGGTCTTTGACATCGATCAGGCGGAGAATAATCATGATTTTTTCTCCAAAGCGCTCCAGGTTCCCGGTGAGCATTTTGTCCGCTTCCAGGATTTCCCCTGCTTTGACCAGACAGGTTTTGCTGTAACAGTGTTGGAAATCAATCTCCGCTGGTGCGAGGAGTTCTTCCATATCGTAACGGTCAATTACTTCAAATTCACCGATTTTCTGTAATTCAACCCGGGCGAGATTGCCCAGAGAAAGGGGATCCGCATCCAGGCCCTTGGCATCCAGGGTGAGGACGGCTACCTTAAGGGGGCGGTCCGATTGTGCTTGGGTTGGTAGGATGAAGACCCAACATAACAGAATAGTAAATAAGTACTTCATAATCTTATCATTTAGGGTATGTAGCGTTGTGCATGGAAAATCGAAACTGTCAATCTTCCTCCTTTCTTATGCTGACAATCGCTACGCACAGGTATGACCTTTTTATGTTGTCCCACTGAGTTTCCTCAATGTCGAGGCTATCCATTTTTTTTGCATTTTGTCTTTTGGACAATTACTTCTAAGCCTACGCTCGTGAAATTTCTCCTGCTGCTTTGCCTCTTTAGCCTATTGCTGGCTTGCCAACCCGCTTCTTCTCCCTCCTCAGACATTCCCCCTACCTACGAAGCCGACTGGGCCTCGCTTGCGGCGCATCAGGAAGCGCCCGTCTGGTTCCAGGATGCCAAATTTGGTATCTATTTTCATTGGGGCGTCTACAGTGTGCCTGCTTATGGGGATGAGTGGTATCCTCGTTGGATGCACACGCCGGGTCATCATGTATATGAGCATCATGAGGCAACCTATGGACCGGTGAGTGAATTTGGCTACCACGATTTTGTGCCCATGTTCAAGGCTGAAAAATTTGATGCGGAAGCCTGGGCCAGCCTTTTTCAGGAAGCCGGAGCGCGATTTGCGGGGCCAGTGGCGGAGCACCACGATGGCTTTTCCATGTGGGACAGTGAGGTCACGCCCTGGAATGCGGGGAAAAAAGGGCCAAAGAAGGACATCACCGGTTTGTTGAGTGAGGCGCTGAAAAAACGGGGTATGAAACTCATCACGACTTTTCATCACGCCAAGCATCTCCAGCGCTATACGGATTCGACCGTAACGGAGGAGCAGAAACAGCACTGGCGCACCCATTGGAACAGCCACTATCCCTTTTTTCCACCTCAGCCTCAAACCCAGGATGACCCTGAGCTGAAGTATTTGTACGGAAACCTACCCGAAGAGCAATGGCTGGAAGAAGTCTGGCTGGCCAAGGTGCAGGAAGTAACCGAGAAGTACCAACCCGATATCATTTGGTTTGATTCCTGGCTGGATCAGATTCCGGAGGCCTATCGCAGGCGGATGGCGGCAGATTACCTCAACAAAGCGGAAAAATGGGGCAAAGAAGTGGTCATTGTGCGAAAGCAGGATGATTTACCGCTGGATATGAGTGTGGATGATTTGGAAAAATCCCGCAAGAATGAGTTGGACGAAAAGGTTTGGATGACGGATGAGACGGTGAGTACCGGGTCCTGGTGCTATACCGAAAACCTGGAAGTTAAGCCCATGAAAGACGTGCTACACGTCTTGATTGACATTGTCAGCAAGAACGGCGTTTTGTTGCTCAACGTCTCCCCCAAAGCAGACGGAACCATCCCCGAAAACCAGCAGGCAGTGCTGAAGGGCATGGGCAACTGGCTTGCTACGTATGGAGAAGGCATTTATGGCAGCCGCCCCTGGTACACCTATGGCGAAGGTCCCACCAAAGAACCAGAAGGCAATTTTGAAAACCACGCGGAATTTCTGAAGATCAAGTACTCCTGGAAGGACGTACGCTATACGACGCAAGACCAGGTACTCTACGCTTTTTTCCTGGGCTGGCCCGAAAAAGAGATCGTAGTCTTAGAGGCGTTTGCGGAGGATCAGTGGACGGACAAAAAGCCTATCAAAGCCGTGGAAATGATGAATTATGAAGGGGAAGTGCAGTGGTCTCTGCAAGCTGATGGGCTGCACCTGAGCATGCCTGATACCCCTACCGACACCCTGGCCCCGGCCGTTAAGGTCTTTTTTTAGTGGCAGGAGGGATTATCCCTTTCGGCCAGCAGTCATAACGAGCAGCCGGGAATCGGCCAGCGCTGCATTACGGAGGGCAGTGGGGTAGTCCGGATGGGTGACCATGTTGGCAAAGGCCTCCTTATTGGCATAGGAAACAATCAGCACCTTGTCCCAGTCCTTTTCTTCGGCTGGACCAACCAGGTTCATTTGAGCTTCTCCATAGTAGAGCACATCCGCCTGAGCCTTTTGGAGAAAGGGAGCCGCGGCCCGCATATATTCGTTGTACTGCTCTCGCCCGGTTTTGCCGCTTTCATCCACGGTTTCTTTAAACTTGAGCAGATTCAGCATGTGAAAAGGGCCTTCTTCGGGAAGATCCATGAAGGCTTTAAATTGTTCGCGGGTACCGTCCAGATAGGTTGTTGCCATAGAAATGTAGGAGTATCAAACAAAAGTAATCATCTCTTCCGGGAGGTGCGGGAGTTCATTAAAGCTAAGCAAATTAAACTGTCCCCGGCTATAAAAGAAGGTGGAGAAAGAGGTGTTGCGTACAGAGAAATTCATGGCGGCTACGCGTTGTTCCCGGTCCAGTTTGAGGGCTTCCGCGGTGATAGAGGAAATGGTCCCGCCCGAGGTGAAAATCCCAATTTTTTCTCCTTTTTGGGTTTGGACAAAAATTTCATCCAGACTTTTTTTCACCATCTGACGAAACTCCGCCCAGGATTCGATGCCCGGTATGGTGATCCGCCCTTCTGTCCACTCATCCATAAAATATTGGAAGATCAACAAAGTGTTCCTGTGTCGCTTTCCCGGGTCCGCCACCTGCTCTTCAAATAAAGCCTTGAGGCGCGGGACCTGCATGAGCTGGGGATAGGCCAACTTGACGCCCTCGGTTCCAGCATGTTCTTTAAGACCAGGTAGCTCCGTAGGTTCGGGCAGGGATAGGCCATGCTGCTGATAGATGATTTGTACCTGTTGGTAGGTCTGCTGCTGCCGTTTGAGCGGCCCTACGAAGATCTTGTCAAAATGCTGCTTTTTGTCTGCCAGGTATTTCCCTAATAAACGCGATTGTGCCAGACCTTTTTCAGACAATTGATCGTAGTCATCGGCCAGATAAGAGGCCTGGGCATGACGGAAAAAATAGAGTTTGCTCATGGGGCCAAAAATACCGAAAGGAATTCACATGCGCCTGACAGGTCCATTTGACTATTCGTAAAGTTGATTGCTCCGATCTGTTTGGAATTATTGATGATTTATCCTATCATAGTTATGTCCCAGAGTTTTGTTTGATCAAAATTCTTGCAGCATGTTAAGCACTTGCTCCTATTCACCTAGGTTGGGACCCCTCCTTTTTATATTAGGATTCTTGGTAAGCGGCTCATTGGTCGCCCAGAACTGTGATATCCCTCCTTCTCCCGGAACCTATTCTATAACCCTACTGAGGAATTATCAGGAGGGTATTACGGATATTTTTCCCATTGACCTCGATGGGGACGGAGATCTGGACTTTTTAAGAAATTCCTATTGGGATAGCACTCTGCACTGGCATATCAATGACGGGCGGGGAATATTTTATGACTCGCTTATCTATAGCCAAATGGCAGGTATTATCTCGGTAAAAGCAGAGGATATTGATCGGGATGGGGACCCTGATATCCTTTTTGCCAATCATTTGGATAATCAGGTAGTTTGGTTGGAAAATCAAAATCTGAGTTTTACCCAGCATATCGTGGGGGACCAGATTCTGGGGGCCTGGTCGGTTACGGCGGTTGACATGGACCAGGATGGAGATGTCGATATACTTTCTGCTTCCCGTGAAGATAATCAGGTGAGGCTGTTCCGGAATACCGGATCAGAAGTATTTGTTCCTGAAGTGATCACCGATTCGGCCCAGGGAGCACGACATGTATATCCCGCTGACCTGGATGGGGATGGAGACCTGGACCTTATATCGGCTTCTTCAATAGACAACAAGCTCGTGTGGTATGAAAATATGTACCAAACCCAATTCCAGGCCAGAACCATTTCTGATTCTGCCACCGGAGCCAGAATGGTGCTTGGGGTAGACCTGGATGAGGATGGTTGGAAGGATATCCTGTATGCGGCCGCCGATGATAATATGGTCGGTTGGCTCAAAAACAATGGCGATAAAAGCTTTACAGAACAAACACCCATCTGGAAAAATGCTGAAAAAGTTCGAACCATTCTGGCTACCGATATGGACATGGATGGTGATAAAGATATTTTAGCCGTAGCCAGTGAGGAACGAACCCTGTCATATTTCGCCAATAAAGGTGGAGGTAGATATGTGCAGCAAATCATCCAATCGAGTGTAGACCAACCTTGGGCAGCCATGCCGGGTGATTTCGATGGAGACGGAGACCTGGACCTGATTTTTTCCAGTTACCAGCGGTTGATGTTTTTGGAACAGTATCCCCAGGGACTGTCTCGGGAAGTAATCTTGCCCGATAGTATACCTGATCTGGTGGACATCCATGAAGCTGATTTGGACCTGGACGGCGACCTGGACTTTGTGGCCATTACGGGTGCGCCAGGCAATGTATTGCGATTCGAAAACCAGGGGGACGGGACCTTTGTCCGCCATTCGATCAGGAGTAACGAAGGAGAATTAAGTAGCCTGGAAATTGCAGATTTGAATGGGGATGGTAAGCCAGATATCCTGGTAACTCAGAAAAATGCCGCTCAGGTAATCTGGTATCCCAATGTGGATGGGGTAACCTTTTACACAGATTTTATTGCCGGAGGATGTACGGATGCAGCTACTGTATTCGCTGAGGATGTAGATGGGGATGGAGACATAGACGTTTTGGGGGCTTGTAAGGATAAAATCTTTTGGTACGAAAATCAGACCAATGGATTCTCCTTCGTCGTCCATGAGATTACAAGTTCTTATCCGTTTCCCAACGATGGAGGCTACATAAGAGCAGGAGACCTCGATCAGGACGGCGATATAGATATCGTAGCTTCCGCTAAGTTCCGGCTCATGGTTTTCGAAAATAATGGTTTTGAATCCTTTACCTCAGAGGAAGTCGATCTGGGATATTACATACGAATAGGAGTAGAATTAGAGGACTTAGACGGGGATGGTGATCTGGATATGGGAATCTTTTATGAAGGCCCAGGCTACCTCGCCTGGATGGAGAACGTCGGAAACATGCAGTTCGTCAGGCACTTTATTTCTACGGGCGTTTCTGATCCTCAGGATATTTCTATCCAGGATCTGGATGGAGATGGGGATTGGGATTTTGTTTTTGCTGTAAAAGGACACAATGAGTTCCTTTGGTTTGAAAATATGGGTGCCGGTCTCTTCAGGGAGCGGCTGTTGTCTGACTTGGCTTCCGGTGCAAAAGCTGTAAGTGTGGCTGATTACGATGGAGATGGGAAATATGAGATCCTGGGAGCTGCTGCCTTTGACGATCAACTTTCCCTTTTTCATTTCTCAGAGGATGTCGACAAGGATGGCTTGCCAGATGACACTGATAACTGTCCTGGAGAAATTACAACCGGATTGGACTTTGATGGTCTGAACGACCATGTTATCGTTTCCAATCCCAGTGGCATCCCTGTAGGGGATAGTCATTACACCTTGGAAGCCTGGATCTATGCGGAGTCCATGGGAAATTTCGGGATCATCGGCTACGGAAATTATGGCAACAGCAATCAGGTAAACGCTCTCCGGCTGTCCGGGAGCCAGATCGTCCATTATTGGTGGGATAATGATGTCAGGATAAATGTGGGAGACATCAGTGGAAAATGGCAGCATGTAGCAGCTACCTATGACGGGCAGGAAAGGCGTATTTATCTCAATGGTCAACTCATCGGAGGCGGGCAGTCTTCCAATCATATCGTCCCTGATGCCAATAATCTCACCGTAGGCAAAACCTTCGGAAATGAATATTTCAATGGTAAACTAGATGAGGTCCGAATCTGGAACGTAAAACGCTCCCAGGCGGAAATCCAGCAAGCTATGCATACCGAACTCACTGGCTCAGAAGCCGGACTGGTCGCCTACTTCCCCATGAACGATGGCCTTCCAGGCCTGGATAATAGTACAGTGGCCCAAGTCTCTGACCTTACGGCTAATCAAAACCAGGGGGTGCCCAGTGGCTTTGCCCAGCAGGACTGTCAGTCCAATTGGCTCGGTGGCGGTCCCGTTCAGTTTCTGGATCAAAACCAGAATGGGATCGGGGATCGGTGCGAAATGCTGACCGATCTTGAAAATGCCAGCCCTGCTCAAGGCCTGCAAATCTCAGCGGTCTACCCCAATCCCACGATGGGACTGGTGGAGGCTCGGATTTTCCTTCCTCAGCGCACTAAGCTGAAAATACAACTCATAGATATGACAGGACGCATCCATCATCATAGCTATGAGCAAAAGCAAGCCGGAGAGCATCACTGGTCCTTTGATCTTTCCGGACTGGCCCGAGGCCTTTACTTGTTACGGGTTCAGGATGCTCGTAACCAGGTCGCTTATCACAAAATCCTGCTTAAATAACATTCATTTGGTCTTACTTTTTTCATTTCATCGATATGAAATCGACTTATTCTTTTCGGAATCAAGCCTGCTTCTTCCTGCTGATGGGAGGGCTATTGCTCCTTAGCCTTAATGGATGTCAAAAAGCCACTCAGGCAAGGATAGATAAAATTGAGCCTTTTGCTGCCCAAATAGGGCAGCCGATTGTGATACAAGGCGAGGGACTGAATTATCGCAGTTCTCTGAATTTTGGGGACTACTTGATTGAAGAATCAGAACTGGCTGGGGATAATAAAGAACTGACCATGTTGGTGCCTGAAGGCTTTTCTGTCGGGAAATATGATGTGTTCATTGAGACGGAAGAAGGTATGTCCAACCGGGCAGAATTTGAGGTGTTGCCCTCTTTGCTGGACCTTAGTCCTGCGCTGGCCAGTGTAGGAGAGAATATCACTTTTTCCGTGAATTTCGACCTTCGAAATCCTACGGTAGTGTTTGCCCCTGGGATTGAAGCAAAGGAACTCTCCGTTTCTGGAGGACGCACCCTCCGGGTAAAGGTGCCGGAAGGCGCTCTTTCCGGGCCTTTGGAAGTGACTTCAGATGGAGGGATCAGCTTGATCTATGAGGAACTTCGCATAAAAGGCACTCCAGCCATTACAGATATTGATTTTACCTGGGGCTGGGTCGGGCGAGAAATTCATGTTCAGGGGACCAACTTTTTTGAAGGAGAGACTCAGGTCATTTTTACCCCCAATCTCACGGCGACCTTAAATCAAGCCAGTTTTGATGAGCTTAGATTCAATGTCCCTCCCGGGGCAGAGACAGGCTGGGTCAGCATTGTCAATCAATATGGGGCAGACAGCCTGGAATTTGTCATCAAGGAGAGCCCCACCAGCAGCCCTTTTATTAATCAGATCAGCCCCAGCCGGATTGCAGCCGGCTGTGTTATGACCATCCGAGGCGGCAACTTTAAACAAGGGGAGGTCGTGGTGAGTATTCCAGGAGAAAATGGCCCCATCCTGCTGGCCGGACCGGTAATCACAGTGTCCGACTATGAAGACCGTATTACCTTTACGATGCCTGGTGGATCAACGAGTGGGGACCTTAAAGTTTCTACCACGCAAGGCGAATCCGAAGCCAATTCGATCTGGGTGCATCCGCGCCCCAAGGTTCTCCAGGTTTTTCCTCGAAAAAATGACCTGGGCGGCCAGGTAACTTTATACGTAGAAGATGGAGCCGAAATCGAGCGCGTACGCTTTGGAAGTATCAGTATCACCTCTGCCAACGTTGGTTGGTCCCATTATGTGGTGGGAGGAAGCAATGACGAGATCATCGCCACCAATGTCCCGATGAATGCGCAGAACTCCTTGGTGCCTGTATTTCTGGAACTGTCTGAAGGTTGCTACTCAGATAGCTTACTTTTTGAAGTGGAAACCGGAAAAGTATCTCCTAATGCTCCTTTGGCCGGTGGCCCCAATACCGTGGTCATTCCTAATGGACTAGGGGGGATAACCAATGTCAATAATGACTGGGCCAGGGTGAGCGGGGATTTCCGAAATGCTCAAAATATCAGTACAGGTTTGGAAACCTTCTTCTTTTGTCTATGTGAAGAAGATGATGGAGATGTCTTGATATTTGATGTATTCGGAGACTGTAATACAGGCTCTGTACCCCTCTGTCGATACAGCCCGGAATTTTTGGGAGAGGATCCGATCGGGATTGTGAAAAAAGACGGCTCCATAATTCGGGTGGAAGGAAGATTTATAGGGAGATTTGATGACCGATATGAGGAATATGGTTCGGCTACCATGATCCTGACTCCCTGGGATTATGGTGATCAGATAGAGCTGGTGAAACCAGGCTTTATTTCCGAGGCTTCTCCGCTTTCTGGCCCCAGGGGAACCGAGGTGACCTTCACCGGGCGATTTGGAGAACCTAGCGTGTCGGGTAGACAAATAAGAAAAAAAGAAGGCTGGAGTACCTGGTATAAGTATTTTCCTATGCAAATAGAAGGCCTAGGAACGCTTTTTCCTTCCTGTACCATTCCGGATTCAGCCCTGGCAGGTCCCTTTTCAGTTAGGGTGTCCGACATTACTTTTGCCACCCTTCAGTTAAGCTATACTGTGATCGTTACCGCTAAGCTTAATTTCATCAACGCCAGTCCAATTGTGCCAGGGACTCAGGTAACGATTTCGGGAGATTTTCCGCCCGTTCCTATCGGTGAAAGTTATGACTATGAAGTGGAAATGTATCATGCACCGTCGGACTCCTATTATTGGTTTACCTATGATAATGTTTCGGAAACGGAACTCAAATTTACCCAAAACAGTAACCTCACGCCGGGCATTTATACCCTGAAAGTTAGTCTGGGGACAGATTTTTATGCTGGCCCCCAAGGCTCTTTTGAACCTTCTTATTCAAATGCCATTACCGTACAGGTCCAATAATTGTAATCCATCATGAACCGCATCATATTGCTACTCTTTATCAGTGTGGGTTTTTCCCCCTTTGCTCAGGCCCAGCAGGATGACCTGGGTGAAAAGCGCAAAGGCTTGCTCTTAAGTAATACCTCCGCCTTCGCTTTGGGAACCAATGAATTCGAAGTAAATGCTGTTCACAGCATGGCTTATGGCGCAACGGCATTTGACTGGAGCGAAGCACCTTTTCAACGCTATCCTACAGAATTTCAGATTCATCAAAGCCTTCTGCAATTAACCTATGGCCTGGACCAACGCTGGAACTTTGGGGTGGATGTATCTCAAAGCCTGGTGACCAATCCTGAGGGTTTGTACAGCAACAACAGCTCCTGGCGTATAGGCCCTCGTATTCGCTGGCGACCTTTTGGCTTAATCGGCAAAGGCTTTGACCTGAGTCTTCAGCATAGTGCCCTTTTTTCTGTATCCGACGGAGGAGGAATTACCAAGGACCCACTGATCCAAAATCAATTGGTGGTTAGCCAGTTTTTTAGATTGGGAAACAGCCAACTGGGGCTGGTCATGCAAGGTACGGCAGAGGTAAATATTCTCCCCCGGTTAACCGGCTGGGAAGAAGCGGCCAACCGCCCTTTGAGCCTGCCCGCTAATTTCCTCCTGGGCCTGATGCCAACGGACAATTTTGTGATTTTTTCCTCCTTCAATTACAACCAGGTTTCCGGAAGTATTCCCTGGATGGAAGAAGAGGGATATTTCCTCAGGAGTAATGCGATCTCTGTTTCGGCTGGCGCCCAATATTTACTATTTGGTAAGCATGCCCTATTCGTCGCCCATACCTTCCTGCTGGAAGAACAGCGAGCCGGTGGAGCCAATGCCATCACCTTTGGCGTAAGGATGTTGTTCCTGGAACAGTATTAGGAGCTTAGTCTTCCGGCATGGGTTTCAGGACCTGGAAGACTGATCCATTTAATTCCTTGATGCGGCGAATGCTGCCACGGATATCATTGACGAGCACATCCACTGAGCGTTGGATTTCTCTTTTCCGTCGCTTTTCTCTTCTGGGAACCCGCCGATCGCGAAACTCCGTAATTTCTCTGGTCAGAACTTTGGCTTCTTTTACTTGCTGATCATGTACGGTGAAAAGGGTAAAGGTCAGCAAGCCTTTTAGCTCAGCCCTGGCCTCATAGGCCCCTGGCCAGTAGACGGCAGCCTGATTCAGAATGATTTGCTCTAGTGAATCCAGCCTTTCGTAGGCATCATTATATGCGATGATTTTGTTTTCCAACTCCTCGACCGCCCATTGATTGATCAGGGCTTTTTTTCCGTGATCTTCAAAGGCATCCTGTAGGTCAGCCAGTCTCGTGACATAAAAATCCATGCTAGCAGTCAGTTGATTGAGGGTCTTGAGTTGTCCTCGTCGCTGAATGGCTCTTGCCTGCTGGGCATTGGCTTCTTCCAGCTTTTCTCTTTCCTCCCGGATGCCATCCAGTACTTCCACCATCTCCTTTACCGTAGCGTCGAAATTGGCCTGAAAGAACTGTTTCAGGCTGTCCTGCAACACATTTACTTCAGCCCTGATTTCCTTATCGCCTCGCTGTTGGCTGGTCATCAGGGTCTGCAGTCTGTTCATGATGCGACTGGAAGGGTCTGCTTCCCCTTTTTGGGCGATCAAAATAGGAATAGACAACTCGGCATTTTTGGGTAGAAGAATTCGTCCGTTCATGGGAGAACGGATTTCCCATTCATTCCCATTCAGGCTCATCCGAATTTCATCCTCAGCTGAAATCTGCAGGTCTATCTCTCCATTGGAGTCCAGGGTAAAGCTCCGGGCGTCTCCCAGACGCCCGGAAAGGTTACCAGTAAAAGCTTCGCCTTTGTACCAGAATTTGGCGCGAAGGCGGGTACTCTGGGCCGTGATTTCCTGCATGAACAGTAAAGTGGAGAGGAGGAAGATCAACACCCTAAGGTTGCAGGTCCACGGTAAGCGAAATTTCCGGAAAAATTGCTTCGACACCATTGTAGATTTCGGTTTGTTGGTAGATCACTCGCATTCTTTTGGTTGTGCCTTCAGGAAAGGGGAGGGAAAATTGAAAATCTCCAAGGGTATTGGTTTCAGTAGTATCCCCGGCATATAAGATCGTGGCTCCTGCCAGAGCCTGTCCCTGTGGATTTTTAAGGGTTCCTTTGACGATGGTTTGGTAAACAAGGGGCGGGACAAAAAGGGCCAGAGCTCCCCCTCCCGAAGGAATCTGGAGACGTTGTAAGCGATCCGAAAATCCTTCAAAATGAGGTTTTATACTCAACTCTGTTTCCGAAAACTCCTGGGGAATATCCTTAAGCGTGAGTTGTCCATTTTGTAGGGAAAAGGCGGCTTCAGGAGCCTCTCCGTATTGGATATCTACAGTTCCCGTTTCGATGAATTGCGTCAAGGTAGAGTCTTGATAAAAAGATAAAGTCAGGTCCAGGGTTGGCGCTACCCAGGGACGCCAGACTGCCAAAGTGATGACAGTGGCCAGGACAGCACCTATCACCCCGATCAGGGCCGTTGAGCGCCTCCGTTTTTGTTCTTTATCTGCCCGTTGTCTGGAAAAATTCGGAATTTTCCATTGGAGCACTTTTTCATGGCCTTCCGCATAGTAAAGCCCCCAGGGAATCACTTTTTCTTCCTTCTCAGGTTTTTCCGGCCTGATCCGGCGATAAGTCGCCGCTTCCTCCTGCTGCTTGCGCATCATCGTCTCGAAATAAACGCCACTCGAGGTAGGCGGGGAAGTTTTTAAATGATATTTCGTCTCCAGGTACATGCTGGCCCGGTCAAAAGAGGTCCGAATGTCCTGATGATTGGCCAGATTTTGGTAAAAACGGTCTGCAAAGTCCAATGCCATGGCATCCTGCACCGGTGCGTCAGTCGCAATGATGGCTTTTACCCCAGCTTCCAACAATAAGGGGACGGATTCCTCAGTATCGCAGGCATTTAAAAACACCAGCTTGAGGGAGGGAATAGATCCCAGGAGTCGGGCTAAGCCTTGTCCATTAGCTATCTTTGTGTCTCCTTCTTCGGTGTTGAGCATCAGGACCGGACCTGAGGCGTGCCCACCAAAGTGAAAGAGGAGCAGGTCCTTGTGGGCCTGCCATTGCTCTACGGTGTTAAACAGATCTTCGGTGGTGGCGTTAGGGAGGCGCTGGACATCAAAATGGTCCTCCAGGACAAATTTTTCCAGATGTCCCGATATGTTGGTTGCTTCCCGGTTAAGGAACTTCAAGTATTCCGCCGGAACCGTCAGCGGATTGGCAAACGAAAGTAGAATGTAGGGAGTTCGGGGGGCCACAATGTTAGGCTGTGATTTAATTCAATATAGGAAAAGATTTGAAAAAAGCCCTTGTCCTGAATCTCACGCCTCATCTGAGTCTATCCGTCATTTTCCCTAGAATAAATTCTCAATCTTCTTCTTCTGCACCGCCTGCCAGCCCATAAAGCAGAGCATTTGGCAAGCCTTATCCAACTGGGCAAAACGCTCATCCGTGGTCAGCCCTTTGTGATAGCGATAATAAATCTGTTGGGCGATGACGGCCAGCTTAAAGAGTCCATATACATAATAGAAGACCAGATGCTGAATGGACCGGCCGCTTTTTTCTGCATAGCGCTCTACGATTTCTGTCCTGCCCGGATTGCCCGGCATGATGGTGGGAGAGGGGAGTCCTTTGGCCAGCATGGGGCCATCGGAAGCCATGGTCCAGTAAGCAATGGAGGTACCCAGGTCCATCAAGGGGTCGCCCAGGGTGCACATTTCCCAGTCCAGCACGGCCCGGACTGATTCCCAGCTTTCGTCAGCAAAGACGATGTTGTCGTATTTGTAGTCGTTGTGAATCAGGCTGTAGTCGTATTGGGTGGGCTGCTCGGCTTCCATCCAGGCCATGAGTTTTTCCGCTTCCGGGATCTCCATGGTGGCGGCTTTGAGGTATTGCTTGCCCCAGTTGGTTACTTGCCGGGCTACGTAGCCTTCGGGTCGACCCAGATCACCCAGCCCGATTTTTTCATAATCCACCTTATGCAGCTCCACAAAGGTATCCAGCCAGCTCTCCGCGATGGTCGGGAACTGGTCTGCCGGAATCGCTCGCTTTTTCGCTTCTCTGGTAGACAAAATGATGCCGTCCACTTTTTCCATGACATAGAACTGACAATCCAATATCTCCGGGGCATCGCTAAAGGCGTAGGCTTGCGGCGATTTAGGAAAGGCCTGATGGAGATTCGAAAGCACTTTGTATTCTCGGCCCATGTCATGGCCTCGTTTGATCGCGCCAAAAGGTGGACGTCGTAGCACAAACTCCTTCCCTTCTACTTTCAGGAGGTAGGTGAGATTGGAAAAACCGTTGGAAAATTGGGAAACGTGTAGCTCAGCTTCAGGAGAAGAGATAAGCTGGGACTGGTGGAGAAACTGCTTCAGAGGGCCTTCATGCAATTCCTCGCCTTGACGTACATTCTGGGGCATAGGATTAAGTAAAAACCCAAGATACAGCTTGTAGGGCAAAAGTCATTTATCCGGGGCTTATTCCCCAGATTTTTTGCCGAACCAATTCCCGTCAATTTCGTTTCAATGTTTAAACATCGTATATTGGGATTATGGAAAGACGTAAGTTCATCAAAGGTTCCGCAATGATGGGTATGAGCCTGGTTTCAGGCTCCCTGCTGGTCAGTAATTCTGGCATGTATCACGCCAACAGCAAACGCAAGGTCTACCAGATTTTGCGGGCTGATGGGGTCAATGTTGGGACCCTGCCGGTGCTTCGGGCTTTCGCGGGCAACCAATTGGATTATGTGTCTCCCTATGTGCTCTTTGACGAGTTTGGGCCGGTCAATGTAAAAGCGGGTACCGATCCGCTGCGGGTGGACGCTCACCCGCATGCAGGGGTAACGCCTACGACCTATTTTCTGGAAGGTACGGGGCACCACAAGGACAGCCTGGATTATGATTTCCAGATCGGAAAGGGGGACTTCATGATGTTTAGTTCCGGCAAAGGGGCTATTCATATGGAGGAATCCGGGCAGCAATTGTATGATGAAGGAGGTGATTATCATGGCTTCCAGATCTGGCTTAATACGCCGGCTAAGCATAAGTTTGATAAGCCCTTTACCACGGTCCATCGGGAAGATCACATGGACTTGATCGAGACGGAGAAAATCTGGATCAAAGTAGTCCTGGGAGAATTGAACGAGGCAAAATCCAGGATTGAGCTCCCTACGCCGGCTTTTTATTACCATGCAAAACTCAAAGCGGATACCCGGCTGGACATTCCTACAGAACCGACCCACAATGCTTTTATTTATATGATTAAGGGTTCTCTGGAGATTGAAGGGGGACGAAAGCTGGATACGCACCAGCTTGCCTTGTACCAAAGGGGAGAAAGCATCATCAACTTGTACGCGGAAGAAGAAGCGGAATTCCTGGTGCTTGGGGGGCAGCCTTTGAATGAGCCGGTCTTTTCTTATGGTCCTTTTGTGATGAATACCGAGGACCAAATCCGCATGTGTTTCCAGAACTATCGTCGGGGTTTGATGGGGAATCCTGATGTGGTGAATCGGTAGGGAAAGCCACGAATTTTCGAATTAGGGACGAATAGCTTCTGATTAGTCTTTAATTCGTGCATTCGTGGCCCTTTTACAGGAAAGCCACGAATTTTCGAATTAGGGACGAATAGCTTTAGATTAGTCTTTAATTCGTGCATTCGTGGCCTTTTTAACAGGAAGCCACGAATTCTCGAATGAGGGACGAATAGCTTCTGATTAGTCTTTAATTCGTGCATTCGTGGCTTTCAAAAAAAGCGGCCAGCCCCGAAGGGCCAGCCTGAAAAGGAACGCTAAAGTTGGTTCTGCTGTAGGTAGGTTGGTTACTCATCGTTAAAAACGGGTGCCGAAGGACAAATGGAAATGGCTGCCGGACACCTTGCCCGTTTCCGGATCGTTGTCGAAGCCATAGCCCCAATCCAGGCCCAGGATGCCCAGCATAGGGACATTGGCGCGAATACCGAGCCCCGCTGAGCGCTTGAGCCCTGTAAACCGCAAATCTTTTACGCTTTCATAGCCAGCCCCAGCTTCCGCAAAGCCCAGCACCCAGGCCGGAAATGGCGCATGGGGGATCGGATGGCGGAGTTCAATGGCATAGCGATGATAAGCTGGATAGAAATTCTGGTCATTGTCGAATACCTGCTCCGTGTAGCCCCGCAAGGGCACCACTTCGGTGCCCATCAGCCCGCTGAAGCCCGTCTGCATGCCGGAGCCGCCCAGCATAAATCGTTCAAAGGGCGGTGCGTCCTGCCCATAGCCCCCCACATAACCCGCTTCTCCGTGCAGGTGGAGGACCGCCTTACCCACGGGGTTGAAGAACCAGCTGCTATTGAGTTTCCACTTATGGAATTCCATGAGTTTGTACTTCTCGGCGGGCGTAGTCGCCGCCCCTCCGTCGCCAATGCCCAGCGCCACATAGGGAGGCGTGACCTCTACACTAAAGGTGTTGATAGAACCGGTGGTAGGAAAATTGGGATCATCCAGGTTGTTGCGGCTGAGCTGCTGGCGCAAGGTAATGGCGTGCAAGACCGCTTCGGTGTCTTCCTCGAAAACCGGATAAAAAATCCCTGGGTTTTTCAGGTCGTAATATTTGTAGCCCAACGAGACATCATAGCGGAAATAGCGATCTGGGAAGCGCAGGCGTCGTCCATAGTCGATGGAGGCAGAAAAAGTCCTGCTGCTGAATTCTGAAGAAAGGTTGTCCAGGGAATCTGTTTCCAGGTAGCGATAGCTGCTGTAAGCCGTATTAAAGCCCAGGAAATTGGGTCTTTTGCCGCCCATCCAGGGTTCGAGGAAAGAAAAGCTGATGGTCTTGGACTGCGAGCCTACCGCCTGAAAGGCCAGGTTCATCTTCTGCCCATCGCCCATAGGGACCGGGGTCCAGGACTTGCGGTTAAAGAGGCGCTTGGTAGAAAAATTATTGAAGTTGATTTGAGCGGTGCCTGAAAATCCTCCGCCAATGATGTTGTCATTATCATCCCGTACATAAGGCGACCAGCCCCCACTGAGTTGAAATTTATCCGTCATCTGCTCTTTCAACTCATAGCGCAAGTCCACCGTGCCATTTTCGGCATCGGGCGTGGGCACCACGTTCATGGTTTGTCCTTCAAAGTATCCCAGGCTCATCAGGCTACGCTGGCTGCGAATGATGGCCGCCCGGCTAAAGACATCGCCCGGAAGGGTTGACAGTTCCCGGTTGATCACATCATCCGAAGTTTTGTCATTCCCCACCACTTCTACTTTGCGGATCCGGGCTGGACCTCCCTCATACATCCGGATTTCCACATCAATGGAATCCCCAACTACGGCGACTTCTACCGGATTGGCCGAGAAGAACAGGTAGCCCTGGTCGAGGTATAGCGCACTGATATCCGTACCCGTAGGCGAAGCGAACAGGCGTTCCTCCAATTTCTCTGCCGAATAAAGATCCCCTTTCTGGATGCCCAATAGCTTTTTCAGGCTGGCTTCATCGTATTTCATGTTGCCGACAAAACGAATGCCCCGATGATAGTAAGGCTGCCCCTCGCTGATTTTCCATTGTAAGCGGAGCTTTCCGGGTTCGGAGAAAAAAAGCGTGTCTCTCACCACCCTGGCATCCCGGTACCCATTTCTTTGGTAAAAGGCCAAGAGGTTTCGTTCTGCCTCCTGCTGCTTGAGGCGAGTGTACTTCCCGCTTTGCCAGAATTTGTACCAGGCATGAGGTTTTAGCGCCCGGAGCTGACGGTTGAGTTTACCTTCGGAGAAAGCAGAGGCCCCTTCCCACTGTATGTCCGTCAGTCGGGATTTTTTGCCTTTATCTACCTTGATTAAAACTTGCTGTCCCCTTCTCAACATCGGGTCCAAGCTGGTTTCAATGTTAACGGCTACTTCATAAAAGCCTTTTTCTACGTAGAAATTCCGCACCATACGCGCGGTGCTTTGGCGCTTAGCCTCGGTAAATAGAATCCCGCTACGCAGGTTTAGCCTTTCTTTCAGCGTTTCTAATTGACTTTTTTTCACCCCTTCAAATCGCACCTCAGACAGGCGTGGAAGCTCGGTAACCTCGATACGGAGCCAGATTTTCTCTCCTTTGATAGAATCAGTATGCACGGCCAGGTCGGCGTATAATTGTTCTTTCCACAAGCGCTTGAGTGCTTCGCTGACCTGGAATCCTGGAATGGTGATGACCTCTCCCTCATTCAGGCCGCTGATGGATTTGATCGCGGAGGCATGGGAATATTGATGGCCGGAAATGGTCAGGCCAGCCAGAAGATAAGAAGTCGGAGCAGGTTGGGCAGGAGAGTCCTGAGCCCAGAGCATAGGGAGCCCATAACAGGCCATGAGGAATGCTACTAGCTTTTTCATGAAAAGATAGAAAGGTTGAAATGGAAAAATGAAGTAGCGGAGACTTTCCTTTTGCTGTAGCCTATGCGTAAAGGAATGCTTGAAAAACACTGAATAGAGGGGATTCCCGGAGAAATGGTTGCGTTGGGAAAAAAAAACGGCAGGAAATTCCTGCCGTTGAGCTTTTAGAAGGGAAGGTCCTAGGCCGGAGCCGTTTCCCAAATTTTGTCCCCGTATTTGGCCAAGAGCGTTAACAGGTCTTGTTGCCGGAAGGGCTTACTGATGTAATCATCCATCCCGGCCTGTAGACATTTCTCCCGGTCCCCCTGCATGGCGTTGGCGGTCATGGCAACGATCAGGGGCTGATGTTGCGTAGACAAGTCTGCCCGAATTCTTTCGGTTGCCTCAAAGCCATTCATGACGGGCATTTGCACATCCATAAAGACCAAATCAAAGGTCTCCTGCTGACACTGTTCCAAGGCCAGTTGCCCATTCTCGGCCAGGACGATTTCGTAGCCTAGTTTGCTGAGGACCCTGCGAATGAGTTTTTGATTGACGGGATTGTCCTCGGCCACCAAAATGCGGAAGGGATAGCGTTTCCCGAAGGCCGACTTATCGGTTTGCTCGGGCTTGACCTGGCGCTGGTGGCGCTGAATATCTGCCTGCAGCAAGCTGGCCAGGGTTTCGAGCAGGATGTGCTGCCGCACAGGCTTGGATTGGATGCTTTGGAAGAGGCCAGCCTCTTTCAAGGATTTATCTACTGAATTGGCAGAACTCAGCATCATGACTGGCGGAGTTTGATCTAAATAAAGTCGCTTGAGCTGTTGGGTAAAGGCTACCCCATCCATTTCCGGCATCATGAAATCTGTAAGGATCAGATCCGGTAAGCCGTGATGAGAAAGGTAGGTTAGCGCCTCCTCTCCGCTCTCGGCCAGGCAGGGTTCAATGTTCCATTTTTCCAACTGGCGACGTAAAATATCACGGTTGGTGGCATTATCATCCACGACCAGAACCCGTTTACCCTTGAGCTGGGCCATATCCACCTGGATTTTAGGTTGCTCATCGGTAGGGCTGCCGGTTTCTGTTTGGATGAAGAAATAGAAGGTCGAGCCTTTGCCTTCTTCACTTTCCACCCCGATGCTACCTCCCATCAATTGACATAGACGGGCACAAATGGTCAGTCCCAGTCCGGTCCCGCCATACTTTCGCGTGGTAGAGACATCTGCTTGGGTAAAGGCTTCGAACAGGCTTACTTGTTTCGCTGGAGGGATCCCAATCCCGGTGTCTTTGACCGAAAATTTCAATTGAAATCCTGCCTGGGTCCCCTGCTTTGGCACTTTTTCTATTTTGACAAAAACCTCTCCTTCATGGGTGAATTTCAAGGCATTGTTGATCAGATTAATCAGAATCTGACGAATCCGTACCCCATCTCCCACGATAAAATCCGGGACATCTTCATCCAGGAGATACAGCAACTCGATATTGCGGGCCGCGGCTTTTGGGACAAACATATCCATAACCTCTTCCAGGCTCGAACGGAGTCCAAAAGTATGCGGATCAATTTCCATTTTCCCGGATTCAATTTTTGAGAAATCCAGGATATCGTTGATGATGGTCAGCAGGCTGTTGCTACTGGAGCGGATGGTCTGCACATAGTCAAGCTGCTCATCGTTGAGCCGGGTATCTGACAATAAATCTGTCATGCCGATGACGCCATTCATGGGAGTTCGGATCTCGTGGCTCATATTGGCAAGGAAATCACTTTTGGCCTTATTCGCTTCTTTCGCTTCTTCCGTGGCTTTTTGTAAATCTGCAGTGCGCAGGCTGATGACGGTTTCCAGCGCCTGGTTTTTAGCTTTGAGTCTTCGGAAATGCCATTTTGCTCCCACCCAAACCAGCATACCCAGGCTGACCAGGTAGAGGATGAAGGCCAAAGGTTTGAGATACCAAACCTGCTCTATCAGAAAGGGGATTTCTAAACGGGGACTCCACTCATAGGCTCCGGCGTGGCGGGCTCTTACCTCCATAAAGTAGGATCCGGGAGCCAGTACTTCATGGGCCCAGATGGGATCCTGGGTTACAGGTCCCCAATCTTCTCCGGCAAACCGCATTTGATATTGAATCCCGTGCTGGGGATATCCTGGCGTACGGAATTCAAATTGATGGGGGGTTTTGAAGGGAAAACGATGTATTTCTCCCTGAATCGAAAGGTGTCCGTCTACCCGCACGCTGGCTAGCTGTGGCTTAGGGGTAGAATGCGGCAAAGCCTCCGGACTACGGCTGTAGGCAATCCCTTCATAGGTTCCTACCCATATATGGTCTTCTCGATCAAATCGAATAGAGCGATAATCCATGATTTCCTCTGGTAGCCCGCTATATTCATTTAGGGAAAGGGTCTCTCCATCCTGGTATCGGATCAGGCCATCCTTTTCGGTGGCTAACCATAGGCTTCCGTCTTTGTGATGCCCTAGCCCTCGAACTTCAATGTCTGGCTTGAATCCAGGCAGTTGTAATCTTTCGACTTGATTTTCCTTTACCTTGAGTAAGCCACTGGTAGTACCCAGGAAGATTTCTCCGTTTTGTGATACGGAAAGATCATGGACTTCAAAACCAGGATTTACGGGGAAAGAAATGGTAGGGCTGAGATTGAGGAAGGTATCGGTAGCTCGTTCATACACGTAGAGATAGGTTTCCTTGCCAATTCCTGCCAGGTATAAATTCCCGCGGGGGCCTTCTTTTATGACCAGGATCCGTTGGGTAAAACCGTGGGGGTTACCATAGCGGACCACGGTTCCGTCGGCTTTGATTTTTCCAGTACCTACCAGAGGCTTGTGGCTGGGGGCCTGAGAAAACCATACGTCTCCCTGCTGGTCCGGATACAAATAAAACAGGGTTTTACCCTCGGAAGACAAGTCCCAGCTTTGCCGGATGTTGCCTTCTTGGATGGTGTGAATTTTGCCCGCATCTGTCCCTAACCAAAGCAGGTCGTTTTGGGCAGCGAGGCTAATAAATATATCGGAACCAGGTACATCCAGTCGCTGGGCGATAAATTCATCTCCTTTGGGAGCGATTTCATACAAGGAGCCATTGGTGGCGTAGACCTTTCCGCTAGGGGCGGGGGTCAGCCCATTCATATGCTGTACAGGTAGGCCCGGTGGATTGAC